>CP099650.1:3740636-4364075 GCA_024123915.1 Oxalobacteraceae bacterium OTU3CAMAD1 | reverse complement strand
GGCGCCATTGCGCTGGGCGTCGATGAAATTTTCCTCGTCGTAGCCGTTCTCCACCAGACGGAAGCGTTCGGCGGGCAGGTGCGGGAAGCGTTGCCGGTAGGTCTGGATCGCGCCCGGCGTGGTGCACACGGCCACCGTGCAGCGCTCGACGGTGCGCCGTTCTATCCACAGGTAGACCTTGCGCGTGAGCGGATTTTCCGGATAGCCGATATCGGTCATCGGGTCGCGCAGGTCGGCCACCCACGGCAGGCCCGACAGGCGCTGCAGCACGTAGGCGATCAGGTGGGCGGTGGCGATCGGATAGGTCGACCACAGCACCTGCGGACGATGTTGGCGGATCAGCCGCAGCCCGGCCGGCACCGCGCCCAGCAGCCACGACACCCAGCGGTCGGGCAGCGCCATCAGGCTCGAGTAGCGGCCGCGCAGCGACAGGTGGCGCGCCGTGTCGAGCGCGAAGGCGCGGCACACTGGCACGTCGGCGGGGATCTCGCCCATCTGGTCGTCACCGGGATTGCTGTAGGCGCGCGGATGCGCCGACAACAGCACCGGCTTCCAGCCCCATTCGGGCAGGTATTGCGAGAACTTCAGCGTGCGTTGAATACCGCTGCTGCCGCGCATCGGCGGGTAGTGGAAGGCGATCATCAACACTTTTTTGGACGTTGCCGTCTCTACCATGTGTGCACCCAGTTTGCAGTCCAGTCGGCGACCTGGTCGCGCCATGCGCGACGGGAAAAAGTGTGGTCGGCTTCGTCGAGTTCGTGTCGTGTGGTGCCCGCCCGCTTCAGCAGGTTTTGCCATGCGGGGGACGCGTCGGCCAGGTCGGTGAATTCCCTGGCCGTCAGGTCGGCGCCGCTGAGGATCAGCAGCACCGGTCCCTTGAAGCGCGACCAGCTCGCCAGCATGCGCGAGGGCAGGTCCGCCGGTGGGGCGTCGGCTTCGGCCTGCGGCTTGCCGCTGGCCCCGCTGGCCGCCAGCAGTTGGCGCAGCGAGCGCCAGGCGGCGCCGGCGTCGAACTGCCCGCTGAACAGCTTGCGCCACAGTTCGCCCTGCAACAGGCGGCCACGGTAATAATGCTTGAGCGTGGCGCGCGCCGCGCCCGCTTCGGTGCGCACCCAGGGGTTGAGCAGCACCAGGCCGCGCACGCGGGCGTCCTGGCCGGCGTAAAACAGCGCCGCCGAGGCGCCGTCGCACAAGCCCCACAGCACCACCTCGCGCATGCCAGGCACTGCCGTCATGAAATGATCGACCGCCGCGCGCACGTCGAGCTCGACATCGCTGAAGTCGCGCTGCGCGCCTTCGCTGTCACCCATGCCGCGATAGTCGAAGCGTTGCACCGGGATGCCGCGCGCCGCCAGCGTGCGCGCCAGCAGGGTGAACTGGCGGTGGCTGCCGGCGCGGTATTGCGGCCCGCCGACAATGATCAGCACGCCGCGCGGCGACGGCTGCTCCGGCAGGCTGAGCACGCCGTGAAGCTGTTCACCGCCGCAGCGGAAGGCCACGGCTTGTTCTTCATAGCGCATCGGCGCTCTCCAACGCGAACCACGAGGCCAGCGCGGCGGTGGCCTCCAGCAGTGGTTGGCAGGTGGCGATTTCCTGGCTGCCCCAGAATGCCGGTCCGTCGATCCGGGTCAGGTCGACCTCGACGCCGCGCTCGCGCAGCGCCGCCAGCGCCTTGTCCGTGGCGGGCGACTGCGCGCGCTCCGGCTGGCCGACGTCGAACCAGTGCAGGGCGCAACCGGCGCGGCCGAGCGGCGCCAGCTTCAGGCCGTCGATGGCCAGCGCCAGTTCCGGCGACAGTTCGTAGCCGGCGACTTCCAGCGATTGCCCGGCCGCCAGCATCGTACGCAGGGCGGCGGTGGAATTGTCCGCCGCGCCCGTCGCGCTCATCATCGCGCCGGCCATGCGCAGGCGCAGGAATTGCGTGAGGAAGGTGGCGCCGTCCAGCACGGGCTGCCACAGGATCAGTTGACGCGGCGCATCGGCTTCCGGCGCGTTGGCCGCGTAGTCCATCGCAAGCAGGGCGCCCAGGCGCAGCCCGAGCAGCGCCGGGCGGTTGCCGCTGCGCTGTTCCAGCCAGGCGCTGGCGAGGCCGATATCGTCGCGCCAGCTTTCCCAGCGGGCGTCGGCAAAATCGCCGCTGCTGTCGCCGCATCCGTGCAGGTCGATGCGCAGGGTGGCGATGCCTTGCCTTGCCAATTCCAGCGCCAGCAGGGCGGCCATGCGCCGCGACTTGTTCATTTCCTCGGCGAACGGCGGCACATAGACCAGGGCGCCACGGCAGGCGCCGACGGCCGGCTGGTACAGGCAATAGCGTTGCCCGCCGGCCTGATTGTCTGCCGGCAGAAAGAACGCCTCGGCCGCCCCGTTGTTCATGCCGCCATCATCTTGTCGTTGACGAAGTCGGTCAGGCTGCCGACGGTGGCGAAGGTGTGGGCGCTGATGTCGTCGTCCTCGATGGTGAAGCCGTAGTGCTCCTCCAGCGCGGCCAGCAATTGCACCACGGCCATCGAGTCGAGCTCGGGGATGCTGCCCAGCAAGGCCGAGTCGCGCGTGAGCGCCTGTGCGGACGGCCCCAGGCTCAGTACGTCGCCGAGGATGGTTTTGACGGATTCCAGTTGCATTTGACGCTACTCCATTGATTGTTCGGTTGTTGCGGCTGTTGTCGCTGTTGCTGCCCCGGCCGGGGTGGCGGCCGCCAGGTTGCGGTGTTCGGCGCGCCGTTGCCACGCGTGGTGCAGGCGGCGCAGTCCGGACCAGCGGTAACTGTTGACGTGGTACAAGGTGCGCACTTCGTCGCTCCAGCGGCGGTGCCACTCCATCACCTTGCCATAGAATTCAAGTCCCTTGAAACGACGTAGCGCAAACAAATGCTGACAAAGTTCTTCCAGCAGCAGGAAAGCCGGGCTGTATTGGCTGCCCAGCGACTCGTCGTAGGTGGTTTTCAGGATGATGACGCTGTCGCCGCCCTCGACGCACAGGTTGACCGCGACCAGGCGGTCGTCGAACCAGTAGCGGTAGACGGCGGCGTTGCCGCGTTTCGCCATGCCTTCGAGCATGGCGCGGTAGAACCGGCCTTGGGCGTTGTCGAGGTGCACCGAGGTGCCTTCCTTGGATTTCCAGCCGGCGCTTTCGAGCCGGCCGAAGTCGGCCACGGCGGCGGCCATGCCCTCCGCGTCGCGCGTGACTTCCATGCGGGTGGCGATGCCTTCCTTGAGCAGTTTGGCCCGCTGCTTCTTCATGTTGGCACGCAGGTTCTTGCCGCGCCCGTTCCAGTAATCGGCGAACTCGCCCTGCAGCGCCACGCGGGCGGTGTCCAGATAGGGCAGCACGGTGATGCGGTCGCTGTCCTCCGGTTGGCGGGTGACGGCCGGATCGCACTGGGTCATGCCGAGCAACAAGGCGCCGCCGGGCAGGGTACGGATCAGGGCGTCGAGCAGGCGCGGCAAATCCTCCGGCGCCAGCGCGCCAGGTTGTTCCAGCCACAAGGTGACCGGCGCCTGCGACGGTTGAAAGGTTTCCCAGACGCCTGCGCGGCGCGGGCAAACGATGGTCATCACGACCACTTCGTTGTCCTTGCGCCACATGGCCAGCCATTCGTTACCGCTGCCGAACTCCTTCAGCAGCGGTAGCACGAATTCGGGCGACAGCAATGGCGCGGCCGGTCCGGCGATGTTCAGCCCGGACCAAGTGGCGGCGTGGTCGGCGAAGCGGGCGGCCGGCACCAGCGACCAGCTCATGCCTGCGCTCCCGCCGTCAGCGCCGCGCGGATCTGGACGATCATCCATTCCAGCTCATCGTCGCGCAACTCCTGGTGACAGGGAAACTGCATCACGTGGCGCGACAGCTCGACGCTGGCGTCGCACACGGCCGCGCCCGCGTCCGGCCACAGGAATTCGCCGAAGCGCAGGACTGGCACGGCGCCGCGCTTGAGCGCGGCGAAGACTTGTCTTGGTTGCTCCACCCACAACGGAAACACCCAGGGATAGACGTTGTCCGGCAAGGCCGGAAACAGCGGCCGGCAGCCGGGCAGGTCGGCCAGCGCCGCGTGCAGTCGTAGATAGTGGCGCCGGCGCAGCGCGCCCATGCGGCGCCGCGACACCAGCCGCAGCATCAGCCGCGAATACACCGACGAACGTTTGTCCAGCCAGGCCGGATCGAAACTGAAACCGCCTTCCGACGAGCCCGGCGACAGCGGTTGCGCGCGCGCCGGATTGCGCGCCTTCATGCGTTGCCACAGCGCGTTCTTGAGCGCCATCGGCAGCGCCAGCAGGTGGCGCAGCAGGCCCAGGCGGTGGTACTGACAACCTTCCTCCAGCGCGTTGATGGCCACCTTGGCCTCGAATCCGGCACCGGCCGAGCGCAGCCGCACGCCGTCCAGCGAATGGCGCGCCGACACCAGGCAGCCGCCTTCATATATAGGAAGGAATTTCATGCTGCTGGCGATGGCGTAGTCGCCGAACGAGCCCAGCGGCTTGCCCTGGTATTCGCCCAGGAAGGAGTGCGCGCAGTCTTCCAGCAGTTTGATGCCGTGGCCGTCGCAAAACGCCCGCAGCTTGTCGAGCGGTTGGGGAAAGCCGAAGTAATTGGTGGCCATCAGCACCTTGGTGCGCGGCGTGACCCGGCGCGCCAGGTCCTCCAGGTCGATCTCGGTGTTGCGCAGGATGCGGTAGAACACCGGCTGCGCGCCCGACCAGATCACCGGCTCGATCATCGACGCGCAATGGTAGGCCGGCACCAGCACCTCGTCGCCGGCGCCGACCGTCATTTCCCTCAGCGCCAGCGCGATGGCGACCCGCCCGCTGGTGACCAGGCGCGCCGGTCCGGCATCGACGATGGAGCGCACGGCGGGATGCCCACGGTGCAGGAAGGACGCGGTGGACAGCACGGGCCGAAGTGGAATCGGCGAGGCCGGCGGTGGTGCGGATGCGGCTTGCGCGCCGCCAACGGCCGGCTGGAAACCGACATCCTGATTGACATTCAACATGCTCAACTACTCCCCGGCCGGTAAGATTGGAGGCGACTCTTCGTTCGCCCCTCCGTTACCATTTAGACATTTTTCGAGTATAGCGCTCCTGATAGTCCGATGCACTATTAATAACGAACGATGTCAAATTGTGTTGTTTTCGTTGTAATTGAATATTAAAATGCTAATCTGCGTGCCATTCTGATATCATCATTCGACCTGTGGCCGAGGCCGGCCGATCAGCAAAAAACCTGCATAAAAACCTGCAAAAGAGGGTGACATGGGCTGTGCTACGAGCTATCTGGTGCACGATTTTATTTTCTCCTCGGCCGAGCGCGCACCCGCCGCCGAAGCGTTGGTCGACGGCGCCCGGCGCCTCACCTATGCGCAACTTGCCACCCTGACCAAGCGCACTTGCGCGGCGCTGCGGGCGCGCGGCGCGCGGCGCGGCGAACGGGTCGCCGTCTACATGGAAAAGAATATCGAGCATGTCGCGGCGCTGTTCGGCGCCGCAGCAGCCGGCATGGTGTTCGTTCCCGTCAATCCATTGTTGAAGCCCGAGCAGGTCGCTTATATCCTGCGCGACTGCGACGTGCGCGTGCTGGTCACCAGCGCCGACCGGTTGCGCCAGCTCGCGCCCAGCCTGGGCGGCTGCGACAGCCTGCACACGGTGCTGGCGCTGGGCGCGGCGCGCGCGGCCGCACCGGTGGCCGATATCGGCCAGATCCGGGTGCTCGACTGGGAGGCGGCGCTGGCCGAAGCCGACGCCGCCGAGGCCAACATCGACACCGCCAACTTGCCGGCCCGCCGCATCACCGATTCCGACGTCGCCGCCATCCTGTACACCTCCGGCAGCACCGGGCAGCCCAAGGGCGTGGTGCTGTCGCACCGCAACCTGGTGGCCGGCGCGGCCAGCGTCGCCAGCTATCTGGGCAACAAGGCGGAGGACCGCATCCTGGCCGTGCTGCCGCTCAGCTTCGACTACGGTCTGAGCCAGCTGACCACCGCCTTCCTCAGCGGCGCCTGCGCGGTGCTGATCAACCACTTGCTGCCGCGCGACGTGCTCACTGCCGTGATCGCCGAACGCATCACCGGCCTGGCCGGCGTGCCGCCGCTGTGGATACAGCTGGCCGCGCTCGACTGGCCGACGGTGTGCACCCTGCGCTATCTCACCAATTCCGGCGGGGCCATGCCGCGCGCCACGCTCGACCAGCTGCGCGCCAGGCTGCCGGCCGCCCAACCCTATCTGATGTACGGCCTGACCGAGGCGTTCCGCTCGACCTTCCTGCCGCCGGCCGAGCTGGACCGCCGTCCCGATTCGATGGGCAAGGCCATCCCCAACGCCGAGGTGCTGGTGCTGCGCCCCGACGGCAGCGAATGCGCGCCCGGCGAGCCGGGCGAACTGGTGCACCGTGGACCGCTGGTGTCGCTCGGCTACTGGAACGACGCCGCGCGCACCGCCGAGCGCTTCAAACCCTACCGCTCGCCGCTGACGGGCCTGATGCTGCCGGAGATGGCGGTGTGGTCCGGCGACACCGTGCGCCGCGACGAGGACGGTTTCCTGTATTTCATCAGCCGCGCCGACGAGATGATCAAGACCTCCGGCTACCGGGTCAGCCCGGGCGAGGTGGAGGCGGTGCTGTACGCGCAGGGCGAGGTGGCCGAGGCCGCCGCGCTGGGCGTGCCGCATCCGGTGCTTGGCCAGGCGATCGTGGTCGTTGTGTCCGTGCGCGACGGACGCGTGCTCGACGAGGCGCGCCTGCTGGCCGCGCTCAAGCCGCACCTGCCCAACTACATGCTGCCGCATAAAATCATCCTGGCCGATACCAGCCTGCCGCGCAACGCCAACGGCAAGATCGACCGCAAGCTGCTCAGCACGCAATATCTGGCCAGCTTCACGGCAGCGGCAGCATGAGCGCTGAATCGAGCCGGGCCGCGAGCCAGGCGCCGGTCCACGCACCGCTGGAGCAATTCCCCGTGCGCGACGACTGCCTGCACGTCGGCGGCGTGCCGCTGACGCGCCTGGCCGCGCAGCTGGGCCAAACCCCGTTCTACGCCTACGACCGCCACGCCATCGCGCGCCGCGTGGCCGAGCTGCGCGCGGCGCTGCCGCCTGGCGTGCAGCTGCACTACGCGATGAAGGCCAATCCGATGCCGGCAGTGGTGCACCACCTGGCCGGCCTGGTCGATGGCATCGACGTCGCCTCCGGCAACGAGCTGCGCGTGGCGCTCGACACCGGCGTGGCGCCGACCGACATCAGCTTCGCCGGTCCCGGCAAGGGCGACGGCGAACTGGCCTGCGCGGTGGCGGCCGGCGTGATCATCAACGTCGAGTCGGAAGCCGAGCTCGATCGGATCGCCATGATCGGCCTGCGGCTCGACATCCGTCCGCAGGTGGCGCTCCGCGTCAATCCCGATTTCGAACTCAAGTCGTCCGGCATGCGCATGGGCGGCGGCGCTCGCCAGTTCGGCATCGACGCCGAGCTGGTGCCGGCCTTGTTGCAGCGGCTGGCGGCGATGCCGGTCGACTGGCACGGCCTGCATATCTTCAGCGGCTCGCAGAACCTGAAGGCGGCGGCCTTGCAGGAAGCCCACCAGCAAACCCTGGCGCTGGCCATGCGCCTGGCCGAATTCGCGCCCCGTCCGATGCGGCTGCTGAACATCGGCGGCGGCTTCGGCATTCCCTATTTCCCCGGCGAGCAGCGGCTCGACGTGGCGGCGGTCGGCGCCAACCTGGCGCTGTTGCTGCCGGACGTGCGACGCGCGCTGCCGGAGGCACAGATCGTCATCGAACTGGGCCGCTACTTGGTCGGCGAGGCGGGCGTCTATGTCAGCCGTGTGATCGAGCGCAAGGTCTCGCGCGGGCAGGTGTTCCTGGTCACCGACGGCGGTTTGCACCATCACCTGTCGGCCTCCGGTAACTTCGGCCAGGTGATCCGCAAGAATTATCCGGTGGTGATCGGCAATCGCGTTCATGGCACGGCGCGCGAGACGGTGTCCGTCGTCGGGCCGCTGTGCACGCCGCTGGACCTGCTGGCCGACCGCATGGAATTGGCCGCCGCCGGTCCTGGCGACCTGGTGGCGGTGCTGCAATCGGGCGCCTATGGGTTGAGCGCAAGTCCCGGCGGCTTTCTCAGCCATCCGGCGGCGCTGGAAGTACTGGTCGGACAACAAGATCGCGATGGAGCGGCTTCATGAGTGGAATCTGTGGGTGGATAGGGCAGGGCCGCGACGCCGGCGCTAACCGTGAGCTGGCCGAGACGATGGCCGCGCCGCTGGTGGGCATCGACGGCCAGCCGCCGCAAATCATGGCGGGCGCGGCCAGCGCCATGGCCGGCGCCGGCGTGCAATGCTACGAGGCCGATGGCGTGCGCTTCATGCTGTGGGGCGAGGCCCGGCTGCGTGGCGGCGCCGATATCATCCCGGGCCCGGCCTGGACAGAACTATGGCGCGGGCAGGGCGCGCTGGCCTTGTGCGAAGCGCTGACCGGCGCCTTCGCGCTGGCCGTCATCGACGAGCGCGCCGGCGAGGCCTTGCTGGCGACCGATCACATGGGCAGCTTCCCGCTGCTGTATCAGCAGCAGGGCGAGACCCTGGTGTTCGCCAGCTCGGCCCAGGCGCTGCGCCGCCACCCGCTGACGCCGGCCGAGATCGATCCGCAGGGCTTGTACAACTACGTTTTCTTCCACATGATTCCGGCGCCGGGCGGCATCTACCGGCACCAGCAGCGCTTGCTGCCTGGCAGCTGCCTGCATTACCGCCAGGGACGGATCGAGTCGCACACCTACTGGCGCATGCGCTTCGACGAGCGGGTCGACACGCCGTTTCCCCAACTCAAAGAGGAATTCCGCCAGGTGCTGCGCGACAGCGTGCGCGAGAGTGTGGGCAACGGCAAGGTCGGCGCCTTCCTCAGCGGCGGCACCGACAGCTCGACCCTGGCCGGCATCCTGTGCGAGACGGGCGGCGCGCCGGCGCAAACCTATTCGATCGGCTTCTCGGCCGACGGCTACGACGAAATGTCCTACGCCCGCCTGGCCTCGCGCCATTTCGGCACCGACCACCACGAATACTATGTGACGGCCGACGACGTCGTCGACATCATCCCGCGCATGGCGAAGGCTTTCGACCAGCCGTTCGGCAACGCCTCGGCCGTGCCCGCGTATTACTGCGCGCGCATGGCGGCGGCCGACGGCGTCACGCGCATGATCGGCGGTGACGGCGGCGACGAGCTGTTCGGCGGCAATGAGCGCTACGCCCGCCAGCAAGTGTTCGCGCTGTACCAGAAGGTGCCGGCGCTGCTGCGCGAGGGCTTGCTCGAGCCTGCGCTCAATCATTTCCCCGGCGCCGACCGCGTGGCGCTGTTGCGCAAGGCGCGCAGCTACGTGGCGCAGGCGTCGGTGCCGATGCCGGCCCGGCTGGAAACCTACAACCTGCTCAACCGCTATGGCGCGGCCGAGGTGTTCGAGCCGGGCCTGCTGGCCGGCGCCAACCCCGGGCGTCCGCTGGACGAACTGGCGGCGTCCTACGGCCAGAGCGACGCTGGCAGCCTGATCAACCGCATGCTGGCGCTCGACCTGAAGATCACCTTGGCCGACAACGATCTACCGAAGGTGCGCGGCGCCTGCGCGCTGGCCGGCGTCGAGGCCGCGTTCCCGTTCCTGAGCGAATCGATGGTGGCGTTCTCGTCCCGCTTGACGCCGCGCCAGAAACTCAACGGCAGCCAGTTGCGCTATTTCTTCAAGCAGGCGCTCGACGACTTCCTGCCGCAGGAAATCATCCATAAGGAAAAGCACGGCTTCGGCTTGCCGTTCGGCGTCTGGATGCAGCAGTATCCGCGACTGAACGAGCTGGCCGGCGACAGTCTGCAATCGCTGCGCCGGCGCGGCGTCGTGCGCGGCGAGTTCATCGACAAGCTGCTCGGCCATCACGTGCGAGAGCACGCCGGCTACCACGGCACGATGGTGTGGGTGTTGCTGATGCTGGAGCAGTGGTACCAGCAGCATCAAGAAACCCGGAACTGATGTCATGCGCGTCTGCCTGACCATCGATACCGAATTCAGCATTGCCGGCGCCTTCGCCGACCCGGCGCTGCGCCCGGTCGGCGCGCAGATGGTCCGTTGCGACGTCGACGGCCGCTCGCAGGGCCTCGACTTCATGCTCGACTGCTTCGCCCGCAACGACATCACCGCGACGTTCTTCATCGAGACCTTGCAACGCCACTACTTCCGCGACGATCCGATGCGGCCGCTGGCGCAGCGCATCGCCGCGGCCGGCCACGAACTGCAACTGCACGCCCATCCGTGCTGGGCGGTGTTCCAGCACGACGACTGGGCCGAGCGCGTGCGGCGCGAGCCGCGCCAGGACGATTTCGCCGGCCGCGACGAGGCCTCGACCTTGGAGCTGCTGCGCCAAGGCCAGGAAACTTTCCGCGAATGGGGCCTGCCGCCACCGCAGGTGTTTCGCAGCGCCAGCCTGCAGCATGACAGCGGCCTTTATAGTGCCATCGCCGCCGCCGGCATTCCTTACAGTTCCAACATCGGGCTGGCGATCTACGACAGCGGCGATCCGCGCTACCGTTTGTATGGCGGCCGCCATCTGCGCCACGGCGTGCTGGAATGCCCGGTGCTGACCTTCAGCGACTGGCGCCTGCGCCGTCCGCACCTGAAGACGCTGTCAATCTCCGGCACCAGCTTCGCGGAAACGCGAACCTTGCTGGAGCTGGCGCGCCGGGCAGGCATGGAGCTGGTGGTAATCCTGACTCATCCCTTCGAATACGTGCAAAGCCGGGGCGCCGATTACCGCACCCTGCGCAGACACGGCGTCAACCAGGAACGGCTGGAGCGCCTGTGCGGCTATCTCGCGGCCAACAGCGACCTGTATCAGGCCAGCGGCCTGGCCGCCGCCGCCAGCCTGCCATTGGCCCCGCAACAAGCGGAAAACCATCTGCTCAGCGGCGCGCCGTGGCAAAGCGTGTGCCGCATGGCGACCCAGGTGTTGTACGATCGCTACGGCCATTGG
The DNA here is from genome assembly GCA_024123915.1 of Oxalobacteraceae bacterium OTU3CAMAD1. NCBI lineage: Bacteria > Pseudomonadati > Pseudomonadota > Betaproteobacteria > Burkholderiales > Oxalobacteraceae > Oxalobacteraceae bacterium OTU3CAMAD1. Next base: position 4,353,094 of record CP099650.1, on the reverse strand, counting down.
GCATTGGCGCGCCAGAGCGCGGGTGCGGCATGAACTGGCGCCTTCCTTTCGCGCCGCTGGCCGAGGCCATCAACCGCCGACACGGGACCTGGCGCGGCCTCGTGCGCGCGGTGCTGGCCCGGATCGAGCTCGCCAGTGGCCGCCTGTCCGGCTTCCGCCTGCGCCATCCGCACAAGGTGCGCCGCGCCGTCTTCATCTGCCTCGGCAACATCTGCCGCAGCGCCTTCGCCGAGCAGGTGGCGGCGCGGCTGGACATGACGGTGGCCTCGGCCGGCCTGTCGACCCACACCGGCTCGGCATCGCCGGACAGCGCGCTGCGCGCCGCGCGCCGCCACGGCTACGACATGAGCGCCCACCGCGCCACCGACCTGACCGACTTCGACGTCCAGCCGGGCGACCTGTTCCTGGTCATGGAAGTGCGCCAGGCGCGCGAACTGCGACGCCGGCTGGGACCGCGCACCGATGTCGAGGTGGTGCTGCTGGGCCTGTGGTGCACGGGACCGATGCCGCACCTGCACGATCCCTTTACATTGAGCGACGCCTACTTCGACCAATGCTTCGCAAGGGTGCGCCAGGCGGTGCGCGGCCTTCAGCGCGCCGTGCCGCAGTTGACGCGGCGCGAGCCCGCCGAGACGCCGGCCATTGCCAACGAACCGGCGGCGATCCGGCGCGCCGCCGGCGCATCGAACCGCAGCGGGAGCGTCGCATGAACCGGGGATTTTCCATTTACCTCGATCTGGTGCGGGTTCTCGCCGCGCTGGCGGTGATCGTCTACCACTCCAATTTCCGCCTGCTCACCACCGAGAAGCTGCCATTCAGCAACCACGGCCACGCGGCGGTGATCGTCTTCTTCGTGTTGTCGGGCTATGTGATCGCCTACATCACCTCCGAGCGCGAGAACACGCCCTTGTCCTATTGGTCCAGCCGGCTGTCGCGCTTCTACTCGCTGGCGCTGCCGGTTGTACTGCTGACGCCACTGCTGGACATGGCCGGCGAGGCCATGACGCCAGAGTTCTACACCGGAGGCACCACCACCTACGGCCTAGCCTGGCTGCGCATCCTGACCAGCCTGACCTTCCTCAACGAGGTGTGGCTGGTGTCGATCATGTCGTTCTCCAACGTGCCGTACTGGTCGCTGTGCTACGAGTTCTGGTATTACGTGCTGTTCGCCATCGTCACCTTCACGGCCGGCCGCACCCGCGTGTTGCTGGCCGGCGCCGTCATGCTGCTGCTCGGCCCCAAGATCCTGCTGCTGGCGCCGGTGTGGGTGGCCGGCGTGGTGCTGTTCCGCTGGCAATGGCTGCACGCGCTCAAGCCACTGCCGGGCGCGCTGCTGTTTGCCGCCTCGTGGCCGGCTTACTGGCTGTTCCACCATTACGGCATGACCGATGCCGGTTCGAACCTGCTGTTGCGGCTGGTCGGCGCCGACTTGCACCACCAGATGGCTTTCTCCAAGTTCTTCATCACCGACTACCTGCTGGCGCTGATCGTGCTGGCCAACTTCGCCGGCATGCGCGCGCTGGCGGACATCGCGGCGCGGCCGCTGGGCCTGATCGAACCGGCGATCCGCCCGCTGGCCGCCTACACCTTCAGCGCCTATATTTTGCACCAGCCGCTGATGCAGTTCTACGCCGCGCTGATCGACGGCGACCCGGGCCAGCCATGGTTCTACGCGGCGACGATGCTGGCCACCTTCGCCACCATCGGCGTGCTGGGCAGCCTGACCGAACAGCAGCGCCACCACTGGCGGCATGCGATCCGCAAGCTGCTGGCGCGCATCTTCGACCGGGCGGGCCGGCATCTGCCGGAGGCGCCGGTGGCGGGAGTACCCCATGGCTGAGACCTTGATACCGGCGGTGGTGCTGGGCATCGATACCCCGATCGGGCTGGCCATCATCCGCGACCTGGGCCGGCGCGGCGTACCGGTGATCGGCATCGCGCACAGCGCGTCCGGGCTCGGCCTGCGTTCGCGCTACCTCACGCGGGGCTTGATACGTCCGGGCGGCGGGGCCGCCGGTCTTCTGCAGCAATTGCGGCAGCTGTCCTCGGAGATCGGCCCGGCCTGCCTTTTCGCGATCTCCGAAACCGACATCGCCGCGCTCAACCTGGAGCGCGCACAGCTGGATGGCTACCGCTTGATGTTCGCCGACACGGCGCGCATGGAGCGGGTGCTGCACAAGGACCAGACCTATGCTGCCGCCGCCTCGGTGGGTATCCACGTGCCGCGCACCTTGCACCCGGCGTCGATGGAGGAGGCCGCCGCCGCCGCGCCGGGGTTGCATTATCCGGTCATCCTCAAGTGGGCCGATCCTAACGGCGCCATGCAGCCGCTGCGCAAGGCCGGCCTGTCGCTCGACAAGCTGCGCTACTGCGCCGACGCCGACGAACTGCTGGCCGGACTGCGCCGCTACGAGGCGGTCGGCATTTATCCGATGGTGCAGGAATTTTGCGCCGGTTACGGCCTCGGCCAGTTCGTGCTGATGCGCGACGGCCAGGCGCACTGCCTGTTCCAGCACCGCCGCGTGCACGAATGGCCGCCCGAAGGTGGCATTTCCACGCTGTGCGAATCGCTGCCGCCGGATCAACACGCCGGGTTGATGGAACAATCGGTCGCTCTGTTGCGCGCGTTGGACTGGGAGGGCGTGGCCATGGTCGAATACCGCTATGACCCGGCCACCGGGCGGGCCGCGCTGATGGAAATCAACGGTCGCTTCTGGGGCAGCCTGCCGTTGGCCTGCCAGGCCGGCGCGGCGTTTCCATGGTACGCCTACCAGCTGCTTGGACTGGACCGGCCGGTGGCGCAGGCGCCGTACGTGTCAGGGCTGCGCGCCCGATTCATGGCGCCGGAGACCAAGCGCCTGTGGCGCGTGCTGACCCGCAAGCCCAGCGACGGCTATGTGCCGCCGGCCGGAGCGCTGGCCGAGATCGCCGGTTATCTGTTCGACTTCGTCCGGCCGAGCACCCGCTATTTCGTCCACAGCTGGCGCGACCCGATGCCTTTGTTGAGCGACCTGTGGCTGACGGCGCGGCGCTTCCTGCCCGCGCTGCGCATCCCGCAACGGAGAAAAACATGAACGTCGCAGTCGACAAAGACGCAGGCGCTTTGCCCACGGTCGCCGTGATCATTCCGTACTACCAGCGGCAGGAGGGCATCCTGCACAAGGCGGTCGTGTCGGCGCTGGGCCAGCGCGGCGAGCACCGGCTCACCATCATCATTGTCGACGACGCCTCGCCGGTGCCTGCGCGCGCCGAGCTGGCCGGCTTGCTGGCCGATGAGCCGGAGCGCATCGTCATCATCGAACGGCCCAACGCCGGTCCCGCCGCCGCCCGCAACACCGGACTGCGCGCGCTGCCGGCCGGCACCGACTTCGTTGCCTTCCTCGATTCCGACGATGAATGGATACCGGAGCATTTGCAGCGCGCGCTGGCGGCGCTGGGGCAGGGCAACGATTTCTATTTCTCCGACCACTACCAGTTGAACCAGACGGTCAGCGCCTTCCGCCGCGCCGGCCGCATCGAACCGGCGCAACACCCGGCGCTGGCCGGCGCCGATGAGCTGTACGCCTACCGGGGCGACATGTTCGACCAGATCCTGAGCGGCAACATCATCGGCACCTCGACCGTGGTGTACCGCCACGCGCCGCTGGCGACCCTGCGGTTCCGCGAGGAGTTCGTCTACGCCGGCGAAGACTATCTGTTCTGGCTCGAGCTGAGCCAGCGCACCGGCCGCATCGCGTTTTCGGCGCGCTGCGAGTGCGTCTACGGCGCCGGCGTGAACATCTTTTCGGGTTCGGGCTGGGGCAGCAAGACGTCGCTGTTGCGGCTGCACCACGAAATGAAATTCCAACGCGCGCTGTCGCGCCTGTTCGACCTGTCGGCGCCGCAGCGGCAGGCCAATCTGGCCAGCGTGCGCCGCCTGCGCCGCAGTTTTGTCGCCGATCTGCTGCACCGCGTGCTGCACCGGCAGGAAGTCTCGCCGTCGCTGCTGGGACGGCATTGCAAGGTCGATCCGCAGACCTTCATCTACGCCTTGCCATTGGCGGTCGGCATCGCGTTGCAGCGCGAACGCGGGAAGTAGCCCACCATTTAAAGACTCACCGAATATCCTGAGTGGAACGATGGCGTTGGGGAGACGGCCACGATTCCGGTGGTCCAGGATCACTAGAAAGGTAGCTGCCATGGATCAAGCATTCTTTTACGACAAGGCGTTCTCGCGCAATATCGGTTGGGTCACCGAGGCTGAACAGTCGATACTGCGCGGCAAGCGGGTGGCGATCGGCGGCGCGGGCGCGGTCGGGTCGTTCTACGCCAACACCTTCGCCCGGCTCGGCTTCGGCAAGTTCGTCATCGCCGACTTCGACACCTACGACATCGTCAACTTCAACCGCCAGCTGGGCGCGACCATGAGCACGCTCGGCCAGCCGAAGTCGGAAGTGATACGCCGCATGATCCTCGACATCAATCCCGAGGCCGACATCCGCGTCTTTCCCGAGGGCGTCACCAGCGCCAACTTGCCGGAATTCCTGCGCGACGTGGATTTCTATGTCGACGGGCTGGACTTCTTCGCGTTCGACGCGCGCCAGCAGACCTTCGCCAAATGTGCCGAGATGGGTATTCCGGCGACCACCTGTGCGCCGCTGGGCATGGGCGGGGCCAGCCTGACTTTCCTGCCTGGCAAGACCACCTTCGAACAGTACTTCCAGTGGGGGGATTTGCCGGAGCTGGACAAGGCGATCCGCTTCATGGTCGGGCTGGCGCCGGCCGGCCTGCACCGGGCGTATCTGGTGGTGCCGTCGGCGGTGAATTTAAAGGAGCGGCGCGGTCCGTCGACCATCATGGCGTGCAACCTGTGCGCGGGCATCTCGGCCACGGTCGCGCTGAAGGTGTTGTTGGGCAGGGGAGAGGTGCTGGCCGCGCCGCACGGCCTGCACTTCGACGCCTACCGTAACAAAATGGTCCACACCTACCGTCCCGGCGGCAGCAGCCACCCCTTGCAATGGCTGGCGATCACCATCGCCAAGCGGATTTATGGCAAGGCGTTGGCGGAGGGGTGATTGGCGGACTCTCGGGCGCGTTGGCGGTGGCTCGGCGATGGCGGATTACGGCGTTCCGCCTAATCCGCCCTACGTGTCTGCTCGGAGTGGTGCTGTCCCGTGGCGTCGACGTTGTCTAAAACACGTTGGCGGATTACGGCGTTCCGCCTAATCCGCCGTACGTGTCTGCTCGGAATGGTGCTGTCCCGGGGCGTCGACGTTGTCTAAAACACGTAGGGCGGATTAGCGCAGCGTAATCCGCCATGCATGCGCCGTCGACGGCTCAACAATTTGAATACAACCGTCAAACATCCCGCGTACGCGTCGCCTGAAGCGGCGTCAGCAGCGCCTTGTGGAACAGGTGGCGCGCCAGCAGCCAGGGCGGCATGCGCAGCCAGTTGCCGCGCAGGTAAAGCATCTGGCGCGCCAGCTTGCTCAGCGGCCCGTCGCAGCTGGCGTGCTGCGGGAGCAACGCCCGGTCCAGCAGCGCGTCCATCAGCGCCAGCACCACCGGCCCCGGCCGCGCCGCCTCGTTCCCCTCCAGCACAGCCGCCGGCACCGGCGTGTGCAGCAGCCGCGCGGCGTGGCGCAGCGCGTAAAACAGCGGCCGTTGCAGTTGCAGCATCGCTGCCCGGTCCGTCAACCGCACCCAGAATCCCGGCAGCGACGAAAACTCGTGCAGCAACCGGTCGATATCGACCAGGTTGCGCAAGCCGTGGTCGAACTCGCTTTCGTAGAGCAGGTGGGTGGCGCTGTGCAGGATCATGTCCACCGGCCCGAGCGTGTACAGCGGCGGCAGGCTGCCGCTGGCGGGATAGCCCGGCACCGGCTCGGCGGCCGCGCGCAGCAGCATGGCGTCGGGATGCGCGGCGGCCGTGCTCGGCAGTATTGCGTGGTGGACGTCGATCACCGTCTCGCGCCAGACGTGGCGCATCGGCGGCAGCTCGTGCATCCAGCGCCGGTAGTAATGCTGGTCGTAGTCGTCGTGGCCGACGCCGGCCCAGCCGTGCAGCATCAGCGCCGACTCGACGTCGGCCAGCGCCGCGCGCGGCACCAGAATGTCGATGTCGGAAAAAATCCTGCCCTCGGCGGCGGCCAGCCCGGCCATCGCGTAGGCGCCGCCCTTGAGCAGGATCAGGGGCACGCCCAGTCCCGCCATCGCCTGCCGGATCTGCCGCACCTCCCAGCGCACCGCCTGCAGGTGGCGCTCGCCCTGCTGGCGGGCCCATTCCAGTTGCCGCCGCGCCGGCGCCGGCAAGCGCTCCAGCACGCCGGCGTCGCGCGCCCGTGCGTGCAGGCTGGCCAGCAGTTGCGCGCGCTCGGCCTGGCGCAGCACCAGGTCGCACTGGGCGGGCGTGAACGCGGCCAGCGCCGCCGGCCTGCGCAGCACCTCGATCAGCAGCGGCGTCATGGCGCCGCCGCCACGCGCTCGAAGGTGGCGATGCCGTCGGCCAGGCTGCTGTAGCAAAAGTCGTAGCAGTCCGATTGTTCGATCAGCTCGGCCATGGCGTCGAAACCGCGCGCGCCCAGCACGCTGTAATTGAAAGCGTTCTCGGCGGCGCGCAGATGGGCGCGCCCCTTGGCGACCGGTAACAGCTCGGCCGCCGCGCCGGCTTCGTAACGGGGGAAGATGATCCAGGCCGGCCGCGCCGGCTCGGCCAGGCGGCCGACGCTGTCGGCCGGCGCCCGCAGGTGGGCCACGGTGCCCTTGTTGGTGTCGTGCACGGGCGGCGAGAACAGGGCGGCCGGCAGCGCCGCGCGCATCAAGTCGATCGAGCCGTTCTTCAGGCTGATCGGACGGGGCATCGGCACGATCAGGCCGTCCTCCAGCCGGACCATGGTCAGTTCGTCGGACAGCAGGCGCCAGCCGTGGTGGACCAGTGCCGCGCACAAGGTGCTTTTTCCGGAGCCGGGCGGCGCCGGGAGGATAGCCGCGCGGCCGTTCTTTTCCACCACCGCCGCGTGCAACATCAGGTAGCTGTGGGCGCGGCTGGAGATGCACCAGTTCAGCCCCCATTCGAACATCGGATAGGCCTGGGCCAGCGGCAGCGGCTTGAACGGGGCCAGCCCGTCGGCCAGCAACTGCACCTGCGGGCGCAGCCAGCGCCGCCAGTTGAGCGGACGCACCATGCGCAGGTGGAAATCGGCGTAGCCGTTGTCGGGGCCGAGCGGATAGTCGGCGTACATCAGCCCCACGCCGTGCACCACGCCAGGTATCGTGCTTTGCAGGCGGGTGACGAAGGCGCCGGTTTGCAGGTACAGGCCGGTGCCGGCCAGCCGCGCGGCCAGTTGGCCGGCCGGCAGCTGCGCCACAGTCAGCATACCGCCTCGACCAGGGCCAGGCCTTCCAGGTCCGCCAGCAGGGCGTCCACTTCGGCCGGCTCGTCCGCGTCCAGTCCGGCCGCCAGCAGCCTGCGCGCCAGGGCGTCGGCGTCGGCCGGTCCGGCCAGCAGCGCCAGCAGCAGCTCCAGCGCGTCGGCGCCGAGCAGGTGGGTGTCGCCGGAGAGGTCGTTGTACAGCACGCATTCCCCGTCCCACTGCCGCCGCCGCAGTTGCTGGCCCGGCGTCAGGCGCCAGGAAATGGCCGTGCTCATGTCATCGTGCTGGCGAGGTAGGCGACGATTTCGCGCGAGCCCCATTTGCGGCCCCCGGCGATCGGCGTGTAGGTGCCGCCGAGGTTGGCGCCGGAACTTTGCCACTCGTTCCAGATGGCGATCACCGCCGGCACTTTCAGGAACGAGGTCTTGCCCGTGTAGGCGTTGAAGTAGGCCGCCATCAGGTACATGCCCACCCGGTCGCGGTCATAGGTCTGGGCCTTCAGGATCTTGAGGATCGGCACGCTGGCGTAGGCCGTGGTGCGCGAGCCGCAGGTGAACACGTGGCCGAAGGCGGCGCAGGTCGGCGGCAACGGACAGGTCTGCATGGCCCACCACGAAGGCAGGCGGCCCTTGCACACCAGCGTCGTCGTCGGCTTCTGGCTGCTCAGGCCACCCGACATCGCGCCCGACGGCGCCTTGCACATCGTCGTGCCCATGGCGGACGGACTTTTCAGTGTCAGGATGACGCCGCTGGCGATGCCGGCCCCGGCCAGGCGTCGGCGCGATGGCCGTGACGGGGCGTTGGCGTCCACTACCACCTGCACCGGCACCGGCGCATCGCCTGGATTATCTTGATGCGTTTGCTTAGCCACGTCTGCCATCCCCTGTGTTTTACTTGTCTGCACAATCTAATGCAAGTTTCATTCCCGACACTGAATCCTGACTGGACTTCAATTAAAATCAAGGACTTATGATCGGTTTTATGTTATCGCTGCCAGCGCGCCCCGCGCGGGGCCGGCGACTGTAAAGAATCTCGACACTATCTTAGAAGAAACTCTCGGGGATGATCAGGATGTCGCCCGGCCACATCCGCACGTTGGCCGAGATGTCGCCGTCCTTGATCAAGTCGCTCAGGCGCACCGGCAGCTTCTCCTGCTTGCCGTCGATCTTGCGCACGATGCTGGCGCGGTTGCCCGCCGCGAACTCGGTGACGCCGCCGACGGCGATCAGCACGTCCATCAGCGACATGTCGCGCCGGTACGGCAGCGACTGCGGCTTGGCGGCCTGGCCGATCACGCGGATTTGCTGGTCGTAGGTGCCGACGAAGCCGTTGACGACAACGCTCACGGCCGGTTGCTGGATGTAGCGCGCCAGCGCCTTTTCGATGTCGCGCGCCAGCTGGCTCGGGGTCTTGCCGCTGGCTGGCAGGTCTTCCACCAGCGGCGCCGTGATCTTGCCGTCGGGGCGCACCGGCACCGTCTGCGACACCTCCGGATTGCGCCAGACATTGATGCTGATACTGTCGCCCGGCCCGATCAGGTAATCGATCTCCGGCGAGGACTCGACGGGCGCGGCCAGCGGCCGCTGCGTCGCGCAGCCGGACAATGCCGCGATGGCCAGGCCGCAGGTCAACGCCAGGACGCAGCGCAGCGCGCGCCGGTATAGATTGGGGGAAGAGTGCGCGTTCACGGTCGTCCTTTAATGGAGTGCGATGGAGAAAACTGGCACGGCGCAAGTCACGCCGATATTTTCATTTTGACATGCCTTTTTGATCATGGCAAGAAAGTTATTGTGGCGTTGTTGTTGCTTTACTGTGACGGTGCGCGCAGCAAATCGCGCACGTAGTTCGACGGCACCGCGTAGCCGATCCCGCTCGGCGTGCTGATCGCGTTCTCCTTGCTGCCCTTGACGTACACCATGTTCAGGACCCCGTAGACGGCCCCTGTCGCCGGGTCGTACAGCGGGCTGCCGCTGTTGCCGGGATAGGCGATGGCGTCGAGCTGGAACACCGTCACCGGCGGTCGTCCGAGCTGCTTGACGGCGCGCGCGTCGAGCTGGCGCGAGGTCGCCGCCGGCCGCGTCATCGGCGTGATTGCCGCCAGCACCGCGCGGTGCGTGGCGGGATGCAAACCGAGCACCATGCCCAGCGGGAAGCCGGTGAAGGCCAAGTCCTGGCCCTCGCCGGCGGTGTCGGAATCGGCCAGCTTGAGCGCCGGCAGCGGCGTGCCCGACAGGCGCAGGTGTAATAAATCGTGTTCGGTGTCGCGTCCGGCCAACGTTGCCGCGCGGAAGCGGACATTCTGGCCGTCGGCCACCACCACGCCCCAGCTTTCCTGGCGCGCCAGATCGGGCGCCTCCGGCACCACGTGGGCGTTGGTGATCACGCTCAGGCCGTCGCCGGTGACCCAGCCGGTGCCGCTGTAGACGATGGGCGGCGAGCGGGTCGGCTGGTAACTGCCGATCGCCACCACCGAGCGCTTGACGGCGGCCACGGTTTCCCTCAGCTCGGCCGCCCGCGCGCCCGGGGAGACGGCAAGCGCTGCCCCCGCGAGCAACGCGTAGAGCGAGGCGGTCCGGCGCGCGCTGCTTAAAAATGTGGCGATTATGATCATGCCCGCAATCTACACCATCTGATAATTATTGCAACAAATCTTCGCTGACTTTCAGCTTGTCCATTTCTTGCAACGTTGTGGCCAACTGTGTAAAAAATAATAACAGCGAACTGATCCGTTGTACTATTATTCATAGAAATGTTGTTTTGATAATCGACGCGCCGGCCTTCCAGACAGGACTTGGCGCGCACTTGGCGAGGCAAGAGATGGCGGAATTGAGTGCATTGCTGCTGACGTTTCTGAAAGCGCTCGGCAAGTATCGCTGGTATGCCGTGGCGGTCGCGTGGGTGGTTGGCCTGATCGGTTGGGCGGTCGTGTACCGCATGCCGGACGAGTACCAATCGACGGCCCGCGTCTATGTCGACACCCAAAGCATCCTCAAGCCCCTGATGGCAGGCATGACCACCATGCCCAACATCGAGGAGCAGGTCATGTTCATGCGCCGCACGCTGATCAGCCGGCCGAACGTCGAACGCGTCATCCGCATGGTCGATCTGGACATCAAGACGCGCAGCGTCAACGACAAGGAACGCCTGGTCGACGAGCTGACTTCGCAGATCAGCATCAGCGGCACCGGCAACGACGACATCTACACCATCGCCTACACCAATCCCGATCCCAAGCTGGGCAAGGACGTGGTGCAATCGCTGCTGACGATCTTCGTCGAGGGCAGCGTCGGCGGCAAGAAGCAGGATTCGGACAAGGCCATCTCCTTCATCGCCGAGCAGATCAAAAGCTACGAGGAAAAGCTGGCCGCCGGCGAGAACGCGCTCAAGGATTTCAAGATCCGCAACATGGCGCTGATGTCGCGCCAGGGCGGCGACTACGCCAGCAAGCTGGCCGAGACCACCGAGCTGCTCAACCAGGCGCGCCTGGAGGCGGCCGAGGTGGAGCAGTCGCGCAACGCCATCAAGCGCCAGATCGTCGGCGAGGAACCGGCGCCGGTGCTGGGCGCGACGCCGAGCGAGGACGCCAATCCCGAGCTCGACGGCCGCATCCAGGCGCTCGAGAAAAACCTCGACCAGTTGCGCATGCAATACACCGACGAGCATCCCGACATCGCCGGCACCAAGCGCCTGATCGACCAGTTGAAGGCCCGCAAGCGCGAGGAGGCGTCGAAGAAGGTGCGCACCAACGGCGCCAATTTCAGCCCGATGGTGCAGCAGATGAACGTCGCGCTGTCGGTCGAGGAGGCGCGCCTGGCCGCGCTGCAGACCCGCGTGCGCGAATACAGCAGCCGGGTGGCGGCGCTGCGCGCCATGAGCACGGCCGCGCCGGAGGTCGAGGCCGAGCTGTCGCAACTGAACCGCGACTACGCCATCAACAAGGAAAACTACGCCAAGCTGGTCGAACGGCGCGAATCGGCCCGGCTGTCGGGGGACCTGAGCTCGGCGTCGGACATGATGACCATCCGCGTCATCGATCCGCCGAGCGCGCCGGTAATGCCGGTCGGCCCCAACCGCGCGCGGCTGTGCTCGATCGTGTTCGCCGGCGCGCTGCTGGCCGGCCTGGGCTCGGCGCTGTTGCTGAGCCAGATACGGCCGACCTTCATCAGCCAGCGCTCGCTGCGCGAGACCACCGGCATTCCCATCCTTGGAAGCATTTCGATGAACTGGACCGACACCCAGCGCCTCAAGCGGCGACGCCGCCTGTACGCGTTCGGGCTGGCGGTGTCGCTGTTCTTCGGCGGCTATGGCGGCGTCATGGCATCGGTGTTGTGGATGCAGCGCTAGTCACATTACAACCAACGGCCTGACGGGCGTCCAACGGCACCACCCAGCCCAGTCAGCCAGCTTCATCAGTGAAACCAGGAGTTCTCCGTGAGCATAATCGAACGAGCCACCAGCCGCATGCACCAGGACGCGGCGGCGCGCCAGGGGCCGGCGCAGGGTCAGGCGCAGGGTATGGGTCAAGGTCAGGCTCAAATCCACGCCGACGAAGCCGTCGCCGCCGCGCTGGCCGCCAACGTAGGGACGCCATCGCCGTCGCCATCGGACTCGCCGAGCCGTGGCCTGCCGCCGTCGGCGTCGCCGGCGGCCGTGCTGCGCAACCGGGGCAACGGCAAGAACATCGAACTGGACGCGGTGCGCATGCAGGCCATGGGCTTCATCACCGCTGGCACCCGCACGCCGCTGATGGAGGAGGTCCGGGTCATCAAACGCCCGCTGATCACGCGCGCCTTCTCGCCCAAGCACCGCAGCGACAAGCCGGCCAACCTGATCATGATCACCAGCTCTCTGCCGGGCGAGGGCAAGACCTTCTGCGCCATCAACCTGGCCATGAGCATCGCCATGGAGCTGGACCACACGGTGCTGCTGGTCGACGCCGACGTCGCCCGGCCGTCGGTGCTGCGCACCCTGGGCCTGCCCGGCCAGCGCGGCCTGATGGAGCTGCTGCTCGACGAGCGCGCCGACATGTCCGAACTGCTGCTGCACACCAATATCGACGGCCTGACCCTGCTGCCGGCCGGCGCCGCCAACGCGCGCGCCACCGAGCTGCTGGCCAGCCAGGCCATGGCCAACCTGCTGCAGGAGATGGCCGGGCGCTATCCCGACCGCATCATCATCTTCGATTCGCCGCCGCTGTTGCTGACCACCGAGGCGCACGTGCTGGCCGCGCACATGGGGCAGATCGTGGTGGTGGTCGAGGCCGAGAAGACCAGCCAGCACGCGGTGCAGGAATCGCTGCGCCAGCTGGAGGGCCTGCACAACGTCAACCTGGTATACAACAAGACCCGCGAGTTCCCCGGGACTGCGGCGTATGACTACCAATATAACTATACTTATCATAATGGCCAGTCCTGAGCGTCGCCACGGGCGGGTCGCCGTGGGGTTGGCCATGCGGCTGCCCGTGCCGACCGTCACGGCGGCGGCTGTGGCGTTGTTGTTTTCGCCCGCCTGCCGGGCCGAACTGAAGGTCGAACCGTCCGCGCAGTTCCAGCAAACCTACACCGACAACGTCAGCCTGGCACCGCCGGACCAGGCCCGCAGCCTGTGGATCAGCGAACTGACGCCGGGCATCACCGTACGCGACGACAGCCCACGCCTGCAATTGCTGGCCGCCTACGAGGCGCGCCTGTACGCCTATTCGCGCGACGACCCGGCGGCCAACCAGAGCCTGTCGCACAACTTCAACGGCAAGATGCACGCCGAAGCCGTCGCCGGCCTGTTGTTTCTGGACGCCGCCGGGGCCTACCGCCAGCAGGCGGTGTCGGCCTTCGGCGCGCCGGTGGCCCAGGACGGCGCCGACGGCTACCTGACCGAAAACCGCACCAACGTCAAAAGCTACAGCGTCAGTCCCTACCTGACGCACAGCTTCGGCCGCCTGATGACGGGCGACCTGCGCTACACGCACGACGTGGTCAGCGCCGACACCGCCGGCTTCAACCACAGCAGCGCCGACAGCGTGCAAGCCTCGCTCGGCGGCACCGTCGGCCCGCGCGCCGGCTGGGGGCTGCAATACTACCGCCAGCGGGTGGAGAACGGCACCGGCCCGACCACCATCAGCGGCGACCTTGGGTTGAACGGCTCCTACCTGATCGCCGCGCCGCTGCGCCTGACGGCCAGCATCGGCCGCGACCAGTATAAATATGAATCGCAGGTGGGCGATTCGCCGACCGGCAAGTCGTGGTCGCTCGGCTTCGGCTGGACGCCGTCGAGCCGCACCAGCGTCAGCGCCAGCTTCGGTAAGCGCTTTTTCGGCGACAGCTACCACCTCGACGCCGTGCACCGCACCCGCGCCACGGCCTGGAGCGTGCGCTATACGACCGACGTCACCACCTCGCGCGACCAGTTCCTGCTGCCGGCGTCGGTCTCGACCTTTGAACTGCTCGACCGCATGTACGCCGGCGCCATCGCCGATCCGGCGCGGCGGCGCCAGGCGGTCGACGCCTTCATCCGCGCCAACGGACTGCCGCTGGCCCTGACCGACAGCGTCAACTATCTGAGCAACCGCTACATCCTGCAAAAGCAGTTCCAGGTCTCGCTGGCCTGGACCCTGGCGCACAGCGTGCTGGTGCTGAGCCTGACGGACGAGCGCCGCAACGCGCTGTCGTCGGTGCAGTCGGACAGCGCCTTGCTGGGCAGCAGCTTCGGCAGCCTCAACGACAACAGCCACCAGCAGGGCGGCAGCGCCACCTTCAACTACCGGCTCTCGCCGCGTAGCTCGGTCAACCTGTCGGCCAGCTTCAACAAGGCCGACTCGCTGGTCCAGCAGGCCAGCAGCATCAACCGCGCCTTCCGTGTGGCGCTCACGCGCCAGCTCGGCCGCCAGCTGACCGGCGACCTCGAACTGCGCCGCCAGACCGGCAGCGTGGCCGGCGCCCGTGGTGGCTACCGCGAGAACGCCATCGTGTTTCATCTCAACCAACGCTTCTGAGGAGCCAGGCCCGCGATGTATGAGAACTATTATGGGCTCAGCGCCAAGCCGTTCCAGCTGCGCCCCGACCCCCACTTCTTTTTCGGCAGCCAGGGCCACAAGCGCGCCATGGCCTATCTCGAATACGGCCTGTCGCAGCGCGAGGGCTTCATTGTCATCACGGGCGAGGTCGGCGCCGGCAAGACCACCTTGATGCGCAATATGTTCAACGGCCTGCCGGCCAACGAGATCGTCGCCGCGCAGATTACCAACACCTACCTGAACACCGAGGACACCTTGCGCATGGTGCTGGCCGCGTTCGGCCTGCCGGCCGAGGAGGGCAGCAAGAGCATGCTGCTGGTGCGGCTGGAACAGTTCCTGCGCAACTGCGACAAGCAGGGCAAGCGCGCGCTGCTGGTCGTCGACGAGGCGCAAAACCTCACCGCACGCACCGTCGAGGAGTTGCGCATGCTGTCGAACTTCCAGTCCGACGAGCGCTCGCTGCTGCAAACCTTCCTGCTGGGACAGCCGGAGTTCCGCACCACGCTCAACAGCCCGGAACTGCGCCAGCTGCGCCAGCGCGTCATCGCCACCTACCACCTGGGGCCGATGAACGGCGACGAAACGCGCGCCTACATCGTGCACCGGCTGCAAACGGTCGGCTGGCGCGGCAATCCGTGCTTCACGGACGGCGCCCACGCGGCCATTCACGCCTACGCCGGCGGTATCCCGCGCACCACCAACCACGTCTGCGACCGCCTGCTGCTGATGGGTTTCCTCGAGGAGCTCGACACCTTCACCGAGGCCGAAGTGGCCACGGTGCTGCGCGACATCCGCGACGAGACGGCCGTGCCGGACGGACCTGACTCGATGCCGGCCATGGAGCCTCCGGGCGAGTGGCCGCCCAGCGGCGGCATGGTGTCCCAGGGAACCATAGACGAACGCCTGGTGCGCGTCGAACGCTCGATGGTGTCGCTGCTGCACGTGCTCAGAAAACTCGTCGCCACTCCTGCCAACCTGCCACAGATGGACAACATCGAATGATCCACTCCGACGTAGAGACGCCCGCGCGTAAATTCCGCATCCTTTGCGTGGTCGGCGCCCGCCCCAACTTCATGAAGATGGCGCCCATCATGACCGCGCTGGAAGAGCCGACGGCCGGATTTGAGGCGCGCCTGCTGCACACCGGCCAGCACTACGACGTCGCCATGAACCACCAGATCTTCTCGGCGCTGGGCATCCGCGACCCGGACATCAACCTGGAGGTCGGCTCGGGCAGCCACGCCCTGCAGACCGCCGAGGTGATGCGCAAGTTCGAGCCGGCCATGGACGAGGTGGCGCCGGACGGCGTGCTGGTGGTGGGTGACGTCAATTCGACCTTGGCCTGCGCGCTGGTGGCCAACAAGCGCGGCATTCCGGTGTTCCATGTGGAGGCGGGCCTGCGCAGCGGCGACCGCGCCATGCCGGAAGAGATCAACCGCATCCTGACCGACCAGCTGTCCGACCTGCTGTTCACCACCGAATCGAGCGGACGCGACAACCTGCTGCGCGAGGGCATCGAGGAACAGCGCATCCATTTCACCGGCAACGTCATGATCGACACGCTGGTCGCCAACCTGCCGCGCGCGCTGCCGGCCGCCAACATCGCCGCGATGGCCGGACGCCCCGGCTTCGCCGACGGCGAAGACGGCTACGCCGTGCTGACCCTGCACCGGCCATCGAACGTCGACCGTCCGGAAGTGCTGCGCAGCTTGCTGGAGACGGCGCTGATCGTCTCGCGCCGCACGCCGGTGATGTTCCCGCTGCACCCGCGCACGCGCGCCATGATCGAGCGGGCCGGCCTGGGCGACCTGCTCGACCAGCCAGGCATGCTGCCGCTGCCGCCGATGGGCTACCTCGAAATGCTGGGGTTGATGCGCGGCGCCCGCGTGGTGCTGACCGATTCCGGCGGCATGCAGGAGGAGACCACCGCGCTGGGCGTCCCGTGCCTGACCCTGCGCAACAACACCGAGCGGCCGATCACGGTCGAGCAGGGCACCAACACCATCGTCGGACAGGATGCCGGCCGCATCCTGGCCGAGTACAACAAGGTGCTCAGCGGCGCCGGCAAGACGGGCCGCGTGCCGCGCTACTGGGACGGCCAGGCGGCGCGCCGCATCGTCCAGATCATGCAGCGCTGGCTCACCGAGCGCGAAGGGGCGACGCAATGAAAACCGTCCAGCCGGTGCGCAACGCCATGACGATCGACGTCGAGGATTACTTCCAGGTGTCGGCGTTCGCGCCGCACATCGCCCGCGACAGCTGGGCCGACCGCGAATGCCGGGTCGAGGCCAACGTCGACCGCATCCTGGGTATCCTGGACGACGGCGCCGTCGTCGCCACGTTCTTCACCTTGGGCTGGATCGCCGAGCGCTACCCCAAGCTGGTGCGGCGCATCGTCGACGGCGGCCACGAGCTGGCCAGCCACGGCTACGGCCACCTGCGGGCGTCGGACCAGAGCCACACCGCCTTCCTGGAAGACATCAGTTCCAGTAAAACGATACTGGAAGACATCGGTGGCCAGGCCGTGCACGGCTACCGCGCGCCCAGCTTCTCCATCGGCCCGGCCAACCTGTGGGCGTTGGACGCGCTGCAAGAGGCCGGCTACCGCTACAGCTCCAGCATCTATCCAATTGTTCACGACCACTACGGCATGCCGGACGCGCCGCGCTTCGCCTTCTATCCGAACGGCGACCAGGGCCTGCTGGAAGTACCGATCACAACCGTGCGCCTGATGAAGCGCAACCTGCCGGCCGGCGGCGGCGGCTATTTCCGCCTGATGCCGTACGCGATGTCGCGCTGGATGATGCGCCAGGTGAACCAGCAGGACCGCCAACCGGCTATCTTCTATTTCCACCCGTGGGAGCTCGACCCCGGCCAGCCGCGCCAACAGGGTCTGGAGTGGAAGACGCGTTTCCGCCACTACGTCAACCTCGACCGCATGGACGGCCGCATCCGCGCCTTGACGCGCGACTTCGCCTGGGACCGCATGGACCGGCTGTTCCTGGGGGCGGCATGAGCGCGCTGGCCGAACACGCGCACCTGGCCGGAGCGCAAGCACCGGCGGCCGGCCAATTGCGCCTGCGCCTGATGGAGGAGCAAGACAGCCGGCGCTGGGATGCCTACGTCGATCAATGTCCGGCGGCGACGTTCTTCCACCGCGCCGGATGGCAACGGGTGCTGCGCCAGGCGTTCGGCCACCGCACCTGGTTTTACTATGTTGAGCGTGCCGGCGTCATCGAAGGCATCTTGCCGCTGGGCGAGGTGCGTAGCCGCGTGTTCGGCCACTGGCTGGGCGCGTTGCCGTTTTGCGTCTACGGCGGCATTGCCGCCAGCTCCGACGAGGCGCGCGCCATGCTCGACCAGGCCGCGCAGGCGCTGGCGCGGGAGCTGGGCGTGGGCCACCTCGAGTACCGCAACATCGCGCGCAGCCATCCGGGCGATCCGGGCTGGATCGCCAAGCCCCTGTATGTGACGTTCCGCAAAGCCATCGTCGCCGACGACGAGCAAAATATGAACGCCATTCCTCGCAAGCAGCGCGCGATGGTCAGGAAGGGCATCAAATTCGGCCTGAAAGGCGAGGTCGACCAGGATGTCGGACGCTTTTACGCCGCCTACGCGCGCAGCGTGCACCGTCTGGGCACGCCAGTGTTTTCGCGTCGCTATTTCGCGCTGCTCAAGGAAACCTTCGGCGACGATTGCGAGGTGCGGGTCATCACCCATGAAGGCCAACTGGTGGCCGGCGTGCTCAGCTTCTTCTTCCGCGACCAGGTGCTGCCGTACTACGGCGGCGGATTGGACAACGCCCGCGCGCTGGCCGGCAACGACTTTATGTACTGGAATTTGATGCAGGCGTCGGCCGCGCGGGGCATGCGGCTGTTCGATTTCGGCCGTAGCAAGCTGGGCACCGGCGCCTTCGACTTCAAGAAGAACTGGGGCTTCGAGCCCGAGCCGCTGGACTACGAGGTCAAGCTGATCAAGGCGTCGGCGGTGCCGGAGAACAACCCGCTCAATCCCAAGTACCGCCTGTTCATCCAGATGTGGCAGCGATTGCCGCTGCCGATGGCGAACTTGCTGGGCCCTCACATTGTCAAGAACCTGGGCTGACACGTGGAAAAACTGCTGCTCCTGGTGCACCGCATTCCGTATCCGCCCAATAAAGGCGACAAGATACGGTCGTACCATTTGCTGCGGCACCTGCGCGCCCGCTACCAGGTCTATCTGGGCACGTTTGTCGACGACGCCGACGACTGGAAGCATGTCGCGCATCTGCAAGAAATGTGCGCCGGCAGCCATTTTTCCGCGCTGCACCCTCTGCGGGCACGCTTGCGCAGCCTGGCGGCGCTGGCTGGCGGGCGGGCGCTGTCGTGCGACTATTACCGCAACGACGGCATGCGGCGCTGGGTCGACGAGACCGTGAAGCGCGAAGGCATCACCCGCATCGTCTGCTACTCCTCGCCGATGGCGCAGTACGCCGACGCGCATCCGTCGGCCCGGCGGGTGATGGATTTCGTCGATGTCGATTCCGACAAATGGCGCCAGTACGCCGACGGCAAGCGCTGGCCGATGCGCCAGGTCTACCGGCGCGAGGCGCGCCTGCTGCTCGACTACGAGCGCGAGGTGGCGCGCGCCAGCGATGCGGCCTTGTTCGTGTCCGCGCCCGAGGCGGCGTTGTTCCGCACGCTTGCGCCGGAAAGCGCCGCCAGCATTGGTTACTACAGCAACGGTGTCGATACCGAATTCTTTTCCCCGGCGAATGCTGGCGCCTCGCCATATCCGCCGGGCGCCCGCGTGCTCGCCTTCACCGGCGCCATGGATTACTGGCCCAACATCGACGCCGTCAGCTGGTTCGCGCGGGAGGTGTTGCCCGTCATCCGCGCCGCCGCGCCGGACGTGCTGTTTTGCATCGTCGGCTCGCGGCCGGCGCCGGCCGTGCAGCGCCTGGCCGAGCTGCCGGGCGTGCTGGTGACCGGCACCGTGCCCGACGTGCGCGCCTATGTGGCGCACGCGGCGCTGTGCGTGGCGCCGATGCGCATCGCGCGCGGCATCCAGAACAAGGTGCTGGAGGCGATGGCGATGGCGCGGCCGGTGCTGGTCTCGCCGCAGGCGCTGGAAGGTATAGACGCCGTACCCGGCCGCGAACTGCTGCTGGCCGACGACGCCGGCGGCCACGCCCGCGCGGCGCTCGCCTATCTGAACGCGCCCGATCCGGCCATCGGCGCGGCCGCGCGGGCCAAGGTCGAACAACTGTACGGCTGGGAAAGCAATCTGGCGCCCGTGTCCGCGTTGCTGGAACAGCGTCCGGCCCAGCCCTGGCCACGGAGCGCGTGAGATGAGCGCGATAGACACCACGGCCGCGCCCGCAGCCGCCACCACCGCCGGCGACGCCCGGACCGGCATCGGCGGCGCCGCGCGCGGCAGCGGCAGCGGCACGGGCGCCACGGCCGCCGCCCGCGCCTTGCTGCTGGCCTTGCTACTAACAATATTGCCGCTGGCCGCCTACTGGAGCACGGCCGTCTCCATCGTCGAGATTTGGGCGCGCTCGGAAACCTTTGCCCATGGTTACCTGATTGTGCCGATCAGCCTGTGGCTGGCCTGGCAGCGCCGCGAGCGGCTGCGGGCGATGACGCCGGCGCCGTTCTGGCCCGCGCTGTTGCCGCTGGCCGGCTGCGGCATGCTCTGGCTGCTCGCCGACCTGGGCGAGGTGCAGGTGATCCGCCAGTACGCCTTCGTCGCGATGTTCCCTCTGACGGCGCTGGCGGTGCTGGGGCCGCGCATGGCGCGGGTGATCGCCTTCCCGTTGCTGTTCCTGTTCTTGGCCGTGCCGGTCGGCGACAGCCTGATCGAACCGCTGATGACCGTCACCGCCAATTTCACCGTGGCGGCGCTGCGCCTGACTGGCATACCGGTTCTGCACGAAGGCAATAATTTCATCCTGCCATCGGGCGGGTGGTCGGTGGTGGAGGCGTGCAGCGGCCTGCGCTATCTGATCGCCTCGGTGACGGCCGGGGTGCTGTACGCCTACATGACCTATACCCGCTGGTGGAAACGCGCGCTGTTCGTGGTGGTCGCGGCCTTGCTGCCCATCCTGGCGAACGGCCTGCGCGCCTATATGATCGTCATGCTCGGCCACCTGAGCGGGATGACCCTGGCGGTCGGCGTCGATCACCTGCTGTATGGCTGGCTGTTCTTCGGCATCGTTATCTTTGCGCTGTTCCTGATCGGCGCGCGCTGGCGCGACCGCCTGCCGCCGGCCTCCACCCCGGCGCCGAAGCTCGCCTCGCGGCGGCCGCCAACCACGCGTATCGCCGCGATGGCGCTCGGCGTCGTGGTGGCCCTGGGCGTATGGCCCGCCTATGCCGGTTTTCTGCAAAGCACCGGCAACACGGCGCCGCCGGTCGGCCTCGACAGTTTTCCGGCCAGGGCGCCGTTCACGGCCGCCTTCACCGATTGGCAGCCCGCCTTCACGCCGCCGGCCGCTACGCTGCGCCGCTACTACGCGCAGAACACCGGCCAGGTTGGCCTGTCGCTGCTGTACTACCGCCATCAAACCGGCGCAAGCAAACTGATCACGTCAATGAACCGGCTGACGTCGATGGTCAATTCGCCATGGAACCTGACGGGGGGCGCGGTGCGCAACGAGATGGTTGCCGGCCGCACCCTGGCCGTGCGCGAGTCGATGTTGCACGGTAAAGACGGCGCGCTGCTGGTCTGGCACTGGTACTGGATCGACGGCCGCGCCACCACCAGCGACACGATGGGCAAGCTGCTGCAGATCAAGCAGCGCGTCCTCACCGGCAGCGACGACGGCGCCGCCGTCATGCTGTTCGCGCCGCTTGGCGACCAGCCGGACGGCGCCCGCGCAGCGCTGCGCGCTTTCCTCGCCGACAATCTCGGCGCCATGGACGCCACGTTGACGCGGGTGCGCGCGCAAGAGGGATCGAAGCGATGAAGCCGCCACTTGTCGTCCACCTGATTTACCGCCTCGATTTCGGCGGCATGGAAAACCTGATGGTCGAGCGCATCAACCGCATGCCGGCCGGCCACTACCGGCACGCAGTGATCGCGCTAACCGGCTACACCGCGTTCGCCGAGCGCATCACCCGCAGCGATGTCGCCCTGTACGCGCTCGACAAGCCGGCCGGACTGGCGTTTGGCACCCACGCCGCGCTGTGGCGCCTGCTGCGGCAACTGCGCCCCGACATCCTGCACACGTACAACCTGTCGGCCATCGAATACGCGCCGGCCGCGCTGCTGGCGGGCGTGCCGGTGCGCATCAACGGCGCCCACGGCCGCGACGCCGCCGATCCCAAGGGACTGAACCGCAAACACCGGCTGCTGCGCCGCCTGATGATCCCGTTCTACGACCACTGCTACGCCAACTCGGCCGAGATGCTGGCCTGGAACCGCGAGATCATCGGCGTACCGGCCCGCAAGAGCCGCCTGCTGCCGAACGGCATCGACATCGACCGCTACCGGCCGCCCACACCCGCCGAGACCAATGGCCCGCTGGACCGCCATTTCGGCCCCGGTTGCCTGGTGATCGGCAGCGTCGGCCGCATCGAACCGGTCAAGAACCACGCGCTGCTGCTGACCGCCTTCGCCGCCTTGCGCGCGCGCCGTCCGGAGCTGGCGCACCGGCTGCGGCTGGCGATCATCGGCGACGGCCCGTTGCTGCCGGCGCTTCGCGCGCAGGTCGACGCGGCCGGCCTGAACGACGCCGTCTGGCTGCCGGGCAAACGCGACGACGTCGCCGCGATCCTGCGCGGACTGACCGTGTTCGCGCTGCCGTCGATCGCCGAGGGCACGCCCGGCGCCGCGCTCGAGGCCATGGCCAGCGGCGTGCCGGTGATCGGCAGCGACGTCGGCGGCGTGCCGGAGGTGGTGGCCGACGGCGCCACCGGCGCGCTGGTGCCGCCGGGCGACAGCGAAGCGCTGTGCGCGGCGCTGGAACGCTACGCCACCCGTCCCGCGCTGGTGCACGAACACGGGCTGGCCGCGCGCCTGCGCGTGACCCAGCACTACGGCATGCAGGCTATGGTGGCCGCCTACCAGGCGCTGTACGACGAATTATGCGAACGAAAACTTAAACTGAGAAGGCGGGTGGCATCATGTGCGGAATAGTTGGCATCATGGACATAGGCGGCAAGCGCGACATCGATCGCGCCGTGCTGCAGCGCATGAACGAGACCCAGCATCATCGCGGCCCCGACGAGGCCGACCTGTACCTGGAACCCGGCATCGGCTTCGGCCACCGGCGGCTGTCGGTGATCGACATCGCCGCCGGCCTGCAACCGCTGGGCAACGAGGACGGTTCGGTGATGGTGTGCTTCAATGGCGAGATCTACAACTTCCGCGAACTGACGGTGGAATTGAAGGCGCTGGGCCACGTGTTCCGCACCCGCTGCGACACCGAGGTCATCGTCCACGCCTGGGAGGAGTGGGGCGAAGCGTGCGTGCACCGCTTCCGCGGCATGTTCGCCTTCGGGCTGTGGGACCGCAACCAGCAAACCATGTTCATCGGGCGCGACCGGCTTGGCGTCAAGCCGCTGTATTACTGCCTGACGGCCGACGGCTTCCTCGCCTTCAGCTCGGAACTGAAGGCGCTGGCGTCGCTGCCGGACCTGGAACGCCGCATCGATCCGCGCGCGGTCGAGGACTACTTCGCCTACGGCTACATCCCGGAGCCGCGCACCATCTACGAAGGCGCGCTTAAACTGGCGCCCGGCCACACCTTGACGCAAAAGGTGGGCGCGCCGCTGGCCGCCCCGGTCAAGTTCTGGGACGTGCCGTTCGCGCCGCACGCGCCGATGGCCAGCGCCGACGTCGAGCACGAGTTGATTGAACGGCTGCGCGAGGCCGTGCGTATCCGGCTGGTGGCCGACGTGCCGCTGGGCGCCTTCCTGTCCGGCGGGGTCGATTCCAGCGCCGTGGTGGCGATGATGGCCGGCATGAGCGACAAGCCCGTCAACACCTGCACCATCGGCTTCCAGGACAAGGCCTTCGACGAATCCGATTATGCGGCCCAGGTGGCGGCGCAGCACGGCACCGACCATTACACGGGAAATGTCGGCACCGACGACTACGCGCTGCTCGACACCCTGGCCGGGTTGTACGACGAACCGTTCGCCGACAGCTCGGCGATTCCGACCTACCGCGTGTGCCAGCTGGCGCGCCAGAGGGTGACGGTCGCGTTGTCGGGCGACGGCGGCGACGAGAACCTGGCCGGCTACCGCCGCTACCGCTACGCGATGAACGAGCACCGTGTGCGCGGCCGCATTCCTGCCGGCTTGCGCAAGCCGGTGTTCGGCTTGCTGGGCCGCTGGTATCCCAAGGCCGACTGGGCGCCGCGCGTGTTCCGCGCCAAGACCACCTTCGAGGCGCTGTCACGCGACCTGGTCGAAGGCTACTTCCACGGCGTGACCCTGATGAGCGACGCCATGCGCGCGCAGCTGTTCTCGGACCGTTTCAAGACCGGCCTGCAAGGCTACCGCGCGATCGAGGTCATGCGCGGCCACGCCGACGCCGCGCCCACCGACGATCCGCTGTCGCTGCTGCAGTACCTGGATTTGAAGACCTATCTGCCGGGCGACATCCTGACCAAGGTCGACCGCGCCAGCATGGCCCACGCGCTGGAGGTGCGGGTGCCGCTGCTGGACCATCAACTGGTCGAATGGATCTCCGGCCTGCCGCCGTCGCTCAAGCTGCAAGGCGGGGAGGGCAAGTACATCTTCAAAAAAAGCCTGGAATCGCACCTGCCGCACGACATCCTGTACCGCAAGAAGATGGGCTTCTCGGTGCCGCTGGCCACCTGGTTCCGTGGACCGCTCAAGCAGCGCGTGCACGATGCGCTGCTGGGGCCACTGCTGGGCGACAGCGGCATGTTCAACCCCGATTACCTGCGCCACCTGCACGAGCAGCACCAGGCCGGGTTGCGCGACTACAGCGCGCCGATCTGGTCGCTGCTGATGTTCGAGGCGTTCCTGCGCAAGGAGCTGCGCGCATGAGCGCGGCGACCTTGCGTTCCGCCGCCGGCGAAGGGGTGGACGCCGACGCCGCGTCGGCGCCGCTGCGCATCCTGCACGTGCTCGATCATTCGATCCCGCTGCACAGCGGCTATACATTCCGCACGCGCGCCATCCTGCGCCAGCAAAAGGTGTTGGGCTGGCAAACCTTCCAGCTCACCGGGCCGAAGCAGGGCGTCAGCGACGCGCCGAAGGAGCAGATCGACGGCCTCGATTTTTACCGCACGCCGCCGGCCAGCGGTTTCAAGGCCGGCTTGCCCGCGCTGCGCCAGCTGGCGGTGATCGACGCCATCGAGGCGCGCCTGCTGGAAGTGGCGCGCGAAGTGCGGCCGGACATCCTGCACGCGCATTCGCCGGCGCTTAACGCGATCGCCGCGCTGCGGGTCGGGCGCCGCCTGGGCATTCCGGTGGTGTACGAGATCCGCGCCTTTTGGGAGGACGCGGCCGTCGACCACGGTTCCAGCAGCGACGGCGGCCTGCGGTACCGCGCCACGCGGGCGATGGAAACCTACGCGCTGCGCCGGGTCGATGCCGCCACCACCATCTGCGAAGGGCTGCGGGCCGACATCGCCGCGCGCGGCATCGCGCCGGGCAAGGTGACCGTGATACCGAACGCCGTCAACATCGCCGACTTCAGCGTCGGCGGTGTCCGCGACGAGGCGCTGGCCGCGCAACTGGGCCTGGACGGCAAGGTGGTGCTGGGCTTCATCGGGTCCTTCTACGCCTATGAAGGCTTGCACATCCTGCTCGAAGCGCTGCCCGGCATCATCGCCAAGCGGCCCGATATCCGGCTGCTGCTGGTCGGCGGCGGCGCCCAGGAGGCGGCGCTGCGCGCTCAAGCAGAGGCGCTGGGCGTGGCCGCGCACGTGGTCTTCACCGGACGCGTGCCGCACGAACAAGTGCAGCGCTACTACGACCTGACCGACGTGCTGGTCTACCCGCGCGTGAAGATGCGGCTGACCGACCTGGTCACGCCGCTCAAGCCGCTGGAGGCGATGGCGCAGGGACGATTGCTGGTGGCCTCCGATGTCGGCGGCCACCGCGAGCTGATCGAAGACGGCGAGACCGGCGTGCTGTTCGCCGCCGGCGACCCGCAGGCGCTGAGCGACCAGGTGCTGGCCCTGCTGGCGGCGCCGCAGCGCTGGGACGCGCTGCGCGCCAGCGGCCGCCGCTTTGTCGAACACGAACGCAATTGGGCCGCCAGCGTGGCGCGCTACCGCGCGGTGTATAAAAGCGTCAACGCGGAGCGGGCGGCATGATGGAGGCGCCGGTACACATCGGCTTGATCGGCCCGCTGCCGCCGCCGCCCGGCGGCATGGCGAATCAAACCTTGCAGCTGAATGAGCTGCTGCTGCGCGACGGCCACCGTGTCGAGCTGGTGCAGATGAACGCGCCCTACAGTCCGGCCTGGGCCGGCCGCATCCCGGTGCTGCGCGCCGGCGTGCGGCTGCTGCCGTACTTGTGGCGGCTGTGGCGGGTGGCCGGCAAGGTCCAGTTGCTGCACGTGATGGCCAATTCCGGCTGGTCCTGGCATTTGTTTGCCGCGCCGGCGATCTGGATCGCGCGCCTGCGCGGCTGTCCGGTCGTGGTCAACTACCGGGGCGGGGAGGCCGACGCCTTCCTGCAGCGGGCCGCCGACTGGGTCCGCCCCAGCCTGCGCCACAGCGCGGCCTTGCTGGTGCCTTCAGGATTTCTGGAAGCCGTGTTCCAGCGCCACGGCTTCGGCAGCACGGTGGTGCCCAACGTGATCAACCTGGAGCGCTTCGGCCACGCCGAGGGCCGCCCCACGCCATCGGGATGCAGGGCGCCGTCGGTGCTGGTGGCGCGCCACCTCGAGCCGATCTACGACAATCAGACGGCGTTGCGGGCGTTCGCGCTGCTGGCTGCCCGTTATCCGGCGGCGCAGCTGGTGATCGCCGGCAGCGGCCCCGAGGCCGAGATGCTGACCGCGCTGGCGGACCATCTCGGCATCGCGCAGGCGGTGCGTTTCACCGGCCGCATCGACAATTCGGCCATGGCGGCGCTGTACCGCGAGGCCGACATCATGCTCAATCCTAGCCTGGTCGACAACATGCCGAACTCGGTGCTGGAGGCGCTGGCCGGCGGCGTGGCGGTGGTCAGCACCGACGTCGGCGGCGTGCCATATCTGGTCGAGCACCGCCGCAGCGCCTTGCTGGTGCCGCCGCAAAATCCGCAGGCGATGGCGGACGCGATGTTTTTGCTGCTGGGCGAGCCGGACCTGAAGGAGCGCCTGCGCCAGGCCGGCCTGCAGTTGGCCGACCAGTACACGTGGGCGCAGGTGCGTCCGCGCCTGTTGCAGGTGTATCGCTCGGTGATCGAGAAAGCCAACAAGGCCGGCGGCGCATCCGCCACCGGCGGGAGCAAAGCATGAATACTGTCCTGAATACCGGCGCGCCGCCATCGGCGCCGGCCCCGCTGGCGCCCCGCAGTTTGTACACGGCGGTGGTGGCCGGCCTGCTGTTTCCGCTGCAGGAGCAGTTCAAGCGCCACACCACGGTGAGCGTGCGCCGCCGCATGGACGACACCGAGTACTGGGCGCCGGAGCGGCTGGAGAAGCTGCGCCTGGAACGCCTGCGCCGCCTGCTGCTGCGGGCGCAGACGCAGGTGCCGTACTACCGCGCGCTGTTCGCCGGGATCGGCTTCGACGCCCGGCGCGACGTCGGGTCGCTGGACGCGTTGGCGCGGTTGCCGATGCTGGACAAGGCGCTGATACGCGCCCACAGCGCCGACCTGCGCGCCGGCGACGCGCGCGAGCTGGCGCGCTTCAATACCGGCGGCTCCAGCGGCGAGCCGTTGATTTTCTACATCGGCAAGGAGCGCGTCAGCCACGATGTCGCCGCCAAGTGGCGCGCCACGCGCTGGTGGGACGTCGACATCGGCGACCCGGAGATCGTGGTGTGGGGGTCGCCGATTGAGCTGGGTGCGCAGGACCGCGCCCGCGCCATGCGCGACCGCGTGATGCGCACCATGCTGCTGCCGGCGTTCGAGATGTCGGAAGCGAACCTGGACGCCTTCGTCGCCCGCATCCGGGCGCGGCGCCCGCGCATGCTGTTCGGCTATCCGTCGGCGCTGTCGCACATCGCCCGTCACGCCGAGCTGCGCGGCCAGCGCATGGACGACCTGGGCATCCGCGTTGCCTTCGTCACCTCCGAGCGGCTCTACGACGAGCAGCGCGAGCAAATCACCCGCACCTTCGGCTGCGCGGTGGCCAACGGCTATGGCGGGCGCGACGCCGGCTTCATCGCCCACCAGTGCCCGCATGGCGGCATGCACATCACGGCCGAGGACATCATTGTCGAAATCGTCGACGCCGAGGGCAGGCCGTTGCCGGCCGGCGCCACCGGCGAGATCGTCGTCACCCACCTGGCCAGCGGCGACTTCCCGTTCATCCGCTACCGTACCGGCGACGTTGGCGCGCTGTCGACCCGCCAGTGCGGCTGCGGGCGCAGCCTGCCGATGCTCGAAGAGATACAAGGGCGCAGCACCGATTTCCTGGTGGCGGCCGACGGCACCGTCATGCACGGCCTGGCGCTGGTGTACATCCTGCGCGATATCGAGGGCATGAAGGCGTTCAAGATCATCCAGGAATCGCTGCATTCGACGCGCGTGCAGGTGGCGCTGGACACGCCGTTGAGCGATAAGCTGAGAGACCACATCACGCGCGGCGTGCGGGCGCGGCTCGGCGCGCAGGTCGAGGTGACGGTCGAGCGCGTGGAGGCCATCGCGCCGGAGGCGTCGGGCAAATTCCGCTACGTGGTGAGCAAGGTCGACGCGGCGCGCAATTACGGGGCCAACCACGGAGCCGGCACGCCATGAGGGATTTGCTGGTCACGCTGCTGGTGTTCGGATCGCTGCCGTTTATCTTCAAGCGGCCGCCGTTCGGCGTCGTCATGTGGATCTGGATCAGCGTGATGAACCCGCACTCGCAGGGCTGGGGCTTCGCCCGCACCTTTCCGTTCGCTGCGGTGATCGCCGCCGCCATCGTCGCCGCCATGTTTCTGCACAAAGACAAGTACCGTTTGCCCGCCCACCCGGTCACCTGGGTGTTCCTGGCCTTCATGGGCTGGATGAGCGTGACGTCGCTGTTCTCGATCCACGGCGTTGACGTCGTCACCCAGCAATGGATCAAGGTGTACAAGATCTTCGGCATGACGGCGGTGGTGATGATGCTGGTGCGTACCCGCCAGGAGATCGAATGGCTGGTGTGGACCGTGGTCGTGTCGCTGGGCTTCTACGGCGTCAAGGGCGGTATTTTCACCTTGCGTAGCGGCGGCAACTTCCGCGTGTGGGGGCCGGAGGGCACCTTCATCGACGGCAACAACGAGGTGGCGCTGGCCCTGATCGTTGTCATTCCGCTGATGTACTACCTGATCGGCAATGTGCGCCAGCGCTGGGCCAGGGGCGCGCTGGTCGCCTCGATTCTGTTGTGCGCGCTGGCCTCGCTGGGCTCGTATTCGCGCGGCGCCGCGCTGGCGATCGTGGCGATGACCACGGTGTTGTGGCTCAAGAGCCGCAACAAGCTGCCGCTGGGCGTGCTGCTGGCGATGGCCGTGCCGTTGATGGTGGTGCTGATGCCGTCGCAATGGCACGAGCGCATCGACACCATCAACACCTACCAGGAGGACACGTCGGCCATGGGCCGCATCAATGCCTGGCGCATGGCGTTCAACCTGGCCAACGACCGCCTGCTGGGCGGCGGCTTCGAGATCTATGACGGTCAGGTGTTCGCCCGCTACGCCCCGATCCCGGCGGACGTGCACGCGGCCCACAGCATTTATTTCCAGGTGCTGGGCGAGCATGGCTGGATGGGCCTGGCGCTGTACCTGGCGCTGGGCGTGATGATCTGGCGTACCGGCAGCGCCATCGTGCGCCAGGCCAAGGGCGTGCCGGAGCTGGATTGGGCGCTGCGGCTGGCCACCATGCTGCAGGTGAGCCTGGTGGGCTTCGCCGTCGGCGGCGCGTTCCTCAGCCTGGCCTATTTCGACGTGCCGTACATGATCATGGCGGCCATGGTGGCGACGCGGATACTTGTGGCGCGGCAGGCCGCGCCGCAACGCCGGCCGACGGCGCGGGCGGTAGATCGGCACACGGAAGCCGACGCCGACGCCGGCGTGGCGCAGACATGAGCGCGGGCGCGGATATCACCGGCTCGCCGCCAGTGCCGGCGCGTGGCGGCTGGCCGACGCGGCCGCTGTTGCGATTGCTGTCGCCCGGCGGCCGTCGCGGCCTGAGCATCATGATCTATCACAGGGTGCTGGCCGCGCCCGATCCCTTGTTCCCGGGCGAGATAGACCGCGCAGCCTTCGCGATCCAGCTCGGCTTGCTCAAGTCCTCGTTCAACGTGCTGCCGCTGGACGAGGCGGTGCGCCTGATGCGCGCCGGGAAATTGCCGCCGCGCGCCGCCTGCATCACCTTCGACGACGGCTACGCCGACAACGCGGTGGAGGCGCTGCCCATCCTGCAGCGCTTCGGCCTGACGGCCACGTTCTTCATCGCCACCGGCTTCCTCGATGGCGGCCGCATGTGGAACGACACCGTGATCGAGCTGGTGCGAAACGCGCCTGCGGCACCCGGCGCGCGGTTCGACGCCCGCACGGCGGGCCTCGGCCTGCTGCCGCTGGACGGCCCCGAGGCGAGGCGGGCCGCCATCGGCGCCCTGATCGGCCACCTGAAATACCTGCCGATGGAGGAGCGGCTGGCCATGGTCGAGCGCCTGGCCGGGGAGGCGGACTACGGCCTGGCCCGGGACTTGATGATGAGCAGCGGGCAGGTACGCCAGCTGCACGCGGCCGGCATGGGCATCGGCGCCCACACGGTCAACCATCCGATCCTGGCGGCGATCCCGGCGCGGCAGGCTGGCGACGAGATCGCGGCCGGCAAGCAGCGGCTGGAAACGCTGATAGGCGCGCCGGTGCCGCTGTTCGCCTATCCGAACGGGAAGCCAAATGTCGACTACCGCGCCGAACATGTCGGTATCGTGCGCGAACTCGGTTTCGATGGCGCGGTGTCGACCGCCTGGGGCGGACGCACCGGCGACCTGTACCAGCTGCCGCGTTTCACGCCGTGGGACCTGGGCGCGCCGCGCTTCCAGCTGCGGTTGGCGATGAACCTGGCCCGCAGGGCGCAGACTGCCGAATCTTCGCGAGCATAAGAGGGCCAGCGTACAGAGAAAACCCACCGCCCCGCGCCATACTGATGACTTAAGCCATTTGTACGACTTTTTGGTATAATTTCATTGAGTTACGGCAATTTCCAATTCCCTTAGGTGCCGTCAACCGCTGGCCAAGGAGAACGATGATGGAACGGGTAGTGGTGGTGGGCGCCTCCGCAGGAGGTATTCCGGCGCTGGAGGCGATATGCGCGGAGCTGCCTTTGGACTTTTCCGCGCCCGTACTCATCGCCATGCACGTCGGCCCGCAGGGCAATGAACTTCTTCAAGTCCTCGCCAAAAGCTGCCGCCTGCCGGCGTCGCACGCCATCGACGGCCAGTACGCGGAACCGGGCACCATCCTGGTCGCCGCGCCCGGCCTCAATCTCACCATCGTCAACGATCACGGCAAGGTAAGGGTCAGGCTGACCGCGAGTGGCAACCCCAATCTGATGGCGCCCGCCATCAATCCCTTGTTCACGTCGGCCGCCGCCGAGTTCGGCGAACGGGTCGTCGGCACAGTCTTGTCCGGCTTCCTCGACGACGGTACCGACGGCTTGCGCGCCATCAAGGCCGCCGGCGGCACCGCCATCGCGCAAGAGCCGCGCGACGCGCTGTGCCCCGACATGCCGGCCAACGCGATCCGCCAGGTGGCGGTCGACTCCATCCTGCGCGCCGACGCCATCGGCGCCACCCTGACGGCGCTGGCCGCCGTGCCGGCGCGGCGTTTGCCTTCACAGGCGGTCGGCGCCGTTGAAGCGGCGGGCCGCGTGCCGCCGCGCCAGGGTCACACCATCGACGTCAGCACGGCGGCGATGTTGGCCTCCTCGGCGGGACCGAAGAAGTAGGGGTACAGCGAGCGCCGCGCGTGCAGGTTGCCCGCGCCGGTGCCGCCGAAGCGGGCGATTTGCGCCCCCATGAATTCCAGGTCCAGATGGAGCAAGTGCGCCGGCGCGTCCACGCGCAGGTTGTGCCGCTTGCCCGCCACGTGGCGGAAACCCAGCATATGCTCGTAGAAACGCCGGTGGCGCGGATGCACTTCGATGAAGGCGTCGCTGCACCGGTGCGACTTGCGCGCGTGGATGTACAGGATGTGGAACAGCGACGCCAGCGCCAGCCGGGTGTGGGCCAGCGGGTCGAGCGCCAGCCGCGTTACTTCGCACACGCGGGCGCCGGCGTGGCGGTAGCCGTCGATGGCGTCGCCGAAGGTGTCGTCGGCCAGCAGGCCGGCGGCCGAATCGACGCGCAAGGTGACCGTGGCCAGCAGCGTTTCCGCAGACGAGGCGTTCAAGGTCAGATGGCCGGCGTGCGGTTCGAGGAAATGCTTGTCGCCATAGCCGCGCCAGCGGTACATGCGGTTGATCAGCGCGGCCGCCGAGCGCCGGCCCGCGATGCTGTTGCCGAAGTGGATGCCGAACGCTGCGGCCGATGGCGGATCGGGATAGGGCTGCCATGTGGGCGCCATGCTGGCGACGACGTCCGCGACAATGGCCGGTCCGTATTGCGCGACACGGCGCGGGGGCAACTCGGCGAACGCCGCAGGGTCTTCCATCCAAAAGATTCCTTATCGTTGGTTCGGGCGCGACGGGGTATGCGGGGGCATGCCGGCGCGCGCGTGCGGCGTCCGTCCCGCGAACGGGAGGGACCATGGTGATGAGCGAGGGAAAGGCCGAGCGGCGGCTCAACCGGTGGACGGCTTGGGTACCGGGTCGCCGCCGCGCTGGGCCGCGGCGATGGATGAGACTTGCTCGAGGGGGAGGCGGCGCGACCGCACCGCCGGCTTCTTGGGATAACCGACACGCAACAGCATATAGAGCGTCTCGCCGGCGGGCAGTTCGATCCGGCACGCTTGCGCCAGCGTGCGCGCCGCCGCGCGCGACGCTTCCGGCACCGTGCCGTCCTCGAGCCGGAAGATCTGGTCGGGCACCACGTAATACGGTTGCACCGCCAGGCCTTGCCGGTTAAGGCTGGTCCAGGCGCGCAGCAGCAGGCGGCCGGCGTCGAGCGCGCCCTGGCTGCCGGCGGCGCCGGTCACCAGCAGCATGCCCGGCCCCTTGCGCACCAGGTCGGCCTCGATGGCGGCGAACATCTTGTACAGGCCCACGCGGTTGAGCATGGCCATGTGCGGCCAGCTGCGCGTGTACGACAGCATGGCCTTGCCGCCGGGCGGCAGGAAAAAGGTGGCGACGTCGAGGCCGTCGCCGCGCGCCGCCTCGCGCTCGGTCATGCGCAAGCTGGCGTCGAGCGCGGTATGGGCGAGGCGGTTTTGAAAGCGCAGCTCGGAGCCGGTGCGCACCAGCGCCGCCCAGCGCTTGACCTCGTGCGGTTCGACGATCAGCCGGCAGCGGGCCTCGCCCTCGGCCAGCGCGGCCATCGTGGCGGCGGTCTCGTCGGGCAGGGGCCGGTCCAGGTAGGGCAGGCGGTTGGTGTGGCGCTCGAACAGCGGATGGTTGCGGCAGCCGGCGGTGGCCAGCGGCGCGGTGGCGTCGATGCGGCAGCGGAACACGCAGGCCGGGTCGTCGTCGCGCGGGAAGGCGGCGGCGTCGTACAACTGGCAGCCGGTGGCATCGGCCATCTGGCTCAGATTCTCGATCACGCCGCCGAAGGCGAGCAGCGTGGCCGGGCTGTCGATGCCGAAAGCGCCTTCGCTGTCGGCGCGGCGCAGGAACATCAGCCGCAAGGTGGCGCCGTCCCAGTCGAAGCGCCAGGACTGCATATTGTCGGCCGACGCGGACCAGCGGGCCGCCTCCAGCAGACATTCGATGAGTTGATCGGGAACGCGCATCTGAGCTATGTTACTCCAACATCGGTGGCGGATTTAAAAACAGCCCGTCCTGGTGGGCGGGCTGTCTGGTTTGCACTAGCTGTGTATCAAGCGCTTTGCCGGCGGCGATTGACCGCGTGAACACCGAGCAGGCCGAGCGCGAGCAGGGCCAGCGAGCCCGGTTCCGGCACGCGGTTGAAGTCGGTGGTGCCGGAAGCGTCGTTGATGGCGACATTGCCGGCGCCATCGATTTGCGCGCCCTGGGTGGTGTTGTTAAAGCCGTTGAAGGTCATGTCGTAGAACGGCACCGGGCCGACGAAGAACAGCTTGCCGTTGTCGGTCAACGTGAAGTCGGTGTTGGCGTTGAGGGCCGCGCCGAACAGGTTGTTGAACGACGAGGTGCCGGAGATCAGCTTGCCGAAGCCGAGCTGGATGTCGTCGGCCTCGCCCGAGATGGTCGCTTCCGAGCCCAGCGTGGCGGCGGTGAAGACGTTGGCGTTGCCCGGATCGGCCCACATCGTGAAGTCCAGCTGGTCGAGCGTGTTGATGCTGTTGGGCGTGTTGATGGCGCCCGTGGTGACGTGGTCCTTGAGCGTGAACTTTACATAGATGCCGTAGAAGAAGTTCAAGCCAGTGACGTTGGCCGCCAGGTTCGCCGAGTTCAAGCGGAACGAGCTGTAGCTCAGCCAGCCTTGCCCTTCGTGCGTGTCGCCGATGGTGTGCAGCAGTTCGGACGACGTGCCCCCGATCGCGTCGGCCGTGATCGGTCCCGCCGGCCCGCCAAGGCCGAGCGCCGCCGGATTGATGGTGAACTGCGGCACGGCGTGTGCCGACGCCATGCCCAGTGCCAGCGCCACCCCTGATGCCGCCATGACCACGCGTTTGCCGAAATTGAATCGTTTCATATACTCCCCCTAATTGAAATGCCCCGTGAATGCTCGTAACCGTGGAAGCGGTCTTGTGTCATATAAGCATGATCCGGGCCAGCATTGATCTACCTCAATATCTTGTTTTAAATCAAATGGTTACGGGAAATCGTGTATTGCGGGGATTTGGCACTGTAAAGAAATCCGACAGTATTTTCGCGGGGGCCGGTTATCTACTTGCCGGGCTCGGCGTCGATGCCGCGCAGGCGGTGGACGATACCGGTCTGTTCGCGCGGCGAGAAGAACAGCGGATAGAAGGAGCGCTCGCCGGCGGCGGCCTCGCCCTTGCCGCCGAAGGTCTCGATCTGCTCGCTCACATAATCGAAGCCGACCCACAGCAGGTGGGCCGGCGCGTTTACGCGCGGATTGGTCTTGGGCTCGCCGAGCTGGCGAAAGCCCAGCATGTGCTGGTAGAAGCGCCGGTGACGCGGATTGACTTCGATGAACAGGTCGGTGCAGCGGTGCAGGTCGCGGGCGAACAGCACCGCCATGTGGAACAGCGAGGCCATCATGGCCTTCGACTGCACGGCCGGGTCGAAGGCCAGCTTGGTCAGCTCGCACACCTT
Source organism: Oxalobacteraceae bacterium OTU3CAMAD1 (assembly GCA_024123915.1). NCBI lineage: Bacteria > Pseudomonadati > Pseudomonadota > Betaproteobacteria > Burkholderiales > Oxalobacteraceae > Oxalobacteraceae bacterium OTU3CAMAD1. The sequence goes on along the minus strand of CP099650.1, from coordinate 4,318,286 downwards.
GGCGCCGCGCTGGCGGAAGGCGTCGATCTCGTCCTTGAAGATCTCGTCGGCCAGGATACCGATCGGCGAATCGATGCCCAAGGTCAAGGTGCCGACCACCTCGCCGTGGTGGGTCGAGGTCAAGGTGATGCGGTTGGGGTCGTCGGCCAGGTTGTGCGCGCCGGCATAGCCGCGCCACGAGTACATCTTGTTGATCAACACGCTGGCCTTGTTGCGGCCGTGGGGCGTGTCGACCATGCGCAGCCCGAACACCTTTTCGTCGATGGTGAGCTCGACCAGGTTGTCCGGCTTGGTATCGGGGATGTCCACCATTTCGCGGCTGCGCGCGACCGCGCCGGCCGCGTTGTCGGCCTGCTTATCTGACACTGTCATCTGCTCCTCCTGGAAGGCAACCACTCGGCTGTAACGGATGGTTAATTATTATATTGATAATCATAGTCCAATCTGGCGGACCCGACAATGTGATTCGCTGGCGTTGCGGGGAACCGGACGCATATCCCCCGGAGACCGCATTCCACCGTTGTAAATTTCCATCTTTATAATGCAATTATTCTAACTTTCTTGTCAAATCGATGTATAGTTTGCATGTTTGGTGATTGGCATCAAAATGTTTGGAGGAAGCCGCTATGCGCGCGTTCGGTAACAAAATGACCCCGTCCCGCGGCCTTGTCTGTTTGTTGGCGCTGGCCACCCTGGGCGGCTGCGCCAAGCAGCAATCGGCGCCGGAATTGATCGCCGAGGCGCAACAGATGCACCTCAAGCGCGACAACAAAGGCGCCATCATCCAGCTGAAGAACGCCTTGCAGGTCGATGCCGGCAACGCCCAGGCGCGCCTGATGCTGGCCAGCGTCTACAACGACGCCGGCGATCCGCTGTCGGCGGAAAAAGAGGCGCGCAAGGCGGTCAGCCTCGGCGTCGACAGCCAGCTTGCGTTGCCGGTGCTGGCACGCTCGCTGATCCAGCAGAGCAAGTTCGAGGCGGTGCTCAAGGAAACCGAAGCGGCGGCCAAGCCCGGGCCCGAGGTGCTGACCCGGCGCGGCCACGCCTATCTGGGCATGGGGCGCCTGCCCGAGGCCAACACCGAATTCGAGTCGGCGCTGCAGCTGCGGCCGAAGGATGCCGCCGCCACCATTGGCATGGCGCAGGCCGCCGCATTGGGCCGCGACCTGCCGCAGGCCAACCGGCTGGCCGCGCAGGCGACCGCCGACCATCCGGCCGATATCGACGCCTTGATGTTCAAGGGGAACCTCGAACGGTCGCAGGGGCGCCACGATTCGGCCGCGATGGCCTACGATGCCGCGCTCAAGGTCGATCCGTCCCACGGCGACGCCCACCTGCAAAAAACCTATCTGTATATCGAGGAAAAGAAGTACGACGCCGCCAAGGCCGAGCTCGAGCAGTACCGCAAGGCGGCCAACGGCAGCCTGCTGTTCCCGTACACGCAGGCGCTGCTCGAATACAGCCAGGGCAACACCGCCGCCGCGCTCGAACCGCTGCAGCATGTGCTGAAGGTCGCGCCGAACCACCTGCCGTCGCTGATGCTGGCGGGCGCCGTGCAGTTCAAGCTGGGCGCCATGGCGCAGGCCGAGCAGCACTTGGGCAAGTACCTGGACGGCGACCCGAACAACCTGAGCGCCCGCAAGCTATTGGCGTCGACCTTGCTGCAGGTCGACCGTCCGCGCGATGCGCTGGTGGTGCTGGCCCCGGCGCTGGCTGCCAAGGAGCCGGATGCCTACGTGCTCGCGTTGGCCGGCGAGGCGAGCGCGAAGAACCGCGAATTCGCCAAGGCCACCGCGTATTACGAGCGCGCCAGCAAACTGGAGCCGACCATGGCCCCGCTACGCACCGCGCTCGGCCTGAGTTTGCTGGGCGGGGGCGACGAGGCGCGCGCGCTGGCGGAACTGGAACGCGCCACGGTGATCGACGCCGGCTCGCTGCCGGCCGGGTTGGCGGTGGTGCGCACGGCGCATGGACTGGGCGAGTTCGACCGCGCGCTGGCGGCCGCGCGCAGCCTGGCCAAGAGTCACCCGCAAGACGCCGAGGTGACGCTGATGATCGGCAACGCGCAACTGGGCAAGGGTGACGCCGTCGCCGCGCGCGCCTCGTTCGAACGTGCCGCGAGCCAGCGCCAGCGCTACTACGAGCCGGTGGCCAACCTGGCGCTGCTCGATATCGCCGAGCGCAAGCCGGAGGCGGCCAAAGCCAGGCTGCTGGCCTACCTGCAGCAGGACAAAGGCAATATGAACGCGATGACGGCGCTGTCGCAACTGGCGGCCGGGCAGGGCAAGCGGGCCGAGGCCACCAACTGGCTGGAGCAATCGATGGCGGCCAATCCGGACGCGGTATGGCCGGCGCTGCGGGTGATCGACAATTACCTCGTCAACGGCCAGGAGGAGCGCGGCCTGACCCTGGCGCGCAAACTGCATGCGGCCAACCCTGGCAATCCGGGGGCGCTGGAGATGCTGGGCAAGGCCCAACTGGTGGTCCAGAAGTCGGTCGACGCGCTGGAAAGCTTCAGCCAGCTGACCAAGCTGCAGCCGGACCAGGCGCCGCCGTGGTACTGGCTGGCCAGGGCCCAGGCGGCGCGCAAGAACGAGGCCGACGCCATGCGCTCGCTGAAAAAAGCGCTGGCGCTCACCCCCGAGTTCATGGATGCGCAACTGGCGCTGGCCGGCTTGTCCGAACGCGCCGGCGACTTCGAACAGGCGCTGTCGCTGGCACGCCAGATCCAGCGCCAGGAACCCAAGTCGTCGGTGGGGCTGCTGCTGGAAGGCGACCTGCTGGTCAAGCAAAAGAAACCGGCGCCCGCCATGGCCGCGTATGAAAAGGCGCTGGCGCTGGAGCCCGACGCCGCCGTCAAGATCAAGCTGGTCAACCTGATGGCGGCCGGCGGCAAGCACAAGCAGGCCGAAGAGCGTCTGCTGGGCTGGATCAAGGCGGCGCCCGACCGCAACGATGCCGTGCTGCTGCGCATGTATCTTGGCCAGACCTACCTGGCCGGCGGCCAGTACCAGCAGGCCGCCACCCAGCTCGAGTCGGTGGTGCTGGCGCGCGCCGACAGCGCCGACGCCTGGAACAACCTGGCCTACGCCTATCAGCAACTGCGCAACCCCGGCGCCTTGCCGGCGGCCGAGAAGGCGTTCGCGCTGGCGCCGTCCAACCCGGCCGTGATGGACACGCTGGGCTGGCTGCTGGTCGAGCGCGGCGACACCGCGCGCGGGCTGGAGCTGTTGCGCGGCGCGGCCGCCAAGGACAAGGCGGCCGACATCCACTACCACCTGGCGCAGGGCCTGGTGCGGTCGGGCGACAAGGCCGGCGCCAAAAAAGTGCTCGAGCAGTTGCTTGCCGGCGACGTCAACTTTCCGCAGGTCGAGGGCGCGCGGACCCTGCTCAAGCAGCTTTGAGCATGGGCCAGCGCAAGCCGTAAGGGCCGACCGGCGGCGCATCGCCCAGGCTGGCCAGGCTGGCCAGCTTCGACATGATGCCCGGCTCGGCGCTGCTGCAGAAGAAGTAGGGATACAGCGAACGGCGCGCCTCCTGGCCAGTGGCGACGCCGGTGCCGCCCATCTTGCGGATTTCCGCCCCCATGTACTCCAGGCTGATGCACAGCAAGTGTGCCGGGGCGTTGACGCGCTCGTTGTTCCTGACATCGGCGGCCGCCTCGAATCCCAACATCTGTTCGTAAAAACGCTTGTGGCGGGGATTGACCTCGATGAACACATCGGTGCAGTCGTAAACCTTGCGCGCGTACAGGTAGACGATGTGGAACAGCGACGCCAGCGCCAGCTTGGGATGGGCCAGCGGGTCGATCGCCAGCTTGGTCACCTCGCACACCTTGGCGCCGGCCCGGCGGTAGACGTCGATGACTTCCTTGAACGTGGCGTCGGCCAGCATGCCTTCGGCCGAGTCGGTCCGCAAGGTCACGGTGCCCAGCATCTGCTCGGGTTCGGCGGCCGCCAGGGTCACGTGGTGCGGGTGCGCCTCCAGCGCGTGCTGGTCGCCATAGCCGCGCCAGCTGTACATTTTGTTGACGAGCGTGGCGGCGGACTGGCGTCCCGCCTCGGTGTTGGCCAAGTGGATGCCGAACGAGTTCAGCGGTCCTGAGGTTTGCCAGTTAGCGGGCAGTTTGGCCAATACGTCGGGCACGATGGCGGGGCCATAATACTCGGAGGTGGCGCAAGGTGGTCGGATTGCTACCGGGGTCATGTTCATCGATACTTCCCATATTCCGCGCCGAACGTGAAATCGTCGAACGGCTGATTTAACATATTGCAACGCGCAACATAATAGCCGTGTTCGGTTCAATCAGCTTTCAAGCTGATAGCTATCGTGCGTGCAATTTCCATTGGGAATTTTTAACGCATCGCCCGCAAAAACGGCGGACGACGTGCCTGAGATTGATGCCGCACAGCAAACAGGCTACTGTACGGTGCGCTGACCAGGCGCCAACCTGTGGCGTAGACGGGGAACCCGTCCAGCACGCAGGTGTGTAGATATTGACGAACCGCTTCTGCGGTTTCGGTGTGCAAAAATTTGTTGCCGACTGACTATAGCCAAACTTCGTTACCGCTCATGCTGCAGTGCGGCGAATATTCCATGTCGCGCGCGCTGTGACCGTGCATAAGCGTTGTCCGAATTCCAGCGGTATTGCGTAATTGCATTGTGGAGTATATACGAAATCGCTTTCATGGGACAAGCGGAGGAGAAATTCTGCGGGTCAGGCGACGCGCCACAGCGAGCGGGCGAGGTGCTTCGGGTTGAAGCCGCCGACCATGCGCGGGGCGCCGTATAACGCGGCCACCAGCCGCAGCCCCTCGGCGTAGGGACGCCAGCCGTCGCGCGCGCAGGTGTAAAGGTAGTCCCGGATGGCGATCCGGGTTTCGTGGCGGAAGGCGGTGCGCTGCGGTGGATCGAAGGCGGCGCTGTTGTCGCCGATGCGGTGCAGCGCGCGCAGCGCGTATTCCATGTTGCGGCGGCTGTTCTTGTGGCTGGAGGCGTTGTCGTCGTGCCAGCGGTAGCGCGTGATCGGCGTCGGCGTGTAGACGAAGTCGCCGCTGAGCAGCAACCGGATCAGGAATTCGCGGTCCTCGCTGACCCGCAATCCTTCGTCGAACAGGCCAACGGCCAGCGCCGCCGCGCGCGAGAAGCACAGACTGGATGGCTTGATGAAGTTGCCGTGGATGAGGCGAGACAGCGCGGCGCCGTCGATGCGCAGGCAGTGCGTGCCATCGATCGGCCGGCCGTGGCGGCGCGAGGGGTTGTCCCAGAAGTCGTCGTACAGGCGGGGCTGGACTTGGCCGTCGACCAATAGCCGGCCGGCGCCGTAGGCGGCCACTGCGTCCGGCGCGGCCGCCAACGCCGCGCGCAAGCTGGACAGGTGGTCGGGCTCCCAGACGTCGTCGGCGTCGAGCAGCGCGATCCAGTCGCCGCCGCCGGCGCGGATGCCGGTGTTGCGCGCCACCGGAATGCCGCCGTTGGCCTGCTCGACCAGCCGTGTGTCGCACCCCGGGTGGGCGGCAATCCAGTCGCGCACCACGCGCGCCGTGTGGTCGCGCGAGCCGTCGTCGACCACCACCACCTGGTCCGGCGGCGCGCTTTGGCCGGCCACGCTGTCGAGCGCCTCGGTTACATAGCCGGCGGCGTTGTACGCGGGGATGACCACGCACACCTTCATGTCGGCCTCAGACGGCGGGCTTGCGCAGCAGCGCGACGTAGATTTGATTGCGCAGCGGCGCCGGCCGGCGCATCAGCAGGGCGATCGCCTTCGACAGATACAGCAGGCGCGGCGAACCGCGCACGCGGCCCCACGGATCGCCGACCGAGCCTTCCCACACCCGGGCGAAGCCGGCCTCGGTGAAGCACTTGTTTAACTGCCATTGGCTCAGCGGCGTGATGTGGCCGTCGCGGGCGTAGTCGTCCTCGGCGAACCACTGGAACGACAGGTCGCGCATGAACATGGCGATCGAGGCGGCGGTGTCGAGGTTGGGCGTGGACAGCAACAGGGTGCCGCCGGGCTTGAGCACCTGGAAGCATTGGCGCGCGAAGTGGCGCGGGTTCTCCAGGTGTTCGATGATTTCCAGCGCGCAGATGTGGTCTTCGCTGGCGGCGCGGCCGTCGGAGAAATTCTGGTTCAGGTCGCACGTGAAGAAGGGAATCGCGCCGTGCAGGCGGAAGTTCTCGCGCACGTAGTCGGTGGCGGTGACCTCGTAGCCGGCGTCGGCCAGGCGGCGGCTCATGGCGCCGCTGCCGGCGGCCAGCTCCAGCACGCTGGCGCCGGGCGCGTTGTGGCGGCTGAACTGTTCGAAGGCGTATTCGTGCAGGCCGGGCAGCGCGTGGATCGGCAGCCCCTGGTAGGCCACGTGGCTCTTTTCACTGGCGGCGGTGGCGCGGTAATGGTCGACCAGCACGGTCGCCTTCAGTTCGGTGTCGGCGTTCATGGCACTCATGGCGTCCTCGGTGTGCGCGACGGCTGGCGCAGGAAATGAAGCAAAAAATGGCGCGTGTAGCTCAGATACTGCAGGCCGCCGGGCTGGCGCAGGCTGCGCCAGTGCCAATTGAGCGCCTCGCGCCAGCGTCCGCGTCCGAGCGCGCGCACCGAATGGTCGTGCTGCGCGCCCGACAAGTGGCGCCGGATGCGCCGCTCAATCGCGGGCGGCGGCCCGGCCGCCAGCATCTGCTGGTACAGCGACAGGTAGAACTCGAAGTAGGCGTCCGACTGCGACAACGAACCGCCCGTCACATGGACGCGGAAGGTCGGCTGCTCGATGGTGGCGACCTGCTTGCCATCCAGGCTAAGCTTGAACGCCAGCCAGGTCCACTCGGCGTACGGCTGGTAGTCGGCGAAGTAGGCGGGGCCGACGCTGTCGGTGCGGTACAGGGCGTTGCCGTTGGTGAGCCAGTTGGCCTCGAACAGCATCGCCAGCGGTTCGTGCCGCACCTGCGCCAGGTGGTTGTACAGCAGCGAATCGACGCCCTCGAAGCGGCGGTAGGCGTTGGTCACGACCAGGTCGGCCTGCGGTTGCGCATGCAGTGCGGCGAGCTTCAGGTCGGTGGCGCCGGGCAAGTATTCGTCGTCGTCGTCGATCATCGAAAAGTAGGGCGTGTCGACCATGCGGCGGCCTTCCCACACGGCGTTGGGCGCGGACGGCAGCTCGACATAGGCGTAGCGGACGTCCGGCTGCGCGCGCAGCCAGGCGCACACGCCCTCGTCAAAACGCTGGCCGTTGACCACGACGATGATTTGCACCGGCTGCGCCGACGAGGCGCGGATCGAATCGAGACAACGTTCGATCTCCATGCGGCGCGATAGCTGTGCCGTGGTCGGCACGATCACGGTCACCTGCGGCTCCGCCCGCGTAATCGCCGGCGGACGCATCGCTTCCAGGAGGGCGGCGTTTTTCATGCGGGCAAAACTTTCAGGCGGCGCAGGCAGAAGCGTTCGGCGCCTTGCGGGCGGGCGCTGACGAACCACAGCGCGAACACGGTGGCCACATAGACCAGCGCGCCGGCGCCGGCATCGATGAACAGCCGCAGCCAGGGGTTGAGGCCGTCCATGCGCGCGTCGAGCTGCCCCACCGCCATTGCCATGACCGTGACGCCGGCGACGGGCCGCCAAACGGTGCGCGCCACTTCGCCCCAGCCGAACTTGAGCAGCCGTTTGGTGGCGCTCATCTCCAGCACCACGTCCAGCAGTTGCGCGGTCAGGTAGGCGTAGCCGGCGCCGACGATGCCGTAGCGCCGCATGAAGAAGAACAGCGCCGGGAACAGGATCAGCAGGTAGCAGGTTTGCACGATGGCGACCTCGTGCGGGCGGCCCAGCGCCAGCCACACCGAGGCGTTGTTGGTCTGGGTGGCAGTGATGGCGCCGCTGATGGCGAGGATGGCGATCAACGGGACGGCTTGCTGCCATTTGTCGCCCAGCATGGCTTGCACCAGCGGCTCGGCGACGCAGGCGATGCCGATGCCCACCGGCAGGATCAGCAGGGTGATCATGCCCAGCAGGCGGAAATACGAGGCGGAGATTTGCGCCGTGTCGGCCATCTTGGAAAAGCCGGGAAAGGTGACGCGGTTGATCGGCGCCACCAGCTCGGTCGAGGGCAGGTTGGAGATCTCGTACGACACCGTGTACACGCCCAGCCCGGCCGCGCCGAAGTAGCGGCCGATGATGAAGGTGCAGCCGTCGTGGCGCAGGAAACCGAGCGCGTTATTGAGCAGCATCCATTTGGAGAAATGGAACAGCTCGCGCATGGCGCCCAGCCCGAAGCGGGGACGGTAGTCGTTCATCGCGTAGCTCATCGCCACGGTGATGGTGCGTCCCAGGCACATGCCCAGCAACAGCGCCCAGTACGAGTGCAGCATCAGCGCGGCGCCGATGGTGACGACGAAGGTGCCGACCCGGCGCACCATGATGAAGTTGAACTCCTGGCGGAAGTCCAGCTCCTTGCGGAAGTTGACCACGCCGACGTTGCCGAAGGCGTTGATCAGGTACATCAGCGACAGCACCCACATCACGCCGACCAGGCGCGGCTCGTCGTAGAACAGGGCCGCCGGGTGCGCCAGCGCCACCAGCGCGCCGGCACAGAACAGGCCAAAGATGACGTTCAGGGTCCAGACGGTGTCGTAGTGGCGCCGCTCGGCGTTCTTCTTTTGGATCAGCGCCAGGTCGAAGCTGAAGGCGCCCAGCACGTCGAGCAGGCCGCCGATGGCGGTGGCCATCGCCACCAGGCCGAAGTCGTCCGGCGCCAGCAGGCGCGCCAGCAAAAGCGTGCTGACCATGCCGATGCCGCGGTCGACCAGGCGTGCGGTGATCATCCAGACGATGCCGGTGGCCATGCGTTCGTTAATGTGCGTCATGCGGCGCGGAACCCCGGTTGGAAATGTCTGCGGCAACGTGCCTGTCTTCACAAACCGTTGTCATTTTTGCTTATTAATAAGCTATTATCATGATTCTCTCGTAAGCATTTGAGGGAGTCAAGCTTGATATTGATTTGATTACATTTATCGATCACCCAGGAGCAGCGATGTCGCAACCCGCCGTATCGGTCGTTATCCCGGTGTTCAACGCCGGCATTTTTTTGCGCGAAGCGGTGCTGTCCGTACTGGGACAGCAGGCCCTGGACGGGCAGTCGCTGCCGGTGTTCGAAGTGGTGGTCGTGGACGACCGCAGCACCGATCCGGCGACACGCCTTGTACTCGACGAGGTGGGCGCCTGGCCGATGGTTTCCGTGTTGCGTAATCACCACTCGAAGGGCGCGGCCGGCGCCCGCAACACCGGCATCGAGGCCGCGCGCGGCGAATGGATCGCCTTCCTCGACGCCGACGACGTGTGGTTTCCGCACTCGCTGGCGCAGCGCTGGCAGGTGCAGCGCCAGCACCCGGAGGCGCACTGGATCGCCGGCAAGATCAGCCTGCTGCGCCCCGGCGCCGAGGGCTTCGCGCCGCTGGCCGAACTGACCGCCGCCTGCCCGGCGTCGCCGTCGCCCGCACCGGTGCAAAGGTTGCGCCGGCCGGTCGCCGAGTTGGCGCGGGACTGCATCGTCATTCCGACCACCACCCTGATACGCCAGCGCCTGCTGGTGGCCAAGGGCTTGTTCGACGAGCGCCTGCGGCGCGCCGAGGATTACCACCTGTGGTTCCGCTGCGCGCTCGACAACGATCTGTGGATGGTGACGGAGGAGGTGGCCTACTACCGCATCCACCCGGCCAGCCTGACCCACGGCGACGCGCCGCGCTTCCTGCTGGAGGACAACATGCTGCTGATGTTGATGAACATGCCGGCCTGGCGCTCCTACCGCGCGTTGCTGATCGGCCGCCTGGACATGGTGATGCAGGACCATTGCTACTTCTATCGCGGTCGCCGCCGCTACACCGCCGCGTTGCGCTGCGCGGCGCGCTGGATACGGTTGCGGCCGTTCCATCCGGCGGCGTGGAAGGAGCTGCTGGCCAGCGGTTTGCGCGCCGGCTGACGACAAAACGTGGAATCGCAATCCCTACACCGGTGTCAGACGATTCCTACATGCAATCTTTGCGGCGAACTGTGTCGCAACTCCGCCACGCCGCCGTTGTATTCGCGCCATATGGACAAAATGGTACGGTCGAGTCCGCCATAGTAAGCGGACTCATGTAACCGGAAATAATTGTGAAAAAGCTTTTTTTATCGCTTGCATTTTTTTGTCGGTTCGATAACTATTGGCCCTAGCAAGCTTAATGTAAAAAATATATCTTTCCTGACGTTTTAATAATCATTTGTCAAACCGATTTGCAAATCGATTTGCCTAAATTTCAGGTAAGCAAAACAGGTAGTGCGTCACTTCTGGGGTTCTGCGATGGAAAACACGAACGTGGTAGCCGTCATCGGTTTGGGCTATGTCGGCCTGCCGTTGGCGGTGGAATTTGGCAAGCGTCGCAACACGGTCGGTTTCGACCTGTCGGCGAAGAAGATCCAGCACTACCGCGACGGCGTCGACCCGACCGGCGAAGTGAGCGAGGCACAATTGCGCGCGGCCGAAGGCCTGCGCTACACGGACGATCCGGCCGAGCTGGCCGAGGCCGATTACTTCGTGGTGGCGGTGCCGACCCCGGTCGACAACGCCCACAACCCCGACTTCACGGCGCTGGCCGGCGCCAGCGAAACGGTGGGACGCCACATGAAAAAGGGCGCCATCGTGGTGTTCGAGTCAACCGTTTATCCTGGCGCCACCGAGGAGGTCTGCATCCCGCTGCTGGAGAAGCACTCGGGCCTGAAATGGCGCGAGGATTTCCACGTCGGCTTCTCGCCCGAGCGCATCAACCCGGGCGACAAGGAACACACGCTGACCACCATCCTCAAGGTCGTCTCCGGCGACGACGCCGACACCTTGGAGAAGGTCGCGGCGTTGTATGAGTCGATCGTCACGGCCGGCGTCTACCGCGCCTCCAGCATCAAGGTGGCCGAGGCGGCCAAGGTCATCGAAAACACCCAGCGCGACCTCAACATCGCGCTGATGAACGAGCTGGCCATCCTGTTCGACCGCATCGGCATCGACACACTCGAAGTGCTGGAAGCGGCCGGCACCAAGTGGAACTTCCTGCCGTTCCGTCCGGGCCTGGTCGGCGGCCACTGCATCGGCGTCGATCCCTACTACCTGACCCACAAGGCCGCGACCCTGGGCTACCACCCGGAAGTGATCCTGGCCGGGCGCCGCATCAACGACGGCATGGCCAAGTTCGTGGCCGAGAAAACCGTCAAGAGCATGATCGCGGCCGGCTGCTACGTCAAAGGCGCGCGCGTCAACGTGCTGGGCCTGACGTTCAAGGAAAACTGTCCCGACCTGCGCAACTCCAAGGTGGCCGACATCGTCGCCGAACTGAAATCCTACGGCGTCGAGGTGCACGTGCACGATCCGGTGGCCGCCAGCGCCGAGGCCTATCATGAATACGGCATCGAGCTCGAAGGCTGGGACTACCTGCCGCGCGCCGACGCCATCGTCGCCGCCGTGCCGCACCGCGAACTGCTGGCCATGCCGATCGGCGAATTGCAGGCGAAGTTGACCCCGCGGGGCTGCTTCATCGACATCAAATCGGCGTTCGACACCGCCAAACTCGCCCAAGCGGGACACTGCGTCTGGCGCCTGTGATCATGGATGACCACACCCGAGGCGCGACGGCGTACGCCGCGCTGCTGCATGAGCTGCCCGCCAACTCGAAACGCTGGCTGGTGACCGGCGCCGCCGGTTTCATCGGCTCCAACCTGGTCGAGGCGCTGCTGCGGCTGGGCCAGCGCGTCACCGGCATGGACAACTTCGCCACCGGCCATCAGCACAACCTCGACCAGGTGCGCGCGCTGGTCGGCGAGTCTGCCTGGGCCAACTTCTATTTCGTCAACGGCGACATCCGCGTGCCGGGCGATTGCATCCGCGCCTGCGAGGGCGTCGACTACGTATTGCATCAGGCGGCGCTCGGTTCGGTGGCCCGTTCCATCGAAGACCCGGCCGCCACCAACGCCACCAACGTCGGCGGCTTCCTGAACATGCTCACCGCCGCGCGCGACGCCAAGGTTAAACGGTTTGTCTACGCCGCCTCCAGCTCCACCTACGGCGACCATCCGGCCCTGCCCAAAATCGAGGAGCAGATCGGCCGGCCGCTGTCGCCGTACGCGGTGACCAAATATGTCAACGAGTTGTACGCGGAAGTGTTCGGGCGCTGCTACGGCATGGATACCATCGGCCTGCGCTACTTCAACGTCTTCGGCCCGCGCCAGGACCCGAACGGCGCCTACGCCGCCGTGATTCCGCAGTGGGTGGCGGCGCTGATCGCCGACGCCCCGGTGCGCATCAACGGCGACGGCGAGACCAGCCGCGACTTCTGCTACATCGACAACGTGATCCAGGCCAACCTGCTGGCGGCGTGCAGCACCGATCCTGCCGCGGCCAACCAGGTCTACAACGTCGCGCTGAACGAGCGCACGTCGCTCAAGCAGCTGCACGCGATGATGTGCGCGTTGCTGGAGCCGCGCTTTCCACGGCTCGGCGGCCATACGCCGCAGTACACGGATTTCCGGCCCGGCGATGTGCGGCACTCGCAGGCCGACATCGACAAGGCCCGTAAGCGACTCGGCTACGAGCCCACACACCGCATCCAGGAAGGCCTGGCGGTGGCGATGGACTGGTATGTCGACAGTCTAAGTACGCGGTAGGGGAGACCAGAAGGGCGCGACGCCGGCGGTAACGGCGCCGATAGCTCTCAACGTTGCAGTCCATGTTGGTTGGGGATACGGTATGCTGAAAATTTCAAATCACTACGTGTCGAAGGTGGCGGCCAGTCTGCTGTTGATCGAGATAATGATGTTAATGGCGGCCTTCCACGCGGGCGCGGCGATCCTGCTGCTGCCGGCGGGCACCGGCGCGCCGCCGCTACACAATCTCATGGCCTCGGCGCTGACGTTCGCGCTGGCGATCGTCTTTAGCATGAGCACCTTCGGCATGTACCACCAGGACCTGGCGCAGGGCTTCCGCCCACGCCTGTTCCTGCAACTACTGCCGGCGTTCGCGATGGCCGTCGGCATCCTGGCGGTGGTGTTCTACGTGGCGCCGAGCCTGTACGTCGGGCGCGGGGTGTTGCTGCTGGTGCTGGCTATCGCGCTGGCCGGTGTGGTGCTGGTGCGGGCCATGTTCGTCAGCGGTTCGCAGTCCAAGATGCTGACGTCTCGGCTGATCTTCCTCGGCCACGGCGCCGTCGCCAAGGAGTGCGGCGAGCTGGCCGCCAACACCGGCAGCTACCAGAAATACCAGATCGCAGGCTACGTCGCCACGCCGAACGAGGCTTGCTGCGTCAATACCGGCGCCTTGCTCGACATGGACCTGGGCGACTCGCTGGTCGAACTCGCGCGGCGCTACAAGGCGCGCGAGATCGTCGTCACCGTGCAGGAACGGCGCGGCGGCGCCTTGCCGATCAAGGACCTGCTCGAGTGCAAGCTGCATGGCATCAAGGTGATCGACGCCACCACCTTCTTCGAGCGCGAAAGCGGCCAGATCCGGGTCGACTCGCTGCAACCGAGCTGGCTGGTGTTCGGCGGCGGCTTCGACCAGAGCCCCGTGCGCATCGTCATGAAGCGTGTGTTCGACCTGGTGGTTAGCGCCGTCATCCTGGCGCTGGCGCTGCCGGTGATGTTGCTGACGGCGGCCGCGATCCGCTTCGAGGACGGCGGGCCGGTGTTTTATCAGCAGGAGCGGGTGGGCAAGGACGGCCGCCGCTTCTTCATTCTTAAATTCCGCAGCATGGGCATCAACGCCGAGCAAGCCGGCGCGCCGCAGTGGGCGATGGTGCGCGATCCGCGTGTGACCCGGATCGGCAACATCATCCGCAAGTGCCGCATCGACGAGCTGCCGCAGCTGCTTAACGTGTTCAAGGGCGAGATGAGCTTTGTCGGACCGCGCCCGGAGCGGCCGTATTTCGTCGACCAGCTCAACGCGCAACTGCGCTTCTACCAGCTGCGCCACAGCATCAAGCCGGGCATCACCGGTTGGGCCCAAGTGCGCTACGGCTACGGCGCCTCGGTCTCCGACGCCATCCAGAAGCTGCAGTACGATTTGTACTACGTGAAGAACAACAGCCTGTTCCTGGACGTGCTGGTGCTGATCGACACCCTCAAAGTGGTGCTGTTCGGCGGCGGCCGCTAGGTGCCTGGTGGGGGCGTGATGCACGGCCGCATAGACAGCCTCAGTTACGGGCTGGCCGCGCTCGCGTTCCTGGCGCTCGCCGCGCTGCTGCTCGGCGGCTGGAGCCGGCGCCGCCACGCGGGCGCGCTGCTGCTGGCTTGCCTGTGCTGCGCCGCCTGGGCCGCGCTGATCGCCGCCGACGCCGCCGGCCTGGCTGGCGCCGGGCGCTGGGTCGACGTCATGGAGGTAGCCCGCAACGCCGCTTGCAGCTTCTTCATTTTGCGCCTGCTCGGCTATCCGCGCGCCGATGCCAGATGGCGCTGGTATGGCTATTGCGCCGGCTATGGCATCGCGATCTTGCTGGCGCTGTTGCCGGGCTGGCGCTTGGCCGAGGCCGAAAAGCTGGCCGAGGTGGAAGGGCTGGCGCTGGCGGTTCTGCTGGCCATGCGCACCGTCATGGCGGTGGCCGGCATGGTGCTGGTCGAGCAGTTGTACCGCCAGAAGGATGCGCAAAGCCAGTGGGCCGTCAAGTACGCCTGCCTGGGCATCGGCGGCATCTTCGCCTACGATTTCTATCTGTACTGCGACGCCATGCTGGTGCGCCGCGTCAGCGCCGACATCTGGGCCGCGCGCGGCGTGGTCAACGCGCTGACCGTGCCGCTGATCGCCGTGGCGGTGGCCCGCAGCGCGTCCTGGCCCAGCGGCATGCTGCTGTCGCGCCAGGCCATGTTCCATTCCGCCGCGCTGCTGGGATCGGCCGCCTATCTGATGACGATGGGCGCCGTCGGCTACTACTTGCGCTATGTCGGCGGCAACTGGGGCGGTCTGATACAGGTCGGCTTCCTGTTCGGCGCCATGCTGCTGCTGGCCGGCGTGCTGTTTTCCGGCACCTTCCGCTCGCGCCTCAAGGTCTTCATCAGCAAGCACTTTTACCGCTACGACTACGATTACCGCGAGGAATGGCTGGGCTTTACGCGCAAGCTGTCGCAGCAGACTCCGGGACCGGCCGAGCGCGCCATCGAGGCGGTCGCACAACTGGTGGAAAGTCCCGGCGGCGCGCTGTGGATCTGGCGCGACGGCGAGCGTTTCACCCTGGCCGCGCAATGCCAGATGACGGTGCCGCCGGCGGCCGCGAGCGGCGGGGCCCAGAAGGGGGAGCAGGAAGGGGACGCCGCCTTCTGCCAGTCGATCGAGCGTAACCAGTGGGTGATTGACCTTGGCGAGCCCGTGCAGCGGGCATCGGTGCCGGCATGGCTGTCGCGCTTGCCGCGCGCCCGGCTGGTGGTGCCGTTGATGTTGCAGGACCGCCTGTTCGGCGTGTTGCTGTTGCAGGAGCCGCGCAGCGCGCTGCGCCTGAACTGGGAGGTGATCGACCTGTTGAAGGTGGCCGCCAGCCAAGTGGCGGGTTATCTGGCGCTGCAGGAAACCACGACCGCCCTGATGACCGCGCGCCAGTTCGAGTCGTTCCACCGTATGTCGACCTTCATCGTCCACGACCTGAAGAACCTGGTGGCGCAGTTGTCTCTGATGATACCGAACGCCAAACTGCATCTGGACAATCCCGAATTCCAGCAAGACATGCTCGACACAGTCGAACATGGCGTACAGAAAATGAAGCTGATGCTGCAAAAGCTGCAACGCAGCGACGCCCCCGAGGCGGCCGGGCCGATTGAGCTGGCGACCATGCTGGCGCAAATGGTGGCCCTGCGCGGCAGCACCATGCCCAGGCCGGTGTTGCGCTGCGATGAGCCCGGCCTGTGCGTGATGGCGGCGCACGGCCGCCTGGAGCGGGTGCTGGGCCATCTGCTGCAAAATGCCATCGAGGCCACGCCGCACGACGGCGAGGTGGCGCTGCGGCTGCGCCGCGATGGGGAGGAAGTCTTGATCGAAATCAGCGATACCGGGCAGGGCATGACGCCGGAGTTCATCCGCGAGCGCCTGTTCAAACCGTTCGAATCGACCAAGGCGGCAGGCATGGGCATTGGCGCCTTCGAGAGCCGCGAGTACGTCGCCGAGCTGGGCGGACGGCTGGAGGTGCACAGCGTACCGCTGCGCGGCACCACCTTCCGTGTGGTGCTGCCCGGCTGGCGCGCGGCGGACGTTCCCGTAGCAGCATAAGTACAAGCAGCATAAATACAAGCATTCCGGCCTGAAAGCCAGAGAGGTAGGTTATGGCGAACAAAGCCAAGTTATTGATCATCGAGGACGACCTGGGGCTGCAAAAGCAGCTGCGCTGGAGCCTCGACCACTACGACATCGCGCTGGCGGACAACCGTTCCAGCGCGCTGGCGCAACTGCGCCGGCACGAGCCGGCCGTGGTCACGATGGACCTGGGCTTGCCGCCGGACCCGGACGGCGCCACCGAAGGGCTGGCAACGTTGCGCGAGATCCTGGCGCTGGCGCCGGACACCAAGGTCATCGTCCTGACCGGCAACCAGGACCACGCGCACGCGCTCAGCGCCATCGCCGCCGGCGCCTACGATTTCCACCAGAAGCCGGTCGATCCCGGCGTGCTGGGCCTGGTGCTGCAGCGCGCCTTCTATCTGCACGGCCTGCAGCAGGAGAACGTGCGCATGCGCGAGGTGCAAACCACCTCCGCCCTGAGCACCGTCATCAGCCGCGCGCCGACGATGCAAAAGGTTTGCCGCAACATCGAGAAGGTAGCACCGACCTCGGCCACCGTGATGCTGCTGGGCGAGAGCGGCACCGGCAAGGAGGTGCTGGCGCGCGGCCTGCACCAACTCAGTCCGCGCGCCAACCAGCGCTTCATGGCCATCAACTGCGCGGCGATACCGGAACACCTGCTCGAGAGCGAGCTGTTCGGTTACGAAAAGGGCGCCTTCACCGGCGCCGCCAAGCAGACCAAGGGCAAGGTCGAGATGGCGCAGGGCGGCACCTTCTTCCTCGACGAGATCGGCGACTTGCCGATGGCCTTGCAGGCCAAGCTGCTGCGCTTCCTGCAGCAGCGGGTCATCGAGCGGGTCGGCGGGCATGAAGAGATCGCGGTCGACGTGCGCGTCGTCTGCGCCACGCACCAGGACCTGAAGCAGCTGATCGCCCAGGGGCGCTTCCGCGAGGATTTGTATTACCGCCTGTCCGAGATTGTGATTCCGATCCCGCCGCTGCGCGAGCGCAGCGGCGACGCCACCCTGCTGGCCTACCATTTCCGCAATCTGTTCTGCGCGCAGGAAGGTCGCAGCCGCATCGAGTTCAGCCAGCAGGCGCTGGCGGCGGTCGAGGCCTGGCAATGGCCGGGCAATGTGCGCGAGATGGAGAACTGCATCAAGCGCGCCATCATCATGGCCGACGGCCCGCAGATCGTCGCCGAGGACCTGGGCCTGGACGCGCCCGAACAGGCGGCGGACGACTTCAACCTGCGCCAGGTGCGCGACCGGGCCGAGCGCGAAGCCATCGTGCGCGCCCTGGTGCGCTGCGAGAACAACATCCTGCGCGCCGCCGAACTGCTGGGTGTGAGCAGGCCCACACTGTACGACCTGATGCACAGGCACGCGATTGATGCCTGATCCGACAATGTTGTACAGTACGCCTAATCTTTAACACTTTAAGACAGGGCGAATATGGCGAGCAAATCCAAGTCCGCAGTCGGCGGCAAAAACAAGATGTCGGCCAGCCTGGCCGTTTTGTTGGCATCCAGCGAGGCCGAGCAGGTGACCGGCGCGCCGAATCTGCTGTCAGTCAGAAAACGCGTCCCGAACCTGGCGCCGATTTACCATGTGCTGGTCCGCTGTACCGATCCGCAGACCAAATCGGTCGCCGGTATCAAGCTCGCCAAAGGCGCCGGGGAGGTGATGACGGCGCTGGTGCCAGCGTCCAAGTTGATGGAGTTTGCGCTCGATGAGAAGGTGGCGCGCGTGTCGGCGCCAAGACGCCTGCGCCCGCTGATGGATATCGCCGGACCGCTGGTCGGCGCGCCAGAATATATCGCGCAGAACAATGTCTCCGGCCAGGGCGTGATTGTCGGCGTCGTCGACACCGGTATCGATGTCAACCATCCCGCGTTTGCGGGCCGCGTTCTGAAAATATGGGACCAGGAGATCGCGGGGGACGGCCCCGGGGCCGGCTATAGCAAGCTCGGCCGCTTGCTGACCGGCGCCGCGATGGACGCTAGCGCGGACATGCACGGCCACGGCACCCACGTGGCGGGCATCGCCAGCGGCGCGGTGGCGCCGTTCAGCGGCATCGCCGGCGCCGCCGAGCTCATCATCGTTAAGACCAATTTCCAGAACAGCGCCATTGTCGAAGGCGTGCGCTGGATCTTCGAAGAAGCGAAAAAGCTCGGGCGCCCATGTGTCGTCAACCTCAGTTTGGGCGGCCACTTCGACGGCCACGACGGCGAGGACGACACCAGCGTGGCGATCAGCGATGAATGTGGCCCAGGCCGGCTGGTGGTGGCGGCGGCCGGCAACGAGGGCGGCGATCCGATCCATTCCAGGCAGCGGGTCGATTCCGCCAAAGCCGTGCGCTTCGAGATCAAGGTGCAGCCCAAGCGGTCCGACCTTTCCGCGCCGTGGTTCCTGATCAACGGCTGGTACTCGGGCAAGACCAAGTGCGAGGTGCGGGTCATCAGCTCGACCGGCGCGGCGACGCCGTGGCAGGGCTTGCTCGACACCGATCCGGCCGCGAAGACGACTATGTTGGGCAGCGACCAGGTGGTCGTCTCGACGCCCGAATCGCTGGCGCCGGGTGGCGACCGGCAATTCCTGGTGGAGGTATCCGGCCAGGGCGCGGTGCAGGGCGGCCTGTGGAAAGTGGAGGTGCGCCGTAAGTCGGGCTCGGCGTCCGACGTCGATGTCTGGTTGTTGAGCGATCAGGAGCGTTACGGCTCGGCGGAGATGGTCTCGCCGTTGTTCGATACCCTGGTCGGCTCGCCCGGGTCGGGCCAGGAAGTTGTCACGGTGGCTTCCTATACCTCGCGCAACCAATGGGTCGATATTTCGGGGGCGCCGCAATCGGTGGGCTTGACGCCGGATACGATATCCGAATTCAGCAGCCCGGGTCCTCTGCGCGGCGGCGCCTTGAAGCCGGACGTGGCCGCGCCCGGCGCGATGATCGCGTCCGCGTTGTCGTCGGCCTCCAGCGTCGATAAAAGCGATGTGATCGCCCAGGGCTATCGCGTGATGGCGGGCACCAGCATGGCATCGCCCGTCGTCACCGGCCTGCTGGCGCTGTTCCTGGAATCCAATCCGAAGGCGACGCCGGCGCAAGCCAAAGCCTGGCTGAAAAAGAATTCGGCCGTGCCCGGTTCGCCCGCTGGCGCGCATGATATAAAGTGGGGATATGGCCTGATCAAGGTATAGATCATGAGTGGTACCAAGTTTGACGCCGCCCTCAGCCTGGCGCTGGTGCGGCCACAAGAGGGCAATGTCGATGTCTCGGTGCGGCTGCGATCGCCGCTGACACCGGACGAGGCAAGCGAATTACAGGGCCTGGGCTGCGCCGATGCCGATACCCGGCGACGGGTGCTGTTCGCCTCGTTGCCGGCCGACGCTTTGAGCACGCTTGCGCGGCATGACAAGGTTGCGCAGGTCTCCCTGGTCCAGAAGATGGCGCCTAATATCAAGTAAGCGGGTTATTGTCCGGCGGGAGGTTGCCAGAGCTCGACCTTGTTTCCCTCAGGGTCGACCACCCAGCCGAACTTGCCGTATTCCGAGTCGTCTGTGTTTTCCAGCACATGGCAGCCCTCGCCGCGTAAAAGCTGGAGCAGGGCAGTCAAATCTTCGACCCGGTAGTTCACCATGAACGACGAAGCGCTGGGCGCGAACTGATTGTTGTCTGCCGCGCCGATCGACCAGATGGTCGTACCCTTGGTCGGGTTACCGGCCTGGTCGGCCCAAGTGAACGCCGCGCCACCCCAATCCTGCACGTCGATGCCCAGATGCCGCTTGTACCAGGCGCGCAGCGCGACCGGATCTTTCGCGTGGAAAAAGATGCCCCCGATACCGGTCACACGCTTCATAGAGAATCTCCAAGACCCGTCAAAACGCCATATCAAACTCTAGCATAGGTTGGGACCGAGACAAGCAGTTGATTACGTAGGGCGGATTAACGAAGCGTAATCCGCCATCGCCGAACCACCAACACCGTTAGCACGAGCCCGTGTAGCAATGGCGGACCTGACCCCGGAGTTACTGAATCAACATCTCATGCAGGGTGGCGTGCGCGTCGGCATACAGCTTGACCACGGTCGACGTGCGCGTGCCGTAGCTCGGGCTTTCGATCCGCACCGCCGACAGCATCCGCTCCAGGTCCAGCGGCACGCCCGTCTCCGGCAGACGCTGGTCCGGCGCTGGGGCCGTGTCGGCGAGCATCTCGAAGAACGCCTCGTCCGGCGCCCCCAAACACAGCAAACTGGCGAACTGCGCCTTGGTCTTGACCACCTTCGGCCACGGCGCGTCGAGCAGCGCGTTCGATAGCCCGTACACCCCAGGTTCGAGCGGCTTGCCGTTGCGCGGGTCGTCGTCGCCCCGGTTGGAGAACCAGATCAGGGTGTCGCGGTCGCCCAGCACGAGGTTGAAGCCGTTGTAGGCGTCGGCGCCGTCGCGGATCGCGTCGACATATTCCTGCGGCGTCATGCAGCCGGCCAGGAAATCGGCCACCAGCCGCCCGCGCGAGGGCGCCTCGTCGCGGTGCTCTGACGGCGCGCGGATGTTGGTGATCGCCGCGAAGCGCGCCGCACCGCCGCATTCGGACGGTTGCGTGATGCCCATCCAGCTGCCGCCGGCCTGCAGGTCGCGGCCGGCGAAAATTTGCGGATGCTCCGGCCACGGCGCCGCCGGCGCGGTGGCGCGCTGATAAAACTCGTCGCGGTTGGCGGCCGCCACCAGCGGCACCGCCGGAATGACCCGCCAGGCAAAAACGATCAAACACATGGCACTAAATCCGTAAAAACTTCGGTGTGGCGCGGGCCGCTGGTCCATGCGGACAGACCGGACCGTTGGACGGCTTCGTCCAGCGCCGCCGCGAAAGCGGCCGGCGTGCCGGCGTAGACTTCCATCCACGTCTGCAGGCCGTCCCTGGCTTCGGGACGGCGCTTGAGCTGGCAGGCGACGCCGTGCCGCCGCGACAGCTCCGCCTGCATCGAGACGACCGCAGCCTGCAAGGAGGCCGTGTCGGCTTCCTTGACCTGGTAATAAATATAGAGATCCATGCTAGAGGTCGAGCGGGTCCAGCATGTACGGCATGTCGAGGAAGGCCAGGGCGGGGCCCTGCGCCGAGCCGAGGCGGACCGAGGCCGCTTCGATCGCGGCCAGCTTCATTTCGACCAGCGCGTCGATGCCGCCGTTGCCGTTGGCTGCGGCGTTGACGATCATGCCGCAGGGCTGCTCGGGGTCGGCCGTGGCGAACACTTCGGCGCCGGCGGCGGCCGTCGGGTCGGGGATGCTGACCAGGGTGGTGCGACGCTTGAGCTTGCCGAGGTACTGGCTGCGGGCGACGATTTCCTGGCCCGGGTAGCAACCCTTTTTAAAGTTGACGCCGCCCAGCAGCTCCAGGTTGACCATCTGCGGGACGAACTGTTCCTGCGTGGCCTTGGCGATCTGCGGGATGCCGGCGTGGATTTCGGACAAGTGCCAGGCCTGGTTGCCGCCGACGGTCAGGCGATCGGCCAGTTCCGCCGCGACCGTTTGCGCAACCTCGGCCGACAGCAGCCACTGGTAGCGGGCGGCGCCGAAGGCGTCGGCCACGCGGATCAAGGTGCCCAGCGGGTGGTCGACTTTGGCGAACGGTTTGGCGGGCAGGGTGTCGAACCACGTTTGCAGCACGGCTTCGGCCAGGCCGCCGCCCAGGCCGAGGACAACCTGGTTGGCGGGCGCCTCGGTGGCGTCGCTGAGTTTGGCTTTGGCGCGCAAAACGAACATCGACAGCCGCTTTTGCACGGCGACCTGGATGTCGCGCGATAATTGCAGGAAGATAGTCGTCTCGCTGCGCCACATCAGAAACGAGGCCAGCAGGCGGCCCTTCGGCGAGCAGTAGCCGGCCAGGCGGGCTTCGCCCAGGCCGAGGTGCTCGACGTCGTTGGTGAGTTGGTTGTGCAGGAAACCGGCCGCTTCCTCCCCATCCAGCGCGATCAAGCCCTGGTCGGTGATGGGCGCGACAAAACCGACCGCCAGCGCGGTGGGCGTCAGCGGGGCGGACGGCTGTGCTAAAAGTTCATTCCAAGAAGACATAATTTCCAATAGTTTGACGATTAAAGCATTATCATTACGGGCTCATTATAGTGATGTCCCGAAGATCGCGTCGGATGCCGTGCAAAACGCGGCGCTGGCGGTCTGGTCCGAGAAGTGGCAAGCTGTACCCGATTTCAGTTGATCCTACAATCCGGCTCGAACAATGGCATTTATCAAAAAAATAATTACACTCTGCGTTCTCCTGGCAATCGCCGGCGGCGGTTACTTCATGTATTGGTCGCAGGCCCCGATTATCGTCGGCGACGTCGAACCGATACCGTTCACCATCCTTCCGGGCAGCGGCGCCCACGCGGCCGGCGAGCAAATCTCCGATGCCGGCATTCCGATGGGGCCCTTGCTGTTCAACCTGCTGGCCCGCGTGACCAATAAAAGCGGCCGCTTGAAGGCCGGTTCCTACGAGCTCAAGCCTGGCGTCACGCCGCTTAAGCTGATCGACCAGCTGGTGCGCGGCGAGTTCGCGCAGGAGCAGCTGACCATCATCGAAGGCTGGACCTTCCGCCAGATGCGCGCGGCCATCGCCGCCCATCGCGGCCTCAAGCACGACACCACCTCGCTGAGCGACCAGGAGGTGATGAACGCCATCGCCTCCGAATACAAGCAGCCCGAGGGCTTGTTCTTCCCGGACACTTATCTGTTCGCCAAGGGTGCCAGCGACTTGCAGATCTACCGCCAGGCGCATGCGTTGATGCTCAACCGCCTGGCTTCGGCGTGGGAAAAGCGCGATCCGGCGCTGCCGTACAAGAATCCGTACGAGGCGCTGACGATGGCGTCCATCGTCGAGAAGGAGACCGGACAAAAGTCCGAGCGCAACATGATCGCCGCCGTGTTCGTCAATCGGCTGCGCATCGGCATGATGCTGCAGACCGATCCGACCGTGATCTACGGCATGGGCACCAAGTACGAGGGCAACATCCGTAAAAAGGACCTGGAGACTGACACCCCGTACAATACCTATACGCGCAGCGGCCTGCCGCCGACGCCGATCGCCTTGCCTGGTGTGCAGTCGCTGGCCGCCGCGCTGGCGCCCGCCAAGACGCAAGCCCTGTATTTCGTAGCCCGTGGCAACGGCACCAGTAAATTTTCCGATAACCTGACCGACCACAACCGGGCAGTGAATCAGTACCAGAGATAGCAACTGCGATAAAAACTACATGACTCAACAAAGCGCCACGCAACACAGCGGCAAATTCATCACCTTCGAGGGCATAGACGGGGCCGGCAAGTCGACCCACATCGCGTTCGTCAGCGAATACATCAAATCGCGCGGCATCGCGCTGGTCAGCTCGCGCGAGCCGGGCGGCACGCCGCTGGGCGAAAAGCTGCGCGAACTGGTGCTGCATGAAAAGATGCACCTGGAAACCGAGGCGCTGCTGATGTTCGCCAGCCGCCGCGAGCATATCGCGCAGGTGATCGCGCCGGCGCTAGCCGACGGCGCCTGGGTCATTTCTGACCGCTTTACCGACGCCAGCTTCGCCTACCAGGGCGGAGGCCGTGGCATGGACCTGGCCAAGCTGGAGGCGCTGGAGCAGTGGGTGCATCCGCATCTGCAGCCGGACCTGACCCTGCTGTTCGACGTGCCGCTGGAAGTGGCGCGGGCCCGGCTCGACGCCACCCGGTCGCTGGACAAGTTCGAGCAGGAGAAGGCCGATTTCTTCGCCGCCACCCGCAACGAGTATCTGCGCCGCGCGACCCAGTTCCCCGAGCGCTTCCGCGTGATCGATTCGACGCAGTCCATTGCGGAGATCCAGCTGCAGATCGGCGCAATACTTGACGATCTACTTTAAACGCATCAGCTAAGTAACTGAATATAATGAGTAATACCATCTATCCGTGGCAAGAATCGTCGTGGACGCAGCTGCAACAGCTGCGCCAGCGCATGCCGCACGCCATCCTGTTCCACGGCGCCGCCGGCATCGGCAAGTCGGACTTTATCGAAAGTTTCGCCCAAGGCTTGCTGTGCGAGGCGGTGCTGCCCGATGGCCACGCCTGCGGCCAGTGTGCGTCGTGCGGCTGGTTCGCGCAGCAAAACCATCCGGACTACCGCCGCGTGCGTCCGGAGGCGCTGGAAGACGAGCCGACCGCCGAAGGTGGTGAAGACGGCGAGGCGGAGACCAAGAAGTCGGCCAAGTCGGCCAAGGCGCCGTCCAAGGAAATCAAGATCGAGCAGATACGCAATCTGGCCGATTTCATGAACATCTCGACCCATCGCCAGGGCTTGCGCGTGGTGGTGCTATATCCGGCCGAGGCGCTGAACATGCCGGCCTCGAACGCTTTGCTGAAGACGCTGGAGGAGCCGCCTCCGGGTACGGTGTTCCTGCTGGCCTCCAACAGCCTAGACCGCCTGTTGCCGACCATCCTGTCGCGCTGCCGCAAGTTCGCGCTGCCGATGCCGAGCCATGCCGAGGCGCTGGCCTGGCTCAAGGCGCAGGGCGTGGCCGACGCCGACAGCTGGCTGCGCGAGCAGGGTGGCGCGCCGCTGGCGGCCATGGCGCAGGCTGAGACTGGCAACCGCGACGATCTGGAGGTGCTGCTGCAACTGCTGGCGCGACCGAGTGTCGAGGGCGCGTTGAAAGTTGCTGATAAACTTCAAAAAGTGCCCCTGAGCGCGCAAGTATCTTGGCTGCAACGCTGGCTTTATGATTTGTTTTCCTACAAACTGGCAGGTAACATCCGTTACTATCCCCGCTACCAGAAAGAGCTGGCCGGGCTGGCGGACAAGATCCACGTCAGCAAGCTGTTGGCGGCGATCAAGGGTGCCAACGAGCGTCGCGCGACCTCAGACCATCCGTTGTCGCCGAAGCTGTTTTTGGAGGATATGTTGCTCGACTATACCGCCTCAGTGTCTGAAAGGTAATCCATGTCCGCTGCCAGTCCCATCGACCCGAACACCGTGCCAGTCGCGCGGCCGACGGTGTTGTCGCTGGCAATCAAGGAAAAGGCGGCACTGTATGCCGCCTACATGCCTTTCCTCAAGAACGGCGGCATGTTCGTGCCGACGCAAAAACCGTACAAGCTGGGTGACGAGATCTACCTGATCCTGGCGTTGATGGACGACCCCAACAAATATCCGATCGCCGGCAAGGTCGCCTGGATCACCCCGCCCGGCGCGCACAACAACAAGGCGCAGGGCATCGGCGTGCATTTTCCGGACGACGAGAGCGGCCAGCGCGCGCGCCTGCGGATCGAGGAAATCCTCGGCGCCGCGCTGAGGTCGTCACGCGCCACGCATACCCTGTAAGCGTCTTTGCGAACTGCTGCGCCGGTGGGCCTGCCCCGTCCGGGGTACAATATCGGTATGTTTATCGACTCCCATTGCCATATTAATTTCCCCGAGCTGGCTGCTCGCATGCCCGAAATCCTGGCCAAGATGGCCGACAACAAGGTGACGCACGCGCTGTGCGTGTCGGTCGACTTGCCGGATTTCCCCCAAGTGCTGGCGCTGGCCAAGGAATACCCGCACATCTACGCCTCTTGCGGGGTGCATCCCGATTACGAGGACACGCCGGAACCAAGCGTCGAACAGCTGGTCGAACTGTCCAACCACCCGAAGATCATCGCCATCGGCGAGACCGGCCTGGATTATTTCCGTCTGCAGGGAGACCTGGAATGGCAGCGCGAGCGTTTTCGCACTCACATCAAAGCTTCAAGAATCACGCGTAAGCCCTTGATTATTCACACGCGCGCGGCCAGCGAGGACACGATCCGCATCATGCGCGAGGAGGGCGCCGGCACCGAGGCTGGCGGCGTCGCCGGCGTCATGCACTGCTTCACGGAATCGCTGGAAGTGGCTCGCGCGGCCATCGACATGGGCTTTTACATCTCGTTCTCGGGCATCGTGACTTTCAAGAGCGCCAAGGACTTGCAGGCGGTGGCGCTGGAAGTGCCGCTGGAGCGCATCCTGATCGAGACCGATTCGCCGTACCTGGCGCCAATGCCGCATCGCGGCAAGATGAACGAGCCGGGTTTCGTCGCCCACGTTGGCGAATATATCGCCAAGCTCAAAGGCATACCGGTGGAGCAAGTGGCGGCACAGACTTCCGCCAATTTCTTCAAATTATTCAACGTTGTGGCGTGAGAAGCTCATGTTGATTCTACAGACAGTTCGCCGCCGTTTCCTGCTGGGTGTGGTCGCACTTGCCGTAGCGCTGCCGGCCTTCGCCGCCGATCAGACGGATGACGAGGTTGCGTTCTTCCGGGCCGTGCAAGTCGATTACGTCGCGGGCGTCAAAAAGGTGCTGGCGCGCGGCCTCAATCCCAATGTGCGCGATCCCAGCGGCGAGACCGGTTTGATCCTGGCGATGCGTCACGAAGCGGTCAACGTCGCCACCTTGCTAATGGATCAGCCGGGCATCGACCTGGAAGCCAAGGCGCCCAACGGCAACACCGCGCTGATGATGGCGGCATTCCGCCAGAACAAGCCGATGGTGCTGGATATGATCAAGCGCGGTGCGCACGTCAATCAAAAGGGCTGGACGGCGTTGCATTACGCGGCGGCGGCCGGCAGTGTGGAAATCACCAATATCCTGTTGGAGCAGCATGCCTACATCGACGCCGAATCGCCTTCCGGGATGACGCCGCTGATGATGGCGGCCCGCGAGGGCGCTGAGCAGGTGGTGGAAGTGTTGTTGCAGCAGGGCGCCGATGCCACGCTGAAGGATCGCGGCTTTAAGCTGACGGCTTCCGAGTTCGCCACCAAGGCGGACAAGCCTTGGATCGCCAAGACGATCGACGCGTTTTTGGCGGCCAAGGGCAAACGCTAAGCCGGGTCGATCACGTTTGAACAGGGCTGGCGCTCAATCAAGGAAAGAACCGGGGATCGTAGCTCCAACGCTTCAGGGTGGTTGCGACGACGGCGGCGGCGTCGCGGTGCAGCGGATTGATTAGTATGTTGGATTCGTCCGGTACGATCACCGAGGGCACTTGCAGGACGGCCGTCGCGCTCGCCGCAACCCAGGCGTCGCCCGCCGCTCTGGCGCTCATTCCAGCCGGAATTGCGTCCCATCCACCTGGCAGCGGCGCGAGGACATCGCGCGCGGCCCATACGTCATCCGGAATATCGATGCGCACCAGATAGCGATTGTATGGGAGGCCGCCGCCACGCAGATAATGGACGGTCTCAAGGGTGGCCAGCGCGATGTTTGCGGCGCAGTAGACCACCGCCGTGCCCTTGCTATTCCAACGACCGCCGGTCCTCTTGGCGCCGGCACCGCTCAAATCATTGGCTGCGTAGGTTGGCGCCTCGACCGCAATCCGCCAGACCGGCACGGTCACGCGTAGGCTCCGCTCTGACTCATCGACAGCAACTCGGACACCAGTTTCTGGCCCTCGAATGTATCCATATAACTCGCCGGCGTCTCGCCAGCCAGCGCCGGCAACGGCTTGGTGAGCCACTCCGATAACCAGCGCGCGGCGTCGAACCCGGTCGGATCGCCGGACTGCTCGACCATGGTTTGCACCATGCCGATCAGCGTTTCAACCCCCAGTACCCGTTCCGATTCATCCTTGGACAACACCGTGGCATCCTTCTCTTTCCGGCTGATCGTCGCGCGCGACAAGCCCAGGCTGGACAGCAAAGTTTCCTTGCTCATGCCCATGCGCGACGAAAGATTGCCGACCATCGACGCTGGAATGCCTTGCCTTATCACAGCAATGCGCGCCTGTGGATCGACGCGGTAAAGATGGGCACCATCGACGATCGTGACGCCGTGGCGGACCACCGCCGGCGCTGTGGTGTCCGCCAGGACGAGACCGCCGCCTGCCGCGGTTGCCGCTTTGATGCGTGCGGGGCTGGACGCTGTCGTCCGCTTTGCAACGGTCTTGGAACCTGACATAAATTGCCTCCTTTGAGACGACAGTATAGATCAAACGAGGCATTTGACAAGGCGGTCCAGATAGCGCGTGATCACCTCTGAGCTGGCCGATGGTGCGCTCATATGCGGGCAGTGGCCGACATTGGTGATCACCTTGAGCGTGCTGTTCGCCAGATGCTTGTGCAGATATTCCCCCACCTCGCGCGGCGCGATCAGGTCGTCGCTGCATTGCAGGATCAGGGCCGGCACGGTCGACTTCTCCACGTCCGCGCGGTGGTCGGCGGTGAACGTCACCCGGGCGAAATGCCTGGCGATCTCGCGGTCGTTGGCCTGGAAACGGACCAGCAATTCCTTCGCCAACGCCGGTTTGGTCGGCGCCCCCATGATGGTCGGCGCCATCACCTTGGTCCACTCCAGGTAATTGTCGTCCATCATTTGCAGCAAGCCTTCGATGTCTTCCGGGTTGTAGCCGCCGACGTAGTCGTCATCGTTGATGAAGCTGGGCGACGGCCCGACCATGACCTGGGCGAGAAACTTGTCCGGGGCCTTGATTGTGGCCAGCATGCCGATCATCGCGCTGACCGAGTGGCCGACGAAGATCACCGGCCCCGTGGCGAATTCATCGATTATTTCCAGCATGTCGTCGGCGTAGCCATGCAAGGTGCCGTACTTGTCGCGGTCGTAGGCCGACAGGTCGGAGCCGCCGCTGCCAACCAGGTCCAGCAGGATCACCTGGTAGCGCTCGGCGAAGTGCGGGTATAAAAAGCGCCACATCGTCTGGTCGCAGCCGTAGCCGTGCACCAGCATCATGGTGTGATCACCATCGCCGTAGCAATGGACGTTGTTGCGTTCTTGAAGCGACATGGCGTACTTTCGTGCAGCGGATCGCTATAATATAATTGAATACGGTTTCTGATAACTTTCTTGCGGAAAAGCAGAACTGGCAGGGGTTTCCCACCTAGCTCGCCACTTTATAGGTGGACAATCTTAACGATAATAGGTTCACCGTATTGCATCAAAGCACAATGCGCCACAACCAAGGGAAACCATGCTGAACGAACGCGAAATCGAAAGCTGCTATCTGGGGCAATTCATACCAGTCCACTACCATCACAACATGCTGATGGACCAGAACCGTATGCACGGTTTCAAGTCGGCCATCGATTACGCGGTCAAGCCTGGTGCCAAGGTGCTCGAGCTGGGCGGCGGTACCGGCGTGCTGTCCTGGTTCGCGGCGGCCAAGGCGGAGAAGGTGTATTGCGTCGAGTTTAATCCAGACATGGTCAAAGAGGCGCGCAAGATGCTCGCGCTCAATCCCAACGGCGAGAAGGTCGAGGTGGTGCACGCGGACGCCTTCGAGTACCTGCCGCCGGAGCCGGTCGACGTCGTCATCTGCGAGATGATCCACGTGGCCATGTTGCGCGAAAAGCAGGTCGAGGTGATCGAGTCGTTCAAGCGGCGCTATCTGGAGCGCTTCGGCGGACCGCTGCCGGTGTTCCTGCCGGAAGCGGTGATCATGGCGGTGCAACCGGTGCAGCAGGAGTACGATTTCGAAGGGTTTTACGCGCCCATCGTCCAGTTCCAGGAGACCAACGTAGTCTATCCGGGCACGGTGGAGGCGGCGCAGCCGGCCGTCTACAGCATCATCGATTTCAACCAGCCCAACGAGCTGGCGTATGCATGGCAGGGCAAGTTCGTCATCGAAAAGGCCGGCGAGATCAGCGCCATGCGCTTCGTGACCAAGAACGTGCTGGCCGTGGTCGCCGAGCGCTCGACCACCATCGATTGGCTGAACCACTACATGACCTTGCCGCTGGCGACGCCGATCAAGGCCAAGCAAGGTGACGTGTTGCAGGTCAGCTTCCAGTACCGCGCGGGTGGCTCGATCCCGTCGCTGCAGGCCGCGCTGCGCGCCGAAATCCTGCACGATACCGTGACGCAGCCGGCCACGGCCATCGCCGCCTACGCTTAAAAAGTCCCCACGAAGGTCGTTCTGAAGCGTATATTTCGTCTTTTACAGAAAGAGATATATGGAACAGAACGACCAGCGCTACCTCATCCAGCAAAATAAAATCGCCGACGGCGAGACCAAACCGCCCGTGTTCGCCAAAGTCATGCGTAGCAAGGACGGCGCCTTCGAGGGCGTGTCCTTCATCAAGTCCAAGGAAAAGGCGTCGATCCTGACCATCGACCAAGCCAACGAGGCGATCGCCTGGGCGGGCAAGAAGAAGCCGAACGCCCACGAGTACGTGACCAAGATTATCTGCCTGGGCCAGTAGTCTGCGGCTGGTAAGGCCCGGCTTTCTCCTCCGTTTATCCCCGAATTCCTGCGATTGATCGCGTTTATACGCAGTTGGTCGCACGGGAATTGCCCGCGTCGCCGCACCGTTCTACAGTGACAGCATTGACAATCGCATCACTGGATCGGGGGCGTCTCATGCTGAGTTTTGTGCTGTGGCTGGTACTGCTTTTTCTTTGCTGGCCGCTGGCCTTGCTGGCGCTGCTGCTGTATCCGGTGTTCTGGCTGCTGACGTTGCCGTTCAGGCTGATCGGGATAGGCGTGGAGGGCGTGTTTGAACTGCTGCGCGCCGTGGTGCTGCTACCGGCGCGCATCCTGCGGGGTTCGCCGGGGCGTTGAGACGTCGGGGCAATCTTGGGGCCGTTGGCGGAGCTTGGCGGATTACGCTACGCTAATCCGCCCTACGTGTCTCCGCAGTCATTCGACACACGGGCCGCCGCGAACGTGCGTATCCGTTGACATCAGACCTCCGCTTCATTCCGGAGGCACGTAGGGCGGATTAGGCGGGACGCCGTAATCCGCCATGTGTGCGTCACCGGCGGCGCATCCATCATCAGCTATGCAGGCAGTGCGATCCGTGGCCGCTTGGTCTGCGCTAGACGCGGCGCGCGAGGCGCCTCGTCCAACCGGAACACTCCGACCACCTCCGACAAATGCGACGCCTGCTCGCGCATGCTTTGCGCCGCTGCCGCCGCCTGTTCGACCAAGGCCGCGTTCTGCTGGGTCACATCATCCATCTGAATGATCGCTTCGTTGATCTGCGAAATGCCGGTGGTCTGCTCGGCGCTGGCCAGGCTGATTTCGCGCAGAATACCGGTCACTCGTTGCACGCTGGCCACCACTTCATCCATCGTACTGCCCGCCTGATTGACGAGATGGGCACCGGCGTCAACCTGCTGCACCGAGTTGCCGATCAGGGTCTTGATTTCCTTGGCGGCGGCGGCAGAGCGTTGTGCCAAATTCCGCACCTCGGATGCGACCACCGCGAAGCCGCGTCCCTGCTCGCCGGCGCGCGCCGCCTCCACGGCCGCGTTGAGCGCCAGGATATTGGTCTGGAAGGCGATGCCGTCGATGACGCCGATGATGTCGACGATCTTGCGCGACGATTCGTTGATCGCGCCCATGGTGTCGACCACCTGTGCCACCACGTTCTTACCCTTCAGCGCGACCTCCGAGGCGGACTCCGCCAAGATATTGCTCTGCTCGGCGTTTTGCGCGTTCTGCTGCACCGTGCTGGTCAACTCCTCCATCGACGATGCCGTTTCCTCCAGCGCGCTGGCCTGGCGTTCGGTGCGGGCAGACAAATCCATATTCCCGGTGGCGATCTGGACCGAGGCGGTCACCATCGTGTCGGTGCCGGTGCGGACTTGGCCGACGATGTCCGTCAGGCTCTGGTTCATGTCCTTGAGCGCGCTCATCAACTGCCCGGTCTCGTTGGTCGACGTCACCTCGATACGCGCCGAAAGGTCGCCGTCGGCGACACGGCGTGCCATGCCCACCGCGTGGTTCAGTGGCACGGTGATGCTGCGGCTGGCGCTCCAGGCGATCAGCAAGGTCAGCGCCACGGTAACCACGGCGATGCCGATCATCAGCCGTGCGGCCGAGGCGAAGCCCAGCTTGGTCTGTGCGGCCTCGTCCTTCATGCGTTCGGTTTGCACCATGCTCATCTCGCTGAGCAGGCTGACGTAGTTGCGCTCGTTCTGGGCGATGGAGGTCGTCAGCAAGGCGCGGGCCTCGTCCTGTTTGCCTTCATTGATCAGCTTCATCAATGACGTCTGTCCTTCCAGGTCAACCTTGCGGGCGGCAACGATGGCGGTGAACAGCTCGCGGGCCTTGGGGATGTTGAGTACCTTGTCCATTTTGTCGAGCAGCTCGCGGTTGCTGGCCCGAATCGCGTTCATCGTATCGACCTCGCGCTGCACGGCGGCTGCGTCGGCGGCTATGGTGACATTGCGCATGTGCTTGTGGATGTTGGCGACGTTGTATTTGACGTTGTTGGTCAGTTCGATTTTGTAATAGCGGTCGTCGATGATGTTGTACAGACGCTGTTCGGCCGACGACATACCTCCCATCGCGACGGCGACGACGACGAGCAGCAAGGCGACGACCAGTCCAAAAGCCAGGCCTAGCCGTGCGCTAATTTTCAAGTTTGCGAATTTCATTATTTCCCCCAGTGCGCCACGTATTGACGATGCGTATCCGGTTCCGCTTGGTGGTCTAGTGGCCGGTCACGGGACCGGTCGCGCCACATCGGCGGAAAACCGAAAGTATCTGCACAAGCAGATGCCGAGGGAAAATATAAGGCAGTTTCATGCCGAGAGGCAATGGGAGTTTTGTGCCAAATTCGACACAGGGAAAGACCGCAAAGCGAGCTGTGCAGCGGCTTTGCGGCTTGTTTGACAATCTTTAGAAATCGACCTTGAAGCCGCCGCCGATGGATTTTTGCGCGTAGTTATAGTCGATCAAACTTTGGCCGTAACCGCTGAAAACTTGCACATATCCCTTCAGGTTGGCCGACACCGGGAACGCCCAGCCGGCTTGCAAGCCGCCATGGTTGGTGTGGAAGTTACGCCGCGCCGTGACCGACAATTCATGGCCATCGAAACGGTAGCTCGCGTTCAGATCGCCATGGCCGAGGTAATCGGTGATGTCGATGTTGTCGTTGTCCGAGCGCGCATTGTCCAGCCTGCGCCACAGTCGGAAGTTGACGGCGAAGTTGCCTTTCTCGGCGCCCACCTGCGCGTAAACCCGGTTCCAGCTGCGCGACAACGTCGATGTCTGGCCGTTCGACTGGTGCACCAGGCCCAAGGTCAAGAAGCGCACGTCGACGCCGCCCAGGTTCAGCGCCAGCGGCGTGGTCAGCATCAGCTCCGGCTGGTAGTTGGTCTCGCGGAAAGGGCTCGATTCGGAGCGGTTGTAAGCCTGCCAGAAACTCTCCTGCGTGTAGCCGAACCACAGATCGACCGGCCAGCCGAAGGCCTGCTCGATCATCTTCATCTTGAAACTCAGCTGGTACATCAACTCGACGTGCTTGGATTTGAGGCCGTCGGGCGAGAATTCCTGGAACGGCGTATCGTTGTTGCTGGTGCTGTAATTCGCCAATAACAGGTAGTTGTCGCGGTGCGGCCGGAAGTTGAACACGCCGCGCTTGGCCGAGCGGTCCAGCTCCCACCATTGCACCATGCGCGAGACCTTGTCCTGCGGCGGAATGGTGGTCAGTTCGGCGACCTTGGCCGGGATCGGCGCGTCTGCCGGCGCCGCCGGCGGTTCGGCCGGCTGGGTGCTGGCCGGCATCACCACGCCGTTGACCAGCTTGCTGTCGTTGCCCGGATCGGGCACGCCGACGGCCGCGCCGCCCGCCGCCTGCTTGGTCGGCGTGGTGCGCGCCAAGCCGTCGTAGCAGGCGAGGCGGGCGCTGGCGTCGCCCAGTACCGAGCAACGTTCGATGCGCAATTCGAGATCGGCGGGCTGCGGCGGCGCGGACTGTGCTAAAGCCAGAGCCGGCCCCATGCCTAAGGAGAGGAGAAGGGCGGTATTACGTCGGAGGACCATGCATTTTTTCCAGGTGAGATGTAAGCTTGCAGTTTATTACACAGACTACATTAATTGCCGTTAGGTATGTCGCACATTAGGAAAGTTTTTCAGGGCTTGATTTCGGCAACTATCGCCGCACTTGAGACTACCAAGGCTTAAAGACACGACGTGTTCAAGGAGATTTGTGATGACCCGCAAGACCCCCATCGAGCGTTACCGCAACATTGGCATCAGCGCGCACATCGACGCTGGCAAGACCACCACCACGGAGCGCATCCTGTTTTATACCGGCGTCAATCACAAGATCGGCGAGGTGCACAATGGCGCCGCGACGATGGACTGGATGGAGCAGGAGCAGGAACGCGGGATCACCATCACCTCGGCCGCCACCACCGCCTTCTGGAAAGGCATGGCCGGCAATTTCGCCGAGCACCGCATCAACATCATCGACACGCCGGGCCACGTCGACTTCACGATCGAAGTCGAACGCTCGATGCGCGTGCTCGACGGCGCCGTCATGGTCTATGACGCGGTCGGCGGCGTGCAGCCGCAATCGGAAACCGTCTGGCGCCAGGCAAACAAGTACAAAGTGCCGCGCATCGCCTTCGTCAACAAGATGGACCGCGTCGGCGCCGACTTTTTCCGCGTGCGCGAACAGGTGGCCAACCGCCTGAAAGGCGTGGCCGTGCCGATCCAGATTCCGCTGGGCGCCGAGGATAACTTCCACGGCGTCGTCGACCTGGTGAAGATGCGCGCCATTAACTGGGACGACGAGAGCCTGGGCGTCAAGTTCACCTACGAGGACATCCCGGAGCACCTACAGGCGTTGGCACAGGAGTGGCACGACAAGATGGTCGAGGCCGCCGCCGAAGGCACGCCCGAGCTGCTGGAAAAATACCTGGACGGCGGCGTGCTGACCGAGGAAGAGATCAAGACCGGGCTGCGCCTGCGCACGATCCGCAACGAGATCGTGCCGATGCTGGCCGGCAGCGCGTTCAAGAATCGCGGCGTGCAAGCGATGCTGGACGCGGTCGTCGAATACCTGCCGTCGCCGCTGGACGTGCCGGCGATCGCCGGCACCGACGAGGACGACAATCCGATCGAGCGGCATCCGAGCGACGCGGACCCGTTCTCGGCGCTCGCCTTCAAGATCATGACCGATCCGTTCGTCGGCCAGCTGACGTTCTTCCGCGTGTATTCGGGCGTGGTCAATTCCGGCGACACGGTCTACAACCCGACCAAGAGCCAGAAGGAGCGCCTGGGCCGCATCCTGCAGATGCACGCCAACGAGCGCAAGGAGATCAAGGAGGTGTACGCGGGCGACATCGCCGCCGCCGTCGGGCTGAAAGGGGTGACCACCGGCGACACGTTGAGCTCGCCGGACCACGTCATCGTGCTGGAAAAGATGATCTTCCCGGAACCGGTGATCTCGCAGGCGGTCGAACCGAAGACCAAGGCCGACCAGGAAAAGATGGGCATCGCGCTCAACCGCCTGGCGCAGGAGGACCCGTCCTTCCGCGTGCATACGGACGAGGAATCGGGCCAGACCATCATGTCCGGCATGGGCGAGCTGCACCTGGAGATTCTGGTGGACCGCATGCGGCGCGAGTTCAGCGTCGAGGCGACGGTGGGCAAGCCGCAGGTGGCCTACCGCGAGACCATCCAGAAGGCCGCGAGCGATGTCGAAGGCAAGTTCGTCAAGCAGTCCGGCGGGCGCGGGCAGTACGGCCACGTGGTGCTGACGCTGGAACCGATGGAGCCTGGCAAGGGCTATCAGTTCGTCGACGCTATCAAGGGCGGCGTGGTGCCGCGCGAGTACATTCCTGCGGTCGACAAGGGCGTGCAGGAGACTTTGCGCAGCGGCGTGCTGGCCGGTTATCCGGTGGTGGACGTCAAGGTGACGTTGACCTTCGGTTCGTACCACGATGTCGATTCGAACGAAAACGCCTTCCGCATGGCCGGCTCGATGGCGTTCAAGGACGGCATGAAGCGGGCAGACCCGGTGCTGCTGGAACCGATGATGCAGGTCGAGGTGGAAACGCCGGAAGAGTTCATGGGCAACGCCATGGGCGACCTGACGGCGCGGCGCGGCATGGTGCAGGGGATGGACGAGATTCCCGGCGGCGGCGGCAAGATCATCCGCGCGCTGGTGCCGCTGGCGGAGATGTTTGGCTACTCGACGACGTTACGTTCGCTCACGCAAGGGCGCGCCACGTACACGATGGAGTTCAAGCACTACGCGGCGGTGCCGAAGCACATCCTCGACCAGATCGCCGTATCGTCCAAGTCGCGGCATTAATATGATCAACGCGGTAATCCGTCATGCATGGCGGACTACCGCGTATTTCTAATCGAACACCTTCAATTTCAACTGGATCGACAACGCGCCGTACAACCGATCCTTATACTTCGGCACAAAGGCCACATTCACCCCCACGCTCTTATATTCAAAACTGGCGGTCGGTATCAATGCCGGGAACCAGCCGCCATCACGCATCTTCGGATAGCCGTTAAAAGCCCCCACCACCGCGCCCAGCCGCACCGGCCCGACCTTGAACGGCTGGTAATACACGCCGATATAATTCGAATACGCCCGGTCGCTGTTATAAAACCGCCCGGCGGTGGCCGACGCCACCGTCGAGAACCGATACTCCGCCCCCAGGCCCGGATTGCTATCGTTCAAATCCTTGTCGCGATCGAAGTGATACGAGTAAAACCCGCCATTGAGCCAAACCTCCTTCAGCGGCGCCGATTCGATGGTCTCGAAGGTGTCAGCCACGGCCGCTCCGGACAGGCAAGCCAACAACGGCAGCAGCGTGCCGGCCGCGATGGAACTACGCAAACGCTTGATCATCCGAAGCTTTCTTCAGTGTTGTTGAGAACGTTGGATTATAGCGAATGATTGCTTCCGCCTTGATCTGGATTAGAAGCCAAATATTCCACCAGAGCAAAATGATTGTTCCAAAATCAACAAAGGGGATGATCATGAACCGGTTCAATTTACTCACTTACACGGCCGCGCTGGCATTGGCGCTGGGCGCCTGCGTATCGACGACCAAACCTGGCGCTGTCGGCACGCAGCGGCATCAGACGTTGGTGGTTTCGGTGGATGCTGTCGCGAAGATGGTTAAATCGTGATGCGCCAGCCGCGTTTTTCCGCGTACACCGTCGCCAGCCAGAAGACGGCGGTGAAGCAGGCCGCGAAGGCCAGCGATGCCGCCGCCGGCCCGAGTAGCGGCGTAATCGGCGTGGCGAAGACATTTTGATATAACGGCGTCAGGACACCGCTATAGGCCAGCAGGCAAGTGGCGATCCACGATCCGGCGTAGGCGGCGATGGCGTTGATGCCCATCGAGCGGCCCAGCGGCGGCCAGCCGCGCACGTCGATCAACTGGTAGGCGACGGCGATGGCCAGCATGCCGAAACCGCCCGTCCACAGGACGAACGACGACGTCCACAGTTGTTTGTTCAGCGGCAGCAGCAGCGACCACACGCCGCCGGCGGCCAGCGCCACCACGCCGCCAATGGCAAGCTGGCGAATCCGGCCGTAGCGCAGCCAGGCGCCCGCCCGCAAACCGAGGATGACCGTCGCCAGCGACGGCAGCGTGCTCAAGATGCCCTCGGGTTCGTGCGCCAGTCCCGTCGCCGCATCGTATTGATAGGACAGTGGGCCGAGCAGCGCGCTGTCGATGCGGTCGGCCAGATTCAGGTTCGGCTCCAGCGAACCCCCGGCGACCAGCATTCCCCAATACCCCAGCAGTATCGCGACCAGGATCGCCCACTGCGCCCGCGCGCCGCGCACGTAGATGGCCAGCAGGCCCGCCGCCGCGAAGCAGATGCCGATCCGCTGCAGCACGCCGAGCAGGCGGAATGGACGTCCATCCATCATCAGCGTGGAGATGGCGTTGAGGGCGAGACCGAGCAGGAAGATGCGCGCGCCGCGCAGCAACACCGTACGGGCCAGCGCCTTGCGCGCGAGCGGACCGGCGTCGGCGTCCAGTTGCCGGCCCAGCGCCAAGTGGAGCGACACGCCGACGATCAGCAGGAAGGTAGGGAAGATCAAGTCCGCCGGCGTGCAGCCGTGCCAGTGTGCGTGCTCGAACCAGGGGTAGATGTTTGACCAGTCACCCGCGTTGTTCACCAAGAGCATGGCGGCCACGGTCAGGCCTCGTACGGCGTCGATAGAGTTAATGCGCATAGTTTTTTGTTAGAGTTGCAGTTTGATGTGCAGGCGGTTGAGGCCGGCGACCAGCGCCATGACGATCAGGGCGTAGATCACCGCCCAGATCAGGCCCGGCATGCCGGCGCCCAGCATGGAAGGGAAGGCCAGGTTCAGCGTCTCCATCAGCGCGTAGATGATGAAGGGGAGGATATAGGTGAGCAGGGGATTGGCGGCCGCCGGCCGGAAGAACGCCACCCAGCCGCGCTGCTGTTTCAAGTCCACCAGCCAGTACATCGCCGCGAACAGCAGCACGCAGATCGCGGCGCTGTACAGCGCCCAACTCGGCGTCGCGGCGATCTTCGATATCGTGAACCAGGGCCGCAGCGCGAACGCCAGCGCCGCCAGCACCGCCGCCAACAGCAGCGCCTTGCCGAAAGGGTGGGCGCGCGGGCGGCCATCGCGGAAGAAGATCAAGGTCGTCAGCACGCCGCATAACGCGATGGCGGTGTGGATCGCGTTGCCGGATTGGGCACCCAGCAGCGTCCACAGCGCCGAGGGCTGCACGGCAGCCGTGTTGAACACGCAGTACCACGCGACGCAGGCGAGCACCGTCAGCGCGATCGGCAGCGGACGCGCGCGGGTCAGGCGCCAGGCGATGGTCGCATACAGGTACGCCCAGCCGATCAGCCCAAGTATGCCCCACCATTGCGGCGCCAACCTCTCGTTGCCATCCGGTCCGCCGCGAAAAACCAGCGCCAGCGCGACCAGTCCGGCCGCGCCGGCCAAGCGCAGCGCGAAGGCCAGCTGCTTGTTTTCGAAGCGGTAGACCGCCCACACCAGTATCGCGCAAAGGTAGAACAGCAGCGACCAGACGTGGACGGTCATGCCCATCGCCGCCTCGTTGTAGCCCGCTTCCGCGTTGACCATGAAGACGCCGAACACCAGCATGCCGGCGGCGCGGGCCAGCACGTGGCGCCACAGCTTCCAGCCGGTATCGCCCGCCGCCTGGCGCTGCGCCATCGCGAACGGTATCGACATGCCGACGATGAAAAGGAAGGCGGGGAAGACGACATCGGGAAAGGTCATGCCGTCGACGCCGGCGGCCACGTGTCCCATCCAGGGCGGCATGCCGCTCACGCCCGCCAGCGTGTTTACAAAGATCATGACCAGGATGGTGATACCACGGAAGGCATCGATAGCAAGTACGCGCAAGATTTAATCTTTCTATTTGGATACTCTAAGATTATCATCTATTTAATCTTTAGATCTATAATCTCGCGGCTAAAAACTCTTTCGTGGACCTCATGATCTCTATCGCCCGCCTGCTGCTGCTGATGCTTGTTTTGCCCTTGGTGCTGGGAGGCTGCGGCGCATCGATGAAACAGCGCATAGAAGCTTGCAAGACGGGAGACTGGAACCAGATCGGCAGGACGGACGGTCTTGACGGCGCGCCGCCCACTTTCGCCGACCGCAAGGACTTCTGCGACGATCACGGCGACGACAAAAAGCCCGCCGGCGAAGATGCCGGCGCGCGCTACACGGCCGGTTGGGAGCAGGGCAATCGCGAGATGTGGGCGGCGGTAGGCGCCATCGATGGCGCGAAGGGTTTGCAGCAATCGCAGTACGCGGTGCGCGCGGCCGGCGAGGAAGTCCGCAAGCGCAAGACGCCGTTAAACCAGGCGGGCTACGACGAGGGCTGGTTGAAGGGAAACTCGCAGTACTGGGAAGGCATCGGCAAGCGCGAAGGCACCGACGGCCTGCCGTTGACGAAGAAGGAGGACAGCCGCGCGCGGGCCGCCACCGCGCAACTGCGCTTCGACGAAGCGGCATATACCAACGGCTGGCACGCCGGCAACCGCACGTTCTGGCAGGACGCCGGATTCACCGATGCGCGCAACGGCACGCCGGACAGCCGCTTCCGGGATCGCGCGGCGGCCGCGCGCGACGCCGGGGTGCAGGTGCAGGAGGAAGTGTATCGCACGGCGTGGAACGCGGAGATCGTCAACTACTGGCGGAATCTCGGCGCGCAGGACGCCGTCAGCGGCAAGGAGTTCGGCACGCGCGGCAAGGAGGCGCGTCAAAAGGGTTTGAAGGTTTTCGAGTCCGAGTACCGCAAGGCCTGGGAAAAGCGCCTGGACGACCACTGGCGCCAGGCGGGCCTGGACGACGGCTACGGCAAACCGTTCATGCTGGAGGAGCGCAAGGCCAGCGCCTCGCGCGACGGGGTATTTGTCATACCGTCGACGCGCGACGTCTACACCAAGGCATGGGAAGAGCAGAACGCCAAATACTGCGTGCCGGAGAACGCCTTCGAACGCGGACGCGCCAACACCGGCATGGCGGTGGAGGTATGTCGCGGCGAACTGCGTAACCAGCTAAAGCGCGCGTACGTCAGCGGGCAGGATTTCGAGGTGGCTGCGATGAAACGCGCGCAGGCGCTCAACGACGTCAACGATCTGGAAAGTCGCCTGTACGACGCCAACCGGCGCCTGGGTCGCCTGGAGCGTGACACGCGCGGCGCGCAGGATTCCAAGGACCGCCAAGTCAACGAAGAGTCCAAGAAGCAGGACCGCCGCCGCGAACAGGAAAGGCGCGAGCTGATCGACTACATCCGCCGCCTTGAATGGCAGCTGGACGAAGCGCGCCGCTGGGTCGAGCGTCACGACATGCAAATGCAGCGCCTGCGCCGCGAGATTTACTAAAAGCCGCCGAAGAGAATGCACGGGCCGCAATTTGCGCCGCGACTCCGGCGTCATTTGAACCGTGACTTCGGCGTCAATTTAAATGTGACTCCGGCGTCAACTTGAACCGTGGCTTTGGCGTCAATCTAAACCACGTAGGGCTGATTAGCGAAGCGTAATCGGCCAAGCTCCGCCGGCGGCTCACGCCTGAATGACGGTGCTCGCGGGCCGCGCCATCACCAAGCCTGAATTTTGCGCAAGGAAGGGGGTAAAAAAGCATGAGCATGAGTCCTGAACTACCAATTATCCGAAGGGTGCTTTCTAGGGACAGTGAGAATATTGCCTCGTTGATGCAGCAACTCGGCTACGAGGCCACCCCATCCCAGATTTCGGATAGGCTTCGCGGAATTCAAGATAGCTCGACAGATTTAGTGCTGGTCGCCGCAATCGAGGACAGTATTGTTGGTTGTATCAGTCTCCATTTACTCCCTCTATTCCACGCTGATGGGTTTCTCGGTCGGATAACGAGCTTTGTCATCGACCAACAGCATAGACGCCTGGGCGTTGGATCCACGCTGATGCGCGCAGCCAGCGAATGGTTTTCAGCATCTGGCTGCGTAAAAATCGAGGTGACAAGCGGCGACCACCGCTCGGATGCGCACCGGTTTTATGAGGCGCAGGGATTTTCAAGGGATCGCCAAAGATTTTCAAAGCGGGCGTGAACACTCCTTCGCAATCTAACGACAGGTGACGAAGATAACTGTCGCCATTTCATCTGGGCAACATGGTATTCTAGTGCAGTGGGCTAAGCGCGACAGGAAGTTTTATCGAAGCCGCCTGCTGCCAACTGAGGAATCCAGGATGAATCTCAACCCTGCGGAGCTGCGCGATGCCGGCCTCCTGCTGCAGCGCCAAAACGGACGCACGTTTTGGCACGTGATGTCGATCGGTTGCCAGATCGCGCTCGTCGCGCACGCGCTTTTCGCGCTGCTCTTCTATGCGATCGACGTGTCGCTGATGGTCTGGGTCAACGGCGCCAGCATACTGATCTATGTCGCTGCCCGCCTGGCGCTGAAGTCGCGCCGCAACAGCCTGGCGATGGGGCTCATCTGGATCGAAATCATCTCGCACGCTGTGTTGGCCGTGGCACTCATCGGATGGGATAGTGGCTTCCACTATTATCTGATGGTGATGCTGCCCATGATCTTCGTGAGCCCCGGCGCGCAGCTGCGACGCAAACTGCTGCATGGCGTTGTGCTGCTCGCGATCTATCTGGCGCTCGATGCCTACGCACACGCGCACGCGCCCCCGGTGACGGTGTCGCATGATGTGCTGACGCTGTTGCGCTGGTTTAACGTCAGCGCCGGCTTCCTGATGCTGGGCTTGCTCGCGAACGTTTATTACAAGGCGGTACTCGCATCGGAACACCGATTGCGCGCCATCGCATCGACCGATCCGCTGACCGGCGCGCTGAACCGCCGGGCAATGGTTCATGCGGTGGATACCGCCCTGGTCGCCGGCGGGATGTCAACGCTGTTACTGGCCGACATAGACCTCTTCAAGCGCATCAACGACGCCTTCGGCCACGAGGCCGGCGACGGCGTACTGGTGCAGGTGGTGCAAGCGATCGAGGCCAGTGTGCGACCGGAGGAACGGGTGGCGCGCTGGGGCGGGGAGGAGTTTCTGATCTGCGTGGCCGGGGACGTTGAACAAGGCGCCCACATCGCCGAACGCATCCGCGCGTCGGTCGAGGCATTGCGGAACGCCGATGACGACCGGCCGCTCTCGGTCAGCGTGACGATCGGCTGCGCCACCCGCCAGCCGGGCGAAACGTTCGAGCACTGCGTGGCCCGTGCCGACGCGGCGCTCTACCGAGGCAAGCAGGCCGGCCGCAACCGCGTGGTGATTGCTGACCCTTCGCAACCCACGTCACTTTCGTAGGTATTGGACGATATATGTTTTTCAGGTGGAGCAGTTTGAACTGGAGCCAGCTAGGGGAAACGCTGAACATGTGACGATTTCTACGGCAATGATGTGCTCAACAGAGCTGCGCTTTTCGGGGCCCCAAATTTCATGACCACGCTCTCACTTAGTGACGTGCGGAATGTGGGGGACTTGTCGCGCGGCCATCTCTGCCCGGCCAAACGAGATGCCAACCAGCAGTTTCATGGTGTCGGGCACTTCCAGCGTGCGCCTTAGTTGTGCTAGGGCTGGCAGGGATGGTATTTCCAAGTTCAGTCCGTTGTCCGCTGTGCACGAGCCAGACATGTATATGGGATCAGTTCTTGTTTTTATAGGTGATGCGACCGCTCAGTTTGATCGTGCCTTGTCCAGTGCTGATGTCTTCAGCGCCGGTCATGTTACCGCCGCCGCTGGCCTTGTTGAATTTCCCGGTGCCGCCTGTCACTTGGAACGTGGCGCCAGTGAATGCGAAATTCGACCCTACGCCCGTTGGAACGAACTGACCGCTATAGTCGGCGAAGATCTGGTCGCCGGCTACAGTGAGGACAATCAACTTGCCGGCGCTGAACGTAAACAACGTGCCGCTTTGGGTGATGCAATCGTTGGCGATGAATGCCACCGGACCGGTAAGGGCGCCTTCGCCACGCCCGATGATCACGCCGCCGAATTTGGACGGACAGCGCAGCGACGGACCAGGAATTTCCGTCAGCGTGCCGTTAATTTCAATTGGCATAGTAACGGAAGAATCAGCTATCGACGCGCTGGAAACAGCGAGCCAAAGGGCGCCGGCAGCGACGCGCAGGGGCAATTTATTCATCGAGCATCTTTCGGGAGGGGGGAATTCCCAATCATAGAACTTCATTGTGAAAATGACAATCAGACATTGTCATTTTGTTGTTATTCCGCTCACCTAACCGTTATAGTAACAGCTGCTTCGCGACGACTTTTGCCCGGCAGTGAGAAAGCGTGAAACTTTTGCGGGAGTAAGTTGCTATCCTGCTAGCTACCGGCACGGTCCCGGCCAGAAGCAGACAGTGAGGCGTTATTGACGAAGGAGAAAAATGGCTGGACTGTCAATTCCCGATGATTTCCCGCTGAATGAGCTAGTAGCGCAGGAGTTAAATCAGTTAGCTATCGGACGACATAGTTTGTCACTTAAATTTGCGCGGGATAGAGTGGATATCGAGGCAGGATTTGAGTTCCAAACTAAGGGCAATGAAATTATCAGGGCGGGAAATTCGGACTTGGCCACTCCGGCTGCCAATCTTTTCCCACTCCTGGGGCAATGCGTAACAGCTGTAGAGCGGCTTCCAAATAACGAAATTCGCATCCAGTTCGGGGCGTCTGGGAGTTTGACACTGACAATCGACGACCATGGCTATGAAGCTTATCACCTGTTCGTTGCAGGTGAATATGTCACTATTACGAAAGAATGGTGACTGCCGCCGTGTTAGGTCCGCAAGCGGCCAATAATAGCCGTCCGCTAAACCCTTTTGGAAATAAATTATGGCGAGTTCCGAGCTTTTGGAACAATGGAGAATCACCGAGGAGTGGCTACGTAGAGCCAGCTCGTTCATCGTTGTGAATTCCTCTTCGGAAGACAATCGATTAGCTGCTTTTGAGGAATATTTGTGCTACAACGAATTAGGACTGGCCTTAGAAGAGCTTGCAGAAGCCGCAACGCATTCGCTCCAAGACCGTCGCTTCTGGGACGCGATGGCGCAGGCAGCCATGTCAATGAAGCTTGACGAACCGGCCCGAGTTTTCATGGGGCAGTGGGCATCGGCAACAGGTGTTAAAGCCGCCGACTGAATTCGGCCACAAGCCGCCACTCGGAAATAAAGAAAGTATTAATGGTTCGACTCGATTGTTCTG
This sequence comes from Oxalobacteraceae bacterium OTU3CAMAD1, assembly GCA_024123915.1. Lineage (NCBI taxonomy): Bacteria > Pseudomonadati > Pseudomonadota > Betaproteobacteria > Burkholderiales > Oxalobacteraceae > Oxalobacteraceae bacterium OTU3CAMAD1. The sequence goes on along the minus strand of CP099650.1, from coordinate 4,273,621 downwards.
CGTTTACTTCGGCTCTCAGCTCGATGAGTGGCGTTTATTCAAGTGGGTCATACAAATTCCGCGCGCGATAAAAGCAAGATACACTTTTAGTGAAACCATTCAACTTGAGTCAAGCGTCTCTAGGAGACTCGGTGGTGTTTTTTTAGATATTAGAATATTAACTACTTTGGGAGAGTCAGATGTTCCATCAAGATGCGTGGCCGACGTTGGGGCATTACGTATATGCATTATTTGACCCCAATAGAAAAAATCTGCCTTTTTACGTTGGGAAAGGGGTAGGAAATCGTGTCTTTGCACATGCGCAGGGTCAGATGGTGCGCTTGGAGTCAGATGATGTTATGTCGGCCAAGCAAGAGATTATTGCGGCAATCCTAAAATCTGGCGAGGAAGTAGTGCACAAAATTGTTCGCTATGGGATGTCGCATGAGGAAGCGATAAAGGTAGAAGCTTCCCTTATCGACATGGTTAATCATATCGAGCCAGAGGCGTTGACAAACGAAGTATCGGGCCATGGAGTGGCGGAAGGAATCAGAGACGCACGTGATTTGAAAACCGCTTTGCACGCGGAAAAATTAGATAATTTTGAAGAAATCCCATTGCTGATAATTAAGATTGAACGCAAATGGGGTGAACTGCTAGAGAAGTACAACGATAGCGCCGCGAGCATTGAGCGTTCTGATATATTCGATGCTGTGAAAGGCAATTGGGTATTAAGTATTAAGCGAGCCAGCCAGGCTGCTTGTGTTCTTGCGGTAGCACGAGGAATCGTGCGCGGTGTTTTCGTTCCGTCGGGCTGGGAAGAGAGCAATAACAAGAAACGGAAGAAAATGGCAGGTGAGTTGGATGCCGCCAGATATAAACCCTTTGTTGGCAAGTCAGTTGCTCACCTATACACTAACGGAAGTCAAAACCCGATTAAATATATTTGTTGCTGATATAAATTTGTCTGTATTCGGCCAACAGCAGACGTCGCAAATTTTGAGTGCAACTCTGGGGGGCTTCGTGAAGAGCAAAAGTCTAATTTTAATAGGGGCTTCAGCACTCAGTTTGGGCACTGGTGCCGTTGCCGCCGAGAAGGGCGCGACAGTGGTGTTGGTGCATTACTCAGTACGAGAAAACGACCCGGAGAAGCTAGTAGAAATCGTGTTGAACCCGATAGAACGTAGTATGCAAAAGCTTAACCGAGTCGTTGAAATAAAGTCGACTGCCAGTCACGGTGTCGTCGATGTGGAAATTGGTTTTGAAGGCACTGTGACGACACAAGACTTGGCGGCGGTCACAGCTCGAATCGAGATGTTGAAGCTCGATAAGGGCTTAGTCGTTCTATCTCGTGTTATAGAAATGCGGCAACCGCGTTTTTAATAACGCCTCGATATCGGCCATGTGCGGCCTTACGCAACTGCTGTTTTTAGAGAGGTGCCCGACAATGAAGAAGTTTTTTACTCCTGCTTTCAGCGCATGGCTAGTCGCTTCCTCGACAATGGGTTGCGCTACAACGGGCACGGATGGAGTGGTCGAGATAGGCCAGAATTTGTATATGATCGGTGGGCTTGGAAATTTTACCGATTTTTCAAGCAGCGCAGTTAAAGTCCGATTGTTCCAGGACGCGGCTAAGTTCTGCTTGGGGAAAGGGAAGCAAGTGGAACCGGTAGGCAGCACAGGAAAAGACTCGAGCTACGGTACTTATGCATCTGCCGAAGTCCAGTTTCGTTGCGTATAGAGGCTGCAGCCAAAAGCGGCCATACACGTGATGAGTTGTCGAAAAAATAGAGGCGTTTAATGGAATTCACACAAAAAGAATTGGCTTTGATTGCGAAGGCGAGTCGGAAGGCCAGCAACGCGAGGATCATCCGTGTTGTCCTTTTGATTGCGATGCTTATCGCAATCGGCTGCATATTTATGGACGTTTTTGAAAGCGACAAATTAGCCTATGGCCTGTTCGTAGCCGTGCTCGTTGCCATTGCTCATCCGCAGTTAGGCGGGGACCGAAATACGAAGATTTAGCCGCTCTGCTGGAGCAGAAATCAGCTAAAAACGGTTGAATCCGCAGGCGACTGCTGGCGTCCCCCTTTGTTCTTAAGCATCGGTTTGCTAGGCCATTTCCAGAGCGACCACAATTCCAGCAGAAAAGCAACAAGTGGCTTGACGGAATTGGGCATAAACGGAGGCCGGCCAACAGCGGACTTTAAATTCGGGCTACATACAATGAAATTTCGTGCTTACGTGAACTTATTAGCTAACTGGACCGTAGCGTTATCCCCAGTTCTATTATGGCTTCACTTTCTCGCATGGAGGCACCCGGACTGGGAGGCACAGTTTACATATTTTTTTTCCGCGTGGATAGCTCTTTTAGGGGCTAGCCTAGTTGGAATTTTCCGCGTTACAAAGGGGGAATTGCTTGCTGCTAGGCTAATTTATTCCTTTTTGTGGCTTTTTGCTATCGCCCCAATCTCTTGGTTTTTGGCTTTCTGCGCAGCAATCGACGGCGCAGCAGTCATGCCGTAGAGCGTAGGCCGAAACCGGCCATAAGCGGACCTACGGTAAGTTGCTCAATATGGCTATCTACTCATCCCCTTAACGCCGCACACAAGCTGAAAACAAGAAGGAGACGTGGGTGACCATTGCCAAGTATGTATTTACCCTGCTCATCGCAATTGCACTCCTGCCCGCTGGCGCATCTGTGAGCGAGCCAAAACAAAATGTGGTCGAGAGCAGCCAGAATTCCGCCACCATTGTTATCAAGGGGGTGCGCGATCCATCGACGTGGTTCCGGATCGAGAGCCAGCACCTAATCGTTTATTCTGACAGCGATCCCGAACAGGCCGTCCAACTGGTGAAGAACCTGGAGCGGCTGGACTATGTGCTGCGGCTGTACCTGCGACCATTCCTTATTCGGCAGCCTGACTTGCCTAAGCTCACCTTGTACTTTCAGGACCGGGTCAACTGGACCGCGGAACTCGGTGAATTCCCTGTCGAGACCGTTGGCTTGGTTGACAGCTGCGTATCCGGCACCCAGGTTTTCACGTTCGGCCGGGGGCGGATGTGGGAGTCGAATAATGCGTCGCTGTTGACGGACAATGTTGATTTCACGCTGTCGGCTATTCTCACTTTATACAGCGAGAATTTTTTGTACCGCCACACCGAGATTCGGGGGCCAGAGTGGTTCCTCCAGGGTTTTAAATTTTATTTCGGGGGAGCGCGATTCACAGACAACCAGATGGCGATCGGCCATGCCGCCGGTACGACCGCCGAATCGATGAAGTTGCTCGATTACAGCCAAGGACGCCTGTATTTCCTCACCTACGACGAAGTGTTGCGTAAGGACATGTCGCAGGATTTTTTCAGCCGCATGAAGAAAACCGAAATAGGTACTGACGCATATCTGGCGCAAGCTGAATTTCAGTCCCGGGCGTTCAATCTAGTGCACTACATGCTTTCAACTGCGGAAAACCGCGACAAGATGGCGCGGTATCTAGAGCTGATGAATAACGGCAGCGACGGGGGAGCGGCGTTTGCAGACTTGTTTGGCCTGTCAGGCATGAAACTGAACGCGACAATGTGGCATTACCGGCGAGTGCTCATGAAGGTCATCAAGGTCGATTTTCCCGAACTGCCCATGGCTCGTATCGACTTTACCCGCCTAAGCCGAGTCGAGGGCGACTTCGTTCTTGACAATGCAGCGCTGAAAGCTTGCCCCTCTCCCGACAATGGCGGGAAGCTGCTGCGACGCGTGCGCGCTGCGGCGGCAGCGGCACATGCTGTTGATTTTGCCCAGATCACCATGAGCCGTGCTGAGATCGAGTGGGGTGATCCGCGCGACGCGATCCCCTACCTGACGGACGCCCTGCGCCACGATTCTCGCAACGTGGAACTTCATTATCTGCTGGGCCTGGCTCACCTGAAACTGGCGAAAAACGCGGTGGGAGACAAACGGGAGCAACTTGCGGAAGCCCGCACCAGCCTGACTGAGGCAGCCCTACTGGCGCCCGGGACGCCCTGGATATCGTATGCGCTGTTCCATGTCGGGATCATGGATTCAGAAACGCCGCCGGAAAAAACCATGGACTTGGCGAGCAAGGCCTGGCGCCAAGGGCATGATGTCGCGGCATTCGCACGTGCGGCCGCCTTGGCGTATGCTTGGCTAGGCGACTCAGCCAGCGCCTATCGGGCCTTAAACACGCTCGCAAAGAACGATCACGATCCGAATAGCGCCGCATGGGCCGTGCAGTGGCTCAAGCTGTTCGAAAAAGGGGTAACGCGTGATCACTTACTGACTGCGTTGCGTGACGAACCGCTCGCATCACCAGGCTTCAGGCGAATGTATGGCGACGCCCGCTAACGCTCCGGCCGACACCTAAGTCCGCTCAGGGGCGGAAGCAGACGTACGGTAGGAGGTCGGCGTTAAGATAGCGGCCGTGTTCGCAGGCGCACTGCTGCCATGGCCCAAGCACTGCTACCGGCACCCGCCGGTGGTGAGCATACTAGGCGGAACCCGACCAATCGCGGTAAGCTCGCCTGCAAACTTAATCTACCGGCATGGCATGTCCGCGCCACGTCGTTCCCGCTGGCCTACCTCTTCGGTGTCAGCATCAGCAGCCGGCCGCGCGGACCGTCTTCCAGCAGCCATAGCGCGCCATCCGGCCCGGTGCGCACGGCGCGGATTCGTTCGCCCATGTCCCAATGGTCCACCTTGCTGGCGTTCTCACCGTCGAGCGTGATGCGGTCCAGCGACTTGCCCGAGAGACCGGTGATGAAGAGGGAGTTTTTCCACTTCGGGAACAGGTCCGCATCGTAGTAGGCGAGGCCGCCTGGTGAAATGGCCGGATTCCAGGAAACTTTCGGGGCCTCGAAGCCGTCGCCGGGCGCGTGGTCGGGGATGTCCCGGCCGTCATAGTGACTGCCGTTCGATGCCTTCGGCCAGCCATAGTTGAGGCCTGGCTTGATCAGGTTGATCTCGTCGCCATGGCGCGGCCCCATCTCCATTTCCCACAAGCGCTCCTGCCTGTCGAAGGCGATGCCCAGCAGGTTGCGGTGGCCATACGACCAGACGGCTGCATGGAAGCCCTTGGCTGCGAGCGGATTACCGGCGGCCGGCGTGCCGTCGAGGTTCAGGCGCAGCACCTTGCCGAGCGTCGACTTGGGGTCCTGCGCCGGATCGAGAAGCTGGCGGTCGCCACTCGTGAAGAAGAGATACTTGCCATCAGGCGAAAAGCCGATACGGCCCGAATAGTGCCCGCCAGTCGAAGCATCCTGGCCGCGGAAAATGGCCTTTGTATCCTTAAGCGTTCCGCCTGCCTGATCCAATGTCGCGGTGGCGAGCACGACCCGGCTACTGCCACCGGAGGCCGGCTCGGCGTAGCTGAAGTAGAGCAGCTTGCTGACCGCGAAATCGGGAGCGGCCACGATGTCCATGAGCGCACCCTGGTCCTTGCTGCTGACGGCGGGTGTGCCGGACACTGTCCGCTTGGTACCGGTAGCGGGATCGAACAAAATCATCGCCCCCTCCTTTTGCGTAACCAGCAGGTTGCCGTCGGGCAGGAATGCCATGGCCCATGGGCTCTTGAATGTGCCCACCGGCTTGACCTCGAAAGGCAGGCTGCCGGTCGCGGATGCACTGGCCTGCGCGTTCGCGGTTGCCGGGGCGGCGGCGAACGCGAGCAGGGTGAGCGAGAAAGTGGTGGCAAGGCCGAGCATGCTCATATTCATGTTTTCCAGATCTCCATTCGCGGATTGATGCCAGCATGCGCCGGCTGTTGGTCCCTAGGGGCGTTGGGAAGTGTAGAGCAAAACTCCCTAAAATGTCGGGGGATTCAAATCAAAAATCCACTGTCGCCGACAACACGGCCGTACGCGGCGAACCAAGCACCAGGTAGCCCGAACCCGGATAGCCGCCGGCCGACGCCCAGTAGCTCTTGTCCGCGACGTTGTCGATCCGTGCGCGGAGCGTGACCTTGCGATCCGCGATGGTGGCGACATAGCTCGCGCCGATGTCCAGCCGGCTCCACGCCGGCAGCTCCTGCAGATTCGCACCATCGGCATACTGCGATGACGTGTACAGCGCCCGCGCATTCAGGTTCAAACCGCGCACGCCCGGCACATCCCACTCCGCGCCGATGTTCAGCTGCGTCTTCGGCACGCCGATCACGTCGTTGCCTTGATTGACGCCGCTGGCGGTGACGCGCTGCTCGGCGTCGAGCAAAGTCAAGCCGCCCAGCACGCGCAGGCCGCGCGTCGGCACGCCGAACACGGTCATCTCCAGACCGCGATTGCGCTGTTCGCCGAATACGCCGAAGATCCTGTTCTCCACATACGCCGATGGCTGCGTGGTGCTGAACACCGCCGCGCTGGCGCCCACGGTGCCGACATCGTACTTCACGCCGATTTCTTTCTGCTTCGAGACAAACGGTGCGAACGTCTCGCCGATGTTGTCGATGTTCCCGGAAGCGATGGGCCCCTGCTGCAGCCCCTCAGTGTAGTTCGCGTAGAGCGACACCGCTTTCACCGGACGGTAAACGACGCCGGCCATCGGTGTGACTTTGCTGCGGTCGTAGTGCGACTCCGAAGCGCCGGAGTCGTAGTTATAGCTCTCCGACTTGATCGACTGATGCCGCACGCCGACCGTCAGCAGCACCTTGTCGTCCAGCATGGACAGCGTGTCCGCCAGCGCGTAGCTGGAAAGGATGGACTTAGAAACGCGCTTCGGATCGTTCAAAACACCACCGGTGAAGAAATCGGCAACCGGCGCCGCCACATCGACCGGATTGAAGATGCTGGTCGCGAAGCCGGCGAAGTTACTGAAGGCGTATGCGTTGCGCGACTCCGTCCAGAACCCCGACGCGGTCGCGCTCAGGCTATGGCCGATGGCGCCGGTGCGCAGCCTGGTGCGCACGCCGATCTCGCCGGTGCGCACGCTGTCGTGGCGCACATTGTCGAAGCGGTACATGCTGGCCGCGCCGCCGGTGCCGCCGACGGTCGGTTCGGCGATGATGTTGGACTCGTCGCCGCTGCGCGCGCCCAGCGCGGCCCACGCCACCGTGTCCTTGGCCAGATCGACCTCGCCGCGCAAGGTGCCGAAGGTGTCGCGCTCCTTCGAGTGGGTCCATTTCTGTGCCCAGTTGCTGTCCGAGTCAGGCGCGGAGGGCAGGGCGACGCCCTGGCTGACGGTCACGCTCGGGCGCGCGCCTCGCAGATTGTGGTTCTGGTAACCGACATCGGCCGACAGGCGGAAGCCGCGTCCCTGGAAGTCGATGCCGACGGAGGCTACCGACAACTCGCGCTTCTCGCCGTCGACGGGCGTGTCGCCGTCGCGGCGCACCGCGTTGACGCGGATACCGGTGTTGCCGTTCTCGCCGAAGCGGCGGCCGATGTCGATCGCGCCGTAACCCTGGCCGCCGCTATCGACGCCGACCGTCAGCTGCGTCAGCGGGTTATTGCTGGCGCGCTTGGGCAGCAGGTTAATCGAGCCGCCCACGCCACCGCCGCCCGGCGCCGCGCCGTTGATGAAGGAGTTCGCGCCGCGCAGCACTTCCACGCGTTCGAGCAGTTCGGAGGCGACGAACTGGCGCGGCAGCAGGCCGAATAAACCGTTGTACGCCAGGTCGTCGGAGTTGACCGGGAAGCCGCGAATCACATACAGCTCCTGGTAGTTGCCGAACCCGCGCGCGACGCGCACCGACGGGTCATTCTGCAGCACGTCGGCGACGCTGCGCGCCTGCTGGTCCTGGATCACGGCCTGGGTGAAGTTGAGCGTATTAAACGGCGTATCCATCATGTCCACATTGCCCAGCAGGCCGAGACGGCCGCCGCGCGCGACCTGGCCGCCGGCGTAATCCTTGGTCAAGCCGTCGGCCGACGCATCCGCCGAGGCGCTGATGACCACGGTCTGGATTTTGCCCTCGGCGACATCGGCCGCCGCTCCTGTGGCGGTTTGGCCTTGCGCGCCGGCGGCACCGGCCATGAGCATCGCGGCAAGCGCGAACGGGGACAATTTCAGATTTGGAGTGTGCATGATTCGTTTAATTTTTGGTAAGTAAATGAGAGCGATTCTCAATTATAGCGCTGGAGGCCGCAGTATTGCTACTAAATGAGAGTGATTTGCATTATCATTGTAATTTCCGGTTTGCCGACTCACTTTCAAAATGACACCTGTTACCGTCCGCCGTTGGGCCTGGATCCACAAATGGAGCAGCCTGGTCTGCACCGTGTTCATGCTGCTGCTGTGCCTGACCGGCTTGCCGTTGATCTATCACCACGAAATCGACCACCTGCTGGGCAACGCCATCGAGGCGCCGAAAATGGCGCCGGACACGCCCAAGGCCGATCTCGACGCCGTCATCGCCGCCGCCAAGGCGCGCTATCCGAACAAGCTGGTGATGTACATGTCGCAGGAGGCGGACGAGCGCGAGATCTGGTATCTGACGATGGGCGACCATCCGACCGACGAGGGCTTCAAGTCGGTCGCGGTCGATGCGCGCACCGCCAAGGTGCTGGCCGAGCCCAGTTTCGAGGGCACCTTCCTGGGCGTGATGTTCCACCTGCACGTGGATTTGTACGCTGGCCTGTGGGGCAAATTATTCCTCGGCTTTATGGGGCTGTTGCTGGTGGTGGCGATCATTTCCGGCGTCGTGCTGTACGCACCGTTCATGCGCAAGCTGGAATTCGGCGAGGTGCGGCGCGAGCGCGGTCCGCGCGTCAAATGGCTGGACCTGCACAATATGCTGGGCATTGTCACGCTGACGTGGGCGCTGGTGGTGGGCGCGACCGGCATGATCAACACCTGGGCGGATCTGCTGGTCAAGTACTGGCAAGCCACCGAGATGGCCGAGATGACCGCGCCCTACAAGGATATGGCGTTGCCGAGCAAGCTGGGTTCGATGCAGAAGGCAATGGACAACGCCGTCGCCGCCGAGCCGGGCATGCAGGTGGCTTTCGTCGCCTTCCCGGGCACCGCGTTCTCCAGCCCCCACCACTACGGCATCTTCATGCATGGCAATGAGGCGTTGACGTCGCGGCTGTACAAACCGGTGCTGATCGACGCGCAAACGAGCGAGATCACCGATCGCCGCGCGTTGCCGTGGTACCTGACGGCGCTGCTGGTGTCGCAGCCGCTGCACTTCGGCGACTACGGCGGCGCATGGATGCAGTTCCTCTGGGCGATGCTCGATATCGCCACCATCTTCGTGCTGGGCAGCGGTGTGTACCTCTGGTTGAAACGGGGTGTGCAGGCCAAGGCACCGGTGCGCAAGGAGGATGACGATGTCGTCGCGGAATTGCGGGAGCCCGCCTACGCGAGCGAAGGGGAGGCGCGATGAGCGGCGCGAGTCCCTTCCTCCGCATGTGGGGCGCGCCCATCGTGTTGGCGATACTGACGGCGGTCGGCCTGGTTTCCGCCTTGCTGGGCGACGGCGTGTGGGATTACGTTTCCGCCGTCGCGCTCGGTGTCCCGGCCGTCGCTTGCGCGTGGTACGGGCTGCGCCGCTGAGTTGCCGCCGGGCTAACCCGCCAGATTCCGCAGGCCTTGCTGTTGCCGCTTGTCCATCAGCAGCGGCAATAACTGCGTGGTCAGTTCATTTAGCTCGGAGCCGCCGCGCTCTCGAATTTTGTTCACCTGGGCGACGATCTGGTCGTTCGCCAAGGTGTACTCGATGGTTTTGAGCATCTCGATGCGGCTGCGTATGCGCCGCAAGTCGTCGACCGCTTTGGACTCGGCGGTCAGTGCCGTTTCGTCCACAACCGCCAGCAACACGTCGGTGATCAACCCGAGCTGTTTGCCGTACGACGCGACGCCGCTGAAGGCCTTCTCTTCAATTGCCGCGTTGCCTGCACCGGGGGTAATCCAGTGTGAGAACCACGTCAGATCGGGGTCGATCTGTTGCATTACTCCGCCGCTCCAGGGGAAGTAAAATTGTGGCGACCAGGTCCAGAATGAAAGTGGCGATGTCATGATGACTCCTTTAATTGTAGGTCTTGCGCTCTGTTAGACAGGACTCATCCGTTAAGTTCAAAATATATAACTGCTAATTGATCTGGGTTTAGGGCAATGGAAGACGCGGTCTAAAAGCGAGCGCGACAGATGCCTGGCCGCTACAGATGAGCTAGTTGTGTGCAGACGACAGGCACCAGATATCCCGCCGCAACACGTGTTCGTGCCGCAAGTCTTCGTGGTAACCTCGCACTCATTGAAACCGGAGGGCAAACCAGGCGAAAGCCTCGGGACGCAAAGCTTCAGGCCTACAGCGCAGTCCGCGCCATGGTAGCTGTACTCCCGGCCAAGGACCATATTCCTTGCCGGCCTCTATCAATTTATAGAGGCCAAACCATGTTGCAGAAGCAAGGCGCCGTTGCGCCCCGCACCTTTGTCACCCTGTCCGTCATTACGCTGGTTCCGCTGCTCGGCGCCGCGCTGAGCATGCCGGCGAACGCCCAGTCCCCTGATGCGTCCCAGCAATCCGAACGCACCCGTTACATCATCGTCTTCAAGCCCGGTTCGGGGGCCGTGAAGCAGCACGCCGAGTCGTTGGCCAACGGCTCCGGCACCCGTCCGGACCACGTCTATGAACACGTCGTCAAAGGCTTCACGGTGACGCTGCCGACCAAGTCGAGCGCCCACTATCTGGAAGCGATGCGTCGCCATCCGTTGGTGCAATCCATCGAACCCGACATGGTTGTGACGCACACGCAAACCACGCAAACCAGTGCGACCTGGGGGTTGGACAGGTCCGACCAGCGCGCCTTGCCGCTCAACGGCGCGTACAGCTATGCGGCCACCGGCCTGGGCGTGCAAATCTACGTGCTGGACACCGGCGTGCGCGCCGCCCATGCCGATTTCGGCGGGCGCGTGCGAGCCGGCTACACGGCGATTGCCGATGGCAATGGCACCAACGACTGCCACGGCCACGGCACCCACGTCGCCGCCACGGCGGCCGGTGCGAAGTACGGCATCGCGAAAGCCGCAAGCGTAGTGCCGGTGCGGGTGTTGGGCTGCAACGGCTCGGGCACCATGAGCGGCGTGCTGGCCGGCCTGGATTGGGTGGCGGTCAACGCCGTACGGCCCGCCGTGGTCAACATGTCGCTCGGCGGCGGCCTCTCATACACCCTGGACAGGGCGGTGGCCAATGTGGTGTCGCGCGGCATCAGTGTGGCGGTCGCGGCTGGCAACTCCAATGTAGATGCCTGCACCAGTTCGCCGGCCCGCGAGCCTTCGGCCATTACCGTGGGCGCCACCGCCAGCAACGATGCGCGCGCTTCCTATTCCAATTGGGGACGCTGCCTGGACATCTTCGCGCCGGGCTCGTCCATCACGTCGGCGGGCATCTACAGCAATACGTCCGTGACGACGATGAGCGGGACGTCGATGGCGGCGCCACACGTGGCGGGCAACGTCGCGCTGCTGCTCCAGAGCCAGCCAAGCTTGATCCCGAGCCAGGTCGCCCAGTTGATCAAGTCCCGCGCCACGCCGAACAAGGTGTGGAGCGCGGGCACCGGCTCGCCGAACCTGCTGCTCTACACGGGCACCGACGTCGCCACGGCTGCGTTCCTTCAGTGAAGATCGCCACTCAGGTAGCGCGATAAGTGTCGTGCGGCATGCCGCACCGCACAAATCGGCGGTTGCATTATTTGCATGGATTGCTATCATTTGCCGGGTCATCCCCCAGGAGCCCCAATGAATGCATCGACCCGGCAGCAATCCGCGCACCCCAACTACGACCGCCTGATCACCGCCGCCCGCGACGCCGGGCCGGTGACGGTGGCCGTGGCCCATCCATGCGACCGCAACGCATTGGAGGCGGCGCTGGATGCGGCCGAAATGGGCTTGATCACGCCCATCCTGGTGGGGCCGCGTGCGCGCATCCAAAAGGCCGCCGACGAGGCGAAGTTCGACATCTCCGCGCTGACCCTGATCGATACGCCGCACAGCCACGCGTCGGCCGCGCGCGCGGTGGAGCTGGTACGCGAGGGCAAGGCGCAGGCGCTGATGAAGGGCAGCCTGCACACCGATGAACTGATGGGCGCCGTGGTGGCCGCCGACACGGGCCTGCGCACGGCGCGGCGTCTGAGCCACTGCTTCATCATGGATGTGCCGGGGCGCAGCGAACCGCTGATCATCACCGACGCCGCCGTCAACATCAATCCGGGGTTGAGCGAAAAGGTCGACATCGTGCAAAACGCGATCGACCTGGCGCAGGTGCTCAAATTCGATCCGGTCAAGGTGGCGATCCTGGCCGCCGTCGAGACGGTGAGCGCCAAGATGCCGTCCACCATCGACGCGGCGGCCCTGTGCAAAATGGCCGATCGGGGCCAGATCACCGGCGCCATCCTCGACGGCCCGCTGGCGATGGACAACGCCATCGATCCGGAGGCGGCGGCGATCAAGAACCTGGTGTCGCCGGTGGCGGGGCAGGCCAATGTGCTGATCGCGCCGGATCTGGAGGCGGGCAATATGCTGGCCAAGAGCCTGACCTTCATGGCCGGCGCCGGCGCGGCCGGCATCGTGCTGGGCGCGCGCGTGCCGGTCATCCTGACCAGCCGCGCGGACTCGGTGGAGGCGCGTCTGGCGTCGTGCGCGGTGGCGGTGCTGCTGGTGCACAGCAAGGCCGCTGTCGTCGCCGCGACCGGAGCCTGAGGCGATGGCGCCCAACGGCTGCATCGTCGTCATCAACGCCGGTTCGTCGAGCATCAAGTTCTCGCTGTTCGACGGCCCGTCGCTGCGGCCTGCGCTGCGCGGCAAAATCGAAAACCTGTACGCCGGCGTGACCCGTTTCATCGCCCAGGATGCGCAGGGCGCGACGGTCGGCGAGCGAAGCTGGCCGGATGCGCCCATCGATCACGAGGCCGGCATGCGCTTCCTGATCGACTTCGCGCAGACGCATCTCGATGGCAGGCGGGTGGCCGCCGTCGGCCACCGCATCGTCCATGGCGGCGTGGCCTATAGCGGGCCGCAGTTGCTGGATCAAACCGTGGTGGCGGAGCTCGACAAACTGGTTCCGCTGGCGCCGTTGCACCTGCCGCACAACCTGGCGCCGGTGCGCTCGATGATCGCGCTGGCGCCCGAGGTGCCGCAGGTGGGCTGCTTCGATACCGCCTTCCATGCCGGCCAGCCGGCGCAGGCGCAGGCGTTCGCGCTGCCGGCCAGGATCACTGATCTCGGCATACGCCGTTATGGCTTCCACGGCCTGTCCTACGAATATATCGCCAGCCGCCTGCCGCAGGCGGACCCCGGCCTGGCCGGAGCCAAGGTGGTGGCCGCGCATTTAGGCAACGGCGCCAGCATGTGCGCGATGTCGGCCGGGCGCAGCGTCGCCAGCACGATGGGCTTCACCGCCGTCGACGGCCTGCCGATGGGCACCCGCTGCGGCGACCTCGATCCGGGCGTGGTGTTGTATTTGATCGAGGAGCTGGGCATGGACGTGGCGGCCGTCCAGAAGCTGCTGTACCAGGAATCCGGCCTGCTGGGCGTATCGGGCATCTCGGCCGATATGCGCACATTGGAGGCGAGCGACGATCCGCGCGCCAACGCTGCCATCGGCTTGATGGTCTACCGCATCGGCCGCGAACTCGGTTCGCTGGCCGCCGCGCTGGGAGGGCTCGATGCGCTGGTGTTCTCGGGCGGCATAGGCGAGAACAGCGTGGCGCTGCGCGCCGCCGTCTGCCGCGACGCGGCCTGGCTGGGCGTGGAGCTGGACGCGGCGGCCAACGACGCCAATCCGCGCGGCGTGACCCGCATCAGCGCCGCCGGCAGCAAGGTCGCCGCGTGGGTGGTGCCGGCCAACGAGGAACTGATGATCGCCCGACACACGCTGGCGATACTGGAGGATGCATGAACACCGAAACCATTTTTCCCATTTTGGCCGGTAAGCGCGCCCTGGTGGTCGGCGTGGCGAACGAACATTCGATCGCCTGGGGTTGCGCGCTGGCGTTCCGCAAGGCGGGCGCCGACGTGGTGCTCACCTATCTGAACGACAAGGCGCTGCCGCATGTGGCGCCGTTGGCGGCGCAAATCGACGCGCAGCTGCTGCCGCTCGACGTGACGCAACCGGGTCAACTCGAAGAGTTGTTCCCGATCCTTGCGGGGCAGGGCAAGCTCGATATCCTGGTCCATTCAATCGCGTTTGCGCCCAAGGCGGATTTGCAGGGCGGCCTGCTCGATTGCTCGCTGGACGGCTTTCTGCAGGCGATGGACGTGTCGTGCCACTCTTTCGTGCGGATGGCCAAACTGGCCGTGCCGCTGATGACGGACGGCGGCTCGATGTTCGCGATGAGCTATCATGGCGCCAACAAGGTGGTACCGAACTATAACGTCATGGGACCAGTGAAGGCGGCACTGGAGGCCTCATGCCGCTACCTGGCGTATGAGCTGGGACCGCGCGGCATCCGGGTACACGCGATCTCGCCGGGACCGTTGAAAACGCGGGCGGCGTCCGGCCTGAAGGATTTTGACCGGTTGCTGAACGAGGCGGTCGAACGCGCGCCGCTAGGCGAGTTGGTCGACATCGACGACATCGGCGCCACCTGCGCGTTTCTGGCGACGCCGTACGCCCATAGGCTCACCGGCAGCACCGTGTATGTCGATGGCGGCTTGAACATCGTCGCCTGACCGCGCCGGCTAGGGCTTGCCGATCAACAGATACAAGGCCGTCTTGTTGCGCGAGGCGCGGCCGGCGCCGAGATAGATCGGTCCGAGCGGCGTATCGACCGCCACATACAACGCGTTGCTGCGCACGTTCTGCACGCCGTCGACCGAATCGAGCGTGTCGCCCATCCGCCCCAGTTCGGCCGAGAAGCCGATGTAGGCGCCGTCGAGCAGGCCGGGACGCGAGATGCGGTAGTTGTACACCAGCCGCCCGAAATGCAGGCTGTTGCCAACCAATTCGCCGGTGCGGTATCCGGACAGCTTGAGGAAGCCGCCGAACGCGATGTACTCATGGTCGGGCAGCGGATTGCCGCCGATCTTGCGCTGGATTTCAAGGCCGCCCTGCAGCGAGTGCGGTCCCGTCGCGACGGCGGTGCGCGCGGAGAACGACAGCTTGTCGTAGTTGCTGGTCGCGCCCAGGCCCGTGCGCGACGAGTACACCTGCACATCGGCCTCGAAGCCGTCGCGGGGGAAGGCCAGGTTGTCGAGCGTGTCCGCGCGCAGGCGGGCCTGGATGGCGGCGGTGCGGGCGCTCGGATAGAGCAGGGTAGGCAGCAGGCTCGTATCGGCCAGCAGCTTGGCGTGGCCGCGCGAGTAGCCTATCCTGGCCTCACCCCATTCCGCCAGCGGCACGCCGATATCGGTGCCGGCCGTCACCGATTCGCGCCGGAAGCGCGCCAACCGGTCGCCATTTGTGTACACATCGAGCGGGGTACGCTCCGCAGCCAGGTAGGCGGTTGCGAACAGGCGCTGCGCCGGCGTCAGGGGTTGGCGCCATTCGGTGCCCAGCCGGTCGGTGTGGCCGATCTCCACTTCGTTGCGCCACTCCGCGCCGAGGGAATTGAGCCACGTCCAACGATGCGAGGCCCGCAGCGAAAAGAACGAATCGCCTTCGAAGTCGGTCGATACGCCCAATCCCAGCCGAAGGTATTGCGGCCCCCATGATTTTTCGGTGACTGTGGTCGTCATCACGTGGCTGCCGTCGTGCAGTGGCGTGACGGCGTAGCCGACATGTTCGAAGTCCCCGCGCCCGTAGAGGCGGCGCATGTCGCGCTCGGCGATCGCCGGATCGAACAACTGGCCTGGCTGGGATTCCATCGTGCCGCGCAGCGCCTCGGCCGGCACGCGGTGTGCGCCGGCGACGCGAACCTCCTTGAGCAGCACGCCCTTGGGCGGCGGCTCGCCGTTCCGATGGCGTGCCAGCAAGGCGTAGTCGTCGGGGCCTATCGCGTAGCGTCGCAGTTCCGGTGTTGAAGCGCGTGCCGCTTCCAGCCCCTGGGCTTCGGCTTCCTTGAGCATATCGAAGCTGGCCGCCTGGATCGCCGACAGGTTGGGCGTGATCAGCACGTCCTTGTCACTGAGCTCGCGTAGCGATACCTGCACATTGGTGTTGGTCAGCATGCGTGTCATCTGGTCCGACATCGACAGCACCGACTTGATCTCTTCGCGCTTGAGCAGCGGGGTGCCGATATTGACGGCGATGACCACATCGGCGCCCATTGCGCGAGCCACGTCCACCGGCAGGTTGCGCGCGATGCCGCCGTCGACCAGCAGCCTGCCGTCGATCTCCACCGGATTGATCGCCGCCGGTATCGCCATGCTCGCGCGCACCGCCTGCGCCAGGTTGCCGTCGGCCAGCACAATCATCTGGCCGTCGCTGACATCGGTGGCGATGGCGCGGAACGGAATCGGAAAGTGATCGAAATTGTTCGCCGTCTGGCGCGCGGTCAGCCGCCGCAGCACCGCTTCCAGCGCCACGCCGGCCACCGCGCCCTTCGGCAGGGCGACGCCGTCGCGGCCGACGCCGATCTCCGGGCCGACATACGCACCGGCGGCGTCCGCCTTGCGGGCGATCGACAGGTCGCGCCGGGCGACATCGTGAAACAGGTTGGCGGTGCTCAGGGTTTGCATCTCGCGCTCGATGTCCGCCAACGGCATTCCGCTGGCATAGGCGCCGCCGACGATGGCGCCGGCGCTGGTGCCGACGATCATATCGACCGGGATCCGCAAATCCTCAAGGACTTTGAGCACGCCGAGATGGGCGCCGCCGCGCGCGCCGCCACCGGACAGCACCAACGCCACCTTGGGCCGGACGGACGGCTGCGCGGCGGGCGTGGCGTCCCGCGCTGGCGTCTGCGCGTGGGCGGTCTGGAGAAAAAGGCTAAGGCAGCATAGCAGCGTGGTGAATTTTCGCATGGCTTGACTGTAGCATGGTGTTGTTTGGAAAACAATCAAACGCACCAGCCGTCCGCGCCATTCGCGGGTCAGTTTTAGCGGGTTAGCCAGCCTGCTCCCGCCGCGCCAGAAACGCGTGGATCTGCGATACCACGGCGGCGCCTTCGCCGACGGCGGCGGCCACCCGTTTGGTCGAGTTGGCGCGCACGTCGCCGATGGCGAACACCCCCGGCACGCTGGTCTCCAGGCTGGCTTGCCGGCTTTCGAGCGCGCAGCCCGGGGTATCGTAGCCGGTCAGGATGAAGCCTTTGGCGTCCACCTCCACGCCGCAGTCGCCCAGCCAGCCGGTGTTCGGATCGGCGCCGATGAACAGGAACAGGCGCCGCACGTCGTAATCGGTTTCGACTTCGTCGCGGTTGTCGCGCACGCGCACCTGCCGCAATCCATCCTCGCTCGTGCCCTCCAGCGCGACGATCTCTGAGTGCGTGTGCAGCACGATGTTCGGCGTCGCCTCGATACGCTCGATCAGGTAGCTAGACATCGTCGACGCCAGGCTGTCCTTGCGGATCAACATATGCACCCTGGACGCGAAGCCGGACAGGAACACCGCCGCCTGGCCGGCCGAATTGCCGCCGCCGACCAGCATCACTTCCTCGCTGGCGCACAGCTTGGCCTCCAGCGGCGAGGCCCAGTAGTACACGCCCTTGCCCTCGAACTGGGTCAGGTTGGCCAGGGAAGGGCGGCGATACCTCGCGCCGCACGACAGCACCACCGTGCGCGCTTGCAGCCGTTGCAGGCTGCCGCACATCTCCACTTCGAGCGGATAGTTGCCGCACACGAGGCGTCCGGCCGGCGCGGGTATCGCCATCTCGACGCCGAATTTGCGTGATTGGACGTAGGCGCGGCCGGCCAGCGCGCGGCCGGAGATCCCGGTCGGGAAGCCCAGGTAGTTCTCAATGCGGGCGCTGGCCGCCGCCTGGCCGCCATAGGCCCGCGTTTCCAGCGCCAGCACGGACAAGCCTTCGGAGGCCGCATATACCGCCGTCGCCAGTCCGGCCGGTCCGGCGCCGACCACGATCACGTCCCACACCTGGTTGGAGCTCAGCTCGGGCAGTGTGCCGAGACAGCGCCCCAGATCGACCGTCGAGGGATTTTTGCGCACGCTGCCGTCGGGGCACACCACCATCGGCAGTTCCTCGGGCAGCGGGTGATACCGTTCGCACAGGGCGCGCGCCTGTTCGTCAACCTGCGGGTCGAGCACCTTGTTGGGTATCCCGTTGCTGTTCAACCAGCCCTGCAGCGCGTGCATGCGCGGATGGCCAGGTGTTGCAATCAGCACCACGCCGCTGGCGCCGTTGTCCATCAATTCGACGCGCCGCAATATGAAGGCGCGCACGATTTTCTCTCCCAGTTCCGCCTCCGCCACCAGCAGCGCGCGCAGCGATTGCGTGGTCAGCACCAGCACTTCGACGGCGCCGATCGCGTGGCCGTTGACCAGCGACGGCGCGTTGGATAGCTGGCTCATTTCGCCGGCGAATTCGCCCGGCAGATGTTCGGTGATCACAGAGGTATTTCCCAACCCGTCATAGCGGCTGATGCGGATTTTCCCGGCCAGCAGGACGAACATGCCGAAGGTGCTGCGGCCGGCCTCGAACAACATCTCGCCGTCGCGGTAGCAGGCGCGCGCGCCGAAGCGCTCGATCCGCCGGACCTCGGACGCATCGAGTTTGGGAAGCGCCTGGCCGGCGCGGGATTTGAAGGTGTCGTAGGTCGTCATGATCACAGTTTAACGCGGTTAAATGCTGCACTGCCAGATTCTAAAGGAAGAGCGGTTGGTGATCATCATTGTGATTCTTTGAGCGGGCGATGATTTTTATGCGCAAGTGACTACTAGAATGCGCTCACAAGCTGATCATAAAACACCGGCCGGACACACGGCCGAGACGACGGGAGACAAAAGTGAACACAGTAATGAAGACAGCAAGCACGCAGTCGAAGCAGGCCGGCAGCCGTACCACCCAGCGTGTCATCGTAGCCGCCGTGGCGTCTGCGGTCGCCTCCATCCTGGCCAGTAACGCCGCGATGGCGCAATCGACCGATGCATCCGCGCCGGCTTCCCAGCCCACCTCGCAGCCGGCCGGCGTGCCGCGCGCGCCGGACGACGCGCCGCCGGCCGTCGTCACCGTGGTCGGCACCCGTAAATCGGTGGCGTCGGCGATCGACCGCAAGATCCGCAACTCCACCGTCTCGGACTCGCTGGTGGCCGAGGACATCAACCAGTTCCCCGACAAGAACGTCGGCGAGGCGCTGTCGCGCATCACCGGCGTGCAGCTCACGCGCGACTTCGGCGAAGGTTCGCAGATTTCGATTCGCGGTGTCGAGCCGGATTTGAATCGGGTCGAGATCAACGGCATGTCGGTGCTGGGCACCAACGGCAACGCCGGCCGGGGCGCCGAGCTGCGCGAGCTGGCTTCGGAGCTGATTGCGTCGATCGACGTCTTCAAGGGCAGCACGCCCGACCTGACCGAGGGCGGTGTCGGCGGCACGGTGGTGATCACCACCCGCAAGCCGCTCGATTTCAAGAAGTTCACCATCGCCAGCACCGTGTCGGGCGAACAGTCGTCCAGCCGTGGCGGCGTGCAGCCGCGCGCCAGCCTGCTGATCGCGGACCAGTTCCTGGACGGGCGCCTCGGGCTGATGGCCAACGTGGTCTATGACGACGTCCGCACACGCAACGACTACACCCGCAACACCAGTTGGCGCTTCCTGCGCGACTGGGACTTCTCGCCGGAGAAAACCGTCACCTCGCTCGATCCGTCGGTGGCTGGCATCTCGGACGTTTCCGGCTGCGGCGCCGCCAACCTGTCGGCCGCGCAGCGCACCGCCTGTAACCAGCAATGGTATGACTATTCGCCGGGCACGCCGCGCTACGGCATCTGGACCCGCGATCATAAACGCTCGTCGGCCGAGTTGACCGCGCAGTATAAATTCAGCAACGACCTGAAAGCGTATGTCAGCTATCAGGCCAACAAGCAGGACCAGCGCCTCAACGACCGTAACTTCGGCACCGATTTCAGTGCCGTCACCCGGCTGTCCAACGCCGGCCGCGCGCCGACCTACAACGCCTCCGGTGTTCCTTCCGGCGCCACTTGCACCGCCGCGCCGACCGCCTCCACGCCGGCCGGCATGACCGTCGCCAACCACTACGTGACCGAGTACACGGTCGGCAGCTGCACCTATTTGAACGGCATCGCCGGGCAGGGCTCGTTCAGCACCCAGGCGCGCGATTTCGACCTGAAAATCGATTCACGCTACGTTACGTCCGGCTTCACCTATAAAAAAGGGCCGCTGGAGATCGAGGGCCTTGCCGGCACCTCGCGTTCGAATTATCACAATGAGACCAACAGCATCGTGCTGTCGCAAAACGCGCCGGGCTTGAAGGTCTCGCTCGACGCCCAGGGCTTGCCGCATTTTGACTTCCCGGCCGGCTATTCGCCGGAGGACAGCCGCTCCTACGTCAGCGCGCAGCTGCAGTACCGTCCCTACGAAACCAAGAACGACGAAGATCAGGCCAAGCTCGATTTTAAGTACCGCCTGTCGACGCCATTCTTCAGCAAGGTATGGTTTGGCGTGCAGGCGCGCAAATCGTCCGCGCAGCGCTATAACGGTACTTCCTATGTGCTCGACAACGGCTCCGATCTGGCGGGTACGGCGGACGACCTGATCGTCGGCGGCGCCAACATCAACCAGACGGTGACCTATGACCCGAACAACACCAGCGGCGTGATACGCGGGCCGGACAGGTTCAACATCGCCGATCCCGGATGGTCCAGCCGCTATGTCAACGCCGCGCAGATGGCGCAGTTGGTCGACGCCGTGCGCGGGCGCTCGCCTGGCACTTTCTTCGGCGGCTACGACAAGGTCGGCAACATCCCGAGTGGCTGGATGACACCTGTCTACAGCGCGGCAGCCCCGTACTTCGACACGTCCAAGTTCAACTTCGACGCCATCTACAACGGCATCGGCACCGACGGCAACATGCATCCACAGATTCCCGCCTACCGGGTCGAAGAGCGCATCAAGTCGGCGTATGTGCGGGTCGATTTCGACACCGAGCTGTATGAGCACCAGATCTGGGGCAACCTGGGCGTGCGCTATACCGGCACGCGCGACAAATCCACTGGTTCGCAGTCCTCCGGCATCCGCGTGCCGAATCCTGGTTCGGCGGCCGGCTACTCCGACTACCTGTACGGCACCAATATTCTCTCGCTGGAGAACAGCTACCATGACTACCTGCCAAGCCTCAACGTGATGGCCTGGGCCGTTCCGGACAAGTTCATGGTGCGGTTCGGACTCGCCAAGGTGATGTCGCGGCCGCGCGTCGACCTGCTAGCGCCGAACGCCCGCTGCATCACCGGCAGCGGCAATCCCGCATACGGCGGCGAGGGCGACGACGATTGCACGGCCGGCAATCCGAACCTGAAGCCGTTCCGCGCGACGAACACGGACCTGAGCTTCGAATACTATCCGAGCGCGGACAGCCAGGTCAGCGTCGGCCTGTTCAAGAAGAAGATCGACAGCTACATCCTGGAGAAGCAAATCGTCAGGGGCGTCGACCTGTTCGGCGATGGCCGGCGGTTCGACGTCACACAGGCGATCAACGGCGAGGGCGCCACCACCAAAGGCGTCGAGCTGACGGCGCGCACCGCGTTCACCTTCCTGCCCGGATGGCTGGGCGGCTTCGGCGGAGACGTCAACTATACCCGCATGACGTACAAATACGCGGCCGGCACCGAACGAATCAACCCGCTGGACGGCACGGTTCTGCCGTACGCGGGGCTGTCGAAAAACAGCTACAACGCGGCGCTGTGGTATGACCTGGGCAAAATCAACGCCCGCGTGGCCTACAACTTCCGTGATCGTTTTTACACGGGTAACAACGATGTGGCGGGCAACCCGACCTTCCAGCAGAAGACAGGTTTCCTCGACGCGAAGTTCCAATATCGCTACAATGACAACATCACGTTCTCCATCGAAGGCAAGAACCTGACGGACCAGGCGCAGACCACCGACGGCGGCGATCCGTTCCGCGTGAACGAAGTGGCATGGTCCGGCCGTCGTTACTTCGTGAGTTTATCGATCAAAAACTAAGGGCATCCATGGCGCAAGCGTTTATTGCGCGCGGACTGAAAACGGCGGCCTGCATGGCCGCTGTTTTTTCGTTTGCGCTCGCCGCATCGGCGGCGGAACCGGTATTTAACAACCCGCTGGTCAAACAGCGGGCCGACCCGCAGGTCTCGCTGCACAGCGACGGCTATTACTACTTCACCGCCACGGTGCCGGAGTACGACCGCATCGAACTGCGGCGCGCGCGCTCGCTCAACGACCTGGGATCGGCCGAGGCCAAGGTGGTATGGCGCAAGCACGCCAGCGGCATCATGGGGGCACACATCTGGGCGCCGGAGATGCACTACATCGGCGGCAAATGGTATATCTACTTCACGGCCGGCGCCTCCGACAAGATCTGGGATATCCGTCTCTACGTGCTGGAAAACAGCTCGCCCAATCCGCTGGAAGGGGAATGGAAGGAGCTGGGGCAGCTCAAGACCGGCTGGGAATCGTTCTCGCTGGACGCCACCACGTTTGCGCTGGATGGCAAACGGTATTTGCTGTGGACGCAGGTCGCTCCGGAATCGACCACGCACGCCACCAATATCTACATCGCCGCGATGGATACGCCAGCGTCGATCAAAGGCCCGGCGGTGATGCTGACGAAGCCGGAGTATGACTGGGAGAAGGTCAAGCACGCCGTCAACGAAGCGCCGGCGGTGCTGGTCAAGAATGGCAAGGTGTTTGTCAGCTACTCGGCCAGCGCGACGGATGCGAATTATGCGCTTGGTTTGTTGACGGCGCCGGTGGGAGGGGATCTGCTGAAGCCCGGCACCTGGAGCAAGTCGGCGAAGCCGGTGTTTGTCAGCAGCGAGGCGAATGGCCAGTATGGGCCGGGGCATAACTGGTTCACGACCACGCCGGATGGCAAGACGGATATCCTGGTCTACCACGCACGCAATTACCGCGACATCGTCGGCGATCCGTTGAACGATCAAAACCGCCACACCCGCGCGCAGGTGCTGCACTGGAACGCGGACGGCACGCCGAACTTCGGTCAACCGGTAGCCGACAAGCGTAAATGACAACGGAGACACGTAGGGCGGATTAGGCGGAACGCCGTAATCGGCCATGCATGCGCCGCCGACGGAGCATGCATGGCCGATTACGCTACGCTAATCCGCCCTACGCGCCTCCACGAGGGACCGCCAGCGCTGCTTATAGTCGTCCCAACCATCGATCCCGAGCGGCTCCGCTGTCGTATTTCGTACAGCCGGGGCGCTCCCCCAGTGATGCAGCATCCACCCTCCGCATGTAGTTCCGCTGGTGTCGTCCGTGCTACTAATTTGCTGATTCGGACGCAACGCCGCCAGCAAGGGCGCAAACCACGGATTCCCCGTGTAACTACCCTCAACGACCACCGCGCCGTCCGCACCCAACTGCTCCAGGCAGTAATCGCTCATCAAAACACAAT
This sequence comes from Oxalobacteraceae bacterium OTU3CAMAD1, assembly GCA_024123915.1. Lineage (NCBI taxonomy): Bacteria > Pseudomonadati > Pseudomonadota > Betaproteobacteria > Burkholderiales > Oxalobacteraceae > Oxalobacteraceae bacterium OTU3CAMAD1. The sequence goes on along the minus strand of CP099650.1, from coordinate 4,250,234 downwards.
ACAGCGTGGCAAGCGCGTAACGCTGCCTGTTGTCCTGCGGGGCCAACCCGACAATCTCGCCCGTCCGCCCGGCAAACGGGCCGCCAGCCTGCGAGTAACACGGCAGCGCCATCGTCTGCCGTTCGATCAGCAAGCGCAAATCCTCAACGCCACAAACCTCCAGCTCCGCCCCGGCCAACTCCCCGAACTCGCGCCCACCCATGAAACGCATGCACGCCACGGCATGGCCCATCGCGTTGCTATTGGCGAGCATGTCGGCCGCCTCGCGCAAGCCTTCCAGCGGCTTGCCCGGCGCGGCGGCGATCACCCAGGTTCCGGTCGACAGCACCGCCGGCGCATCGCCTTCACCGCCTTCGGCACGTGCGAAATGCCGCAACAGCGATGCGTTGCTGTCATGGATGCCGCACAAGACCCTGCACTCGGACGGCAAGCCGGTTTGCCGCGCCAGTTCCGCCTTCAAGAAACCAAGCGGCGCCCACGCAGGCTGCAGCGGCGGGAACAAATCGCTCCAACCCATGCGCTCGATCAGCGATGAATACTGCTGGCGCGAAGGTTGCCACAGATCCGTGTGACAACCCAGCGACGTGACCTCACTGGCCGCCACGCCGCTCAAACGCCAGGCCCAATACTGCGGATACATGAGGATATGCCGCGCGCGGCCGAATTGCTCGGGAAAGGCTTGCGCTTGCCACGCCAGCTGCCTCCCCAGATTCAGGCCGGCCGGCAGGCGAGGCGAATAGGTCGCGGAGTAGGGCGGCCGCTGGCCGGCATAGTGCGCGCCCTGTTCGGTGGGCATTTCGAACTCGTAGTCGAGCACCGGCAGCACCAGTCCCTCGTCATCGACCAGCGCCGCCGTGGCGCCGTGCGTGACGCTGACGATGGCACCCACATGCGCGAGCGTCGAAAATTGCAGCATCCCGTCCAGCATCCAGCTCCAGATACGGTCAGTGTCGTGATGCGGATACGGCCCGCAATTCAATATCGTATTCGGGCTGCGGCGCTCCGCCAGCACCGCGCCGTCGACATCGATCAGCACCAGCTTGACGTTGGTCTTGCCGATATCGAGGACGATGGTGGCTTCGATCGGCAAGCTCATTTGGCGGTCCTTCGACCGCGCAACAGACGTGGCAGGGCGATGGTCGCCAGCAGCAGAATACCGACGACGATGGTCATGTAGATGCCTGGGATATTGGCCAGCGACAGCCCGTAGGTGACGGTGCCCAAAGTGAGCACCGCCAGCATCACGCCACCGATGGTGCCGGCGCCGCCGGCGATGCTGACGCCGCCCAGGATCACCATCGTGATCACTTCCAGCTCCCAGCCCATGGCGATATTCGGCCGCGTGCTGCCGATGCGCCCCGTCAGCAGGTACGCTGCCAGTCCGGCCATCGCGCCGGTCAGCATGAACAGCACCAGGCGATAGCGGTCGACGGCGATGCCGGAGAAGCGCGCCGCGACCGGGTTGTTACCGATGGCGTAGATGCGGCGGCCCCAGGTCGTCGCGTGCAGCACGAACGCGAACAGCCCCGCGAACGCCAGCAGGATGATGAATTCGCGCGGGATGAAGCCGAAGAAGTAGCCCTGGCCCCAGTCGGCCATCACCTGCGGGTAGCCGGTGAAGGCCTTATCGCCCAGCACCACGCTGGCCAGCCCGCGGAACAGCGAAACGGTGCCGATGGTGACAACGATCGACGGCAGCCGGAAGTGGGTGACCATAATGCCATTGAGCCAGCCGCAGGCCGTACCGGTGGCCAAGGCGATGGGCAGCAGCAGCTCCGGCGCCACGCCGTTGGCGTGCGCCAGGCCGATCGCCACCGACGACAGCGCGAGGATGCCGGACACGGAAATGTCGATCTCGCGGCAGATGATCAACAACGCCATCGGCAGCGCGATCAGCGCCTTTTCGCTGAAGTTGAAGGTGCCGTCGGCCAGGTTGTACAGGTCCAGGAAGTGCGGCAGCATGATGGCGTTGGCGGCGAAGGCCGCCACCAGCAGCAGCGCAAGCAGGCTTTCCCAGCGGCCCAGCAGGGTCCCCAGGCGAAAGCCCGGACGGTCCGCGATGATGTAGCGGGAGGAGCTGGCTTTTTCAGGCGCGTCGGCGGAATTGGACATCACGGTACTCGTATTCACGCAGCGCTCCCTGTTGCGTTGGATTTATTCAGGTGCAGCGGCAGGATTTGCCGGCCGATAGGTCTGCCGCCACGGGCATTGATCAGCACCGCCGTCAGGATCACGACGCCGGTCAGCGCGCTTTGCCAGAACGGCGATACCTTCACCACCGGCAGCGCGTTGCCGATCACGGCGAGGAACAGACCGCCCAGCACCGCGCCGGCCACGCTGCCGCTGCCGCCGGCGATGCTGATGCCGCCGATGACGCACGCCGCGATGACGGTGAATTCAAAGCCGTAGGCGATCTCGGTGTAGGCGACCGCGTAGCGCGCCACCCACAGGTAGCCGCACAAGCCGGCCATGGCGCCGGACAGGCCGTAGGTCCACATCAAGCGGCTGGCGATCGGAATGCCGACGTAGCGCGCGGAAAACGGCTCGTTGCCGATCGCGTACAGGTCGCGGCCGAAGCGGCTGTGCTTTGCGACATACCACGCCGCCAGCACGGTCAGCGCCGAGATCCACACCAGATGCGTGACGCCGAACAGGCGCGCCAGCGGGAAGGCGATGAAGTCGGCCGGCATCTGGTGCGACGACACCCAGGCGCCACCGGACAGTACGAACACCAGGCCGCGATAGACGCTCATGGTTCCCAAGGTGACGACGATGGGCGCCAGATCCAGATAGCCGATCAGGTAGCCGTTGATCAAACCAAGCAGCAGCCCGATGGCCACTGCGGCCAGCATCACCAGCGGCAGCGGCAGTTCGGGAAAACGGGACGCCAGCAGCGCCGACATCATGCCCGCCAGCGCCAAGCTGGAGGCGACCGACAAATCGACGCCGCGCGTGACGATGACCAGCATCTGCGTCAAGGCCAGCATGATCAGCAGGGTACTGTCGGTGAGCAGATTGGCCAGGCTGGACCCGGTGACGAACACCGGCGCCCGCGTGCCCACTAATATAATCAGTGCGACGGTGCACAGCGCAAGCTGAACTTCGCGCATTTTCAGCAGCGCCTTCATACGCATTCCTCCACTGGCAGCGCGCAGCCCGAGGCGGCGGCCACGATATTTTCCGGCGTTGCGTCCGCGCGGTTGTATGTATGTTCGATGCGACCCTGGTGCATGACGACGATGCGGTCGGCCAGGCCCATGACCTCGGGCAGTTCGGACGAGACCAGGATCACAGACAGTCCCTTGCTCACCAGCTCGCCGATAAAGCGGTGCACGGCGGCCTTCGAGCCGATGTCGATGCCTTTGGTCGGCTCGTCCAGAATGATCACTTTTGGATTGGTCGCGAGCCATTTGCCCAGCACGACCTTCTGCTGGTTGCCGCCGGAGAGTTCGGAGACGTTTTGCGTCAAGTGCGCCGCCTTCAGTTCCAGCTGCTCGGCGTAGTGGCGCGCGATCGCGGTCTCCTGCGCCCGGCGTCCACGCAGGAAGAAGCCGACCCTGGACAGGATAGGCAGCGTGATGTTCTGCATGATAGGCAGCGACAGATGCGCGCCCTGGTGCTGACGGTCCTCCGGCACATAAGCGATGCCGTGCTTGATAGCGTCGGACGCGCAGGTGACGCAAATCTCCTTGCCATCAAGCCTGACCGTTCCGCGCACGGCGGTGCTCAATCCAAAGATAGCATGCATGACCTCCGAGCGGCCGGCGCCGACCAATCCATAAAAGCCGAGGATTTCTCCGCGCCGCAAGGAGAAGCTGACGTCGTCGAATTCGGTAGGGTGGCACAGGTTTTTCACTTCCAGCAGCACCTCGCCGGGCGTGACGTGGGCCTTGGGGTAGGCCTGCTTGACGGTGCGGCCCACCATCAGCGCCACCAGATCCTGCTCGGTGACGTCGGCGATCGCGCCTTCGGCGATGAACTGGCCGTCGCGCAGCACTGTGTAACGGTCGGCCACGGCGAAGATCTCGTCGAATTTATGGGTGATGAAAATGATCGCGGTGCCAGCCGCGCGCAGCTGGCCGATGATGCGATAGAGTTCGTGGATTTCGCGCTGCGACAGCGACGCCGTCGGCTCGTCCAGGATCACCACGCGCGCGTCCTGCGACAGCGCGCGGGCGATTTCGACGAAGTGGCGCTGGGCCACGCTCAGATCCTTGACGCGGGCGCGCACCGGCAGGTTGACCTCCAGGCGCGCGAACAGCTTCTCCGCCTCGGCCTCGATTTTGCTCCAGTCAATGCGGCCGGAGGCCCCCTTGCAAGGCTGGCGGCCGACGTAGATGTTTTCCGCCACGGTCAGCTCGTCGAACATCACGGTTTCCTGGTGCACCGCCGTGACGCCGGCGCGCATCGCGTCCTGCGCGTTGGCGAACTTGATCGGTTGGCCGGCCAGTTCGATCGAACCTTCGTCCGGCCGGTAGATACCGGTCAGGGTTTTGACCAATGTCGATTTGCCGGCGCCGTTCTCTCCGATCAGCGCCATGACTTCACCCGCGCGTACCGACAGCGCCACGTTGTTCAACGCGACGATGCCGGCAAAGCGCTTGCAGATCCCGGTCAATTGCAGGACCGGGGTTGTATTGGTATTCATAGGACTCCAGCTCAGAAGATCTTGGAGAACTTGTCGACGTTCCCTTTGTCGTAGGTGAATGGCGGCGCCATCGCGCCTTCACCGTTGGCGTCCAATGCGATGCTGCCCATGCGGCCGGCCGAAACGCTGCCACCGGGTTTGGCGGTGGGCTGGCCTTTGACGAAGTCGTAGGCGGCGTAAGTGGCGGCGTAACCGAGATCGATCGGATTCCAGATCGCGAACTCGCGCACCGCGCCGCTCTTGACATGGCCCGCCATTTCGGACGGCAGACCCAGGCCGGTGACAAACACCTTGCCGACCAGGTTTTCGTCGACCACCGCCTTGCTGGCGGCGTTGATGCCGACCGTGGTCGGGGCGATGATGGCCTTCAGGTTCGGATTGCTGCGCAACAGGCCGATGGCCTCGCGGTAGCTCTTGTCCGACTGGTCGTCGCCGTAGACGGTGGCGACCAGCTTCATGTTGCTGAACTCGGGCTTCTCCAGCGTCTTCTTCATCACGCCGATCCAGATATTCTGGTTGGTAGCCTGTGCCGATGCCGACAGGATCGCGATCTCACCCTTGCCGCCAATGGCGTCGGACGCCATCTGGATCTGCTTCAATCCGATCAGGTCCGCGTTGGAGGGATTCAGCTGCATCAGGCGGCCTTCGGGCGCCAGGCCGCTGTCGAAGGAGATTACCTTGATCCCGCGCGCCATGGCCTTCTTCGTGATCGGCACCAGCGCGTTCGGGTCGTTGGCGGAGATGACGATGGCGTCGACCTTTTGACTGATCAACGAGTTGATGATTTCGATCTGGCCCTCGGCGCTCGGCGTGGTCGGGCCGGTGTAGATGATCTCCACATTTTTCAGCTCCTTGGCCGCGTCCTTGGCGCCGGTGTGGGCGGCGTCGAAGAAGCCGTTACCCAGGCTTTTGACGACCATCGCGATGCGCATGTTCTCACTTTTCTTCTCGCCGCAGCCGGCGATGGCCGTGAGCAGGCCGGCGGCAACGGCCGCCAATACGATCTTCCTGCGCTTCAATGCGATACCTCCGATTGGTACATCGCCGCCGACTGGTAGTCGAACGGTGGATTGAACTGGCTGGCGTTGTGCTGGGCGGGAATCGCTTCCGGCTCCACGGTGACCACGCGCACGCCGGATTGCTCGAGCAGCTGCACCGCCGAATCAGAGGCGTAGGTGTCGGTGATGACGGTCGATACGCGGTTCAAGCCGCACAGGATCAGGCCCGCCTTCTTCGCGAACTTGGAGCTGTCGACCAAGACGATCAGTTCTTCCGCCTGCGAGATCAGGCGCTTCTCGGCCTGGATCAGCAGCGGGTCGGCTTCCATCAGTCCAAGCAGCGACAGGCCGTAGACGCTCATGAACATCTTGGCCGCGTAATGATGCTGGGTGATGTCGTTGTCGAAGGGGCTGAGGATGACGTTCTGCTCGCGATAGACTTTGCCGCCGGGGACAATGATCTCGTTTTCGCTCGATACCAGCAGGCGCTCGGCCATGAGGAAGGAATTGGTGAGGATCTTGAGGTGCTGGTCGACCAGGAATTCGGCCATCATGAAGGTGGTGGTGCCGCCGTTGATGATGATCGTTTCGCCTTCGGTGCACATGCCGGCGGCGTGGCGGGCGATGGCGCGTTTGCGCTCGGCGTAGCACTGGATATTGTGCTGGAAGGTCTCGCTGGTGAGGGTGAAGCTGCGTTTTTTCTGCTCCAGGTTCGCGGCGCCGCCACGGGTGCGGGTGAGCAGACTGCGGGCGGCGAGCCAGCTGATGTCGCGGCGCACCGTGGCGGGGGAGGCGCTGAGCCAGTCGACCAATTGCGGCACGCTGGCCGTATTATGTTCGGCGAGCAACTTCAGCAAACGTTTACGGCGCTTGTGATTTACCATTCCTGTCTCCTTTTATTTGGCGCTTACTACCGTCGCTGCCACAGTTTTCTGGGGGACCGATCCGGTGTGCGCCTTTATTAATTACTAAGACTAAACATTTCAAAATCTTACGTCAATCATTAGTCGATCAAATATTTGATTGTTTCGATATCGTTTTCGTGAACTGATCACCTTTCGATCATCGATATGATTATTTCCTACTTGGTCATCAACTTGAGCGCTGGCGCATTGACACCCATGCGCCGCTGATTTCTACTGGTTACAGTTGCCAAAAGCGGCAAAAGCGAACACGAAACGCATACTCAAACAACGGAGATCAGTAAATGAAAGTAACCCAGCAGCAAGCCCCGATCACTTCTTTGTGGGACGACAAAGCTGCGGCAGCCATGAGCGAGCCGGAGCTGTTGCTATACCGTTCGAACCTGCTCGGTTCGGACCTGCGCATCACCAATTTCGGCGGCGGCAATACCTCGGCCAAGGTCATGATGGACGATCCGCTCAGCGGCGAGCAGGTGGAGGTGCTGTGGGTGAAGGGTTCCGGTGGCGACCTTGGCAGCATCAAGCTTGACGGCTTTTCGACGCTGTACATGGACAAGCTCAACGCCTTGAAGGGACGTTATCGCGGCCTGGCGCTGGAAGACGAGATGGTGGCCTATCTGCCGCACTGCACCTTCAACCTCAATCCGCGCGCAGCCAGCATCGACACGCCGCTGCACGCCTACATCGCCCGCAAGCACGTCGACCACATGCACCCGGACGCGGTGATCGCCATCGCCGCCTGTGCCGGCAGCCAGGCGCTGACGCAAAAAATCTTCGAGGGCGAGCTGGGATGGCTGCCATGGCAGCGTCCAGGCTACGACCTTGGCCTGAAACTGGAACAGGTATCGAAGGCGCAGCCCAACCTGAAGGGCATCATCCTCGAAGGGCACGGCCTGTTCACCTGGGGCGACACCGCCAAGTCCTGCTATGAGACCACGCTGGCAATCATTAAACGCGCAGAGGAATGGCTGGCCGCGAATTCGAAGCAGCCATCGTTCGGCGGCCAGGCGATCGAGCCGCTACCGTCCGAGCAGCGCAGCGCGCTGGCGGCCAAATTGATGCCGCTGTTGCGCGGTAAAATCAGCCGCGACGAATACAAGCTCGGTCACTTCGACGACAGCGCCGCCGTGCTGGAATTCGTTTGCAGCCGCGATCTGCAACCGCTGGCCGCGCTGGGCACCTCGTGCCCCGATCACTTCCTGCGCACCAAAATCCGTCCGTTCGTGATCGACTTCGATCCGCTCAAGCCGGACTTTGACAAGCTGGTCGCCGGCCTCGATCAGGCACTGGAGGAATACCGCGCCGGCTACGTGGCCTACTACGAGCGCTGCAAGCACGATAACAGCCCGGCCGTGCGCGACGCCAATCCGATCATCTACCTGATTCCCGGTGTCGGCATGCTGTCGTTTGCCAAGGACAAAGCCACCGCGCGCATCGCCGGCGAGTTCTATGTCAACGCGATCAACGTGATGCGCGGCGCGAACGGAGTCGATACCTACGTCGGCTTGCCGGAACAGGAAGCCTTCGACATCGAATACTGGCTGCTGGAAGAAGCGAAGCTGCAGCGCATGCCGAAGCCGAAAAGCCTGGCAGGCCGCATCGCGCTGGTCACCGGCGGCGCCGGCGGCATCGGCCAGGCGGTCGCCAAGCAGCTGCTGCAAGAAGGCGCTTGCGTGATGTTGACCGATATCGATCCGGAAGCGCTGTCGCAGGCGCACGCCGACCTGGTGAAGTCGGCGGGCAAAGACAGCGTCGGCAGCATCGTCGCCAACATCACCAGCGAAGAAGCGGTGGAAAGTGTGCTGCAGGCGGCCGCGCTGCGTTTCGGCGGCGTCGATCTGTTGATCTCCAACGCCGGCATCGCCTCGTCCGCGCCACTGGAGGACACCACGCTGGAAATCTGGCAGCGCAACCAGGACATCCTGGTGACCGGCTACTTCCTGGCCAGCCGCGCGGCCTTCCGCATCATGAAGCAGCAGGGACTGGGCGGCAGCATGGTCTTCGTCGCCAGCAAAAACGGCCTGGTGGCATCGGCCGGCGCTTCGGCCTACTGCACCGCCAAGGCGGCGGAAATCCACCTGGCGCGCTGCATCGCGCTGGAAGGCGCGCCGCACGGCATTCGGGTCAACGTCGTCAATCCGGACGCGGTCATTCGCGGCTCGCGCATCTGGGACGGAAAGTGGAAGCAGGAACGCGCCCAGTCGAATAAAATCGAGGCCGACGACGTCGAGAAGTTCTACCGCGACCGCAGCATGCTGAAACTGAGTGTTCTGCCGGAGGATATCGCCGAAGCCGTGTACTTCCTGGCGAGCGACAAAGCCGGCAAGAGCACTGGTAACATTCTCAACGTCGATGCCGGCAATGCCGCTGCGTTCACGCGCTAAGCCACACACTATAAAAATAACGAAGGAGACCTATTTTAATGAGCACCTTATCTAGCACGATGATCGACAGCGGCCGCGTGGCCGAACACAACGCCAAGCTGCGCGCCAATCTGGACGAGGACTACGCGGCGCTGGGAGGCATGCTGGCCCGCCGAGGCCAGGACATCGAGAAGCTGACGGCGCAAGCGCAAAAGTTCGCCGTGGCCTTGCCAAGTTGGGGCGCCGGCACCGGCGGCACGCGCTTCGCCCGTTTTCCGGGCAAGGGCGAGCCGCGCAACGTGGTCGAAAAGCTGGAGGACTGCGCTGTCATCCACCAATTAACCTGCGCAACGCCCGGCGTCTCGCTGCACTTCCCATGGGATAAAACCTCGGACCCGTCGGCGCTGCGCCAGCAAGCCGAGAGCCATGGCCTGTACTTCGACGCCGTCAACTCCAATACCTTCCAGGACCAGGTGGGCCAGGAGCACACCTACAAATACGGCAGCATGACGGCGCACAGCGCCGCCACCCGCGCCCAGGCGGTCGAGCATAATATCGAATGTATCGAGTTGGGCCGGGCGCTGGGATCGAAGGCGCTGACGGTGTGGGTGGGCGACGGCGCCAACTTCCCGGGCCAGCACAATCTGCGCGGTGCGCTGGAGCGGTATCTGGACAGCGCGCGCGGCATCTACGCGGCGTTGCCGGCCGACTGGAACATGTTCATCGAACATAAGCTGTTCGAGCCGGCTTTCTACGCCACCACCATCGCCGACTGGGGCACCAGCTTCGCCTGCGCGCAGACCCTGGGCGAGAAGGCGAAATGCCTGGTCGACCTGGGACACCACGCGCCGAACACCAACATCGAGATGATCGTCGCGCGGCTGGCGCAATTCGGCAAGCTGGGTGGCTTCCACTTCAACGACAGCAAATACGGCGACGACGATCTGGATTCGGGCAGCATCAATCCATTCCAGCTGTTCCTCGTCTTCAATGAGCTGGCCGATGCCGCCGAACGCGAGGGCGCTTCGTTCGCACCGGCCTACATGCTGGACCAGTCGCACAACGTGACCGATCCGATCGAAAGCCTGATGAACAGCGCGGTCGAAGTGCAGCGCGCCTTCGTCCAGGCTAACCTGGTGGACCGCGTGGCCTTGCGCCAGTACCAGGAAGCCAATGACGCGCTGCAGTCGGCGCAAACGCTCAAGCACGCATACCGCACCGACGTCAGCGCGATTCTGGCGATGGCGCGTCTGCGGTCCGGCGGCGCGATCGATCCGGTGGCGTTCTATCGGTCCAGCGGTTATCGTGGACAGGCCGCCGAACGCCGGCCTGCCAAGGCGGGTGCCAGCAGCAGCGGTATAGTCTAAGCGGTGGCCCCGACAATAAAGGGGCCGCGCGATCAGCGCCGCCCGGTGACGCCCGCCGCAAAGGTGGCCTGTCGTTCGTTGGCATCGGCGCTGGCCTTGCTGTGCGCCGGGGTCGCTGCGGCGCAGGGCAGCGCGCCCGGGCCGGTGCTGTCGGACCGCCTCGCGGACGTCGCCGCCCACCTGGCCAATCCACCGGCGGACGCACGTCCCATGGTGCGGTGGTGGTGGTTCGGGCCGGCCGTGGTCCAGTCGGAGCTTGAGCGCGAACTGCAGGCGATGAAGGCCGGCGGCTTCGGCGGCGTCGAGATTCAGCCGGTGTACCCGATGGAGCTGGACGACCCGGCGCGCGGCATTCGCAACGTCCCTTATTTGTCGGCCGAATTCCTCGATTCGGTCAGCTTCGTCAACCGCAAGGCGCGGGCCGAAGGCATGCGCGTCGATATGACGTTGGCCAGCGGCTGGCCGTATGGCGGCCCCAATGTGCCGGTCACGGAATCGGCGGGACGCTTGCGTGTCGCCGTCGCGGAAGTGGCGCCCGGCGCGGCCAGCGTCACCCTGCCGGCCATCATGAGCGGCGAGAAACTGCTGGCCGCCTTCGTTGGTGCCGGTAGCCCCAAACAGTACGATGCCGCCACGCTGAAGCTGATTGAACTGCCGGGGACTGCAGGTCCCGGCCGCGCGGTTGTCGCGCCTGCGACCGACGCGCGCGTGATGGTGTTCTACATCGCCAGCCGCACCGGCCAGCAGGTCAAGCGCGCGGCACTGGGCGCGGAAGGCTTTGTGCTGGACCATCTGAGCCGCAAGGCCATCGATCATCATCTGAATACCGTCGCCGAACCGCTGCTCAAGGCATTTGGCGACCAGCCGCCGTACGCGGTGTTCTCGGACAGTCTGGAAGTCTACGGCACCGACTGGACCGACGACTTCCTCGAAGAGTTTAAGCGCCGGCGCAGCTATGACCTCAAGCCACATCTGCCGGCGATCTACAGTGGCGTCGGGCCGGATGCGGGCGCGCTGCGCCACGACTGGGTACAAACGCAAACGGAATTGGTCAATGAACGCTATCTGACACCGGTCAACGATTGGGCGAAGAAGCACAAGACGCAGTTCCGCTCACAGACTTATGGCGAGCCGGCGGTGTCCATGTCGAGCAACCGCCTGGTCGCGCTGCCGGAGGGCGAAGGGCCGCAATTCCGCACCTTCTCGTTCACACGCCTGGCAACATCGGCCGGGCACTTGTACGACAAACCGGTGATCTCGGCCGAGACGTGGACCTGGCTGCACTCGCCGGCCTTCAGCGCCACGCCGCTGGATATGAAAGCGGAAGCCGACCGCATGCTGCTGCAGGGCGTGAACCTGTTCGTCGGTCATGGCTGGCCCTACACACCGCCAGGTTCGCCGGAACCTGGCTACGCCTTTTATGCGGCCGCCGTCTTCAACGATCACCAGCCCTGGTGGAACGTCATGCCCGATGTGACGGCGTATTTGAGCCGCGCCAGCTATCTGCTGCGCCAGGGACGGCCCGCCAACGACGTCGCCGTGCTCCTGCCGAACGACGACGTCTACGCGGCGATGACACCGGGTAAAGTGTCGCTGTCCGCGGAAATGCACAAACACGTCACGCCGGAATTAACCGAACAGATACTCGATGCAGGCCATAATCTGGACTACGTGGATGCGGAATCGATACTGGCGCTGGGCGTCAACCATCCGGTGCTGGTGATGCCGCATGTGACGCGCCTGTCGCCGGAAGTGATGGCCAAGCTGGCGGACTATGTGCGTGGCGGCGGCAAGATCATCGCCGTCGGCGCGTTGCCGTCAATGGCGCCCGGCTTCGCCGATGCTCGGCGGATCACGTCGCAGGTGGTCGCGGCTTCCAAAGCCCTGCAAGGCAAGGCTGGCCTGACGCTGGTGGCCGACGACGCGGCGGTTGGCGCCGCACTCGCCAAGGCGCTGACGCCGGACCTGAAGCTGGCGTCGCAGTCTGCCGATGTCGGTTTCATCCGCCGCAAGCTGGCGGACGGCGATATCTACTTCATCGCAAATACCGGCAACCGGGAAGTTCGGACGACGGCAAAGCTGCGCGCAACGCGCAAATCCGCATCGTGGTGGAATCCGCATGACGGCACGGCCAGCCCGGCCAAAGTGACGCCGACGCTGGAGCTGGTTCTGGCGCCATACGAATCACGGATTCTGGTGTTGAGCGATGGTGATGCCGCTGGATTGGTCGCCATCGACAAGCCATTGACTGTTCTTGCGGAACTTGGCCGCGAGTGGCAAGTACGATTCCCCGGAGAGAAACCGCAATCGATGCCGCAACTCCGCTCGTGGACCGACGATCCATCCAGGCGCTTCTTCTCCGGCATCGCCGTCTACAGCAAGGACGTGGAACTCACCGCGTCGCAACTGAACGGCGCCGCCATCCGTCTGGATTTCGGCAAAGGTACGCCGTTGGACAGCACGCCCAAGGTCCCAGCCGGCATGCGCGCAATGATGGAGAGTCCGATCCGTGAGGCGGCAGAGGTCTTCGTAAACGGCCGGCGTGCCGGCTCGGTGTGGCATCCACCCTATGAGCTGGACGTCACCAGCCAACTGCGCGCGGGCGTCAACAAGATCGAAGTCAAGGTCGCCAATTTGTCGATCAACGCGCTGGCGGGCCAGGAACGTCCGGATTACCGGCTGCTGTCGGCGCGCTATGGCCAGCGCTTCGTGCCGCAGGATACGGATCTTATCGTCCCGACACCGTCCGGCATGCTCGGCCCCGTGCGACTGCTGACGCAACCTAAGGAATGAGAACCAACATGAAGATAACGAAGTGGATACGCCTCGCCGCAACGGCGATGCTTGCCCTGGGCATGGCCACGGCCGGCGCCAAAACCTACAACGCCGCCAGCTACGGCGCCAAGGGCGACGGCGTGACCCTCAACACCAAGGCGATTCAGGCGGCCATCGACGCCGCCGCCAAGGATGGCGGGACAGTGGTGCTCAGTCCCGGCACCTACCTGAGCGGATCGATCTTCGTTAAAACCGGCGTCACGCTGCAAGTCGACAAGGGCGTGACCATCCTTGGCTCGCAGCGGATCGAGGACTATCCCATCATGCCGACCCGGATCGCCGGTATCGAAATGAGTTGGCCGGCCGCGCTGGTCAACGTCTACGAGCAAAAGAACGCCGCGATCACCGGTCAGGGAACCATCGACGGCGACGGCAAGATCTTTTGGGACAGCTACTGGACGCTGCGTAAGACCTACGAACCACGCGGCTTGCGTTGGGCGTCCGACTACGATGCCCGCCGTCCGCGCCTGATCCAGGTATTCAATTCGTCGCAGGTGACGGTCGGTGGCGGCCTGCTGTTGCGCCGTTCTGGTTTCTGGACGCTGCACATCTGCTACTCGACCGATATCACCGTCGATGGGGTCGTCATCCGCAACAACGAGGGTGGACGCGGCCCGTCGACCGACGGTATCGATATCGACTCCTCGAAGAAGATCCTGGTGCAGAACGCCGACATCGCCGTCAACGACGACGCCTTGTGCCTGAAGGCCGGGCGCGATTCGGACGGCCAGCGCGTCGCCCGGCCGACCGAGGACGTCATCATCCGCGACTCCATTGTGCGCGACGGCGCCGCCGGGGTGACATTCGGCAGCGAGACGGCTGGCGGTTTCCGTAACATCGAGGCCTACAACATCACGGTGCTGGACAAAGTCCCCGTCGGCATCCTGTTCAAATCGGCGCACACGCGGGGCGGTTTCGGCGAAAATCTGCGCCTGCACGATTTCACGATGAAGGGCACGCCCGTCGTCATCCGCATCACGATGAACTGGAATCCAAGCTACAGCTACGCCGAGATCCCGAAAGAGATCAAGGACTATCCGGCGTACTGGAAGGTGCTGGCCACGCCGGTGCCGAGGGAGAAGGGCATCGCGCACTTCCACGATGTCCGTATCTGGAATATCAAGGCGACCGGCGCCACCACGGCTTTCGAGGTCGACGGCTACAAGGAGGTGCCGCTGGACCGCTTCAGCCTTGCCAATCTGGACATCGAAGCGGAGAAGGGCGGCCATATCTACGACGCCAAAGGCTGGCAATTCACGGATACGAAACTGCGCCTGAAGCAGCCGGTCGCCATCGAGGACGCGGCTGCGGTGCGTGGCCTGCCGGCCGGCAGCGTAGTTGTCAAGCCGGCGCCGCCCAAGGAAGATCCTTCCAAGAAGAGTTTTGAAGAACAGGACAAGACTTGATGAAGACCTCGTATTTGCTTCTAGTGGCGCTCGGCCTGGTCGGCGGCTGCGCCGGCACGAATACGCAGCAGTATCCGCTGCCGACGCCCGCCATGCAGGCCATCATCGACAAGGACACCGGCCGTCATTTCGGCGACGCGCCGGCGGATGGTGGGCCGATAGCCACCGACCTGTCGCCGGCATTACGGGCGGCCGCCATCGACAAGGCGCTGCGCAAGGTGGCCGACTGGCAGCTGGCGCGTACCATGCCGCATCTGGACCGGATCTGGACCTCCAGTGTGTTGTTCAGCGGTTTCATGGCCGCCTCGGAAGCGACTGGCGACCCGAAATATCGCGATGCCATGCTGGCCATGGCCAATCAGTTTGAATGGAAGCTGCGAACGCCGTATCCCAACGCCGACGATATCAGCGTCGCGCAAACCTACCTGGAACTGCATGAGCGCGATCCATCGTCGGCGCGCCTCGGTCCTACCAAAACCGAGCTCGATATCCTGATCAACCTGAAAACGCTCAAACCAGGGGACGATCGGCTGCCCTGGTGGTGGTGCGATGCGCTGTTCATGGCGCCACCGGTGTGGGTGAAGATGTACAAGGCCACCGGCGAACGCAAATACCTCGATTACGTACACGAGCAGTGGCGCAAGACCTACGATCTGCTGTACGACAAGGAAGAGCATCTATACGCGCGCGACGCCAGCTACATCAGCAAGCGCGAGCCGAATGGCAAGAAGATATTCTGGTCGCGTGGCGAGGGCTGGGTGCTCGGCGGTCTGGCGCGCACGCTGGATTACATCCCCGAGAACGACCAGCAAAAGCAGTTCTACGTGCAGCAGTTACGCGAGATGTCGGCTCGCATCGCCGGCTTGCAGGGCAAGGACGGTCTGTGGCACGCGGGGCTGCTCGATCCGCGCAACTACCCGCTGCCGGAGATCTCCGGTTCCGCGCTGTTCGTATACGGCATGGCTTATGGCGTCAACAAGGGTTATCTGGACGCCAAAGTCTACCGCCCCGTGATTGAACGGGCGTGGGCCGGCATCCTCAAACACGTCTATGCGGACGGCCGTCTTGGCGGCATCCAGCAGACCGGCGCGGAGCCGGCGTATTACCGGCCCGCTTCCAGCTACAATTACGGCGTCGGCGGCTACCTGCTGGCTGCCGCCGAACTGAGAAAAATGGCTAACGGAGGCAAACCATGATCACGCGCGCGTTCCGCATGAAGCTTAAACCCGGCACGGTGGATGAATACAAGCGCCGCCACGATGTGCTGTGGCCCGACCTGGCGGCGGCGCTGAAGGAAGCCGGCATCTACGACTATTCGATTTTCCTCGACGAGGAAACGCTGCACCTGTTTGCGGTCCTCAAGCTTGCGACGGACAACAAGATCGAGGCCTTGCCGGGCCAGCCTGTGATGAAGCGCTGGTGGGACTACATGGCGGACCTGATGGAGGTGGAGCCGGGCAACCGGCCCCGCGAATGGCCGCTGCAGCCGATGTTCTATTTCGCCTGAGTGAGCAGGCCGCGATCGCGCAGCCATTCCTCCGCGCGGCGCGGCCACAGCGACGAGGTGCCCAGGCCGTCGCGCATGCCCATGCCGTGCCCGCCGTGCTCGAACAGGTACATTTCGGCCGGCACCTTGGCCTTGGTCAGCGCCTGGTAGAACAGGATGCTGTTCTCGACCGGGACGGCTTGATCTTCCTGCGTGTGGATCAACAGCGTCGGCGGCGTGGCGGCCGTGACCTGCTTTTCCAGCGACATCAACTGAAGCGTTTCTGGCGACGGCGCGGCGCCCAGCAGCGCTTTGCGCGAGCCCGCATGGACGGCCGGCTCCTGCATCGTAATGACGGGATACATCAGCATCAGGAAGTCCGGACGGGCGCTGACGGTGTCCATGGCGGCGCCGGTGCGGCCGGCGGGATTGTCGAACAGCGTGCCGGCGCTTGCCGCCAGGTGGCCGCCGGCGGAACTGCCCATGACGCCTATGCGCGCCGGATTGATGTTGAACTCCGCGGCGCGCGAGCGCAGCATGCGAACCGCGCGCAGCACGTCCTGCAGCGGAGCGGGGTGGCCGTACTCCTGCATGCGATACTTGAGCACAAAGCTGGTCACGCCCAGGGTGCTGAGCCAGTTGGCGTATTGATCGCCTTCGCGCGCGGTGGACATGCGCACATAGCCGCCGCCGGGGCAGATAATGACGGCGGTGCCGTTTGGCCTGTCGACGGCGGGACCGACCATGGTCAGTGTCGGCTCGCTGACGTTGGAGTTGTAGCCGCCGCCGATTTTTTCGGGGCCGATGTCGGCCTTAATTCCGGGCACGCCCTCGGGCCAGAGCTGGATGACGGTGGGGGCGGCGCCGGCCAGGCTGGCGCTAACGCCGAGGATCAGGGTAATCAGTGTTTTTTTCATAGTGAAGAGAGTATCAGATGATGAATCGGATGGCATGCGCCGCCTTGCTGTTTTTTTCCGCGCAGTCGGCGGGCGCGGTGGAATTGTTCAACGGGCGCGATTTCAGCGGCTGGGAGTTGAAGACGTCGCCCGCCGCCCGCATCGACAGCGTGTTCCGCATGCTGCCGGGCGGCGTGGTCGCTGCGACTGGTCAGCCTTCGGGGTTCTTGTCCACGCTGAATAGCTATGGTAACTACAAGCTGCATGTGGAGTGGCGCTGGAGCGGAACGCCGGGTAATGGCGGCATCCTGCTGCATATCAGTGATGGTCCGATGGATCGTGTGTGGCCGCTCAGTCTTCAGGTGCAGACCAAGCGCGGGAATGTGGGCGATCTGCTGCCGATGGCCGGCGCCAGCTTTGCGGAACCGCTGACCTCCGCTCATGGCGCCGAGCCGCGTATCAAGGCGCATACGGCCCTCGACAGCGAGCTGGCCGCCGGAGAGTGGAACGTCTGCGATATCGTCAGCCGCGATGGCAAGGTTGAGGTCACGATCAATGGCGTTGTTCAGAACAGCGTTACACGGAGCGAGCCGGCGTCGGGGCGCATAGGTTTCCAGCTTGAGGGGGCGCCGTATGAGCTGCGCCGTGTCGAACTGGTGGAGTTGAATTAGCGTTTAAGCCACGCCTCCGGCACCGGGACGATGCAGATGTTCATGCTGCGTCCATCCTCCGACAACATCGCCGATTGAATCTGTATGCGCGTGCCATCGGCGTTGAACGTCGGGTGGGGATGGTCGGCCGCCGTGGTTTTATGCCCGGTCGTCAGCATCACCATCTCGCGCGTCTTGCGGTCGATCAGGTATACGCTGCGGCTGAAATCATCGCCCACCGCCCAACGCCCATCCGACGACCCATGTACATGCCACAATCCGCTGCCGGACGGCGTCTGGCCCGCGATCGTCATCTCGCGGGTGCGCAGGTTGACGATCGCCAGCCCGCTCGGCTTTTCGCGCGTGCCGGTGATGCCCCAGCCCTCGTCCTGGCCGGGATTCGCGCCCTGAACGCCAGTCGCCGGAGCGCCAACCCCGCCGCCGCCCTCGGCGATGGGCCGGTGCCCCATGATCGCCATCGCCACTTCATCCTTCGAGATCACCGCTTCGTGCGTCACCCACTCATATGGTGCCTCGGGATAGAGCGGCCGCAGGCCGGTGCCATCGGCTTTCACCGTCCAGGTGCGTTGCGGCGACTTGCCACCGGTCTCCCAGCAGAAAACGATCTCGCCCGGGTTCCACAGGTTCGCCTGGATATGGCCGATCTGGAAGGGCACGGACACCACATGTTTGACTTCGCCGGTGCGCACATTCATGCGCGAGATCCCGTTCGGGCCGGCGCCCATGCTGCGCGGGCCGAAAGCCGGCTCGATTTTCACGCCCGGCGCTAGGTGCTTTGCCGCCTCGGTCGGACCGGTGCGGAAGTAGGCCCATTCCTCGTCCGCGTCCAGCGCCATGTCGCCGCCGGCCTCCAGCTCCGGCGCGGTTGTGCCGCAGATACGCTGGTAGGCGTCGGCCGATTTGAGCTTGCCGGCCTTGCTGTCCGCCAGCAGCGCCGCCAGATCCACCTCGACGAACTGCAGGCGCTTGGCATCGCCGTCCTTGCGCATGAAGTAGAGCTTCATCGACTTGCGCGCAAGGTTCAACATGCCGACGTAGCCGCCTTCCGTGACCTGTACCAGTTCGCCGGTTTCCTCGTTGACGGCCATGGCCTCGCCCTTGACCCGCGCGGAACGGAACACCAGCCACTTGCCGTCCGACGTCCATTGGGGATGCGTGGGATAGATCTTGGAGTCGCCGTTCGGCTTACTGGTCAGGAAGGTCAGCATGGTGCCGGTGACGGGGTCTTTGACCACCTTGCGCTCGGACGGAAACCGCTTGCCGATCTGCGCGTGCGCGCTACTGGAGAGGATCAGGGCTGCGCAAATCAGGATCTTGATAATCATCGATAGCTCAAAACAGGTTGAAAGGTTACGATTGTCTGCTCATACCGATGCGGACATTGCTCATTTTTCTGATTCTTTAAGCTCAAAGTACAAGCCTCGAAAAATCCTCGCATAGAATTGGCGGCATGAACAGATACCTTGCTTTCATCCTTAAATTGTGCTGCGCCGCAGCAGTCGCGGGTTCCTCGACGACGTCGGCGCAGACCCCGCCGCCCGCCGTCAACACCGATCCGCGCAACGCGCAGGTGGTGCTGCCGGAACCAGCGAATCCGAACCTGCCTTCACTGATATTGATCGGCGATTCCACGGTCCGCAACGGCAAGGACGACGGCCAAGGCAAAGGCGCGGCCGGCCAATGGGGATGGGGAAATCCGTTCGCCACGATGTTCGACCCGGCCAGGATCAACGTGGTCAATCGCGCCATCGGTGGCCTGAGCAGCCGCACCTATCTGACCACCAAGCACTGGGAGCGCAGCCTGGCCTTCGTCAAGGCGGGCGACGTGGTGCTGATCCAGTTCGGCCACAACGACGCGGGACCGGTCAACGACACCATCCGCGCGCGCGGCACCATCAAGGGTATCGGCGACGAGGCGGAGGAAATCGATAATCTGATGACCGGCGAGCGCGAAGTGGTGCACAGCTACGGGTGGTATTTGCGAACCTTCGTGGCCGATATCAAGGCGCGCGGCGCCACCGCCGTCATCTGCTCGCCAATACCGCGTAAAAGCTGGGGCGAGGATGGCAAGATACGGCGCAGCCAGAACGAGTACGCCGGCTGGGCCGAACAGGTGGCGCGCCAGCAGAAGGTCGGCTTCATCGACCTGAATGGCATCGTCGCCCGCCAATACGACGCGATGGGCCGCGACGAGGTGATGAAGATGTTCCCGGTGGTGACGCCGGACGAGCAGACCCACACGAATTTGGCCGGCGCCGAACTGAATGCCCGCGCGGTCGTCGCCGGCCTTAAAGCCTTGCGCACGCCAGTGGTCATGACGGCGCTGAACGCGGCCGGCCAGGCCGTTCCCGCCGCCGAGGATGACCGTCCGGTGGTCGACGCCAACAAGGTCGCGGGTGAGAAACCGCGCGATCCCTCGTTGCCCAGTCTATTTCTGGTCGGGGATTCGACCGTCAAAAGCGGCGGAGCGAATGGCGCGATCGGCTGGGGCGAGCGCATTACGCCGCACTTCGACACCAATAAGATCAATGTCGTCAACCACGCGATCGGTGGCCGCAGCAGCCGCACCTTCTTTACCGAGGGGCGCTGGGACAAGGTGCTGGCGCAACTGAAGGCGGGGGACTTCGTAGCGATCCAGTTTGGCCACAACGACGGCGCCCGCATTGGCGATCCCGCCGGTAAAAATCGCGGTTCTGCGCCCGGGACCGGGCCGGAGACGGTCGAGGACACGCGGCCGGATGGCATCAAGGAGCAGGTCCACAGCTTTGGCTGGTACATGGCGCGCTATGTCGCCGACGCAAAGGCCAAAGGCGCCACCGTGATCCTGCTGTCGCCGGTACCGCACCGCGACGTATGGGAGCAGGGCCGCGACTTCGCAAACTATGCGCAGTGGGACGAGGAAGTGGCGCGCAAAGGCGGCGCGATGTTTGCCGACCTGACGATGGTGGTCAGCGACGCTTACCGCAAGGCCGGCGCCAGTGCCGTCAACGGCTACTTTTCCGACGCTCGTACACACACCAATGAAGCCGGCGCGCAGTTCAATGCGGCGCGTGTAGTCGATGCCTTCAAAACCTTGCCAGGCAATCCGCTGGCAGCTTATCTCAAACACTAACAACAACGAGACACATCATATGAAAGTTAAGCTTTTGCTGAAAAAAACCGCCATCGCCGCCATGCTGCTGCCGCTGGCATGCCAGGCCTGGGCAGAGACCAAGCCGGCCAACGACATGACGGCGCCGCTGCACCTGATGAAGGCCGACTATCCCACGCCATACGGCAATCCGTCGATCGACGATGTCAACAAGGTGCTGAACCGGGTGTTCACATATCTGGATGCCGCCACCCCGGCGCAGGCGATCAACGCCAAGACCAAGAAAGAGATCACCAATTTCAGCCAGATGGATGACGACACCGTGCTCGCGCCGGGCGATTTCCGCCTGACCAGCTACGAATGGGGAGTGACTTACGCCGGCATGCTGGCGGCCGGCGGCGCCACCGGCGACAAGCGTTATAACGAGTATGTGAACAAGCGTTTGACGCTGCTGGCCAACATGGCGCCGGCCACGCTGGCGCGCATGAAGTCCAACCCGCAAAGCAAGTCGCCGGTGCGCGGCATGCTGGAGCCGCATGCGCTGGACGATATCGGCGCGGTGTGCGCGGCGATCGTCAAGGCCAAGCAGGAGGGTTTGCAGGCTGACGTGAAGCCGCTGCTGGATAGCTGCATCACCTTCATCCGGACCAAGGAGCATCGGCTGAAGGACGGGACCCTGGGCCGCGTGCGTCCGCAGGTCGATACGCTGTGGCTGGACGATCTGTTCATGGCCGTGCCGGCGCTGGCGCAGCTGGGCAAGCTGACCGGCGACGCCAGTTACTACGACGACGCGGTCAAACAGGTGGAGCAATTCTCCAAGCGGATGTTCAATGAGCAGAAGGGCATTTACATGCACGGTTGGGTGCAGGGGATGGAGGTGCATCCAGAATTCCATTGGGCCCGCGCGAACGGCTGGGCGGTGATGACGCTGGTGGAGCTGCTCGATGTGCTGCCGAAGAGCCATCCGGGGTATCCGATGGTGTTGAAGCAGTTGCGCGCGCATGTGAAGGGCTTGGCGTCGTATCAGGATGGCACGGGCTTGTGGCATCAACTGCTGGACCGGAACGATACGTATCTGGAGACGTCGGCCACGGCGATCTATGCGTACTCGATGGCGCGGGCGATCAACAAGGGGTATATCGACAAGATGGCGTATGCGCCGGCTGTCATGCTGGCCTGGAACGCGGTGGCGACCAAGGTGAATGCGAAGGGACAGGTTGAAGGGGTTTGTGTCGGGACGGGGATGGGATTCGATCCGGCGTTCTATGCCTATCGTCCGGTGAACGTGTATGCGGCGCACGGATATGGACCGGTGCTGCTGGCGGGCGCAGAAGTGATCACGATGCTGAAGACGCACAAGTTCGAGATCAACGATAGTTCGTTGCAGTTGTTGGTGAAATAACCCGGACTCCGTGGCGGATTAGGCGGAACGCCGTAATCGGCCATGCATGCGTCGCCGGGGCGCATGCATGGCCGATTACGCTTCGCTAATCCGCCCTACGTGTTTCAGAATTGTTCATCAGCTTCGTGACCAACTCCGATGGCACGGCAATCACCGTGCCATGGCGCAGCCGCAGCGGCGTGCCTTCGTCGGGGAATTGCATCTTCGCCGTGACGTCCTCCCATTTCACCATGTCGCGCGAGCGCATGGCGCCGTAATGCTTGGTCGTGTAGGCGTCGTAGTAGAGGATCACGTCCTGGCCGATTTGCAGCGCCGTTGGACCTTCCACCCACAATCCCGGCGGCGTAATGGGCGCACTCAGTTTACCGAACGGTCCACGCAAGTCCGGCGCGGCCGCTATCTGCAGATACTTCTTCGGCGGATTGCGCGTCTCATCCTTGACCATCAGGTAGTTCTTGCCGTTGGCGCGCACGAAGCTGGCGTCGATCACGCTGAAGCCGGGATCGTAGTATAGCTTCGTCGGCGCGTAGGTGACGAAGTCGCGCGTCGTCGTGTAGTACATGCGGTGGTTGTATTTTTCCTCCGACGAGCCGTCGGTTGCCGGGAAGCGCCTAGGTATCGTGGATGCCCAGAAGATCAGGAACTCGCCGCGCTTGTCGTCGTAGACGATCTCCGGCGCCCAGGCGTTCAACGAGCCCGGTTCGTGCGCCATCACGGGCACCTGCTGCTGCGGCGACCAGTTGACCAGGTCCTTCGACGACGCGTAGCCGATGTTGTTCTCGTTCCAGCCCGACGTCCAGACCATGTGATAGGTGCCGTCCGGGCCGCGCACGATGCAGGGATCGCGCATCAATTTGGAGTTGCCGACCTTCGGCGCCAGGAAGCTGCGGCCGCCGCCCAACTTGTCCCACTTGTAGCCGTCCGCGCTGCCGGCGAAATGCAGGCCGTCCTCGCCGTTGCCGGTGAAGTAGGCGAAGACGTAGGCGTCGGCCGCCTGCGACGCGAAACTGGCCATCGCCAGCGTTAAGCCAACGGCCAGTTGCCGCGTGATTTTCATGTTATTGGTTTGCCTCGTCGCCCAGCGGGCGTTCGTTGGTAAAGGTGGGACTAGCCGGGACCGCGAACGAGGCCACCGGGTCGGGATGGGATGGATCGAAATTGCCATAGCCTTCGGCGATGAAGGCGGCGACGGGCAGGCCGCTCTGACGCATGCCGGTCAGAACGATCTGCGCCAGTTCGTAACCGCCGTAGTTGTTGTGGTGCGTGTTGTCGATGCGGCCCGGCTCCGGCTCGGCGAAGGCTTTCTTCGAGAGCTCGGGACCCAGCGCCTCGTAGAACGGTTTGCTCATCGCATTGAGGTCGATGAAGGCGACGCCCAGCTCTTTCGCGGATTCTCGCGCGGCGTCGGCGTAGTCGCGCAACGACGGCACGACCTTGCCGGCCGCGTCGAAGTTACGGCGTTCCATCGACGATACGATCACCGGCACGCCGCCGTGCGCGCGGATGGCGTCGACGTGGGCGCGGATCTCGTCCTTGTAGGTGGTGAAAGGCCCGCCCTTGTTCTCCTTGATCTGCTTCTGGTCGTTGTGGCCGAACTGCATCAGGACCGCGTCGCCTGGCCGCATGGCGCTGACGACTTTGTCCAGCCGGCGGCGCGCCAGCGAATCGCGGTAGGTTTCGCCCGATTCGGCATGGTTGGCGACCGCAATGCCCGGCTTAAGAAAGCGCGGCAGCATTTGTCCCCAGCTGCTATACGGCTCCGCCGGCTGATCGCAAACGGTGGAGTCGCCCAGCAGGAACAAGGTCGGCGTTTTGACGGGGACGATCTCGATGGCGCTGATGACGGGGTTCCCGCCGCCGATCTCCAATGTCAGGCGCTTGTCCCAGCTCCAGGCTTCCTGCACCGTTTCGCGCGGCGCCTTCAGCTTGACGCTGCCGGCGGCGATGCCGTCCCGTGCGGGAATCCGGGGCGTGCGGATGTTGACGGTGAAAGCGCGTTTGAGGGTGGCGCCCGGCGCGGTCGTTACGTTTTCCAGCATCAACCGGCGCAGTTCCGATTTGACCGTGGTATTCGAGGCCGCGTCGCCACCGCCGAAGGTGATGGTGACGTTGTAGTTCCCTTCGGGCAGATCGACGGAAAAGAAGAAGGGCTTGCCGGCGGCAAGGTGCCCGGAACCCGCCGGCACATTGCGCACCACGGCGCCCGGCTCGAATCCGAAGCCGCGCTTTTCGTTGTAGTCCATACCCGGTTGCACGGCGGTGTAGCCGGCAGCCGGCTTGCCGCCGCCGAAAGCCAGCCGCCAGGTGTCGGTGCTTGCGGTTACCGCGGCCGCATGGGCGGGGCCGGAGGCTGCCAACGCCAGAATAGAAAACCCTGCCAGCAGCTTCGCCGAGGAGAGACGGCTTGCCACCGGCAGGGAAGGAGTGCCCGGTTTAAACTGCATTATCTATTTGCTTGCGCCCAGCGTCACGCTGACCGGGGCACGTACGCGCGCCGCCTGCGCCGCCACGTACTTCTGCCAGTCGTCGCGGGTGGCGAAGTCGCCGCCACGGGTCCAGCCGGAGCCGACGTAGTAGCGCAGCGGCTGGCCGGAGACGACCTTGGCCAGCATCAGTTGATTGAGCTTGTCTTCCGCGTAGCCCTTTTCATCGGCGGTCGGCACGATGATGGCGGTGCCGAAGGCGCCGTTCGATTTCTGCTCGATCCACTGCAGCATCGCGCGGTCGGCCGGCACGGTCGACGGCTGGACGACGGCTTCCTGGCCCTTGTCGGCCGGCGTCTTGTTCAGGCCAACGGCGGCGGTCAGCTGCTGCGGACCGGTAAAGGTGAAGGTGCTTTCGATCTGGTCGAAGTAGTGGCCGGCGTCGACGGTGAAGCGCTTGACTTCGGAAACCTTGGTGCCGGCGGCGTCCCACGCGTCGTAGTTCAATTCGAAGATGGCGCGCACCGGGCCGTTGGCGATGACTTTCCATTTGGCGTAGTTCACGCTGGTGAACAGGTTGCTGCCGTCCCAGATGCCGGTGCCGCCCGCGCCGCGCGACTTGCCGACGTTGTACATGTCCATGCCTTCGCCTTCATCATGGTGATAATGGTCGTGGCCCTTGTTGTACCAGCGGTCGACGATGGGATAGGCGACACGCTTGTGCCAGATATCCATGCCGCTGGTGACCAGCACTTCCTTGCCGCTGCCTTCGGGCGCGGGAGCGGCCAGCGCGGGACCGTAGGTGCGGTGCGCGACCTTGTCGTTCTCCCACGCGAAATCGTCCAGGCGTTCCTGGATGTAGCGGGCCGAGACCTTGCTAGGGAAGGGCGGCGCCATGGCCTCGATTTTCTCGACGGTGAAGGTGGCCTTCTTTTCGCCGACGGCGAAGTTATGCTGGAAAATCAGCTCGCCATACGCGATGCCGACGTTCTTCGGGTCCTTGGCCTGCGGGGCCACATTGGTGACCTGATACGGCAGCACGCGGCCGGCGGCGTCTTTCACTTCGATATGCTGCAGCAGCGCGCCTGGCAGCACGCGATTGACTTCGGTCCAGGGGATGGTGATCGTCTCCGATGGGCGCGCCGCATCCAGGTTGTGCGTGACGGTGACGGTCAAACGGTCGGCGGCGAAACCCGCGCCGGCGGTGGCCAGTGCGGCAGGTACGAACAGGATGTGACGAAGTTTCATGTATTTACCAGTGTTAGTGACGACGTTATGAAAACGGGTATTTGCGGGTATTTCCGAGACTTTACCGCATCTTGCAAATCCGGCAAAGCACGAATGAAACAGTCCCGCAGCCCGCCGTCATCTCCTGCGTTTTTTGATTTTCGGTTGCGACGAGTCTAGGCGCACGTCGATGAATATCGAAGAGTATCGATATTGCGATTGGTGGTGTCAACGGTTGACGCGATCTAATCATGTTTGTGACTAAAGCTAGTAAGAGTTCGTAAGCCAAATTTCGTTGAGCGCTCTGGTGATTTTCGTAATTGCGGACGCCTTGACGAAATCGCAGAATGGTCAGACGCGCACCAGAGGCGCGATAACTATAAATCTAAGAGAGACACAAAAAAATGAGAATCAAGCCCGTTGTGGCGCTGCTTGCGGCAGCGTTGTCGATCCCGCTCGTCTCGACAGCGGAAAACTATCACTGGGACTCGGTCGCCATCGGCGGCGGTGGCTTCGTCACCGGGGTTGTCCCTAGCAAGCTTGAACGCGATGTCGTCTACGTGCGCACCGACGTCGGCGGCGCCTATCGCTGGGATGCCGGCAAATCGCGCTGGGCGTCGATGACCGACTGGATAGGCCAGAGCGATGTCGGCTTGCTGGGCATCGAGTCGCTCGCGGTCGATCCGCACAACGCGGCCAACGTCTACATGCTGGCCGGTACCAGCTACTTCAGCGGCGGCAAGACCGCCGTGCTGCGTTCCAGCGATTACGGCAAAACCTTCACCGTCACCGACGTCAGTACCCAATTTAAATCCCACGGCAACGGCATGGGGCGCCAGAACGGCGAGAAGCTGCAGGTCGATCCCGGCTCCGGCAACGTGCTGTACGCGGGCACGCGCCGCGACGGCTTGTTCAAGAGCGCGGACGCAGGCGCCACCTGGAGCCGCATGCCCGGCTTCGACGTCACCAGCACGCCGAACGACAATGGCGTGAGCTTCGTGCTGCTCGATCCCACCAGCGTGGACGGCGGCCTGGCGCAGCGCATGTTCGTGGGCGTGTCGCGCTTCGATTCGGCGGGACCGAACCTGTTCTTCAGCTATGACGCCGGCGAGACCTTCGTGCCGGTCGAAGGCGGCCCGACGGGCCTGATGCCGCAGCGCGCGGTGCTGTCGCCCGAAGGGCTGCTGTACATCACCTACGCCAACGGCGCCGGTCCGCATCCGGGCACGGACGAGCCGATGGACAACGGCCAGGTATGGGAATACGACGCCGTGGGCGGCAACTGGACCAACATCACCCCGACCGGCTTCGCGCGGCCATTCGGCGGCATCAGCATCGACCGCAACGATCCTAAACATTTGGTGGTCTCCACCATCAACACGTGGATGCAGCAAAGCGCCAACCAGTACGGCGACCGCATTTTCACGTCCAAGGATGCCGGTCGTACGTGGACGGACGTGGTGGCGCGCGGCTTCGCGCTCGACCCCAAGGGCGCCAACTGGATCGCCGACACCTCGATTCATTGGGCCGGTTCGGTCGAAATCGATCCGTTCGACGGCAAGAAGGTGTGGGTGGTTTCCGGTAACGGCTTGTTCAAGACGAACGACATCAACGCCACCACGACCACCTGGAACTTCGACGTGGCGGGGCTGGAGGAGACCGTGCCGTTCGATTTCCAGAGCATCCCGAACGGGCCGCTGGTCTCGGTGATCGGCGATTTCGATGGCTTCATCAACAGCGATCCGTCGCAGTACGGTGTGCGCCATGCGCCGCAGACCGGCACCACCACCGGCCTGGCCATCGCCGCGCAGGACCCGCGTATCATGACGCGCGTCGGCAACGACATGTACTACACCACCAACAGCGGCTCGAGCTGGACCAAGTCGCCGGTGCTGAACGGCGCCAAGGGCTACGTCGCGCTGTCGGCCGACGGCTTCGCCTTGCTGCATAGTCCCGCCGATTCCGCCGTCAGCTATCGCTCCACCAACTTCGGCGCCAGCTGGACCGCCATCTCGGGGCTCACGGCCAACAACGCGCGCCCGGTGGCCGATCCGGTCAATCCCACCAAGTTCTACGCCTACGACAATGGCAGGCTGCTGGCCAGCGTCGATGGTGGCGCCTCGTTCGCCCTCAAAAGCACACTGGCTTCGGGCGGCTCCAAGCTGATTCGTCCCGCGCCGGGACGCGAGGGCGATTTGTGGGTCTGCCTGAATGGCAACGGGCTGTCGCGCTCCACCGATTCCGGCGCCACGTTCACCAAGGTCGCGACGGTGAACCAGTGCGATGCCGTCGGTTTCGGCA
Organism: Oxalobacteraceae bacterium OTU3CAMAD1; assembly: GCA_024123915.1. Classification (NCBI taxonomy): domain Bacteria; kingdom Pseudomonadati; phylum Pseudomonadota; class Betaproteobacteria; order Burkholderiales; family Oxalobacteraceae; species Oxalobacteraceae bacterium OTU3CAMAD1. Next base: position 4,222,197 of record CP099650.1, on the reverse strand, counting down.
AGACCGCGCCGCAGGCCAGCTATCCAACCGTCTACCTCCACGGTACGGTGGGCAGCGTGCACGGCATGATGCGTTCGACCGACGCCGGCGCGACGTGGGTGCGCGTCAACGACGCCGCCCACCAATATGGCGGCTTGGCCAACGGCGGCATGGTGAGCGGCGATATGAACGTCTTCGGCCGCATCTACATGAGCACCGCCGGTCGCGGCATCGCCTACGGCACGCCGACGACCGGCGGCGAAGTGCTGGTGACGCCGGTGACGGCCGGCCCGCCGGTGGTCACGCCGCAGCCGGTCAACGAGTGCAGCTACGTCGTCACCGCCGCCTGGTCGGGTGGCTACAACGCAGCCGTCCGCATCAAGAACAACCGCTCGACCGCCGTCAACGGCTGGGCCGTCAGCTGGACTTACACCGACAATTCAAGCGTCCAGGGGTTCTGGAACGCCGACGTCACCGGCACGCCCCCGACCTACACGGCCACGCCGAACCAGAGCTGGAACACCAACATCCAGCCCGGCGACACCGCGGAATTCGGGATGACCGTCAGCGGCGAGGCGATTCCCGTCGTTACCGGCGACGCTTGCAAATAATTAGAGAGTGAGACTATGAAAAAGATACTGATTGGCTTTTTGGCCGGCGCGGTCCTGACGCTGGCGTCGCCGGCACAAGCAGCCGTGGTGGACTTCGATGACGTAAGCGCCGGCGGCAAACTGTCGACGCTGTCCAAATACAATCCATACGAGGATCTGACCTGGACCAGCAGCTGGTTCCTGGGCGATACCGCCGTCAATGGCTACAGCAATGGCGCGCATTCGGGCACGCAGTTCGTGTCCAACGGTTTCGGCGTGAACAATCTTGGCATCAGCAGCGCCACCGCCTTCAATCTGGACGGCGCTTGGTTCGCCACACCGGCCACCAACGGATCGAAGGCCACGTGGATCAACATCAGCGCCTACGATGCGGCGAACCAGCTGATAGGCAGCACCGGCAATGTCGCCATCAACGGCACCTATAGCTGGGTGCAAGCCAGCTTCGCCAACGTATCCCGTTTGACCATCACGCGCGACAAGGGCTGGTTCGTGATGGACGACCTGTCGATGTCCGCCATCGGCCCCGTACCGAGCCCCGTGCCGGAATCGGGCACTGTGGTCCTGCTTGCGGCGGGATTGCTGATGACGGGTTTTGCAGCAATGCGTCGGAAGTCCTAACCACGTAACCACGAAAGGTCACACGATGAAACCCTTGTTATCGATGGTGCTATTGCTCCTCGCGCTGGGCGCGGGGCCGCTCGCGCAGGCGCAAAATTGCGGTAGTGGCGGCGGCGCGACCGTTTGCCTCACCGCGACCGGCACGGCCGACAATATCAAACTGACCTGGACCGTCAGCGGCGCCGTCACCGGCGTGCAGGTCTACCGCGACACCGACAGCGACACCAATGGCCGCAGCCGGCTGGCGATCCTGGCGGCATCGGCCACCACCTACACCGACGCAACGCCGGCGCAGGGCACGCCTTACTGGTACTGGATCAAGTTCACCACCAGCGGCGGCAGCTACAGTTCCGGCGCGGCGACGGCGGTGCGCTCCGGCGCGGTGCGCAACCTGACCAGCCTTCAGTTGTCGGCGCAGATGTCGCCGGGCTGGAACCTGGGTAACTCGTTGGAAGCAATCGGCGGCGAAACCGCCTGGGGCAATCCGCAAGCCAACCAGGCACTGTTCAACGGCGTCAAGGCGGCGGGCTTCAAGAGCGTGCGCATTCCGGTGTCGTGGAGCCAGTATGCGGACGCCAACTACAACATCAGCGCCAGCTGGATGGCGCGTGTGAAGCAGGTCGTCGATTATGCGCGCACCGCGGGTCTGTACGTGATCATCAACCTCCACTGGGATGGCGGCTGGATGCAGCCGTCGTTCGCCCAGCAGGCGGCGGTGAACTCGCGCCTGAACAAGTTCTGGACGCAGATCGGCACCACCTTCAAAACCTACGACGACTATCTGCTGTTCGCCGGCACCAACGAAACCAATATCGAGGGGGTGTTCAGCGCGCCGACGGCGGAAAACTGCACGGTGCAGAAGAGCTTCAACCAAACCTTCGTCAACGCGGTTCGCGCCACCGGCGGCAATAACACCCAGCGCCATCTGGTGGTGCAGGGATATCTGACCAACATCGACTACACCATCGGTTGCAATGCCACGATGCCGACCGACTCTGTGGCCAGCCGCTTGATGATGGAGGTGCATTACTACGATCCGTACAACTTCACCTTGAGCGAAAGCGACAATATCTGGCAGTGGGGCGCGAGCGCCACCAATCCGGCTGCGACCGAGACCTGGGCCAACGAGTCGTTCACCGACGCCCAGTTCCAGAAGATGAAGACCAACTTTATCGACAAGGGCGTGCCGGTGATCCTGGGCGAGTACTCGGCCAACTTGCGCAGCAACGTCGATCCAACGGGTAAGTACCGCAAGCTGTGGAATCAGTACATTACGCAAGCGGCCTTCAAGCGCGGCGTGGTCCCGATGTACTGGGATAGCGGTTTCACCGGCAACCACGCCTCGGGATTATTCAATCGTTCGAACGGCACACAGGCTTATCCCGATGTGGTCACCGGGATCATCAACGCCGCCAAGTAACGAAGCAGGGACGAACCGCTGAAACACGTAGGGCGGATTAGCGAAGCGTAATCCGCCAATGCGTGCTCCGTCGGCGACTCACAAATGGCCGATTACGGCGTTCCGCCTAATCCGCCCTACGTGGAACCGTGGTGATCCCGGCGATCAGGCTTCGATTGGCGCTTCTTTCGCCGACATCCGCCAGCGCTTGTCGGCGTCGGCGGCGGCGTTGAGGTCTTGCGGGAAGTCGTCCACGTGCACCGACAGGTCGGTGAAGCGGGCGAAGTCCGACAGCGCGCGGCGTTCCTCCGGCGTCACCAGGCCCTTGGCAGCGGCCCGCGAGACCCATTGCTCCATCTCCGGCAGGCTTTGCGGCATGCCTTCGAGTTGGCCGGCACGCACCGCCGGCTTGAGGCGGTGTTCGACAGCCTCCACCTGCGGCAGCAGGCCGAACGCCAGTTCGCCGCATGCCACCGGATCGCGCAGGTCGTCGGCCAGGAAGCCGTCGGCCAGCAGTCTTTCGCGGCCGGCGCCGGCGGTTTGCATGGCGTTCGCCACGGCGCTGCCTAGTTCATCGGACGGCGGCGAGTACGGCAACCCGAACGGGAACGTCAGCAGGCGCGCCAGGACGGCGGCGGGGCGGTTGGGGAAGTTCTCCAACACGCCGTCCAGCGCCAACTGCGCCTTGTGCAACGCATCCTGCACCGACCAGTGGACGTAGGGCGCGTCGGCTTGCTGCCGGCCGTCGTCTTCATAGCGCTTCAAGGTGGCGCTGGCCAGGTACATCTGCGACAGCGCGTCGCCCAGGCGGCCGGAGATGCGCTCGCGGCGCTTCAATTCCCCTCCCAGCACGAACATCGACATGTCGGTCATCAGCGCGAACGCGGTGGACACGCGCCCGATGGCGCGATAGTAGCCGGCCATTTCCCCGGCCGCCTGCTCCGGCACCGGCGCGGTACCGCCGCCGGTCAACCCATACCACAGGCCGCGCGCGGCGTTGGCGCAGACGAAGCGCATGTGGCCGAAGAAGGCGGCGTCGAAATCGTGCAGCGCCTTGCGATGATCGGTATCGGCGGTGGCTTGCATCTCTCGCAGCACGTAGGGATGCGAGCGGATTGCGCCCTGGCCGAAGATGATCAGGCAGCGCGTGAGGATGTTGGCGCCTTCCACCGTGATGGCGATCGGGATCTGCTGGTACGCGCGGGCGAGGAAATTGCTCGGTCCCATGCAGATGCCTTTGCCGCCCAGGATGTCCATGCCGTCGTTGACGACTGCGCGTCCGCGCTCGGTGACATGATACTTGGCGATGGCCGAGATCACGGCCGGCTTTTCGCCCAGGTCGACGGCCAGCGCCGACAGCTTGCGCGTCGCGTCCATCATGTACAGATTGCCGCCCATGCGGGCCAGCGCCTCCTGCACGCCTTCGAACTTGCCGATCGAGGTCTTGAACTGGCGGCGGATCGCGCAATAGGCGCTGGTGCCGCGCACCGCCAGCTTGGCCGTGCCGACGCTGGCCGACGGCAGCGAAATCGCGCGGCCGGCCGCCAGGCATTCCATCAGCATGCGCCAGCCCTTGCCGATCTGGCGCGGGCCGCCGATGATCCATTCCATCGGGATGAAGACGTTGTCGCCGCTGGTCGGACCGTTCTGGAACACCGCGTTCAGCGGCCAGTGGCGCCGGCCGATCACGACGCCGGGATGGGTGGTCGGGATCAGTGCGCAGGTGATGCCGGTGCTGGAGCCGGCCGGCAGCAGGCCATCCGGATCGACCACGCGGAAGGCCAGGCCCAGCAGGGTGGCGATCGGACCCAAGGTGATGTAGCGCTTGTTCCACGTGATACGCAGGCCCAGCGTCTCGCGGCCTTCGAACTTGCCCATGCACACCACGCCGGTATCGGGAATCGCGGCGGCGTCGGAGCCGGCGTAGGGGCTCGTCAGCGCGAAGCAGGGGATTTCGGTGCCGGCGGCCAGGCGCGGCAGGTAGTAGTTCTTCTGTTCGTCGGTGCCGTAGTGCAGCAGCAGTTCGGCCGGGCCAAGCGAGTTCGGCACCATCACCTGCACCGCCAGCGCCGAGCAGCGCGTCGACAGCTGCATCACCACCTGCGAATGCATGTAGGCGGAGAAGGCCTTGCCGCCGTATTCCTTCGGAATGATCATGCCCAGAAAGCCTTTGTCGCGGGCGTATTGCCATGCCGGCGCCGGCAGGCCTTGCCAGACCTGGGTCGCCTCCCAGTCGTCGACCAGCTCGCACAGGTGGCGCACTTCGTGGTCGAGGAAGGATTGTTCCTCAACCGTCAGCGCCGGGCGCGGCAGCTTCATGAATTTGTTCCAGTCGGGACGTCCGGAGAAGAGGTCCGCGTCCCACCAGGTGGTGCCCGCTTCGAGGGCGTCGCGCTCGGTGTCGGACATGGCCGGCAGAATGCGCTTGAACAGCGCGAAGATATGCGGGGTGACCAGGCTGCGGCGCAGCGACGGCGTGGCGAGGATGATGGCGGGAACGCCAATCAGTATCACGAAGAATATAGCGAAGATCATATCGTGCTCCTTTATTATTGGAGCACGATACTGCGCGGGAAGCTACGTTACCGTGCGTTCACGCGCATAACTGTTATCTAAGCCAGGCGATTATCGCTTGGTGGGGGTGCCTATCACGGCCTTGTCCGGACTGCCCGTATTAATGGTCTGGTTGTGGAAGTAGTTTTGGGCGGCCTCCACGCCGGCGTTGTAGCGGACCGTCGCCATCACGCTCTGGGTGTCGATGGTCCATTCCTTGAATGTCGGCGCTGCCTGCTCGGTGCGCATTTCAGCGAGGATGTCGTCGCGGCTGGCGCCCGCCGCAACTTTCTGCTGCCAGGTGTTCGCCCAGCTCGCGGTTTCGGGATCAAGCGTGTTCAAGGTCATCGTCTTCAACTGAATCTTCGCTTGCGATGTGTTGCCAAGGTAGGCTTGCGTCAGGGCGGCGAATCGCGCGAAGGCGCCGACTTCGCGCGCGCTGCGCCAGGCGGTCAGCGCGCCCTCCAGCGCCGTTTCGCTCAGTTCGGACCGTCCCAGCAATTCGGCGCGGAAGTAGGCGTAGGCGGCATCCGCCGATTCGGGATTCAATTCCCTCGCATTGAGCAACTGTTGCTGCGCCCTCTGGAGGTAAGCTTGCGCCCCTGTTCCCTGGGTCTGTTCGGCCAAGCGCAGATTCGCCAGACCCGACAGATATACGGCGTCGAAATCGCCGGCGTTTTTAGCGATGGCCTGTGTCAGCCACGGCAACGCCTCCTGCGGATTGCCGAAAGCGATGCGCGCCCGGCTCAGCGTCATTTGCGCGTATTCGTTCTTTGGAAACTTGCCCGCCTCGCTGGCGATCTTGTTCAGCAGCGCTTCGCCCGCCGTTTTGCCCGGGCACGATTTAACGGCCGCGTCGAGCATGACGAAGTCCGTGGCCGCCTGCGGCAGCGCGGTGAAGTTGACGGTCGCCTTGGGCAGATCGGGCACGTCCACCAGCAACACCTTGATCGAGGTGCGGCGGTAGCGCCACATCTCCGTGCCCAACTGTGTCGCCTTCAGATCGAAGGCGCCCTCGAACGCCGGCACCGCCTCCTTGCCCTGATAGACCGAGTTCAGGTATTTGCCCAGGCGGGCGCGGTTGTCTTCGGAAGACAGCATGTAATGCATCAGTACCCAGGACTTGGCGGCGAATTCGAGGCGCACGCCGGCGTCGCCGGCGTAGTTCTTGGCGTTGGCGATCCGTTGTGCGAGGACGTCGGTGTAATCGAGGCTGTAGCGGTTCCCTTCCTCGAGGAAGTCGAGGTATAGCGCGACGTTCAGCGGCGTTTTACCGATGCTCATCTGCGTGTCGGTGAAGCGCACGCTGGCGAAATACTGCGCGAAACCGTCGATGAAGGCGGCCGGCGACCGGATGTCGGTATGGCGATAAACGAAGTGGCGGGTATAGGCTTCGAAGATGTACGAAAGCCCTTCGTTCTCCGACGTTTCGCCGAGATGGAAGCCGAAGCCCTGTACACCGGAAGGGCAGCTGCTGTACAAGCCGATGGCGTCGGCAGGCAGCGCGGCGTCGATGGTGTTCAAGCCCTCGACGCGGTTCTGGTAGTAAAAGGTCAGCTTCTGATCCGAGCTGTTGGCCTTGCGGTAAGGCTTGGTATATATCCGCAACAGGAAGTCGAGCCGTTCCAGATTGTTGAGCAGTTCGGTCGTCGCTTCGCGATTGGTGTCGGCGTAGACGATGAAGTGCTGGCTTTCGGCGCGGAACCACGGCGATGCCTTCTTGTAGTTGGCGATGGTAACACTCTGGGTTACTTGCTGCGCCTCGCTTTGTTGGGCGGCGGCGTGGGACATCGAGATGATGCCAAGCGCGGCAAGCGCTCCGGCACAAATGGCGTTGTACATGGACTGTCTCGTGTGAAATTTTTCAGTACGATAACACAGGCGATGTATCTATTTGCAACCATTTTTGCCAAGATGGCTCGTCCTGTCGCATGGGCTTGACCTTGCAGTGGCTTCAGGGTTTCTAATGGCGGCTATTGAGGGAAAGGAATGCTCATGTCTGACTGCTGTTCTGGAGGTTGCGCGCCCGGCAAGCCGGTGGCCGATCCGCGTTATCGGCGCATTTTGTGGATCGCGCTGGTGGTCAATACGCTGATGTTCGGCGTGGAGTTGGCCGGCGGCCTGGCCAGCAATTCCGTCGCCTTGCTGGCCGACGCCGTCGATTTTCTCGGTGACGCCGGCAACTACGCGCTGTCCTTGCTGGTATTGGGTTCGCCGCTGGCGTGGCGTTCGCGCACGGCCTTGTTCAAGGGCGCGACGATGGGGGCGTATGGCGTCTTCGTGCTCGGCAAGGCCGCGTGGCATATGGTGTCGGGACCCGTGCCCGAGCCGGTGATGATGGGGAGCATAGGTTTCGCGGCGCTGATCGCCAACGGCACGGTCGCGTTGTTGCTGTACGCCTACCGCGACGGCGACGCCAACATGCGCTCGGTGTGGCTGTGCACGCGCAACGACGCCATCGGCAACGTCGCCGTCATGCTGGCGGCGCTGGGCGTGTTCGGCACGCAAAGCGGCTGGCCGGATATCGGCGTGGCGCTGATCATGGGCTGCCTGGCCCTGAGCGCCGCGCGCCAGGTCATCAAGCAGGCGAGGGCGGAGATGTCCCCGAGCCCAGTGACGCTGAAAACTTCTGAAATACGTAGGGCGGATTAGGCGGAACGCCGTAATCGGCCATGTACGAGCCACCGGCGGCGCTTGCATGGCCGATTACGCTTCGCTAATCCGCCCTACGTGGTTCAGAACGGAGCTTAGTTCAACTTGCCCGCGCCGGCTTTTGCCGGCACAGCCGTCTGTGCCGCCGCCGCCGTCTGCAACGTGTACGCATACGGCGGCGTCCACGTGTTCGCGGCGCTAGGCTGCGCGAATCCGCACTGTCCATCGATCGCACTGCTGCCCGACCGGTCGCTGTTGAAGATATGCCCCGACGAACGGAAACCGAGGAAGTCCTTGCCCTTGATGACCTTGCCGCAGAAGTCCTCCACCTTCAATCCTTCGATGGTGTAGTAGTTATTTTGCAGCAGCATGTTCGACTGGTAGCGCGCATCGCTGCCGCCCGCGAACTTGAGGTCCGGATTGGTGGTGGTGGTGCTGCCGGTGACCACGTTGTTGAACATGTGTACCTGGCCAAAGCGATTTAGCGGCAGGCGCGTGGTCGCACCATTCCACCAGTTGCCCGAGAACGTCACGTGCAGGCGGCCGGCGTCGCTCCAGGCGCGCCCGGAGTCGCCGTTGCCCACCAAGGTGGTCTTGTGGTGTTTGGCGAACAGGCTGTTGGCGATGGTGACGTAATCGCTGCCGCGCACCACGTCGAGCGCGCCGTCGTGCCGGGTTTTGTAGGTGCCGGTCGCCAGCGAATCCGGCGTGTCGCCGTCGCTGACGGTCAAGTGGTCGATGTAAACATTCTGCGCGCGTCCCAAGGTGATGCCATCGGCGTAGGCGTTGGCCGAATCCTCGGGGTTGACGTCCCATGGCGTGTCGAGCACCAGGTTACGCACGATCACGTTGCGGGTCCAGGTCGGATAGTCGTCGCCGTTCTTGCCGTCGGCGATCCATTTCTTGAAGTCCGATTCCGGATCGCCGCCGGGCGCCAGCGCCAGCTCGCCGCCGATCAGCAGGGCGGTGCCGGTGATGCGCGCCGGCCGGCCCTGCGCGTCGTTGATGCCCACCAGGGTCGTGTTCGACGGCAGGCTGATCGAGCCGCCGAACTTCTGGTCCGAATAGCTGGTGTACTCGCGGAAGACGGTGTTGTTCTGGCTCCAGCGCAGGTCGATATGGCCGATCACGCGGATGATCTTCGGCTCGTTGCCGGCCTGCTGGATGGCGGCGATCAACTGCTGGCCGTTGTAGACGGTATAGACGCGGTTGGCGGTGGCCGAACCGCCGCCCGTCACCACCACATTGCCCTTGCGCGACCAGGCATGCCAGCCGGCGGTCGGCGCGCTCTGGCGCTCGAAGGTGAGCACGCCGCCGGTTGGATCGGCCGAGGCGAACTGCCATGTCGGCAACTTGGGCGCGGCCATGTAGCTGGCGGGATCGTGCTTGCCGTTCACCAGCACCGGGGCGGAATAATTGCGCACGCCGTACTGGGCGGTTTGCAGCGGGGTGCTGGCGCCGACCAGGGTGGCGGCGTCGATGGCGGCTTGCGCGGAAGTGGCCAACAGGATGCTGGCGGCGAGAACTGTGAGTTTCATGCGTGTCTCCAATGTGGAAGTAACGTGCGGCTGCGTTCTTTTGTGAACGCTTCGTTTTCTGCTCGCGCTACGATCCGTACCCGCGTGTGGGCGCCTTGCCTGACGCAATGCAAGGTCGATTTTCGATCGCGATTTTCGATCGGGATTCTCGATCCGAAAACCGACACCAATGTAGGCCGGAGGCAATGGCGGTGGGCCACTGCAGGTCGCGACGAACATTTTCCAACTGGGTGGGTACGGACAAACATTCAGCATCCGGACAGCGATGGCTGAAACAGGCACCTTGCGTACCTGTCGCCGTTGCGAGGAGGGCTGGGAGCCGAGTTCGCGCAGGTCAAGGAACCGGTGCCGGCGAACCCTGATGGGCGCGTTTCGGCGTCGATTGATGAATACTAATCCCGAAGAAAGAAATATGCAATATTGGATTTATGTTAAACAACATACCAAGTTGCAAGCCAGTTTGAAGCTTACGAACCGATCGGCTTGGACGCCTTGCCATCATGCGCGCTGCCCTGTATCGCGCGCAGGTAAAAGCCCAGCGAGACGATCGACATCGCCAGCAAGATGACCAGCAGGGCCGCCGGGTTGGCGTGGCCGCTCAAGATCGCCGCCGCCACGATCGGTCCCGCGGCCTTGGCCGCCAGCGACGGCCCGGCCATGGCACCGGAAATCGCGCCGTAGTTTGCCCGGCCGAACATCGCCTGCGGTATGGTGCCGCGCACGATCGTCAGCACGCCGTTGCTCATGCCGTAAAGCACGCAGAACAACGCCACGGCCCAGGCCTGGGCGCCGAACAGCAGCAGCGCCAGCACGGCCGCCGGCAGCGAGGAGAAGGTGAACTTGCCGACCGTTTGCGGCAGCGCGTTGCGCAGCAGGGTGCGCTCGCAGATGCGGCCGGCCACTTGCGCCGGTCCCATCAAACTGGCCATCAGCACGGCGATGGCGGCGGTGTGGCCCAGGTCCGTCAGCAGGGGAATCAGGTGCACGGACAACGCCGAGAAAATGAAGATGTTGGCCGAGAACGCCATCGCCAGCAACCAGAACGCCGGATGGCGCAGCGCCTCCGCCAGGGTGTGGCTGCGGTCGGGCGGCGCGTTCTGGACCGGCGCGGCCGGCGTGTCGCGCCCGAGCATCGCGTGCAGCGGCAGGCAAAGCAGCAGCTGCGCCAGGCCGAACCAGAAATAGGTGTCGCGCCAGCCGATCAGCGTGCTCATTTTTAGGGTCAGCGGCCAGAACACGGTGCTGGAGAAGCCGCCGAACAAGGTCAGCGTCGAGATCGCCTGGCGGCTGTTGAGATGGAACTTGCGGTTGATGGTGGCGAACGCCGCCTCGTACATCGTCAGCGACATGGCGACGCCCAGCACGGTCCAGGCGCCGAAATAGGACAGCGTGTCGCCGGCCCGGCTGAGCCAGACAAGTCCGGCGCCGCACAGCACGGAACCGGCCGCCATGATCCACTGGCCGCCGAAGCGGTCCAGCAGGATGCCGGCGGGCGTGGCGACCAGGCCCGAGACCAGCAGGCTCCACGAGAAAGCGCCGTAGACCATCTCGGAACGTAGCCCCAGTTCGCGTCCGATGGATGGGGCGACGATGGAAAATGCGTAGTAGACCGAGCCCCATGTGGCAATTTGTGTGAAGGCAAGTATGCCGATGGTGCGCCAGGAATGCGGCATCAATCTCTTTCTTAGTCCTGCGATTTATAAAGACTTGGCGGGCGCCCTCAGTCGGTCGTCAAGGACATGGACATCAAGGTCGCCGAAGCGGGACATGCGCCCTGAAATTCGCGCGAGGCGTGCAGCGCGGAGGGAACCTCGACGCGGGTGCTTTCCGTGAAACCGCGCCGGGCAAAGAACGCCGCGGCAGTGGTCGTCAGCAGGTACAGTTTGTCGATGCCGCGCGACCTGGCCATCCCTTTGAGTGCGTCGAACAGCTGGCCGCCCGTGCCACCGCCACGCAGGGTGGCCGACACCACCACCGAGCGCAGCAATGCCGTCGCGCCGTAGTGTTCCAGCGCGCCGGCGCAGACGATCGCGCCATCGAGCTCGCCGACAATAAAGCTGTCCAGGTGATCTTGCGCGCCGTCGAGCGGCAAGCGCGCGTCATTCAACATCGTTTCGATGGCGCCCCAGTCGGCGGAGGTGGCCGGCCGGAATGCCGGGATTCGCGCGGGGATGCTGCTCATATCTCTCCTGTTTGTTGTTCGCCACACCGGCTTGCCTAAAGAATAATTCCATGTCATCAAGCTGTCAATATACTTCGATATTATTTGAAATGTCGTAGTCTTCAAGTTATGATACTTCAATCGTTATCGAATCATGGAAGCAAGATTATGGAAACCAAGGACGTGTTAGCGGCGCTGGCGGCCATCGCCCAGGAGAGCAGGCTGGCGATTTTCAGGCTGCTGGTGCAGATCGGTCCTGGCGGCATGGCGGCCACCAAGATCGCCGAGCACCTGGACATCGCGCCGTCGTCGCTGTCGTTTCACCTGAAGGAGCTGACCCACGCCAAGCTGATCACCTCCCGCAGCGAAGGGCGGTTCGTCATCTACTCGGCCGACGTCGCCGTCATGAACGGCCTGATTGGCTACCTGACGGAGAACTGCTGCGGTGGGGTTCCTTGCGGCCCGACCGGCTGCTGAACAAATTCACTATCCACATAAACCGGAGAATCCACATGCAAGAAAAAGCTTATAACGTCCTGTTCCTTTGCACCGGCAACTCCTGCCGTTCCGTCATCTCCGAAGCCACTTTCAATCACTTGGCGCCCGCCGGATTGAAGGCGATCAGCGCTGGCAGCCAACCGGCTGGCAAACTGCATCCGCGCGCGGTATCGCTACTGGCCAGCAAGGGCATCTCGACCGAGGGTTATTTCAGCAAGTCCTGGAACGATCTGCCGGTGACACCCGACATCGTCGTCACCGTTTGCGGCAGCGCCGCCGGCGAAACCTGTCCGGCCTACCTGGGACCGGTGACGCGCACGCATTGGGGCGTCGACGATCCCGGCCACGTAGGCGGCACGGAAGAAGAGATCGACACGGCGTTCGAGCACACCTACGGCATCATCCGCGCCCGCATCGAAGCCTTCCTCGCGCTGCCGCTGGCGGAGCTTTCGAAAGACAAGGCCGCGCTGAAGGCCGAGCTCGACAAAATCGGTCACATCACCACCTAACCCCGGAGTCTAAGGACTGGCAATGCTCGCTGCATTTTTGATTTTCCTCGCCACATTGATCCTCGTTATCTGGCAGCCGCGCGGGCTGGGCATCGGTTGGAGCGCGGCCGCCGGCGCCTTCGTGGCGCTGCTGGCCGGCGTGATCCATGTCGCCGATATCCCGGTGGTGTGGCACATCGTTTGGAACGCCACCGGTACCTTCGTGGCGGTGATTATCATCAGCCTGTTGCTGGACAAGGCCGGCTTCTTCGAGTGGGCCGCGTTGCATGTGGCCCGCTGGGGGCGCGGCAGCGGAACGCGCTTGTTCGTGCTGCTGATCTTGCTGGGGGCGGCCGTGGCCGCGCTGTTCGCCAACGACGGCGCGGCGTTGATCCTGACGCCCATCGTCATCGCCATGCTGCGCGCGCTGCGCTTTTCCGCCAAGGCCACGCTGGCCTTCGTGATGGCGGCCGGCTTTATCGCCGACACGGCCAGTCTGCCGCTGGTGGTGTCCAACCTGGTCAACATCGTGTCGGCCGATTATTTCGATATCGGCTTTGCCCGCTATGCCGCCGTCATGGCGCCGGTCAACCTGGTCTCCGTGGCCGCCACCCTGGCAGCGCTGATGTGGTTCTTCCGCCAGCACATTCCGGCCACCTACGAGCTGGCCCAGTTGAAAGCGCCGGACGAGGCGATCCACGACCGCGCCACCTTCCTCACCGGCTGGTGGGTGCTGGGCCTGCTGTTGGTCGGCTTCTTCTGGCTCGATCAACTGGGCGTGCCGATCAGCGCGGTCGCGGCGGCCGGCGCGGCCTTGCTGTTGGCGGTCGCCGCGCGCGGCCATAATATCTCGACCCGCGACGTGGTCCGCAACGCGCCCTGGCAAATCGTGGTTTTCTCGCTGGGCATGTACCTGGTGGTGTACGGCTTGCGCAACGCCGGTCTCACCGATTACCTGACCGGTGTACTGAATCAATGCGCCAACTATGGCGTGTGGGGCGCGGCGCTGGGCACCGGCCTGATCACGGCGTTGCTGTCGTCGATCATGAACAATATGCCGACCGTGCTGATCGGCGCGCTGTCGATCGACGCGACCACGGCCCAGGGCGCGGTGCGCGAGGCGATGATCTATGCCAACGTCATCGGTAGCGACCTCGGCCCGAAAATCACGCCGATCGGCAGCCTCGCCACGCTGCTGTGGCTGCACGTCCTGTCGAGCAAGGACATCAAGATATCGTGGGGCTATTACTTCCGCGTCGGCATTGTGCTGACCTTGCCGGTGCTGTTGATCACCTTGGCCGCGCTGGCCTTGCGGCTGGCTTAAACACCTGAACAATCTGGACTAAACATGGAAAAGATCACCAACCTGCCCAACATCAATCCCGACCAGCTCGATTTGCCGAGGCTGGATAAACTGGCCCAAGTCGGCGACCTGAGCCACCCGCCGCGCATCCTGATGCTGTACGGCTCGCTGCGGGAACGCTCGTTCAGCCGCTTCCTGACCGAGGAGGCGGCGCGCATCCTGGAGCACTTCGGCGCCGAGGTGAAGATCTTCGATCCGATGACGTTGCCGATGGCCGGCAGCGTGGCGGACGATCATCCAAAAGTGGTCGAGCTGCGCGAACTGTGCATGTGGTCCGAGGGCCAGGTGTGGTGCAGCCCGGAGCGCCACGGCGCCGTTACCGCCGTGATGAAAAACCAGATCGACTGGATTCCGCTGGAGATGGGCGCGATTCGTCCCAGCCAGGGCCGCACCCTGGCGGTGATGCAGGTCTGCGGCGGTTCGCAATCGTTCAACGTGGTCAATACGCTGCGCCTGCTCGGGCGCTGGATGCGCATGTTCACCATTCCCAACCAGTCGTCGGTGCCGATGGCGTACAAGGAGTTCGACGACGCCGGGCGCATGCGGCCTTCGGCCTACTACGACCGGGTGGTCGATGTGATGGAAGAGTTGTTCAAGATGACGCTGTTGCTGCGAGGCCGGACGGACTATCTGACGGATCGTTACAGCGAGCGCAATGAACGGCAGATGAAGGCGATCGACGCCGCCATTAAACGAATCTGAACGGCGTGGCCTGTCAGGAAGCGGATTGCCGGCCTTCGCGCAACTGGTCCCACAACTTGTCCAGCATGGGCTTGCGGTGGGCAATGGCGCGGAACAGCCGGATCTCGAGCCGCATGGTCCACAAATCGCCGCCGGCGCGCACCAGGTTGCCTTCGGCCAGCTCGCGCGCGATGCTGCTCTCCGGCAGCCAGGCCAGCCCGTGTCCGGACAGCGCCATGGTCTTGAGCAGTTCGGCCATGTCGCTCTCGTAACAGCTGCGAAGGCAGACAGGTTGGCCGGTGCGCGCCTGCAAGCGTTGCACCACCCGGCCGAAGTAGGACGTCGCCGTGTAAGCCAGATAGGGCAGGGGAGCGGCCGTGCCGCCGGGCAGCGCGAACATCGGCGAGCCGGCGCGGTTGGGCACCGATACCGGCATCACCGTTTCGTCGCCCAGGTGCAGGAATTCGAAGCGCTGCGCATCCAGTTCGATCGGCAAGTCGGCGTGGTGATAGCACAGCAGCAGATCACAATTTCCCTCGACCAGCGACAGCACCGAGTCGTGCACATTGGTGGGCAAGATGCGCGCCGGCAGCGGGCCGTGCCGCGCTTGCACCGAATTGAGCCAGCCTGGAAAGAAGTTCAGCGACAAGGCATGGCCGGCCGACACGCGCAGCACTTGGTCATTGGTTTCCTCGACGCGCAGCACGGCGCGGGTATCGTTCAATAGCCGTACCGCCTCGGTTGCGGCGGCGCCGAACATCTTGCCGGCCGGCGTGAGCACCAGCGGATAACTGCTGCGGTCGACCAGATCGGCGCCCACCCAGGCCTCCAAGGATTGGATGCGTCGGCTGAGCGCCGATTGGGTCACGCCGCGGTCGTCGGCTGAGCGCGAAAAATTGCGCGTCCGCGCGAGACTGATGAAATCCTCCAGCCACTTGATGTCCATCGGTCCGTTCTCCCATGCCAGTTGCCATTGTCCGCCCTGCCGTGCCTATCGTTATTCCGATTTCGCATAGTATCAGAGCGGTATAGCGGCGATGGTCGTGTGCCAGTCTTTGCCGCACGGCCAAAACAACGGATAATGGCGGCCAACTCATTTTGCGCACCAGATTGGAATTCCCCATGGAAATTAAGGTCAATTTTCTCGATAAGCTACGTCTCGAAGCTAAATTCGATGATTTCACGGTCATCGCCGACCAACCCATCCGCTACAAAGGGGATGGCTCCGCGCCGGGTCCGTTCGACTATTTTCTGGCCTCGTCCGCCTTGTGCGCCGCTTACTTCGTCAAGTTGTATTGCGTAACTCGCAATATTCCAACGGAAAACATCCGCCTGTCGCAGAATAATATTGTCGATCCGGAGAACCGTTACCAGCAGATCTTCAAGATCCAGGTCGAACTGCCGGCCGATATCTCGGACAAGGACCGCCAAGGCATCTTGCGCTCCATCGACCGCTGCACGGTGAAAAAGGTGGTGCAGGCCGGACCCGAATTCATTATTGAAGAAGTCGAGAACCTGGATGCCGACGCCCAGGCGTTGCTGACCATGAAGCCGGCAGGGGAAGCCAACACCTATATCGTTGGCAAGGATCTGCCGCTGGAGCAAACCATCGCCAATATGTCCGGCGTTCTGGCGGGATTGGGTATCAAGATTGAAATCGCCTCGTGGCGCAATATCGTTCCCAACGTCTGGTCGCTGCACATCCGCGATGCGCACTCGCCGATGTGCTTCACCAACGGCAAGGGATCGACCAAGGAAAGCGCCTTGGCGTCGGCCCTGGGCGAGTATATCGAGCGGCTGAACTGCAACCACTTCTATGCGGGCGCGTATTGGGGCGAAGACATCGCCAACGCCGCCTTCGTCCATTACCCGAACGAACGCTGGTTCAAGCCTGGCCGCAAGGACGCGTTGCCGGCCGAAATCCTGGATGAGTATTGCCTGGAAATCTACGACGCCGATCGCGAACTGCGCGGCTCGCATCTGTACGACACCAACTCCGGCAATGTGGAGCGCGGCATCTGTTCGCTGCCATTCGTGCGGCAATCGGACGACGCCGTCGTGTATTTTCCGTCGAACCTGGTCGAGAACCTGTACGTCAGCAATGGCATGAGCGCCGGTAACACGCTGGCCGAGGCGCAGGTGCAATGCCTGTCGGAGATCTTCGAGAGGGCGGTTAAACGCGAGATTCTGGAAGGCGAAATCGCCTTGCCCGACGTGCCACAGGAAGTATTGGCGAAGTACCCGGGCATCGTGGCCGGCATTCAAGGCCTGGAAGAGCAGGGCTTCCCGGTGCTGGTCAAGGATGCGTCGCTGGGCGGAACCTACCCGGTCATGTGCGTGACGTTGATGAATCCACGCACGGGCGGGGTGTTTGCCTCGTTCGGCGCGCACCCGAGCCTGGAAGTGGCGCTGGAACGCAGTCTGACCGAACTGCTGCAGGGCCGCAGCTTTGAAGGCTTGAACGATTTGCCTCGGCCGACGTTTGTCAGTAACGCCGTGACCGAGCCGAACAACTTCGTCGAACACTTCATCGATTCCAGCGGCATCGTGTCTTGGCGCTTCTTCAGCGCCAAAGCCGACTACGATTTCGTGGAATGGGATTTCTCCGCACAAGGTGAGAACTCCAACGCCGAGGAAGCCGCGACCTTGTTCGGCATTCTCGAAGAAATGGGTAAAGAGGTCTACATGGCCGTCTACGACCAACTAGGCTCGACCGCATGCCGGATTCTGGTGCCGGGTTATTCGGAAGTGTATCCGGTGGAGGATCTGATCTGGGATAACACCAACAAATCGCTGTTGTTCCGCTCCGACGTGTTGAACTTGCACAGCCTGGACGATGACGCCCTGGAGGCGCTGCTCGAACGTCTGGACGATAACGAACTGGACGAATACGGCGATATCGCCACGTTGATCGGCGTCGAGTTCGACGAGAACACGCCTTGGGGACAGTTGACGACGCTGGAGTTGAAGCTGTTGATCAATCTGGCCTTGGAGCAGTTTGAAGAGGCAAAAGAGCTGGTGGAAGCCTTCCTGCAATACAACGACAACTCGCTCGAGCGCGGACTGTTCTATCAGGCCTTGAACGTGGTGCTGGAAGTGGAGTTGGACGACGATCTGGAACTGGAAGATTACGTGGTCAATTTCCGCCGGATGTTTGGCGATGCGCGGATGGACGCGGTGCTGGGATCGATGGACGGCAGCGTGCGGTTCTACGGTTTGACGCCGACAAGCATGAAGCTGGAAGGCCTCGACAGGCACGAACGTCTGATCGACAGCTACAAGAAATTGCATACGGCGCGGGCGAAGGCGGCGGTTTGACCTTGTCGTATAATCGTGGCATCCCACGTTGGTTTCGAGGAGTAATCCAATGGCGTCCATTCCAGTAGAGTTGCCTTCAGGCGAGCAGCTTCAGCGTGAGATTGACGCTATCGAGGCGCAAGATCATGACGCGGTTGTTAAGGCGACGATCGAGAAGCGCGTGAAAATAGCGGATGCCAAGTCCGCGCCGTTGCAGTCTCATGATGAGGTTTTCGCGACCTCGAAGGCCCGCCTGATGGCGCGGTTGTCTGGCAAGACTGATGCCTAATTTCGCCATTTTTTGGTTGCCTGAAGCGGTCCGTGAAAAAGATGAGATTGTGGACTACATCGGTTCCCATAATTTGGGAGCCGCGCTGGCTATTGACGCACAGATAGCTCGGCAAGTCGGCCAGCTTGCCGACTTTCCTTATCTGGGCAAGAAAGGCCGTGTAGATGGCACTCTCGAGTTGATTGTCAGCGGAACTCCGTATGTCGTTTCATATCGCCTTTACGGCAGCGAGGTGCAGATACTTCATCTGTTTTATGCTCGTCGTAACTGGCCGCCGAAGGTTTAAGAATAGCCGTTCAAGCTGCGGACGGCGAGCTATTCTGCTTGGCAAGTCCTGTCCTCCGCTTCGTTGCAGGGATGCTGGCGTGACTACCGGTCCCGGGATGGGAAACAGGGAAGGCCGCTCCAGCGGCCTCGGCAAAGGTCGCTGGAGCAGCCGTTGAACTGTCGTGGATGGCTAGCTCCGCCCGGCCTGTCTAGTGCCTTGTCTGTAGGTCCACAAGCGCCGGACGTCAACCGGGCGCTGGTCATTGCAACGCTTTGTCAGCCCGATGACTCGCGACGAAGGTGGTCAACGCCAGCGACTGGTAGCCCCGCGCCAGCGTGTCCAGACGGTTGGCGAAAGCGGCGTAGGCGGGATCGAGCTCCTGCAGGTAGCGCGCCCGCTCCCTGATCTCCCGCATGTTCCCGAGTTGCGCCAATTGCCACAGCACCTCGATTTCCTCGGCCGGCGGGATCACAAAATCCGTTGCGTCTTCCCGGGCAGGGGCGACGGGCGCTGGCTGCGTGGAAATCCAGTCCAGCGACAGTTGGGTCCCGATCGTGCGCAGCAGTGCTTCGTGTTCGATCGGCTTGGCGAGAAAGGCGTTGGCGCCCGCTTCATAGCATTTCGATTCGTCCTCCCGGCTCGCGCCGGCGCTCACGGCGACAATCGGAATGGCTTCCCAACCCGGCATCCGGCGTATCCGCCGCGTCGTCTCATTGCCATCAAGCAGAGGCATCATGACATCCATCAAGATCAGCTCGGGCTTGAAGCTCTCCAGCAGGACCAGGCACTCCAGCCCGTTCTCCGCCGCAGCCACGATGAAGCCCACCGCCTGCAGCAAGTCCACCAACATCGCGCGATTTTGCGGCACGTCGTCGGCAATCAGCAATCGCTTGCGTGCGCCTTCATAGCCGACGATGTTGTGCAGTGGCTGCACGGCCGCCGGGCTCTCGGTGGCGATCGGCACCGTCAGTTCAAACCAAAACGTGCTGCCCTTGTCCGGTTCGCTAACGACTGCGATGTCGCCGCCCATGAGGCGCACCAGTTGCCGGCTGATGGCCAGGCCCAATCCCGCGCCCCCTTCGCGCCGCTTCATGTTGCCCATCTGCTCGAAGGGTTGGAAAATACGCTCGAGCTGTTGGGCGCTCATGCCGATACCGCTGTCGGCCACCTCGAAGCGCAAGCGCGTGCTTGCGCGGCCGTCATGGACGGCCGGGCCTTCTTCGGACGACGCCGGCCGCACCCGCAGGGAAACGGCGCCGCGATCGGTGAATTTCACGGCGTTGCCCAGCAGGTTGAGCAGCACCTGGCGCAGGCGTGTCTCATCGATCGTGACGGCGGCCGGCAAGTCGGCGACCAACTCGTAGCTGAACCGGATGCCTTTTTCTTCCGCCTTGACGCGCACGATGTCGCTCACCACCCGCAGGAAAACGTCGAGATCGACGGCGGTCGGATACAAAACCATCTTTCCCGCTTCGACCCGCGCCATGTCCAGGATGTCATTGATGAGCGTAAGCAAGTGCTGGCCGCTCTCATGAATGGTGGCCAGGCCGACGGCCTGTCGTTCGCTGAGCTGTTGGCTGTCACGCCGCAGCAACTGGGCGTAGCCCATGATGGCATTGAGCGGGGTACGCAATTCGTGGCTCATTTGCGCCATGAAGTTGCTGCGCTGGTGCGCCAACCGGATCGCCTCGGCCAGGGCCGCCTCGCGCGCCGCCTCGGCCGCCTTGCGTTCGCGATCGATGGCGGTCAGACTCTCCAGGCGTGAATTGCTTGCCGAAAGGCTGGCCCGAAAGTGGAGCAGGCCCAGCGACAAGCCGAGCAGTCCGCAGCCGATCCAGGCGGACACCAGATACATGAGCAGGGTTGTCTTCGACATCCATTTGCCGCGGAATTCGATCGACCGCAACTCGATCGTGATCAGTTGTTTCGGGCCTAACACCGCAGTCGCAATCTCCACGGCGGTCACCCGGTCGAGCCGGGTGGGGTTTTTAGACAACGGTATCTTGTGCGCGCTGCGCCACCATTCCGCAGTGTGCACCACGTTGAGTGGGATCGTAAAAGTCGTTTCGGGAGGGGGCGCGATCTCGGCTTCGTTATAGCGTTGCGAGTTCCAAACGCCAGCAATGGACAAGCCTGGTTCAAAATTCAGCAGGTGCAGCTTGAACAATTTGGGCTGGTCGCTCGTGTAGCGCATGTTGAAGGTAACGGTATCGAAATTGGAAAAATCCAGTCCCTCGCCCGGTTCGCCCATCAGAAACTGCATTTTGCAAAATGGATACTGGGTGCCGGTTCCCAGGTCGCAGCGCATGGTGAGCGCGTCGTTGGTGCGCACCAGCGATGCGACCGAGTCGCCGTGGTCGTCGTCACGGTCGTCCGCCAGTTTGATGCCATGTGGGTGGCGAGGGGATATCTCAAGGCTCCGGACCATGCCGAAATGCTGCCAGACCAGCAATGTCGGCGTCAGGAATAACAATAAGACAACCAGGTAGTAAATTATTGCTGTTGGCCTGGAGAGCGTCTGGTTCATGTGCGGACCGATGGGTTCTTGGAACAACAAGGGGAGGGCAGAGCGAGCCCAAGTATATACCCGGGTCTGGTAGCATAGGATCAACTTCTACGAACTCACCTTGTGTACAGCCGGAGTAACCATGAACCTGCCGCCAGACTTGCGTGGCCGTACCATCTTGATCGTCGACGATATCCCGGCCAATTTGACCTTGGCAGTCGACATGCTGGAACAGCAGGGCCTGCGCCTATCCGTGGCGCAGTGCGGCGACGAAACCTTGCAGCGGGTGGCGTTCGCCTTGCCGGACCTGATACTGCTCGATGTGAAGTTACCGGGCATCGACGGCTTTGAAGTGTGCCGCCGCCTCAAGTCCGGCGGCGGCGCGGCGGCCACCGTGCCGGTGATCTTCATGACCGCGCTGACGGACACCGCCGACAAGGTGGCCGGCTTTGCCGCCGGCGCGGTGGACTATGTCACCAAGCCGCTGCAGCTCGATGAGGTGCTGGCGCGGGTGTCGACCCACCTGCGGCTGGCCGTGATGCGGACCCAACTGGTCGACCAGAATGCGCTGCTGATGCGCGAGAACCAGGAACGCCGTGAAGCCGAGCGCGTGCTGCAGCAATATCGCGACAGTCTGGAACTGCAGGTGGCGGCGCGCACCGCCGAAGTGCGCGAGTTGGCCACGCATCGGGAAACCACCCGTGAAGATGAACGCAAGCATATCGCCCGCGAGCTCCACGATGAACTGGGCCAATCGCTGACCGCGTTGCGCATGCGGGCGGGGCTGCTGCGGGTACGGTTCGGCGCCGATGCTCCGGGCCTGAACGAGCACGTGCGCCGGTTGACCGATCTGGTTGACCGCAGCATCGGCGTGGTGCGCAATGTCGCTACGACGCTGCGGCCGACGGTGCTGGACATGGGGATAGGCTCGGCGCTGGAATGGCTGGTCGACGAGTTCCGCAGGCATAGCGGACTCGATTGCAGCCTGACGCTGGATCTGGAACCGGGCGGGCTGGACGAACCGCAAGCCATCGCCATATTCCGCATCGTGCAGGAGTCGTTGACCAATATCGCGCGGCATGCGGACGCCAGTGAGACCACGGTCACGCTGCGGTGTTCGGCCAGTCAATGCATCTTGCGGGTTGAGGACAACGGGTGTGGATTCGATCCGACGGCGGCACGGCCGCAATCGTTTGGCCTGCTGGGTATCCGCGAACGGGCGCTCAGCCTGGATGGGCGGCTTGAGATTGTCAGCCGACCAGGTGGGCGGACCTGTGTTGATGTGGTTTTGCCGCGTAAGCTGGCATAAGCGGAGCGTGTCGGGTTTGTTAGCTCGGACCACGTCACACTTCGCATAATTTATATTATGTCAAATTGGTGGCGTAGACTGGCACGTCGTTTAGGGACAAAATGGACATGGTTTAAACGGGTGTCGATGCCTGCTACACTTCGACCGGCAACAAGCTAGTAAGTCCCGTATTTCACGCTTTGATACGCCTACCATGAGTAGGCGTTTTTTTGGGGCCGCCACCATCCGGTAATGCTTCCTCGCCTTTGCTTGGCCCCACCTGGCCGTTCTCAGGTTCCTCAAATGCCAATAGCTATGCCTGATAGATCGATAAATCAGTTCAAGCTCTCCCGGCGTTACGGATTCAAACGGAACAGTTGTAGTTGCATGGCGCCAATATAACGCCTTCGATAAGAAAGTGTCGCGCTCCAATGGATCGAGCAACACGCTACACACTCACTTGCTGTAGAACTTCTCGCATATTTTGAGATCATATTTCTTCTTGCAACTTGCAAACCATTCAGCCATTGTGAAACTGTATTCAACACTAAGCGCCTTTTTGAAGTCGTCTGTCAGTGTAACCAACACGCCCTTTTCTTTCCATTGATAGTACGGAGCCATGTCAGAATCATTGAACTCAACCTTCACCGGCTTACCATAGCGACCGAAAAACCGCTCAACGGGGATAGCAGATGGCGGCACCCACCGAACCCATTGCGTCGCTAACGCCGCCTCAGCACCCTTCTCCCACTGTGCTAAGTAAAATTTTGCCATTATCTCGTTTCCCGCCGCCTTCGCGTCAGTCATAGAAGTGAACGATGCTGGTCGATCATCGTAAAAAGCAACGTAGAGCTCCCCGACCAAGCCAGTACCAGTGATACGATAAAACGCCTTGTCAGCTGTCACCCATGCAGCGTTTACGGGTTTATAGTCAGCATTTGGGAACCTTGCCTTAATCTCCTGCAATGTAGCATTAGGCTCAATGCCTTGATATATCTCCGCACGAACACTTGGTGAAGAAAAAAGCAAAAGACATAGTGCAAACGAACTCAATCGGACCATACCGGTTGCAGAGATCGAATAGGAGTTTTCCATGGCTAGCGGTGTGTTGACTTAAGGAAAACTATGATACCCTATAATTAGATCAAGGTATCGAGATCTTAGTGGGCGTTTTGCGTCCCGCAGGGTGTTGTATCTGAAAAAATAATCGGCTGTGATGTACTTGCCATGACGCCCTCTAGACTGTATAAATATACAGCATAGAGGGCACTTCAGGCGAGCATTCCACAGGCGCAGGGACACCAGGCGCTCTGGCGAGGTAGACAACGCCGAGCGCGTTGTTGCACCCCGTTCTCAGCCTTTCCATCGTATGCCCCTCAACAGAGCAAAGCACTCCACGGCTTCGACTTCATATCGTTTAAGCAAAGGTCCAAGTTGCCGCCGAGAATACGTTGCCTACCACAGCACGAGATTACCGAAGCTATTACCCAATACGTTGCCACGGGTTCAGAGTCCACCTAAATTCGTCAATTGCGGCATATTGGCGGATGACAACACATCCCCAAAGCGCAATCTCGGATTGAAATCCCGGCAACAGTGGCAAGCGGAAAACAAAGCGCATACAGTATCGCCTGCCCCGACAAACCTGTTGAAATAAACATGCGGCCGGCGCCGGACCCAGGGGGGCTGTGGCAAGGTACAAGTTCGCTTCTCGTTGCGTCCCGCCAATACAGCCGCTCGTAACACCCGTCAACTTTCAGCGCGTTTCTCGTGGGACAATGTGCTTTCGACTTCACGAAAGCTCAGTGTGAAACAGTTCGTCAAAAATCTTAGCTCCATAACAATGGCAACTCTGCTGGGAACAATTATTTTTCTCTGTGGATTCGTTGTAGCTTTGCTTCTTCCAGGCGGGGAAAGCTTTGCCAACGCAGCGAGTTGGGCACAGGCAATCGGAGGATTCTTGGCGATCGCCGCAGCATGGACTATCGGCCACTCACAAAGCGAAGCGGCACAAGCCGCCGCACGACTTGCCGATCAACTAATGCACGAACGCCGATGTAAATCGCTACATGCATTAGCGGACGAACTTGTAATAGTGAGCGCCGAAGCTTATGAAGCACACAAAGACAAGAACATATTTGCTGTTAGCCTCACGCAAACCAAATGGGAACTCCCTCTGGTAACTTTAATAGACGAACTCAATCTAATTAGGGCCTTAGAATTCGGGGATCAAAGAACTCTCGCTTTGATAATAAGGCTGAAAACATCAGCGAGTTACCTAAAACAAATGCTAGATCGCATGCCGAACGCAGCCGACCGGCTATTCATGGAGGGCAACTACACAGAGTACGACCACCTTCTTGACGTTATTCACATAAACTCGAAAGAAATCGCTCGCATCACCATAAAACTCAAGGAACGACTACCAAATCCGAGTTAGAACGGACATTCAACAAGCGACGGAACCCCGGGGGCTGTAGCAAGGTACACGACACTTAGGGCGCAATGATCGGCTAGGCCTTTTCGTCGTCCGCCGGTTGTTGCTTTTCGTGCTGACGGGCGGCTGCCTTTTGCTGTTCGGCGGCCTCGATCTGCGCGATCTGCTGCTCCATCAACTGGATCGTGCGCTGCATGTCGAAGATCTGCTTGAACAGCAGCTTCTGCACCTCCGGATCGCTGGTTTCACGCAACTGCTTTTGCAGCGCGGTGAGTTGCTTGCGCACGTCCTTGATCTGCGCCATGATCCGCACGATCTGGCCCTGCGCACTGACACTGTTGGTGATGCTGCGGGCGCCGCGTCCGATGCTCAATGCCATGATCCCCTCCGTATCTGATGTGCCGAGATATTAATCCATATTAATGTTTTAGGGCAACTACATCGTACATTTCTAACGGAAGCAGACTAATCCACAACGAGCGCCCGTCTTTTCAACTCAACGTGTTGATATGTTGCAACACCCGGCGGGAACCGTTAAATAACCCAGTGTTGCGCTTGCATTTCAAGGTGCCCTGTTTATAGTTGGGATTCCTGCCGACAATACAATTCATGATGACCATACCCCTCCGTCGCGCCTGCATCGCCCTGGTCAATATCGTCGTGGTAGCGTTGGCGCTGTACGCTCCCGCAGTCCAGGCTGACGACGCGGCGGAGCCTTGGTCAGCCATGGGCCACACCGCTTTCCGCCACCAGACCGAGACCGCGTTCAGCTTCGGCACCGTCTTCGCACAAGACAAAACCGGGTTCATCTGGCTGGGCACCCAAAACGGCCTGGTGCGCTGGGACGGCATGCGCATGCGCCGCTACGTCAGCGACGCCATCGTGCCGGGCTCCCTGCCCGACAGCTACATCCTTTCGCTGCTGGTCGACGGCGCGGGGCGCCTGTGGGTCGGTACCAGCAGCGGCGGGCTGGCGCGCTACGATCCCGTGCACGATGCCTTCGTCACCATCGGCGCCGGCGCAGGGGGATTGAACCACGCCCGCGCGACGGCGCTGGCCGACGACGGCAGCGGCGGCATCTGGGTCGGCACGGCGGGCGGCCTGGAACGCATCGGCGCCGATGGCCGGGTGCACGCGGCTACCAGCGGCGCGCCGCAGATCGCCGCCACCGCCCTGCCGAAAGGCGGCGTCGCGACCTTGCTGCGCGACCGCGCCGGCATGCTCTGGATCGGCACCCGGCAGGGCCTGTTCCAGCGCGCCAACGACCGGTTGCCGGTGGAGGCCGTGGCGCTGGTCGCGCCCGGCGCGCCGGAACCGGCGATCACTTCGCTGTACCAGGACGGCGCCGGGCGCGTCTGGATCGGTACCCGCGCCCACGGCGCCTTCACGCTCGATGCCCAGGGGCGTGCGCAGCAAGTGCTGGGCGCCGACGGCAAACCGGCCGTGCAAGGCTATCCGATTTTCTCGATCGTCGAAAAGTCGCCCGGCATCCTCTGGTTTGGCACCGAAGGCGGCGGCGTCCTCGAGCTCGATCCTGCGCACGGCCGGATCCGCCAAATCCGCCATCAGTCCGACGCCACCGACAGCCTGTACGACGACGAAGTGGTCGCCATGTTCCGCGAACGGGGCGGGCAATTATTCGTCGCCACCTCGCAGGCCATGAGCGTTCACGACCCACGCCCGCAAGGATTCCTCACCATTCGTTTCACCGGTGCCGGCGGCGCGAAAATGAGCGCCCACCAGTTGCTGGTACGCCCGGACGGAAAGGTCTGGATCGCCACCACCGGCGGCGCCGTCAATATCGTCGACCCCTTGCGCGGCCAGGTCGGCGAAATCGTGCCGCAGGCCGATATCAGCGGTGGCGGCCTGCCCAAAGGCCGGGTGCAGTCTATGGTCAACGGTCCCGACGGCAGCGTCTATATCGGCACCAATCAAGGCCTGTTCCGCAGCGATGGCGACGGCCGCGAGGTCAGGCGCGTCGCCTTGCCCAAGCGCGCCGCCGATGCGGCGGTCAGGGCGCTCGCCTACCGCGACGGCGTGCTATGGGTAGGCGGTTTCGAGGGCCTCTTGGTGCTGTCGCTCGACGGCGCCGGCGCCACCACCCTGCTCCGCCACGAGGACACGGTGCTGGGCGACATGCGCGTGAGCGCCATCCTGCCGATGGACGATGGCTCCGCGTGGATCGGCACCCGCGCCGGCCTGGCGCGCCTGCCGCCCGACGGCGGCCCGGTCGAACTGCTGCCCACCGACGCACGCGACGCCACCCGCATCGCGCCCGGCTCCGTCTCCTCGCTGGCGCTGGACCGCGACGGCCGGCTATGGGTGTCCACCTACGGCAGCGGCGTCGCGATGCTGGAGCGCACCGACGCGGCCGGTCGCCGCTGGTTCCGCCGCTTCGGCGTGGCCGAGGGGCTGCCCGACAACGGCGTCAATGCGCTCGTGGCCGAGCCGGACGGCACCATCTGGCTCAGCACCGACAACGGCCTGGCGCGCATCGCCGCCGACACGCTGGCGGTACGTAAGCTGGGCGCGGCCGACGGCATGCACATCCCGACATATTGGTTCGGCTCGCGCGCGCGGGCCGCCAACGGCGACATCCTGTTTGGCGGCCTGACCGGCATCACGGTGGTGCGGCCTACCCGCCTGGCTCAGCGCCACGATGTTGCGCCGCTTGCCGTTACCGGCATCTTGCTGGGCGGGCGCAAGCTGCCCGAAGCCCCCTTCAACCCGGGCGCGGCCGCGAAGGCCGTCCTGACGCTGGCGCCGGGAGACCGCGAACGCGGCTTCTCGCTGGAATACAACGTGCTCGATTTCGCCGTTCCCGGGCAACAGCGCCACAGCTACCGCCTGGCCGGCTTCGATCGCAACTGGATCGACACCGAGAACACCTCGCGCCCGATCAGCTACACCAATCTGGCGCCAGGCGACTACACGCTGGAGCTGCGCAAAAGCGATCCCGAAGGCGGCACACCGCTGCGCCTCGACGTGCCGGTGCGCGTGCTGCCCGCCTGGCACCAGCAGAACTGGGTGCGCGCGCTGGCGGTGGTCGTGATGGTGGCCGGTATCGCGGGCCTGGTGCAGGCGCGTACCGCGCTGCTGCGGCGCCATAAGCGCGAACTGGAAGCCATGGTGGCCGAGCGCACCGCCGAACTGCGCGCCACCCAGGGGCATCTTGAAACCATGGCCTACAGCGACCCGCTCACAGGGCTGCCCAACCGCCGCATGTTCACCGACGAGATCCGCCGCATGGCTGCCCAGACCCAGCGCGACGGCGTGCCGTTCACCTTGCTGCTGATCGACCTGGATCGTTTCAAGGAGATCAACGATACCTTCGGCCACGACGCCGGCGACGCCCTGTTGGTCGAAGCGGCCGCCCGGCTGCGGCAAGCGGTGCGCCAGACGGACCGCGTGGCGCGCCTGGGCGGCGACGAATTCGCCGTGCTGCTCGCCCCCTTAAGCAACACGACGGTCGGCGGCATGATTTGCCAGCGCATTGTCGACGATATGGCGCGCCCTATCATGCATCACGCGATCGAGATGCGCGTGAGCGCCAGCATCGGCGGCGCCCACTTCACCAGCGCGGAGAATGTCGACGACTTGTACAAGGCGGCCGATCTGGCGCTGTACCAGGCCAAGGCCGCCGGGCGCAACACCTGGCGCCTGGACGGCGCGGCCCCTTGACGAGGCCGTGCCTGTGGTGGTTCAGGGATTGGCCGGCACGATGGTGACGATCACGCGCCGGTAGCGCGCCAGCGCCGGACTGCCCTTGTCGCTCACCTTCACGATGAAGTGCGCGGTCTCCGGCTTGGACACCGCTGGCGCCTGCCCCGAA
Organism: Oxalobacteraceae bacterium OTU3CAMAD1; assembly: GCA_024123915.1. Lineage (NCBI taxonomy): Bacteria > Pseudomonadati > Pseudomonadota > Betaproteobacteria > Burkholderiales > Oxalobacteraceae > Oxalobacteraceae bacterium OTU3CAMAD1. The sequence continues at coordinate 4,193,739 of CP099650.1, read as the reverse complement.
ACGGTATGATGATTTTCCGCATACCCCAGCTTGATCTCCTCCTTGTAACTGCCGGCTTCCGGATATTGGAACCACAGGTAGCTCAAGCTGTCTCCATCGGGGTCGGAGCTTCCGGCCGCGCTCATCGCGAACACTTCGCCGGATTTGATGGTCAGCCGTTCGCTATTGCCGAGCCTGACGACCGGCGGATGATTCGCCCCCTTGTACGGCTTGGTGGTCCAATCCATCCGCGCCGCGAAATCGTTCTGGAAGTCTTTGCGCCAGCGCCAGATGGTGGTCCTGTACCCGGTGGAGACCTTGTCGTGGGCTTTCACGGTGCGGCCGTAGTCGTTGTGGATGAACGGCCTGTAGCTATCCACGGCGTTGCTCCAGATGGGACGCGGCTCTTGCAGGACGGGGACGTTGCCGGTGAAGCCTTTCGGATCGGTGGTCTCCAACGCTGGCGTGTACAACTCGTAGCGCCCTCCCCAGCCGCCCCAGTCCGGATGCTCGGGTGCGTTCAGGCCGTTCGGTATCAGTGACAGGAAAGCCGGCGTATCGCCCTCGATGCCAAAAGAGACGTCCGGATACACCGCGCCCAGCGGACCGTGGCCCTGCTGGAGATGCTCGGCGATCCAGTTGTTGCTCACCTCCGTGCTGTCGAAGCCCTGCTCGGTCGAGTGCATGCCGGTCCAGGTGCCGTTGCCATAGCCGCCGGGGCTGACGATGTAAAACAGATCGGGAAACTTGGTGCGCATCCAGATGCCGGAATCGTCCTGATCGGAGATCGTGTAGACGCGCAGCTTTTTCAGCAGTCGGGCGGCCTGCTCAGGCGTCCTGTCGCGGTCGATCCGGTATAACGCTTGAGCGAGCGTGTTGGCGCCGCCCCATACCGAAACCCATAGGGGCCGCGCGTCATTTTTCTCAAGGGCCTTGATGATCGTGTCCGATCCCGGGGTGTCCTTGCCCTCGCCGACTCCTTGCATGCCGTAGAGTGCCGACCCGGAGCGCACCAGCGCTTTCAGCGCCTGCGCTTTCGGGAACCCCGGCTCGTGCTTCAACAGATTGGGTTGTACCTGGCCGTAGGCGTCGATAATCGCATGCATCGTTTCCGGTGCGATACGCGACTTCTGGTGCGTGGAGGTCGTGGCGACGATGCCTTCGATATCGATCTGGTTTGCGTACAGAAGCAAGCGCACCAGCGACTGGCTGTCATCGGGATCGGCCTCGATATCGCTCAGGACAATCACGCGCTGTTTGGGTTCGGCGAGGCAAACGGCAGGCGCGCAGGTCATAAACGCCGCCAACATGGCAGCGATGGGAAGTAATCGCATCGTATCTCTCGTGAATTAAGGGGCTAGTTCGCAAGCAAGGATTGTGATTCACACTCAGCGCCAAGACAATTATCAAATCCACCGGTGGGACGAATAATTTTATTTAAGCCGCCCTAAAGTGGCGTTTATGATGAAATTATTGCATCCGTGCAGATAGTCGCATTGATTGTGCACTTCCTCGCATTCGTCGCGCGACGACACGGCTACACTTCGCCAGTTTTTCCGGGCGACCGGGGCCTGCGCTTCTCCCTCGCCAGCGACAGCCACTGGCGACGGACAACGTACCCGATTAATATTCCCCATATAACCAGTAAAAACTGTGACCATGAAATTTTACACCAGGGTTCCATCAGTAATCTCAACATATTTTATGCGAAAAATAATCGAGGCTGTTTCCGCCTCGATTTTTTTGCTTGTTCCGGGCACTTCTTTTGCGCAAGCGGAAAATCCGATCATATTCGCTGATGTACCCGATGTGGCGATGATCCGGGTGGGTAATAATTACTATATGAGTAGCACGACGATGCACATGAACCCTGGTGTTCCCATTATGAAATCCACGGATCTCGTCAATTGGAAGCTGCTCAACTATGCCTACGATACGCTGGCAGATCTGCCGGCGCTGAATTTGACAGACGGAAAAGGCATCTATAGTAGAGGGTCGTGGGCGAGTAGCCTGCGCTACCACAAGGGTACATATTACGTCACCACTTTCGCGCATGACACGGGTGAGACCTACGTCTTCAAAACAAAAGATATCGAAAAAGGAAACTGGCAAAGGGTGTCATTTAAGCCGTCGTATCATGACAGTTCCTTATTTTTCGATGACGATGGCAAAGTGTATTTGATTTACGGCGCGGAAAAGCTAAAAATTGTTGAGCTGAATGATGATCTGACCGGCGTCAGGCAGGGTGTTCCCGAGCGAGTGCTTATCGAGAATTCCAGCATACCTTGCGGGGAAAAGCCGAGCCTTAACGCCGAGGGGTCTCAACTATTTAAAGTCAATGGAAAATACTATTTGTTTAACATTTGCGCGCCGGCGAACTGGGGAATGCGGACGGAAATCATACATCGGGCGGACAGTGTCAACGGTCCGTGGGAAGGAAAAATTGCATTTCAGGACCTTGGGATCGCCCAAGGCGGATTGATAGACACCCCCGACGGGCGTTGGTTTTCTTATCTTTTCCGCGACTTCGGTGCTGTGGGACGCATTCCTTATCTCGTTCCCGTGAAGTGGGAGGATGGTTGGCCCGTGTTGGGAGAAAATGGCAAAGCCCCGGAAAAGCTGGACCTGCCTGCCAGTAAAGGTTTGATTCCAGGTTTGGTCGCTTCCGATGAGTTCAACCGCAAAAGTGGCGAGGCGTCGCTACCATTGGTCTGGCAATGGAACCATAATCCGGACAATACGCTTTGGTCTGTCAGCGAAAGAAAAGGATTTCTGCGCCTCAAAACAGGAAAAATTGACCCTGATTTTCTGTTGGCCAGAAACACGCTTACGCAGCGCACTATTGGCCCTACCAGTTCGGCTTCTGTCGCCTTGGACGTAGCAAAAATGAAGGAAGGCGATTACGCCGGATTGTCAGCTCTGCAAAGAGAATACGGTCTGGTGGGCGTAAAAGTGGAAGGCGGTAAAAAATCGATAGTGATGACCGCCACCGACAAGGATAAAGCCGTTGAAGTGCAACGAATTCCATTGCACCAAAATAATATCTATTTCAAAATCGATTGCGACTTCACAAACATGAAAGACGAAGCCAAGTTCTTCTACAGCTTGGACGGCAAAGTTTGGAAGCCGATAGGTTCGACCTTAAAAATGAAATATACCATCCCTCATTTTATGGGCTATCGTTTCGGCTTGTTCAACTACGCCACCAAGAACGCGGGTGGCTACGTGGATTTTGACTGGTTCAGAATCAAATACTAAGATGAATTCTACTGCCAGATAAAAATTTACAGGCAGCATGACATGCTGTACATTGCGAGACCTGACAACTGCCCCGCACCGGTGTGTGGCGCAGTTGTCGTTGTCAGGCCTTACAACTTTTACTTGCATGCACAACTTATATTCAAAAGCGCTGGTTCGGCTGGTCCTGCTTCTCTGTGTCAGTGCACTGATCGGGTATCTGTGCGTCAACCGCAGCTATCACCGCGTCCCCCTGTTTGGGCCGGATTTTTCCTGGCAGTTGCACAAGTCGCACAACGGCGACGACGCGACCGCCCCACTGCAGGCGAAAGTCGACACCGGGCGCCTGATCATGGAATTCGTCCTGTCGCGCGACCAGCCCTTTCCCTTTGCATTGACCGCCCTGCTCTTTACAGACAGCACCGGCAAACCGACGTTGTCCAACTGGTCCAGGTTCGGCAAGATGAGTTTCGAGGCGCGCTGCTTCCCCGCCGGTACCATCCGCATCGGCCTGAACACCTTTGATGACAAGCTCTCCAAACCGGATCAGCTGCAGACTTATCGCGCGCCATCGGCATTCGTCAACTGCAATCAGGACGGGGCCATCGCCGAGATCGACCTGACGCGTTTGACCGTTCCGCTGTGGTGGAGCGAAATGAACAAACTCGACCCGTCGGACCAGGGCTACTCGCTGGATAAGGTCGCGCAGATCGAAGTGGGCACGAGCAAGGCCAGCCGGCTCGGCATTCCCTCCCGCATCGAAATCGCCAACATCGAATTGCACGACCGGAATTACGCCTACCTGTATTTTTTCGCCGCGTTCCTGATCGTGGCCTGGGGTGGTTTCGGGTACTGGTTCGTCAAGCAGTGCGCGGTGGCCTTGGCCAACGACCTGCACGCGCGGATGCAGAAAGATCTGCCGCTGGTGGCCTACCAGCAATTGGCGCTGGAGCCGCACCGGGAAAAAGAAAAATCCAACCTTCTGAGACTGCTGGCGACGCGTTACGCGGATTCGGAACTGGATCTGGAAACGGTTGTGTCGGAAACCGGCGTGAACCGCAATAAGGTCAACGAAATACTCAAGGCGGAAATGGGCTACACCTTTACCGGGTACCTCAACAAGCTCAGACTGACCGAGGCGTCGCGCCTGCTGGTGGAAAACACCAACGCCAGCATCGCCGAGATCGCCTATTCGGTCGGCTACAAGAATTCCTCGTACTTCAACCGGCTCTTCAAGGAGGAATACCACTGCACGCCCAAGGCGTTCCGGGAAGTCTTCAAGAAGGAGGCGCCGGAGCCAGCGCCGTCCAGCACACCCTAGGGCGGTGTGTTCATCAGCGCCCCAGCACGCCGCGCAGGTAGGCGTCGTGTTGGGGCATGGCCGCCACGGCGGTGGCGATGCATTCGCGGCGCCACCGCAAGCCCTGCAGCGCGACCGCGCGCTCGATGTCGCCCAGCGACGGGTCGGCGCGTACTGGCCAGTGCCCCATGCCGGCATGGATCGCCAGCCAGCTGGTCGCGTCGAAGCCCTCCAGGTCGTATTGGTGCAGCGCGCCCGCCTGGCGCCATGCGTGGAGCTTGAAGACCAAGGTCTCGGGTAGCTCCATGGTGGCCATCGCGCGCCACAGCGCGCTGTCGCGGCGCGCGCTCAGGCAGTAGTGCATGATGATGAAATCGCGCACACGCGCGAACTGGCGCGCCATTTCGCCGTTGTAGTCGGCCAGCACGTGCTCGGTCAACGGCGCGCCCGTCAACAGCAAATCGATCAGCTTCCCCAGCGCCCGCTGGACCAGGAAAATGCTCGTGGACTCGAGCGGCTCCAGGAATCCCCCCGACAGGCCTAGCGCGACCACGTTGTGCACCCAGGCGCGCGCGCGGTGGCCGGTCTGGAATCGCAGCAGGCGCGGTTCGGCCAGCGCCGGCCCGTCCAGCTGCCCCAGCAATTGTTCGCGCGCGCGATCCTCGTCGATGTAGCGGCTGGCGAACACGTGGCCGTTGCCTGTGCGGCTTTGCAGCGGTATCCGCCACGCCCAACCCGCCTCCAGCGCGGTGGCGCGCGTGTACGGCGTCAGTTCGGTCCCGATGCGTTCGGTCGGACAGGCCCAGGCCCGGTCCACCGGCAGCCAGTGGCTGAAGTCGACGAACGGTTCGCCCAGGGTGCGCCCCAGCAGCAGCGACGCGAAGCCGGAACAGTCGATGTACAGGTCGCCGGCCACCACGCGCCCATCGGCCAGGGTGAGCCGGTCGACGCCACCGTCGGCGCGCCGCGCCACGTCGACGATGCGCCCCTCGGTGCGGCGCGCGCCGCGCCCTTCCCCCAGCTTGCGCAGGAAAGCGGCGTACAGCGCGGCGTCGAAGTGGTAGGCGTAATCGTAGCGGTCGGCCTCTCCAGGCACCGCGAAGCGGCCCTGGGCGGCCATCACGCTCGGCAGGCATTGCTCCCCCAGGGACCCAATGCCGGCCTCGCCCAGCCGTTGGTACTGGCCCCACACCGCGCGCGATCCGCTCAGTTCGCCGAAGTCGCCGAAAGTGTGGAAATAGCTTTCGCCCTGCGCGCGCCAGTCGCAAAACTGGATGCCCAGCTTGTAGCTGCCGTTGCTGGCGCGCAGGAACTCGGCCTCGTCAATGCCGAGCAGCCGGTGGAAGTTGCGGATCGATGGAAAGGTCGCCTCCCCCACCCCGACGATGCCGATCTCCTCCGACTCTACCAGCTCGATAGTGGTGGCGCCCTTGAGGGCGGTGGCCAGCGCGGTGGCCGTCATCCATCCGGCCGCGCCGCCGCCGACCACCACGATGCGTTTGAACGGCGGCTTCATGGCGCGGCGCAATGCCGGGCGATGTGCTCGGCGTGAGCGGGCATCGCCTTGACCACCTGCGCGATGATGTCGCGCCGGCTTGCCAGGTGCCCCAGCAACTGGTCGAAATTGAGGTTGTCGATCAGCGGGTCGTCCCGTTTGGGCACCACACCCAGTCCCATCAGCAGCGAGACCATCGACGGTTCGGTGAAGCCGAGCTTGTCGTAGACCACGACGCGGCCGGTTTCGCGGTACGTCTCGATCTGGTGCCGCAGCGTATCGGGAATCGCCATGTTGGCGCAGTAGCGCCAGAAGTCCGAATCGGTACGGTTGGTGAGCTTGTAATGCATGATGATGAAGTCGCGCACGTACTCGTAGCGCTGCGCGACCAGGCGGTTGAACTCGTCGGCCAGCTCGGGACGGTAGTCGCGATCGGGGAAATACTGGAGCAGCCAGCCGACCGCGTTTTCGATGATGTTGATGCTGGTCGATTCGAGCGGCTCGAGAAAGCCGCTCGACAGGCCGATCGCCACGCAGTTCTTGACCCAGGACTTGCGCCGCCGGCCCGTGGTGAAGCGCAGCTGGCGCGGTTCGCCGAGCGGATCGCCGTCGAGACCTTCGAGCAGCACGCGCCCGGCCTGCGCGTCGGTGGTGAAGCCGTCGCAGTAGACGTGGCCGTTGCCGGTGCGATGTTGAAGCGGAATGCGCCAGGTCCAGCCGGCTTCCTTGGCGGTGGAGGTGGTGTACGGCGTGAGCGGCTCGACCTTGGCGCACGGGACGGCCTGCGCGCTGTTACACGGCAGCATGGCGCTCCAGTCGTCGTAGCCGGCCTGGTACACGCCTTCGATCAGCAGGCCGCGAAAGCCCGAGCAATCGACGAACAGGTCGCCCTCGACGCGGCGGCCGTCGCGCAGCCTGAGGGCGGTGATGAAGCCGGTTTCGGGGTGCTGCTCCACGTGCTCGATCATGCCTTCGATGCGTTTGACGCCGCGTTGCGTGGCGTAGTCGCGCAAATAGGCGGCATACAGTCCGGCGTCGAAATGGTAGGCGTAGCCATATGCGTCGGTGATCGTTGGCATGTCGTCTTGCGGCGGCACGAAGCGGTTGCTGCGCGCCATCATGGTCGCCATCGACCATTGCTCGTAGGACGGCATGTCCTTGAACACGCGCGACAGGCGCTGCCAGTACATGGTCGCCGGGCGGTTCTCGATGGCCGGGCCGAAGTCGCCGAAGCCGTGGAAAAACCGGTTGCCAACATGGCCCCAATCCTTGAATTCGATGCCGAGCTTGAAGGTCGCCTGGGTCTTCCTGACGAAGTCCGATTCGTCCAGGCCGAGTGCGAGATTGAAGTAGCGGATCGTCGGCAGCGTCGCCTCGCCGACGCCGACGGTACCGATCTCTGGCGACTCGACCAGCACCACTTCGCAGGTCTTGGGCAGCTTGAGCGCCAGCGGCGCGGCGGCCATCCAGCCGGCGGTACCGCCGCCCACGATGACGACTTTTCGTATGTTTTTGTCGGACATGTCGTTGCTTCTTTTTAGAGTGCTTGCCTGCGCGGGCAAGGATGCGGCCGGCGTGTCGGCGCCGGTGAAATGAGCCCGCCCCCGCGCCGTCAGCGTTGGACGCGCAGCGGTGGAGCAAGGGAGCGGAATAATTCTCGCACGAATCGCCGCAAAAAAAACCATGCCGGTCCGCGAAGTCGCAATCTACTGAATTTTATATGTTGTATTGATGTTTTTTGTAATTGCCGCAAGTATTTCCTCTCCACATAATAGCCTCCACGAGTGTGATACCGCAGACAACGAATTATCGTCGTCGACGCCGCCGGTAGCAGCGGAGCGGGTGCGCATTTTCGTTTGCCAGCGGCGAAGCCGGTGACAGCCAACCAGCAGTAAACGCACCAGAGAGAAACCATAAAATCATGAGGGGACAAAAAATGAAATTCCAGCTTACGGCTGTCGGATTGGCCTGCGCCACGTTGCTGGCTGGCTGCGGAGGCGGTGGCGGCGACAAGGGGGCCGACGGCGGCCTGGCGCAGTCGATTGCCTTCCCATTCCCGGGCGGCGCGACAGTGGGCGCCCCGGCCACCGTCGCCACCATCGAGCTTAAGGCGACCGCCAGTTCCGGCGGTCCGGTCACCTACGTGTCGAACACGCCGGGCACCTGTAGCGTCAGCGGCGCCACGCTGTCGCTGCTGAAAGCCGGCGAGTGCTCGGTCAACGCCAACCAGGCCGGCGGCGATGGCTTCGCTCCGGCCTCGGCGCGCCAACTTTTCGTCATTCCCAAGCGCCCGGCGCTGATCACCTTCCGCAACCCGGGGGTGCAGCCGCTGGACGCGGCGCCGTTGCCACTGGTGGCGAGCGCCGCCGAAGCACTGCCGGTCACCTTTAGCACCAGCACGCCGGATGTGTGCTCGGTCAGCGGCAGCACCTTGCAAAAGCGCGCCAACGGCCTGTGCGTGGTCAGCGCCACGGCGGGCGGCAACGATATCTACCTGACGGCGAAAGTGGACAAGACCATTCCGATCGGCGACGCGGTATTGCCCCCGCTGAATTTCGCCAGCGGCTACAAGGCAAACGATGTCGGCCGTACCACGGAGAACGGCAAAATCGAGTGGTATTCCTCGGATCCGACCAAAACCACCGTGGCCGCCGACGGCAGCACCTTCGCGCTCGCCATGGATAAACAGTCGGACGCGCCTAATTTCGGCGGCTACTACGGTCTCACGGTTTACGCCGCCGGCCTGCAGGAGTTGGTCAAGGGCGGCGAGACCGGCGGCGCGGTGATCGACGGCCAGCAGGCGATGAAGTTCAATCTGATGATGAACCCCGAAATGGTCGCCGCCAACAAGACCCGACTCAGGGTTTGGCTGTACCTCGGCCACAACGCCAACAACGATTGCAACGTGCGTCTGGAGAAGTTCATCACACCGGTGTTCTCGACATCCGTGCAGGGCGTGCAGCAGCAAACCATCGATCTCAAGTCGTTCACCGTTGAGCGGAGTTGTGGCCTGGACGTGGTCGACGCCGCGACGGAGCTGCAGGACCACGCGATCTCCAAGATCGAGTTCAACGTGCCTGATATTAACAATCAGGTGCCGAACGCCGGGACCAGCATCTACAGCACCAGCGTGACGATGGGATCCATCAGCTTCCAGTAATGGCGCGCGATGATCTACCCCGCCGGCGGTGCGCGGCGGGCAAGCAAAGCACTTATAAGATTTCAATAGGACGGAGACAATGAAAACAATCGGAACACAGATCAAGCGCGAACCCTTGCGGATGACCGCGCTGGCACTGGCTGCGGCGCAGCTCGCAATGCTCTACAGCGGCGCCGCGCAGGCGCAGACGGCCGTCGAGCCGGCCGCCAAGGACGGGGAAGTCACCTCCGTGGTGGTGACGGGCCAGCGCGCGGCGATGCAATCGGCCGCCAAGCTCAAACAGAATTCCGAGGAGGTCATTGACGGCGTCGTCGCCGAGGAGGCCGGCAAGCTGCCCGACAGGTCGATCACCGAGGTGCTGCAGCGGATCGTCGGCGTGACGATGGACCGCAACAAATCGCGCGGCGACCCGGAGCATTTCTCGGTCGAGGGTTCGGGCATTTCGGTGCGCGGCCTGACTTGGGGATCGTCGACCTTGAACGGCCGCGAATCGTTCTCGGCCGGCTGGCCGGGGCGCGAATTGAGCTGGGGCGACGTTCCGGCCGAACTGATGTCGGCGGTGATCGTGCACAAAAATCCGCCTGCCGACCTGATCGAGGGTGGCGTCAGCGGCCAGGTCGACTTGCGCACCGCGCTGCCGTTCGACTACAAGGGCGACAAATTCTCGGCCTCGACCTACGTCAACTACAACCAGCTCGGTTCGAAGACCTCGCCCGCCGTCTCCGGCCTAGTGTCCAAACGCTGGGAAAACGACTTCGGCCAGTGGGGCGCGCTGATCGACGTGTCCGCCAACAGGAACAACACCCACAACGACACGATCCAGGTCGACGCCTACTTCCCCCGCACTGACATCGTCGACGGACAAACCTTGTGGGTGCCCAAATCGGGATCGTGGCGCACCAACACCAGCGAGACCAACCGCGCCGGCGTATATGGCGCGCTGCAGTGGAAGAAGGCGGGCATGGAGTCGGCGCTGACCTATTTCCACTCGGGCTACAAGGACAAAACGGTCGAGAACGCCTTGTTCACGGGGGTGGAAAACCCCTACATGTCCAAGCTGGTCGACCCCGTGTTCGACAGCCGGGGGATCTTGCAGAAGGCCAAGTACACCTATCCGATCGGCGGCGCCGGCGCCAATCAGTTCGCCGCCGGCGGCCTTGGCTTCAACTCCAACCAGGCCTTCAGCGAATCGAGTTCGCAAACCAGGGAGATCGCCTGGAATGCCAAATGGAACATCAACGAGCGCTGGACCGTCCAGAACGACCTGCAGTGGGTGCATGCGACGACCAAGAGTTTCGGCGCCGGCATGGTCCTGGGCACCTTCGTGCCAAGCATGGATATCGACCTGACCGGCAGTCCCGGCCAGATCACCTTCGACGACGCGGCGAAAAAATTCCTGACCGATCCTGGCAATTATTACGTTTCCAACGTCCAGGCGGGCAAGAGCAAGGCGACCGCCGACCTATACGCCTGGAAGGGCGACGTGCGCTACAAGTTCGACCATCCGGTGCTGCGCGACGTGCGTTTCGGCGTGCGCCTGACCAAGCGCTCGACCAACAACACCAAGGCGACCGGCTCGGAATGGTACAGCATCGGCGAGCCATGGGCTGTGCGGCCGACGACCGTGCCGGGGAGCCTGCCCACCGCGAACGATCCGGGCTGGCAACCTCGCGCGAACTTCGGCTATCTGAGCGATCCGAAGTACGCGGCCCTGATTCCGGTCGGCACCACCAACTACGACAACTTCTTCAACGGCAAGGTTCCCGTGCCGGGCACCCTGGTGCAGCCGACCCTGGCCGCAGTCAAGGACTATCCGAACGCCTACGCCAAGCTTGCGATGGTCAAGAAGTACGCCTGCGAGGACAACAACGCCTACTGGCACAGAAGCGACGACTGCTCGACCGCAGGCGCGGACTGGAAGCCGTTCGCCTACGACGGCGATCCGGCAAACGTCCGGCGTCAGGGAGAGAAGACGCAGGCCGCCTACCTGTCGTCGCGTTTCGCCTTCGACGAGCTGCGCTTCCCGGTCGAGGGCAGCGTTGGCGTGCGCGTGGTTCACACCAGCACGACGGCGCACGGCTACACCGTGTTCCTGCCGACCTACAGCGGCACCACGCCGCCGTCCATCCCGCAGTTTGGCAAGATCAACCAGCCGATCGATATCGAGCACAGCTATCTCGACCTGCTGCCGAGTCTTAACCTGAAGGTGGAGTTGACCGACAAGTTGCAAGCGCGCTTCGCGTTCGCCAAGTCAATGTACCGGCCGAGCTTTGGCGACCTGGCCGAGTACGTCACCTTGGAGCAACAGGTCAGCAGCAACACCGATGGCACCATCGCCAACATCAACTACAAGGGGGTCAACAAGGGTAACGCCAGGCTCAATCCGACCCGGGCCAACAGCTTTGACGCGACGCTCGAGTGGTATCCGGGCAGCGGCTCGTCGCTGACGGCCGCCTTCTTCTACAAGAAAGTGCGCGACATCGTGCTGAACTCGGCCTACACCGCCGACTACAACGACCTGGCCGGCAACCCGCAAACCTTCCTGATCAGCGCGCCGACCAACGCTTCCGATGGTCGCGTGGCCGGGGTGGAAATCGCCGGTCAGACCTACTTCAACAACGTGCCGGGACTGGAGGGCAAGCTGCCGGAATGGGCCAAGGGCTTCGGCATCTCCGCCAACTACACCCACCTGAAGAGCAAGCAGGAGTTGCACCGTCCGTTCGCGTTGAAGTACTGCCCGGCGGCCGGGTCGTTCAACAACACGTCGCTGAGCACCTACGGTTGCGACACCGACGGCACGCCGTTCACCGACATGCCGTTGCAGTATTTGTCGCCCAACGCGTTCAACTTGATGTTCTTGTACGACAAGGGGCCGCTGTCGATGCGTCTGGCCTACAGCTGGCGCAGCCGCTTCCTGCAAGGTGTGGCGGTCAATGGCACCTCCGACGGCAACGGCGGCGCCACCAGCGCCGATCCGACCCGGGCGACGGTGGTCAACGGCAAGACGGTTTATCCGACCGACGTGGCCTGGGGTTTGCCAACCTGGCAGGAAGCGACCGGACAGCTCGATTTGGGGATCGACTACAAGATCACCGAGCGTCTGCAGGCCAGCTTCTCGGCGAGCAACCTCACCGATGTCGTCGTTCGGCAAACCCAGCAACAGCATATCGGCAACATGACCCGCGCCTGGTTCGAGCCTGGCCGCAGCTACCGCCTGGCGCTGCGCTACTCGTACTAAGACGCGGCGGGGCGGCCCCCAACGGGGCCGCTTGTGCTACCGACCAAAACGCCGGCCCGCTCGGGTCGGTGTTTTCTTTCGCTTGGGCGCCGAGCCTGCGAGGCCGCGCCCGCTCGTTCGCCATTTCCCTTTTCAAGCCCCATGAAAAAAACATCCTGCTCCGCCGTCGTCCTGCTATCCGTGCTGGCCGTGCTGCCCCCGGCGTCATTCGCGCTCAACCCGGTGATACAAACGATGTACACCGCCGATCCGGGCCCGATGGTCCACGACGGCACGCTCTACCTGTTTTCCAGCCACGATGAGGATGTCGGTGAGCCCAACAACTTCAACATGAAGAACTGGGTGCTCGCCACGACGACCGACATGGTGAACTGGACCCAGCATGGCGTGATCGCCTCGCTGCGGGACTTTCCGTGGGCCGCCAAGGAAATCTCCGGCTGGGATGGATTTAACAACGGCGCCTGGGCGCCACAGGCGATCGAGCGGGACGGCAAATGGTATCTGTATGCCCCGGTGCAAGGACGCGGCATCGGCGTGCTGGTGGCCGACAGTCCCCTCGGCCCCTACACCGACCCCATCAAAAAACCGCTGATCGCCGGCCACGCCGGCGGCCTGTACGACAGCATCGATCCGACCGTCTACATCGACGACAAGGGCCAGGCCTATCTCGCCTGGGGCAATCCCAACCTGTGGTCGGTCAAGCTGAACAAGGACATGATTTCCTACGACACGAGCGTCGGCGAGAAAGGCATCATTGGCCACCCGATGACCGTCAAGGCCTTGGGCGAGCGCACGCCGCCCGACACGCAAGGCTACACGCTGCCAAAGCCCGCCCTGCGCGGCACGTCCTACGAAGAGGGGCCTTGGCTCTATAAACGCAAGAATCTCAACTACCTGTTCTTTGCCGGCGGCCCCATCCCCGAGCATCTGGCCTACTCCACCGGCCCCACGCCGGAGGGCCCGTGGACCTATGGCGGGGTGATCATGCCGCCGCAAAGCGCCTTCACCAACCACGCGGGCGTGGTGGATTTCAAGGGCAAGACCTACCTCTTCTACCACAATGCCGCGCTGCCGGGCGGCGACGGCTTCAAACGCTCCGTGGCCGTCGACGAGTTGAAGTTCGACCCGGATGGCTCGGTGCCGATGGTGCAACCGACCAAGCAAGGGCCGGCGCCGATCGCGACCCTCGATCCCTACAAGCGCGTGGAGGCGGAGACCATCGCCTGGTCGTCCGGCGTCAAGATCGAGCGCAGCAGCGCAGGCGGCCAGAATGTGTGGAACATCCACGACGGCGACCATATCCAGGTGCGCAATGTCGATTTTGGCGCGACCGGCGCGCGCGCCTTCACGGCCAGCCTTTCCAGCAAGGCCAAGGCGAAGCAGGCCACGGGGGCGAAGATCGAGATCCGCTTGGGCAAGCTCGACGGCCAGTTGATCGGCACCCTGCCGGTCTCGGGCACCGGCGGCGAGTGGCAGCCGCAGTCGGCGCAGGTATCGGCCGCCCCGGGCGTCCACGATCTGTTCTTCGTGTTCCGCGGCGCGCCCGGCGAAGAACTGTTCAAGTTCGATCACTGGAAATTCGCCCGGCGCGATGCCGCGGACGCTTCCGTCGCCTCCCCGCCCCTACCGGCGCACCCCGCCCATAATCCCCTGATCTGGGCCGACGTGCCGGACATCGCCATTATCCGCGTAGGAAAAACCTACTACATGAGCAGCACGACGATGCACATGAGCCCGGGCCTGCCGATCATGAAGTCGACCGACCTGGTCAACTGGAGCATGGCCTCCTACGCCTATGAGACGCTGGCCGACGACGAAACCTTCCGCCTCGAAAACGGCAAGAACGCCTACGGCGCCGGCTCCTGGGCCAGCAGCCTGCGTTACCACGACGGCGTGTTTCACGCGTCGACCTTCTCCGCCAACACGGAACGCACGCATATCTACAGCACGCGCGATCCGGATCGCGGTCCGTGGAAAGAGACCAGTTTCAAGCCATCGCTGGGCGACCACAGCCTGTTCTTCGACGACGACGGCCGCGTCTACATGGTGTACGGGGGCGCCCGCATCTCGCTCGTCGAAATGCTACCCGATCTGTCCGGCATCAAGCCTGGCGGCGTGAACAAGGTCATCGTCGACAACGTCAACGCCCTGTTCGGCCCCGACCAGGGCGGGCTCAAAGGCGAGGGCTCGCAGCTGTTCAAAGCCAACGGCCGCTACTACCTGTTTAACATCACCTCGCCCGGCACCCGCTGGGCGCGTACCGTCACCATCCACCGTGCCGACACCATCGACGGTCCCTACGAGGGCCGCATTGCGCTCGACGATCGCGGTATCGCCCAGGGCGGCCTGATCGACACCCCGGAAGGCAAATGGTATACCTATCTGTTCAAGGACAACGGCGCCGTCGGCCGCATTCCCTACCTCGTGCCCGTGACCTGGACGGACGGCTGGCCCGTGCTCGGCAAGGACGGCGAAGTGCCGATGACGCTCGACATTCCCGCCGGCGGCCAAGGCGCGTCCGGCGCCGCCGGCATCGTCGCCTCCGACGAATTCGCCCGCCGGCCCGGCGCCCCCGCCCTGCCCCTCGCCTGGCAATGGAATCACAATCCCGATCCGCGTAACTGGTCGCTGACCAAGCGCCCGGGCTACCTGAGCCTGGTCACCGGCCGGGTCGACGCCAGCCTGCCGGAGGCCAGGAACACCCTCACCCAGCGCACCTTCGGCCCCGACAGTTCCGCCACCACCCGCATCGACGTGAGCGGCATGAAGGACGGCGACTGGGCCGGCCTGTCCGCTTTCCAGAGGAAGTATGGTTTTGTCGGCGTGAAGATGAGCGGCGGCGTTAGATCGATCGTCATGGTGAGCGCCGACTCCGACAAGCCCGAGGAGATCGCCTCCATTCCCCTGTCCGGCACTACCGTTCACCTCAAGGTGGAGGGCGAGTTCCAGCCCGCGCCTGAAATGGCGCGCTTCTCGTACAGCCTTGACGGCAAATCGTGGAAGGCCATCGGCCGCCCCTCGCGTCTCGAATACAGCTTCCCGCACTTCATGGGTTACCGCTACGCGCTGTTCTTCTATTCGACCAAGACCGCCGGCGGCCGTGTCGACTTCGATTACTACCGGATCGGGCAACGCGGCGCCTCCCGCTGACGTCGACCGATTTCTATTATCTGTGAAAACCTATGTCTCTGATACCGCCGGAAACCAATTCCCCCGCCACCGAAGAACGTGAGCCGCGCTGGGGGCGCAAGCACAATCGCTACGCCATCGGCCTTGTGATCCTGCTCCATCTGGTGCTGGGATTGTTCGCGCTGCTGTCGAACTCGCGGCCCCCGCCCAAGCAGGAGCAGCGCGCCGTCGATGTCGTGCTGTTCGAGGCGAAAGTGCCGGAGAAAAAAGCGCCCGAAACCGTGCCCGAGCCGCGCCCGGTCGAGCCTCCGCCGGTGCAGGTCCCTGCCCTGCCGGACCTTGCGCCCGTCAAGGTAGCCGAGGTCCAGGTGGCTCCGCCACCCGTGGCGCAGGCCATCCCGGCGCCGGCCGTGGTCACGCCACCACCGCCGCCGCCTCCCCCTCCGCCCGAGGTCAAGGTGGCGGCCACGCCGCCCAAGTTGTTCGAGGAATGTGCGGACTCGCCGGACCGGAACATGGTAGCCGATGTCTATAACCTGCGCACCGGCACCCAGTCGGTCAACGAAATGCGGCGACGCAAGCCGGTCAAGCGCGTCTGCCTGGCCCAGCTCAATATCGCGCCGCGCGATTTCCGCGAAGGTTTTCCGGGCCTGGGCACGACCACCGAATGGTTTGGCCTCGATATCCGCTTCACCGTCAATGTCGCCGAGGCCGGCACGTGGGAGTTGATGCTGTTGTCCGACGACGGCGCCATCCTGAGCATCGACGGGCAGGACGTGATCAACAACGACGGCATCCACGGAGCGTCGCCGGAAACGGCCAAGGTGACGCTGGAAAAGGGCTTGCGCAACTTCCGCGTGCGCTATTTCCAGGGGCCGGGCTTCAACCTGGCGCTGATCCTTGGCTGGCGCAAGCCAGGCGCGGCCGATTTCGACTACTTGCCGCGCAAGCTGATCGGACGACCGCCGGCCGACACGCTGGCGGCGATGCAGCCAAAAGAATAACCAGATTCAAGCCGCACAGCGGCTTTGCAGCAACCACGATCTTTGTAGCAAACCTTAATCACCACTGTCTGGAGACCCCTGTTGAACCTCATTAAACACAGCCTCGCCGTACTCGGCATGATCGCGGTACCCGTTTTTGCCGCCGGCCAAGTCAGCGTCAGCATCGACGCCGCCAAACCCGGCCCGGTCATCAACAAAGATGTGTACGGCCAGTTCGCCGAGAATCTCGGCACCGGCGTCTACGAGGGCATGTACGTCGGCGAGAAGTCGACCATCCCCAACACCAGGGGCTGGCGCAACGACGTCGTCGGCGCGCTCAAGGAATTGCATGTGCCGCTGGTGCGCTGGCCGGGCGGCTGCTTCGCCGACACCTACCATTGGCGCGACGGCATCGGACCGCAGGACCAGCGTCCAAGCAACATCAACGGCGGCCGCGTGGACCAGTTCAACGCCGTCGGCACCCACGAATTCTTCGACCTGATCGACATGCTGGGCGCCGACGCCTACATCAACGGCAACGTCGGCACCGGCACCGTGCAGGAGATGGCCGACTGGGTCGAGTACCTGACCGCGGACGGCGGCTCGCCCCTGGCCCGGCTGCGCGCCAAGAACGGGCGCGAAAAGCCGTTCAAGGTGGCCTATTTCGGAGTCGGCAACGAGTTGTGGGGCTGCGGCGGCAACATGAAGCCCGAGTACTACGCGGGCCTGTACAACAACTACTGGACCTTCCTGAGGACGCCCGAGCAGAACAAGCCGAAAATGATCGCCGCCGGCGGCGAGATTGCTTGGACAGAGGTCTTGAGCAAGGACCTGAAGGGCCGCACGAATGGCATCAGCATCCACCAGTACACCATCCCGAGCGGTATCTGGGAAGTCAAGGGCAAGACCCTCGGCTTCAAGGAAGGCGAGTGGATTTCGACCCTTGCCGCCGCCTCGAAAATGGACAAGATCATCAAAGACCACGTGGCCGTGCTGGACAAGAACGATCCGGAGAAGAAGATCGGGCTGATGATCGACGAGTGGGGTACCTGGTATGACGAAGAGAAAAACGCCCCAAGCGCCCTCTTCCAGCAAAACTCCCTGCGCGACGCGCTTGTGGCGGCGCTTAGCTTCAACATCTTCCATGAGCACGCGGAGCGGGTCCCCATGACCACCATCGCCCAAATGGTCAATGTGCTGCAGTCGATGATCCTGACCGACAAGGAGAAGATGGTCCTGACCCCGACCTACTACGCGTTCCAGATGTACGTGCCGTTCCAGGACGCCAAGACGCTGCCGCTGGCGATCAAGAACAACACCAGCTACACTCTGGGCACGACCACCATTCCGGGCGTGAGCGCTTCGGCGGCGCGCGCCAAGGACGGCAAGGTGTATCTGGCGCTCGTCAACACCGACCCGTCGAAAGCGGTCGATGTCGCCGTCGATGTCGCCGGCACGAAGGTCAAAGGCGCGGCCGGCAAGGTGCTGACCTCGGCCGCGATGGATGCGCACAACACGTTCCAAAATCCGCAGGTCATCAAGCCGTCGGCGTTCAGCACGCGCGCGGCGAGCGGCAAGCTCTCGATCAAGGTGCCCGCCAAGGCCGTGATGGTGGTCGCTTTGGAGTAGTAGGCGCCCGGCGCGGGCAGCACCCGCGCCGGATTTCAGTTCAATAGAGATAAACACGTCGGAGACATTGGTTTGAGCCTCAAGGCCGGCTTCTTTCAATAAGCCGGTTTTTTAGTTGACCGCCGGGGCTACAAGAGTCGCCCGCGCCGCAGGGAGACTCAAACGGTCAAATATCTAGTGTGCTAGAGTCTGGTACAATAGATAAATGCAGACACCCAAACGATCGATCGGTACCAAGTTGTCTTTCGCGCTCTACGGCGTGGCGAACCGTATGTCGCGGCTCCATAAGCCATTGCTGGACCCGCTGGGTTTGACGTTTCCACAATATCTGGCGGTACTCGAACTGTTGGAAGAATCGCCGGTGCCGGTCGGCGTGCTTGGCGCGCGCCTCGGCATGGATACCGGCACGATCACGCCGCTGGTGAAGCGCCTCGAAGTAGCCGGCATGGTCACGCGAACGCGCGACCCGGCGGATGAGCGGCGCGTGATGGTCGACCTTACGGCGCACGGACGCTCGCTTGAGACGCCGGTCCGCAGCGTCACCAGCCAGATCAAGACGCTATGCAAGTTGAGCGACCAGGACATGTATGACCTGGTCCTTACCCTGGAAGCGCTGGCCCATCCGGCACCGGAGTGAGTTTCGCCTGCCGCCGGCGAAGAACAGCAGTATTTCTTATTGGAGTAAAACATGAAAATCGGCATAATCGGCGCGGGTAACATTGGTGGAACGCTCGCGCGCAAATTCGCGGCAGCTGGCCACCTGGTCAAGCTGGCAGGTTCAAAAGGTCCTGAACAGATACGTGAACAGGCTGAAAGAATTGGCGCCAGTCCGGTCGCATCGATCGACGCGGTGAAAGACGTCGACGTCGTCATCTTGTCCATTCCCTTCGCAAGCATTCCGGACGTTGGCGCCTTGTTCGCGGATGTGCCTGCGCATGTTTGCGTCATCGACACGTCCAACTACTATCCGATGCGGGATCAAAAGATCGCCGACGTTGAGCAGGGCAAACCGGAAAGTGTGTGGACCAGCGAGCAACTCGGCCGGCCGGTCATCAAAGCGTTCAATGCAGTATTGGCGCATACGCTGTCGGCAAACGGCCGTCCAGCCGGCGCTGATGGACGTATTGCCATTCCGGTGGCCGGTGACGACAGCCGCAGCAAAAAAATCGCGGAACAACTGGTCGATGAAGCGGGGTTCGATCCTGTCGATGCCGGAACGTTGGCCGAGTCCTGGCGCCAACAACCAGGCACGCCCGCCTATTGCACCGAGCTGCCGGTTGACAAGCTGCGGCTAGCTTTAGCGTCGGCGGACAAGGATCGCGCTCCGGCGAATCGCGATGCGGTGATTGAAGAGTTTATGCAGGCCGCCACGCCGCCGACGCATGAACGCACCATTGAACGCAATCGCGCGATCAGCGCGCCGCGCTGACCGTTCCCGTGTTCGTCGCTCGCCGGTGACACGGGATGTACCGGGAATTCCCGGTTCCCCGACCGTTACCAGACCGTTCTGCTTACTTGCCATTGTTTAGCCCACTGGCTGAGATTCTTCATGATTTTCTTGGCCGGCACATCGGGCGTGGCCGCCTCCGCAATGGCTTTCACCACGACGGGTAATGGCGTTTCATCCAGCAAGGCCATTAAATGGGGTTGGAACTGTTCCGGCGCTTGGCCCGAACGCAGCATAGTCGATAGCATGTCCGGTGTCATCACGTCCCGGTAGCTGGTACTGATGCTGCGTGCGGCGACCGCCAACGCACTTTTCAAGCCGCAAGGCTGCACTATTTCCATGTGAAGGCCGAGAATATCCATTACCGCCTTCAGCTTGGTATAGCCTAGGTCCTTCAGCGTCCCGTTCTCCAACTGGTTGATCGTCACGCGGGAGAGGCCAGCAAACTTGGCAACGTGCTCCTGCAGCAGGCCGGCTTGAATGCGCTTGCTGTGGATTTCAACGCCGATTTAGGCCAAGTTCACCGGAACACCCGATTAATGTTAAGTATATTTAACATTGTAGTGCTCATTGCTGTAATTCCAAGGTGCTAGGGCGCGCTGTTTAAGCCCGCGCGCCCCAGCGCCCTCGGTCTAACCGATCACAATGACGAGCCGTCCCGTGACCCGGCCCTGCGCGCTGAGTTCGTGGGCAGCGCCAAGCTCTGCGAGCTTGAAGGTGCGCTCCACCGGCAACTTGAATGCGCCGGCGACAAACAACTTTGCAACGCGCTCCAGGGCCGGCGTGGCGTTGCGGTCCTCAAACAAGGTTCTGACCCCGTATTGAGGCGCCTGGACGTCGGAGATCGACACGACCTTCGTCGGCGCGCCGGTGATCGCGACCAAATCAGCTATGACCCCGGAGCCAACGATGTCGACGGCCGCCTGTACCCCGTCCGCAGCCAGCGCGGCGACCCGTTCGGGAAGGCCGGGGCCGTAGGTCGTCGGAATCGCCCCCAACGATTGCAGATAGGCGTGCTTCGCGGCGCTGGCCGTGCCGATCGTACGGATGCCCGAGGCGGCGGCCAACTGAATGACCGCGGAGCCTACCCCGCCGGCGGCGCCGCTGACCAAAAGCGTTTCGCCGGGTTTCACCGCCAGTTCCTCGATGATCCGGGTGGCCGTCTCGACCGCCACCGGAAGCGCCGCCGCCTCTTCGAAGGACAGGGTGTCGGGTTTGCGGGCCCACTCGTAGAGGATCGCGTACTCGGCCATCGTCGCATGGCCCCTGCCAAAGACGGGATCGCCCACCGAGACACCCGCCACATCGCTCCCCACGGCGTCGACGATGCCCGACGCGTCGTGCCCGACCCCGGCGGGCAGCACCAGCGGCATCATTTCGCGCATGTACCCGGCGCGAACTTTCCAGTCGATCGGATTGACGCCGGCAGCCTTGACCGCGATGCGGATCTGGCCGGGGCCGGGTTCCGGCAGATCGATATTTTCCAGCTTCAAAACCTCTGGACCGCCATATTCATAAAAACGTATTGCCTTCATTGGATAACTCCTTACCGGAATGATCGGGTGAGGCGCCATTTTCCGGTGATCCATAAATGGTGTATAGTCGTCAAAACCGAGACATATTGTCTCAAAAATGGAACGAGTAAATCGCAAATGGATCTCAGCGCGCTGGCAGATTTCAATCTAGTCGCCACCCACGGCGGCTTTGGGCGGGCAAGCCGCGCGAGCGGGCGGCCCAAGGCAACCCTGTCGCGTCATGTCAGCGCGCTGGAAGAGCTCATGGAAGTCCGTCTCGTCGAGCGTGGCGGCCGCGAGCTGCGCCTGACGCCGGAGGGCGCGATCCTGCACGCGCGTACAGTGGCCCCCTTCGACGAGATCACGCAAGCGGCGGCGGAACTCAAAGCCGGCATAGGCCGGCCGCGCGGCGTCTTGCGGGTGAGCGTGCCGCTGTTGTTCGCCGACGTCTCCGTGGGGCGGTTGAGCGCTGCCTTTTGCGCCGTCTATCCGGAAATACGGCTCGACATCATCGCCGAGGATCGCATCGTCGATCTGGTGAGCGACGGCTACGATGTCGTGGTGCGCTTCAATCCCCGCCAGGACGACGCGCTGGTCGGCCGCAAATTTTTGAGCGATCGCCTGGTACTTGTGGCGCCGCCGCACCTGCCGCAGCCGCCCCACGACGAGCAACCGCAAAAGTTGCGGGCGGTGGTTCGCGCCGGCCGCGCCGAGGTTCCACTTTGGACCGTCATCGATGCTTCGGGCGGCGTGCGCAGCTATCTCCCGCAACCGGTCATGTGCCTGTCGACGCCCTTGATGGCGCGCGACGCCGTGCTTGCCGGCGCCGGTGCCGCCCTGCTGCCTCGCTCGGCAGTCGCCGACGAACTGGCCGCCGGCCGTCTGGTCGCGTGGGGAACGGCGCAAGGACCTGTCATCGAATGCTGGGTGTTGCACGCATCGCGTCGGCTGGTGAGTCCCAAAGTGGGCGCCTTCGTTGAATTTCTGTGCGATTACTTCGACTAGCCCATCGCGCGCCCATGTTGTCCGTCACTCAGTTGCAGTAGGTCTTCTTCGGCAACTCGCTCTTAGTCGCGGTTTGTTGTACGGCGAGCCCCTCTTTCACGCCGCCCTTCTCCTTGATGTCGCCATCGTCCGGCGCGCTGGAAAACGCGGCCGAACCGCCGCTGCCGCCGATCGTCGTCACCGCGTTGATGATGTTGACCGTCGTATTGATCGCTTGGGCCACCGGCCCGCTCGACGGCAACCCGGATGGCGGCACCACGACCTGGCAGCCGGCAGCGCTCGGGTTGACCAAGCAGATATTCACCGGTGGCAGCACGATGCCGCATCCGGCCAGGGTCGGCGTGCTGGTGCATTGCGCCAAGGTCGGCAGGACGGCGCCGCAGCCCGCCGTGTTCGGCGTGGCCACACAGATCCCCAGCGATGGCAACACGGCCGCACAACCGGGCGCGCCTGGCGTGGCGATGCAGGCGGCCAGGGTGGGCAGTATCGCCGAGCAACCGGCCGTGCTCGGCGTCGTCAGGCAGGCGCTCAGCGTCGGCAGTACGGCGGCGCAGCCCGCCAGTGATGGCGTGGCGACGCAGGCGGCCAGGCCGGGCAGCACGGCCGAACAACCGGGCAAGCCCGGCGTGAGCGTGCATGCGGCCACCGTCGGCAGCACCGCTCCGCAACCCGGCAGGGTCGGCGTGGCGGTACAGACGGCCACGGTCGGCAGCACGACCGAGCACCCCGGCAAGCCCGGGCTCGCCGCGCAGGCCGCGACCGTCGGCAGCACCGCCGAGCAACCGGCCAAGGTGGGCGTGACGGTACACATGGCCAGGGTCGGCAACACGGCCTCGCAACCGGCGGTGGCCGGCGCGGCGACGCACGCGCCCAGGCCCGGCAAGACCGCGCCGCAGCCGGCGAGGGCCGGATTCGCCGTGCAGGCGGCCAGGTTGGGCAGGACGCCAGCGCAGCCGGTCAACGCCGGATTGGCGACGCACTCGGCCAGGGTCGGTGTCGAACCCGGCACCGGCGCGACGAACAGGCGCGAGATGACGTTGCCGCCGGTCGGCACATGGGCGCCGGTCACGCTGTTGGCGTTGATGGTGATATTGCCGCCGCTGGAGGCGACATTCCGCTCAAAATGAATCTGGTCCAGGGCGTTGCCCGAACCGGCCGAACCAGCCGTGAGCTCGATATCGCCGACGGCGGCAATGTTGCCGTTGATGGTCAGCGCGTGGCCGCTGGCGGTGCTCAGCGCCAGCGTGCCGCCCGTGCGCACAAAGTCGTCCGCCAGGGCCGTGGACGGACCCACGACCAGGCCCGTCAGGCTGCCGATCCGGATGCCGCCCGTTGGCGCCCACAGCGCGGCGATGCGCGGCACGGTGGTATGCAAGCCGCCGTTGCCGTCGATGGCGCCGATGCCGCCGCTCCGCGTCGAGGTGCCATCCGCCGTAATGCTCAGCGTGCCGGCCGTGATGTCGCTGGCGCCGGTGTCGCCATACACGGCGCCCGACGAGGCCAGCATCACGGAGCCGACGCCGGCGTTGATCGACCGGGAGATCGTCAGCTCGCCGGTAGGGCCGCCGTCCACCGTCAACGCTACATCGCCGCCCAGTGTGCGGATGCCGCTCAAGGCGCTGCCGCCCGCCTCGATCAGTGTATTGGCGTGCAGCACGCCCACCGTGAAGCCCGCGCTATTGTTGTACGAGAGCTCCTTGCCGTTGGTCTCGGCCACCAGCGTCGACACCAGGTTGCCCGCGTGGCCCAGCGTCACGTTGCCGCCGGCGGAAAGGCCCAGCGTGTCGACCACGATCGGCCCACCCTGGGTGATGGTGCCGCCGCTGCCAAGGGCGATCAGCGTGGTGGCCGGGTTGATGTCGGTCGCGGCGGCAGTGCCGGCGCTGGTGATGCCGGCCACGTAGAGGTCTCCCGGCGCCCCGCTGTCGGCGTAGCGCTGGCCGATGCCGATATTGGCCGCGACCACGCGGTCGAGCCGGGTGATCGCCAGGCAACCGCCGGCGCCGCCCACCTGGCACGTGGCAGAGCCCACCGTGATCGGCCGGCCGCTGGTGCGCGGCCGCAGCATCACGGTGTTGGCCGTGACCGTGTCGTTAAGCGCCAGATTGTCCGTCTCCAGGGTCACGCCGGCGGTGCCGGCGTCGATGGCCTGGTTGACGGTGAGTTGATAGGTGGACAGGCCGGTCGACAGCTCGAGGTCCTGGTTGTTGGTCGACAGGCCGTTAAGGGTGGTGACGCCATCCATCGCCGTGACGCTGGCGATGGACAGGTTGCTGCCGGTGTGGATCTGCGACGCGCCCTTGGCGCCCGCGCCGCCCTGGTTCAACGCGCCACCCAGTATGGCGAAATTGTTGCTGCTCGATTCCAGCTCGGCCGCTCCCGCCGCCTCCAGCACCAGCGTGCCGCCGGACGCTATCAGCGGCGCGCCGCTGCCCTGGCTGATGCCGGCGCCATCGGACTTGAGCCGGATGGTCTGGCCGGCGCCGGCGGCGATGCCGCCGCTGCCGTCGACCGTTTCGACCGAGATCTGGTTGGCCGAGCGATAGGAGAACGCCCCGCTGGTGCTGCCTGCGATGCGGCCGGTGTCGTTGGCCTGGTCGAGCGTGACGCTGGCGCCCGCAAGCGCGAGCATGTCGACCCCGCCTATGGTGGCGCCGGCGCTTTGGGTGATGGCCCCGCCGGACGCCAGCTTCAGCGTCGAGTCGACATGTTCGAACGCCCCGCCGCCGCTGTTGCCCAACGCCGATTCGATCGCGATCGCGCCCGCCGTGGACGAGCCGATGCGCAGGACCGGCGCGTGCACGCCGTTCAGTTCCGCGCTGGAAAGGCGCAGCACGCCGCTGCTGTCGGCCGCCAACGCGCCGACTTTGATCGCCACGCCCGCGCTGTGCGGCGCCAAGGTGACGCCGCTGGCGCTGGTGATGCTGCCCGCCAGGTTCATGTTGTCGGCCGAGATCGTCGCCGCAGCCCCGCCGGTGGAAATCGCCGTGCCGGCCTGGGTGGCGAACATGCCATCGGTCGATCCGGCGGCCAGCGTCAGCCCGCCGCCCGCCGTCGAAATGCTTGAGGTGCCGTTCAACGCGACACCGGTCGTGCCCTCGACATACAACGCGGCGCCATTGGTTGCGATGGCGCCGTCGCCGTTCAAGACCAGGCCGCCCAGCGTGTTCAGCACGGTCGTTCCGTGGGACCGCAACCGTCCGCCATTGCCGATGGTGATGGCCTTCGACGCGCTGGCGTTGGAGATAGTCGCTTGTCCCGTCGTCAGCACGTTGTTGATGATCACGTTGCCATTGCCGCCGTTGAGCGACAGCATGCCGCTGCGCGCGCCGCCGTCGTACAAGTCCAGCGCGCCAGAGACGATCACGTCTGCGTTCTGCGAACCATTGCCGAGGTAGAGGTAGCCGCTGGTATCGATGGTGCGCAGTTCGGTCTCGGTGAGCCCCAGCACCCGGACGCCCGCGAGGCCGCCGACATCGGCCGCGCCGGCGCCGGCGTAGATCTGTGTGTCGCCGCTGCCCGGCGCGATGGCGACGCCGCCGCTGCCGGCCTGCACGGCGCCGGCGAGGGACATGGCGTCCGCCTTCAGGCTGATCAAACCGCCATTGCTGACGACGCTGGACCCGGACCCGATGCCCAATTGTGCGTTGGCGCCCAACGCGAACAGCTGGATGCCGCCGCCGTTGCTGGCGATGGTCTGCGAAGGCGCGAGCGCGATGCCGCCGGCGCCATTGATCGCAATGCTGCCGCCGGCGCTGGTGACGGATTTGTCGATACTGGTCGTGTAGCCGCTGGCGTTGTCCAGGTACACGTTGCCGCTGCCCTGCTGATCGATACCGTAGCTGCCGGCGCCGCCCACCGACAGATTGGTGCCGCTATTGGACAGCCGCACCGCTCCCGAGGTGGTATTTCGTGCCTGGACACTATCGCTCATGATGGCCAGCGGCGCGGCACTGTTGCTGCCGTAGATGCCGGTGGCGGCCTTCAGGTCGAGCGCGCCGGCCTGGATCAGGTAACTGCCCGACATCTGGATCGTGCCCGCGCTTTCCAGGGTCAAGTCCGCCGTGCCGGCGCTCAGATTGCCGGCGACGGTCAGATTGCCGGTCGCGCCGATGTCGACGGCCGTGTTGTTGCCGTAGTGCGAGCCGGCGTTCAGGCGCAAGTTGCCCGCCTGGCTCAAGTGTAAGCCTTGCGGGCCGTCGCCGACGGTGCCGGTATGGAAATTGGTGGTGCCGCCGCCAACCGCGCTGGCGAGCACCGGCAGCGCGGAGGTGCCGACGGCGCCGCCGCTAGCGCTTTGCAGGGTCAGGTTGTTGGTGCTGATGACGCTGGCGGCGCCGACGCGGGTGATCGCCCCGCTGCCGCCGGCGTTGAGGGAGACCGAGCCGGTCGCGCCGGTGCCGATCGCACCGGCCACCTCGATGCCGAATGCGGAGCCTGCGGTGGTCGAGATATTGACCGCTGCGTTGGCGGCGCCGGTGCTGATCGAGGCGATCGACAAGTGCCGGTTGTTGACCAAGGCGACATCACCGCTGCCGGCGACGCTGGCGGTCAGCGCACCGATCTCGTTTTGCGTGCCGTTCAGGTTGATGCCGGTGGCGCTGCTGACCGCGACCGTGGCGCCCTTGACGATGCCGCCGCCCAGCACCTGTCCGCCGTTCGCGGTCAACGACAATGCCGAGTTTCCGGCGCTGCCGGCGCTCACGCCGTAGGTCGTGTTCGACACGCTCAGGTCGCCTGTCAACGCCGTCAGGGTCAGGGGCGCGGCGCCAAAGCTGAGCACGCCGTTCGAACCGGCCACCGTGCCGACCGTGAATCCACTGTCATTGACGAAACTAAAGCCCGCCGCCGCGTTGCTGTAACCGGCCAGCTCGGTCAGGGAGTTGGATGTGTTGTTGAGCGTGACGGCGCCCTCGTCCGCGATGATCAGCGCGGCGGCCGCGTTCAACGAAGCGCTTTGGGTGATATTGCCCTTGTAGTCGCGCAAATTCACGACACCGGATAGAGCCGACACGGGCGCATCGATGGCCAGGCCGCCGCTGAGGTTGCCGACGCCCGATACGATACCGATATCGCCGCCGCTGGACGTGATGCCGCTTTGCGTGGCGATCGCGCCGGCCGACACGGTCCCTATCGTCAGCGCATTGCTGTCGCGGTAGGAGAAGCCCGTCGCGCCCGCTCCAGCCAGGGTGCCCACGCTGTTGCCGCTATGGGTCAGCACCACGCCGCCGCCATCGGCGATCGCCGCCAGGGTCGGCACGGAAATCGCCGCGCTCTGGGTGATGTCGCCACCGACGGTGTGCAGCGCCAGTTTACCGCCGCCGGTGTTGGTCACTTGGGCGTTGAGCGTGATGCCGGTGGCGGCGGACAGGGTGAGCCCGCTGGCGTTGGACCAGGTGACCGGGCTCAGCACCGTTATCGAACCGGTGTTGGTCAACACCCGCACGTCCGACAGGCCGAGCTGGTTGGTGATGGTCAGCGGCGTAAGCATCGCCGGCGAATTGATCCCCTCGAACACGAAGGGATCGCCGCCGTTCTGGCCGATATAGGTGTCGCCGCCCGCCGCGATGGCAATATCGTTCGGGTCGAGCAGCAACGTCCCCATTCTTCCGCGCGGCGCGCGCAGGTCGGCCGTGCCGCGAAAATCGAGAAATTGCATGCCGGACGATTCGGCCAGGCCG
This sequence comes from Oxalobacteraceae bacterium OTU3CAMAD1, assembly GCA_024123915.1. NCBI lineage: Bacteria > Pseudomonadati > Pseudomonadota > Betaproteobacteria > Burkholderiales > Oxalobacteraceae > Oxalobacteraceae bacterium OTU3CAMAD1. The sequence goes on along the minus strand of CP099650.1, from coordinate 4,165,942 downwards.
CCGTCGCCGCCGTTCGCGCCGCCGCGCGCCGACAGCCGTCCCGCCATCGAGGTCGCGCCGTCGGCCCAGACCACGATCTTGCCGCCGTCGCCGCGAGCGACCGCGTCGGCGCGGATGTTGGCGCCGGCGCCGACCACGGTCGTTTCGGCGTTCTGCACCGCCGCGTTCCCGCCCTGGTAATCGCCGCCGACCAGCACGGTGCCGCCGCCCGTTTGTCCGCTGGCGTCGATGCGCGCATCGCCGGTCAAGGCCACGCGCCGCCCCAGCACTGCCACCTCCCCGCCCTGCCCGGCGCCGGTGGCGCTGGTCACGCTGCCCGCCTCCAGCAAGGTGTCGCGGCTGGCCCGGAGGACGATCTTGCCGTTCTCGCCGACCACCGCGCTGTCCGCGTTCAGGCGCCCGCGCTGGGCGACCAGGGCGCCGTAGATGCCGATGCGCCCGCCCTGCGCGATCACCTGGCCGAGGTTCAGGGCCGCGTTGTCCGGCGCGCTGACGACCACGTGCACCGACGGATTGCCCGCCTCGACCAGTTGGACGGCGTGCCCGGCCGCCAACATCACCTCCCCCTGCGGCGAGGTGATGATGCCGCTGTTGTCCACGTTCGGCGCCACCAGGTAAACCTGGCCGCCGGACGGCGTGGCGATGCTGCCGGCGTTGCTGACCGCGCCCGCGCCAGCGACGGCGGTGAAGTTGGTCCTGCCGGCCAGAAAGTCGCTGTTCGACAGGTTCAGGCTGGACGCGACCAGGCCGGCGACATCGACCCGCGAATCGCGGCCGAACATCACGCCGTTGGGATTGATCAGGAAGACGCGCCCGTTCGACTGCAGGGCGCCAAAAATCCGGCTGGGATCCTGTCCGAGGATGCGGTTCAGCACCGCGCTCGAGCTGCTTTGCTGGACGAAGCGGGTCACCTCGCCGGCGCCGACCGAAAAACTCTGCCAGTTGATGATGGTGTTGGGCGTATTAGTGATAGAGAAAACATTTCCCTGCTGGCTAAATGTCGCCTGGCCGGCCACCACTTGCGGTGAAACGGGCGCAGCCTGGGGCGCGCCGAAACCGGCGGCCAGCAGCAGGGGCAGGACTCGGCGTCGTAGCGCGGAGGTCGTCGGGCCGGTAGAGATGCGGCGCATCATTTTTCCCCTATCAGTGGACTGTTTGGTCTGTTATAAGGAGTTTAACGTGGTTTATGTTGCCCGTTGTCACCAAACTGACGTTTACCCCCCTGAATTGTTTCACTGGCGCATCACGAATGGGAAATGAACCCCGATGCGGGTGTCGCTTGCAAGCACGAAGCCGGTTTTCGCCGGCTTGATCTCGCTATAATTGCTGCTTTCATCGCAACGGATTACGCCATGACTTTGCTAGCCCATCAGCTCGAACTGCTGTCGCCCGCCAAAACCGCCGAGATCGGCCGGGAGGCCATTTTGCACGGCGCCGACGCCGTCTATATCGGCGGCCCCGCCTTCGGCGCGCGCCACAACGCCAGCAATTCGATCGAGGAAATCTCCAAACTGGTGGCGTTCGCGCACCGCTACCGTTCGCGCATCTTCGTCACGCTCAACACCATCCTGCACGACGCCGAGCTGGACGCCGCCCGCGCGCAGATCTGGCAGCTGTACGAAGCCGGCGTGGACGCGCTGATCGTGCAGGACATGGGACTGCTGGAGATGGATCTGCCGCCGATCCAGTTGCACGCAAGTACCCAGTGCGACATCCGCACGATGGAAAAGGCCAAGTTCCTCGGCGACGTCGGCTTCTCGCAGCTGGTGCTGGCGCGCGAGCTGACGATCGAACAAATCCGCAAGATCCACGCCGAGGTGGACACCCCGCTCGAATATTTCATTCACGGCGCGCTGTGCGTGGCCTATTCGGGCCAGTGCTACATTTCGCACGCGGACACGGGCCGCAGCGCCAATCGCGGCGACTGCTCGCAGGCCTGCCGCCTGCCGTACACGCTGAGCGACACCAAAGGCCGCGTCGTCGCGTACGAAAAACACCTGCTGTCGATGAAGGACAACGACCAGAGCCGCAATCTGGAGGCGTTGGTCGACGCCGGCATCCGCTCGTTCAAGATCGAGGGCCGCTACAAGGACATGGGCTACGTGAAAAACATCACGGCCCATTACCGCCTTCTGCTGGACGAAATCCTGGAGCGCCGTACGGAATTCACGCGCGCCGCCAGCGGCCGCACCGACATCCTGTTCACGCCGGATGTCGACAAGACCTTCCACCGCGGCCACACCGATTACTTCGCCCACGGCCGCGAAGGTGGAGAGATCGGCGCCTTCGACAGCCCTAAATACGTCGGCGTGGAACTGGGCACGGTGACGCGCATTGCCACCGACCACTTCGACATCACCACCAACGGGCCGATGGCCAACGGCGACGGGCTGAACTACATGTACAAGCGCGAATCGTTCGGCATCCAGGCCAACACGGTGAAGAAAATCGGCGCCAGTGCGGACGGCGAGCAGTGGCGCGTGTTCCCGAACGAGACGGTCGGGCTGCTGACCGGTTTCAAGGTCGGCGCCTCCATCCTGCGCAACCGCGACCATCACTGGGAAGGCGCGCTGAGCAAGAAGTCCTCCGATCGGAAAGTCGACCTGCATCTGTCCTTGCGCGAGCACGGAGACGGTCTGCGCCTGTCCCTGCGCGACGAAGATGGCATCGTCAGCGTGACCGACGCCGCCATCGCCTACCAGCCCGCACAGCAAACCGAACAGGCGGAAGCCTCGCTGCGTGCCAGCCTGGGCAAGCTGGGCGGCACGATGTTCTCGGCCGCCAGCGTGGAATTGAGCCTATTCAAACCGTGGTTCGTACCGGCCGCCGCGATCAACGCGCTGCGCCGCGACGCCATCGAAGCGCATGAAGCGGCGCGCCTGGCCGCTTGGGACCGTCCGATGCGCAAGGCCAGCGCCGAACCGCCGGCGGTCTACCCCGACACCCAGCTCAGCTACCTGGCCAACGTCTACAACGAGAAGGCGCGCGCCTTCTACCACAAGCACGGCGTCAAACTGGTCGCCGCCGCCTACGAGTCGCACGAGGAACCGGGCGAAGTGCCGTTGATGATCACCAAGCACTGCCTGCGCTTCTCGTTCAACCTGTGTCCGAAGCAGGCCAAGGGCGTGCAAGGCGTGCAGGGCCAGGTCCGTGCCGAGCCGATGACATTGGTCAGCGGCGATCACACTTACACCCTGCGGTTCGACTGCAAACCCTGCGAGATGCACGTGGTGGGCGCCATGAAGTCCAACATCCTCAAATCGCCGCCGCCGTCGAACATCCCGTACAGCCCTCTGGTCTTCCACCGCCAGCGCCCCCGCGCCGAAGTATAGGTCACCTCCCCCAAGCTCGGGATGGCCGCCCCATCCCGAAATACCCCGGCAAATGGTTACGCCTCCCCCGACGGGGGTCAGGTCCGACATTCGGACACGGTCTGGGCAGTAGAACGCTTTACTGTCCAGCTCCTGTCCGAATGTCGGACCTGACCCCGGTGTGCATGCGCGCCAAATGGTTACGCTTATCACGCCGCGCTTCACACTTCGTTTCCTTACCGCATAACATAGACCCGCACCCCGCCCGCGCTTGTGTTGTTCAAAATGGTTGCGCTTATCAAATTTTGTTTGAAGTTGTTGACTTTGCTCAAGCCGCCTCCTAGACTTGGCGCTGTCGTGTTGAAAAAAAACAGGAAAAACACGCCAGTACCGATAAAAAACAGGAGACCGCAATGAATCAACGAACGACCGCCAGCCGGCGCGCCGCGCTTGGACTGACCGTCATGGCCAGTATGATCGCCCAGGCATACGCCCAGCAAACCGCCCCCGCCCCCGCCACCGAGACGACCGCAGCCACCCCTGCCGCCACCACCGCCGAGGCGCCGATCACCAGCGTCCAGGTCACCGGCTACCGCAACAGCTTGCTGTCTTCCGCGCGCGACAAGAAGCAAGCCGTCGGCTTCCAGGATTCGATCAACGCCGAGGATTTCGGTAAATTCCCGGACAAAAACCTGGCCGAGTCGCTCAGCCGCGTTCCCGGCGTCGGCGTGTCGCGCGACGTCACCGGCGAAGGCATGACCATCCAGATCCGTGGCCTGGGCTCGTCGTTCACCAAGATTTTGCTGAACAATTCCCCGATCGCCGTGGCGTCGTCCGGCCCGATCGACGGCGCCAACACCAACCGCGAAGTCGATCTGGACCTGCTGCCGACCGACCTGTTCACCAAGCTCACCGTCAGCAAGAGCCCGACCGCCGGCCAGATCGAGGGCGGCGCCGCCGGCGTCGTCAACCTGCGCAGCGCGCGGCCGTTCGACAAGGAAGGCAAGCAGCTGTCCATGGGCCTGACCGGCACCAAGCAGCAGATCGCCGACAAGGCCGGCATGCGCGGCAATATCCTGGCCAGCAATACCTGGGACGGCAAGTTCGGTATCCTGGGCGGCATTTCGTTCTCGCGCCAGCAGGCTCGCACCACCGGCTTCGAGACCGTCGGCTGGACCAATCCCAACCTGACCGCGTCGCAGAGCAGCTCGCCGACCCGCAACAACACCGGCGGTGGCAACTGGACCATCCCGGCCACCGTGCCGGCCGGCGCCGGCAACGGCCTGGTGGCGGGTACGCCGATCAACGAGGCCTTCCTGCTGGCGAACAATCCCGGCTTGACGATCGGCCAGATTGACAACGCTATCATTCCGCGTCTGGGCCGCACCATGGAGTACTACGGCACCAAGGACAAGATCTCCGGCGTGTTCGCCGCCGAGTACCGTCCGACGCAGGATCTGCACTTCTACCTGGACACCATGTACAGCAAGAAGGATGACGACATGACGCGCAACGGCTACACCTGGGCCGTGCGTAACAACGGCGCCATTCCGCTGAACATGAAAGTCGACAAGACCGATTGCACCAACGGCTGCACGGTGACCTCCGGCACCTTCGCCAACGCGCTCAATTTCATCGAGTTCGGCCCGCGCAAGGACAAGGTCGACCTGCTGGGCATCAACCCGGGCATGGAGTGGAAGATCACGCCGAAGCTGTCGCTCGACGTCGCCGGTAACTGGAACCGCAGCCGCTTCACCCACGAGGCGCCGACGGTCATGCCGATCACCGCGCCCAACAGCGGCAACACGATCACCTACGCGAACAACGGCGGCGTGCCGTCCATCGTCTCGAACATGGACCTGAACAACCCGGCCAACTACCAGTGGGTCGGCGGCCGTGTCAACGTCCAGAACGAGTTGCGCGAAACCGAGACCAAGGGCTTCCACACCAACCTGGCCTGGGGCGACAAGAAGCTGACCGTCAAGGGCGGATTCGCCTGGGACGATATCGACCGCACCATCCGCGGCCAGGATAATTCCGCCGCCTGGCAGGCCGCCGTCTGCGGCAACAATCCATCGGTGTTCCTGCAAGGCCCGAACGGCGCGCCGCCATGCAACGGCGCCAGCACGCCTGGCGCCAGCGCCGCCGCGCTGTACCCGGGCTACGGCACCGGCTACACGGCCGGCCAGACCGCGCCGCTTACCTACCAGGGTTCGCTGATCACCAACGCCGCGCTGCCGAGCTATCTGACGCCTGGCCAGTACGGCAACCTGGCGCTGGATTGGGATCGCTTCCGCCAGGATTCCAACTACAACTTCTTCAACAGCAACGCGCCGGACACGGGCGCCTCGTCGACCGGCGCCAGCGCCGGCTACATCCGCGAGAAGTCGAAGGCGGTCTATCTGGAGGCGAGCGGCGAATTGGCGCCGGCCGGCTTCAATACCCGCTGGAACGTGGGCGTGCGCTACGTCCGCACCCAACAGCAGGTCGGTTCGCGCAATTCCTTCAGCGATCCGCGCAACGCCACCTTGCCGCTGAACGGCAGCAAGTATCCGAACATCGATTCGTGGGTCTACCAGGATTCGGAGTACAGCAACACGCTGCCGTCCGGCACCATCGCCGTCGACGTGATGAAGGACGTGGTGGTGCGCGCCGCCCTGTCGCGCAGCATGACGCGCGTCAATCCGAACTCGCTGCGTCCTGGCGTCAATTTCTCCGGCGTCTCGGCGGACACCGGCACCCAGGGCAATCCGAACCTGAAACCTTACCTGTCGGATAACATCGACCTGGGCATCGACTGGTACACCGGCCGCGAAGGCTATGTGTCGGTGACCGGCTTCCAGAAGCGCGTCAACGGCTTCACCGTCGACGAGAACGTCACCCTGCCATTCTCCGCGCTGGCGCAGTACGGCATCAACTACGGCACCCTGATTCCGACGCAGCAGCTGGCGATCGATTCGCGCGGCGGCCCGGACGTGGCCACCGTTGTAATGACCCGTCCGCGCAACGCCGAAGGCATCCTGCGCATCCGCGGCCTGGAAGTGGGCTGGGTCCAGCCGCTCGACAAGTGGCTGCCGATCAAGGGCTTCGGCTTCAACGAAACGCTGACCCTGATCAACCAGAAGGCCAGCGGCGAAGGCTCGAAAGGTTTCATCGCGCTGGGCGTGCCGAAGAAGACCAACAACTTCGGCGTCTACTACGAGAACCACGGCTACATGGCGCGCTTCATGCACACCTACTCGCAGGGCAGCCAGGTGGCGACGGCGAACCAGAGCGGCATCACCCAGGCGGCGCTGTTCAGCGACACCTACAAGCAGTGGGACTTCTCGTCGAGCATCGAGCTGGACCAGGTGTTCGACCGCGACGGCCTGCCGATGATCACCTTCGACATCGTCAACCTGAACAAGGCCAAGCGTCGCGGATACTTCCAGTTCCCGAACGCGACGATGTCGCAGTACGATCCGGGCCGTACCTTCGCGCTCGGCCTGCGCATGAAGTTCTAAGGCCGCCGGTGCCGCACTTTTAGGGTTAATATGAAACAGAAAATCTTACTTGTCGCGGCACTGTGCGCGGTGTCGGGGGCGTACGCCGCCGACACCGCCGCGAGCGCGCGCTTCGAGCGCTTCAGCTACGCGGGCAAATCGCAGGAGCAGGCCAAGCCGCGCGCCGGCGAGTTCCTCAACCCCATCCTGTCGGGATATTTCCCCGACCCGTCAATCGCCCGCGTGGGCGACGACTACTACATCGTCAATTCCTCGTTCACCAACTTCCCGGGCCTGCCGATCATGCATTCCAGGGACATGGTCACGTGGACGCAGATCGGCAACGCGCTGGATCGGCCGGAACAGGTCGACTTCACCGGCGTGCGCGGTTCGCAGGGCATCTACGCGCCGGACATCTCGTTCCACAACGGGCGCTACTACATCATCACCACCTGCTCCAGCTGCCCCGGCGGCATGGGCAACTTCGTCATCACGGCGGATAAGCCGTCCGGCCCCTGGTCCCAACCGGTCACCATCAAAGGTTTGAATGGCATCGACCCGTCGATCTTCTGGGACGGCGACAAGGCCTATGTGGTCCACAACGACGCGCCCGTGGGCACGCCGCGCTACGACGGCCACCGCGCCATCTGGATCACGGAGATCGACCCGGCCAGCTTCCAGCGCATCGGCACGCCGAAGGTGCTGATCGACGGCGGCGTGGTGCCGGCCAAGAATCCGATCTGGATCGAAGGTCCGCATCTGTTGAAGAAGGATGGCTACTATTATCTGATGTGCGCGGAAGGCGGGACCGGGGACAACCACTCCGAAGTGATTCTGCGCTCCAAGGACGTCATGGGCCCGTATGTGCCCGGACCGGCCAATCCGATCCTGACCCAGCGCGATCTGGATCCGGCGCGCACCAATCCGGTCACCACGACCGGCCACGCCAAGCTGGTACAGACCCAGCAGGGCGACTGGTGGGCGGTTTTCCTGGCCACCCGCCCCTACCCCGGCAATTTCTATAATATCGGTCGTGAAACCTTCCTGCTGCCGGTGACGTGGAAAGACGGCTGGCCGATGATCCTCGAGCAGGGCAAGCCCGTGCCCTACACCTTGGCCAAGCCCAAACTCCCTGCCCAGCCGGCGCCCGCGCTGCCGATGAACGGCGACTTCAGCTACGTCGACGAGTTCGACAAGCCCCTCTCCGCCGCCTGGATCGGCATGCGCACGCCGCGCGGCCAGCTGTACAAGATCGACAAGGGCGACTTGGTGCTGAACTCCGGCCAGCCGCTGGGCAAGCTTGACGGTGTGCCGGGCTTCATCGGCCGTCGCCAGCAACACCATGACGCGACGGTGTCGACCGTGGTCGACTACGCGCCACGGCGCGACGGCGACCGCGCCGGCCTGATCGCCATCCAGAACGATGCGAACTACCTGTTCCTGGGCGTGACGCAAACGGCCGGCCGCCGCATGGTTGCGCTGGTCAAGTACGAGGATGGCAAGGAAACCTTGCTGGAATCGGCGCCGGTGACGGACAAGCGTGTCGAGCTGATCGTGGAGATGCGCGGCGGCCGCTCCGCCTACAGCTACCGCAGCGGCGGGCAGGTCAAAGCGCTCAAGAAGGACGTCGACGTGACATTCCTGTCCACGCAAAAAGCCAAGGGCTTTGTCGGCGTCGTCATCGGCCCCTACGTGCAGTCCTCCGGGGCGGATTGAACGGGTGCGCGTCGCCGCGCTAGCGGCGACGCTGCGGGCCGGGGCCCGACTTGTACCGCATCACTGAACGGCTATATAATAATGAGAATTATTCTCATGCGTCCAGGGCGACATCACATGGCGGGCTACAACTCGATTGCGCAACCACAGCCGTTGCACGCGCTGTATGCCGACCACCACGGCTGGCTGCACGCGTGGCTGCGCAAGAAGCTGGGATGCGCTTTCACCGCCGAAGATTTGACCCAGGACACCTTTCTGCGCCTGCTGGTCCGTCCGCGCAAGCTCGACGCAGGCCAAAATCCACGCGCCTACCTCACCACGATCGCCAAGGGCCTGGTGATCGACCATTGGCGCCGCGAGGAAATCGAGCGCGCCTGGCTGGCGGTCATGATGGAGCGCCCCGAGGCCTTCCAGCCTTCGGCCGAGCATCAGGCCATCATCGTGGAAACGCTGATGGAGGTCGATCGCATCCTCGCCAGCCTGGCCGAGAAACCCCGCGCGGCTGTCCTGCTGGCGCAACTGCACGACCTGACCTACGCCGAAATTGGCGAGCGCCTCTGCGTCTCCGAGCGCATGGTCAAAAAGTATATGGCGCAGGCCATGCTGCATTGCCTGGCAGCGGGCGCGACGTTCCGCGCCGCGCTGGCCTGAGCGGAGCGAAAGCCGCCGATGCGCCGCAGCCACGACACCACGCAGGATATTCCCTTCGACACGCTGGAACAGGCGGCCGAATGGTTTGCCGTTTTCCGCTCGGGAAAGGTCGAGGATGACGAACGGCGTCGCTGGCAGGACTGGCTCGCCAGCGACGCCGGCAATCGCCGGGCCTGGGCCCGCGTTGAGGCCATCAGCCAGGGTGTTTCCATTGCCAGGGAAGCACCGGAAGCGGCAACTTCCGCGCTGCACGCAGCCAGCCAACTGCGCCGGCGCCGCAAGCTGATCAAGACACTTGTGTTGACCGCCGCCACCGTCGGTTTGGGCTGGCAACTGTCCCGCCAGGACGAGGTGCGCACGACCATCGCCGGCTTGGGCGCGACGCATCGGACCGGCGTGGGCGAAAGCCGCAATGTGGTACTGGCGGACGGCACCCGGCTCTGGCTCAATACCGATACCGCCGTCGACGAACGCTTCGACGGCGGCCTGCGCCTGCTGGTGCTGCATAAAGGCGAGGTGTTGATCGAAACCCATCCAGACACCCGTCAATCGCCCCGCCCGTTCGTCGTGCATAGCCCCCATGGGGGCATGCGCGCGCTGGGCACACGCTTCGGGGTCCGTCAGTTCGATGGTCATACCCAAGTCGGCGTAAGCCAGGGCCGCGTCGAGATCACGCCGTTTGACCGGGACTCGCCGCGCCGTGTAATCGATGCTGGTCAGGAAGTCAGGTTCTCGCAAGGCGACATTTCGGCCCCGGCCGCGCTGCCTGCCACGCGCCAGGCCTGGACGCAAGGCATGCTGGTCGCCGAAGACATGCCGCTGGAACAGTTCCTGGCCGAACTGGCGCGCTACCGTCGCGGCCATCTGGGCTGCGATCCAGCCATTGCCGGGCTGCGCGTGGTGGGCGGTTTCCCGGTGCGAGACACCAGTCAGGCGCTGGCGATGCTGGAGGCGGCTTTGCCGGTGCGGGCGCGTTTCGTGCTGCCGTGGTGGGTCACGGTCGAGGCCCGCCAGGACGATAGGTAAAAATAATTTCGGAATTCGGTTCCCTTTTTTGGATGTTGTTCGGAAAGCAGATTGAAGACAGCTATTTCCCATTTTCCGAAAGTACGCATGACATCCCATTTCGCACAACACGCCCTGGCCGGCCTGATGGTCGCCGCCATGACCGCCCCGGCCTTCGCCGCTGACGCCGCCCCTCGTTCCTACAACATCCCTGCCGGCCCGTTAAGTGCCGCCATCGCGCGCTTCGCCGCCGAATCGGGCGTGTACATCGCCGCCGACGGCGCGCTAACCGCCGGCAAGACCAGTGCCGGCTTGCAAGGCACGCTGGCACCGCAGGACGCGTTGAACCGCCTGCTGAAAGGCAGTGGGCTGGACGCCGTGCGGCAAGGAGACGGACGCTATGTCCTGAAGGAAGGCGCCGCGCCGGTCGCCGCGCCGCGCCCGGACGCCGCCGTCGCGCTGCCGGCGGTGGAGGTGCGAGCCGAGCGTGAAGCGGCCCTGGGCCATGTCGACGGCTATGTCGCCAGACGCAGCGCCACGGCGACCAAGACCGACAGCCGCCTGATCGAAAATCCCCAATCGGTATCGGTGGTCACCGCCGACGAGCTGGCCGACCGCAAGGTGGAGACCCTGGATGAGGCGCTGCGCTACACCGCCGGCGTAACGCCGAATATGAAACCCTGGGCGGTCGACGAATTTTCGATGCTGCGCGGCTTCGACCTGGGCAACGCCGGCATTTTCCGCGACGGCCTGCTAACCTCCGGCCGTGCCTATGCCGCGCCCATCGAGCCGTACGGCCTGGAACGCCTGGAAGTGCTGCGCGGACCGGCCTCGGTGCTGTACGGCCAGTCGCCGCCGGGCGGCATGATCAACGCCGTCTCCAAGCGTCCTTCGGCCACCGCCGTGCGCGAGATCGGCGTCGAGTACGGCACCTATGACCGCAAACAGATCAAGGCCGATGTCGGCGGCGCGCTGGACGAGCGCGGCGAGTGGACCTACCGCGTCACCGTGCTGGGACGCAAATCCGGCACCCGACTCGATCTCGACCGCGATGACCGCGTCTATGTGGCGCCGGCGCTGACCTGGCAGCCCGGCGCCGATACCCGGTTGACCCTGCTCGCCCAATACCAGAAGGACGATCAATCCTACGCCTGGGGCAACCAGTTGCAAAATCCCGGCGCGCTGGGACAACCCGATCCGAGTGTGAACCTCGGCGGCAGGGACAACCGCTGGGAACGCGAAAACCATGCACTGGGCTACGAGTTCGAGCACCGCTTCAACGACATGTGGACGGTGCAGCAAAACCTGCGCTACACCAAGTTGAAACGCGACGAAGGCGACGTCTTCCCCCGCGCGCTGCTGGCCGACGGGCGCTCCGTCACCCGCCTCTTCTTCCCCACCAGTTCCGCCTGGCGCGGCCTGCAAGTAGATACGCGCGCGCAGGCGTCGTTCCGGGCCGCCGGAATGACGCACAACGTCCTGATCGGGGTGGACTACGCCGACAACAAAACGACCAACCGCAACCCGTACGACATCGGCGTGATGCCGAACCTGGACCTGTACAACCCGGTGTACGGCGGCGCGCAGGTCCCGGTTGCCTCGGCCGCGCCACGCGCCGACTATTTCCCGCTCAAGCAGACCGGGCTTTACCTGCAGGACCAACTCAAATGGGACAAGTGGGTCGTCACCGGCGGTTTGCGCCGCGACCGTGCCGAGAACTCGAATACGCGCGAACTGCCGGCCTCGGGCACCTCGACGCGGCTCTATGACCAATCAGCCAGCAAGACCACGGGCCGCCTGGGCGGCGTCTATCTGTTCGATTCCGGCTGGGCGCCCTACGCCAGTTATGCGACCTCGTTCTCGCCGGAGATCGGCCGCGACGTCAATGACGAACTGCTCAAGCCGTCCACCGGCCGCCAGCTGGAGGCGGGACTGCGCTACCAGCCGGACAACGCCAACGTCAGTTACACGGCTTCAGTCTTTCAGCTGGAGCGCAAGAATGTGACCACCGCCGCGTCCCAGGATCCGGACGCGCTGGTGCAAAGCGGCGAGGTCAAGTCCCAGGGTATCGAACTGGAGGCGCGCGCCGACATCCTGCGCAATCTCAGCATTGTGGCGCAGTACACCTACCTGGACACCGAAATCACGCAGAGCAACAACGGCGACCGTGGCCTGTCGCAGCCGGGCGCCGTCAAGCACAGCGCCTCCGTGTGGACCAAGTACAGTTTCAAGCTGAGCGACGCCCTGCTGGCCAATGCGGGGTTGGGCGTGCGCTACTACGGCAAGGCGCGCTCATACCAGGATTATGGCAATGAAGGGATCATCAATCCCGCCTTCGGCATGGTCGATGCCGCCTTTGGTGTCGACCAGGGGGCGTGGCGGTTCTCGGTCAACCTCAACAACCTGCTGGACAAACAGGTTTTGCTCGATTGCGACGGCAGATTCTGCTATCGCAACGCCGAGCGTACGGTCAATGTGAGCGCGGGTTACCGTTTCTGATGCGGGCTTCGTCGGGCCATACTCCTCCTTGGCCAAAATCACGAGGAGGAGTATCCCGATGGCTGCTATGTCGACGCTATGGCGATACCCAATGAGCTTTCGTCAATACGTTTCCAGTCGAACCAAGTTCAACCGACCAAGCTTCTACTCCTTTGAGTACGGGATGCTCCCACCACAGCCGTCTGATGCACGGAGCACTGCATAGCGCCGACGCGTAGACGCCAAAAGGGGCAGCGGACGTATCGACGACGTCCGGGCTGCCAAGCTTTTCAATTACCGCGCGTTCCGGGGCGCCAGTTTCGACTGACGCAAACCCTCGTTCAATCTGCGTGACCCGGTAAGTGCATGCAGAAAATGAACAAAAAATAGCGATACCCAAAGCAACAACGAATACACGACTATTTTTCATTCCAGCCTCCCGCCTTAACCAGAACTCAGGGCCGCTTCAACTGGCCGATAACGCTCGCCACCTTGGTGGTGATCACATCGACCGCCGGGCCATTGGCGCCATGCGGAATAATGACATCGGCATGGCGCTTGGTTGGCTCGATGAATTGCTGGTGCATGGGGCGGACGGTTTCCAGATACTGGTCGACGACGCTTTCCACCGAACGGCCGCGTTCGGTGATATCTCGTTGCATGCGGCGGATGAAGCGAACGTCGGAGGCGGTGTCGACAAAGATCTTCAGCGACATCATCTTGCGCAGGTCCGCGTCATACAGGGCAAACAGCCCTTCGATGACGATGACCGGCGCCGGCTTGACCGGAATGGTCCGGTTGGAGCGATTGTCGAGCGTAAAGTCGTACTCCGGCATCTCGATCGCTTCGCCGTTGCGCAAGGCTTTGACGTGCTGCACAAGCAAAGGCCAGTCGAAGGCCTGCGGATGGTCGTAATTCTGCTTGCGGCGGACTTCAGGGGTGAGGTGGGATTGGTCGCAGTAGTAATCGTCCTGCATCACGACAGAGACCATATCGGAGCCAAACGAAGCGAGCACTTGCTGGGACACCGTTGACTTGCCACTGCCGCTTCCGCCGGCGACACCAATAACAAAAGGATGGAAAGAAATCTTATTCATACCGAATGATACCGGAACCGGGATCGAACTGACAGGGACCGGCTCGATTCCCAACCCGTGCGACGGTCCTGTGGTCCTCTGCTTTTCATGCAACTATTTAGCTTTCGTCTTCGAACCTGCCGTCATTTTATCGAGATAGGCCTGCAACTGTTCGCCAATCTGGTCTTGCGCGTGCACCTTGGCGTTGGCCTGGGCCAGCAGCAACTCGAACTCGCGTAATCGTGCCTTTGCCGGTTCGAGCTGTGCCTCGGAGGCCTTCAGTTGCTCGCTCAGCACCTCGGCTTCGGCGATCTTGCTGACAAGTTGGCGCTGAAGATCGCCCGTGTGCAGATGGGCAGCCTGAAGCTGCTCGATCTTCTGCTCCAGCTTGCGGCCATTGGTTAGTTGCTCGTAAAGCGACTGCTTCGTATGCGACAACTCCAGAACCAGGCGGGCGCCCTCTTGATTGAGTTTGGTGACCTCGTCCTGCTTGCCCCGTATCGCCAGTTGCTGTTGGCGCAGCTCCAGCTTCGCCTGCTCAAGCCGATCTTTCAAATCGGTCACTTGCTGTCCGGCCGTATGGCGCGCGACGGTTTCGGCCTGGAGGGCGGCGCGTGTTTTGGCATGGCCGGCAATTTCGCTTTGCAGGCGGTCCTCCAGCACACGGTTGGCTTCTTGACTGGCGAGTAGTTCGCTTTGCAGTTGCTGGAAGGCCTGCGCATTGGCTTGTTCCTTGACGCGGAACTCGTGTGTGACCTGCTTGATCCGTACGTCGGCTTCTTCAGCAAGGCGTGCTGCTAGCCGTTCGACCAGATCTTGCAACGCTTCGCTGATCGACGCCTTCTTACCGGCGCTGCCACCCTCCTCCTCTTCCAGCTCCCTGAGATACTTGTGGATCGTGGTTTTGGACCCGGTATTGCCGAGAGCGATGCGAACCGCGTCCACCGATGGGTACTGGGACTGAGCGATCAAGCTGTCCCGCGCCTTCCTCACGTCCGATTTTTCCAGTCCTGCTCTCGCCATACTTCCTCCGTTCGGTTCGTACTGTATTACATACCACGTAATTATGTACCATTTCTATGCGGAGCGGAAACCTATTTGTGTCGTGCCTGATTCGCTGCCTAGTCCGACCCGGCTTTGACCCCGGCCAGCATCGCATCGCCGATCACATGATTCGCTTGGTCTTTAAGCATTTCGGCAGCACCGCGTATGTCGCGGGCGTCCTTGTTCTGGCTCAGCTTTGACTTGCCCACAAGACGTGTGATTTCAATCTCAACACCGACAATCGCTTTCAGCATCGCATCGATGACTTCCTTGGCGCTGTCCGTCATCTTCCACGGTTTTGGTTGGGAAGCCTCATGCGTCCGCGTCAAGCGGCCAACAACGCCGCGCACGAAGCGCTCGTCGTCGCGAATGGTGATGCGGCCATAGGCATGGACCACCATGTAATTCCAGGTCGGCACCTGCTTGTGGAACTCGTGTTTGGACGGATACCAGTTTGGCGAAATATAGGCATCGGCGGCGCGAAAGACCACCAACACCTGATCGCCATCGGCTACGTTCCGCCACACCGGGTTGGCGCGGGCCACATGGGCGGTCAAACCGCCCTTCCCGCCCTGCCCGGGGTCGATTTCAAACGGAATATGATTGGCGTCAAGCCCAGTTGTGCCATGCGTGACCAGCATGCCAAATGGATGTTGCTTGATGAAGTCATGCAGCACTTCGGTGCGGGACTCATCGAAGTGGGCGGGTACATACATATCAGTTCTCCTGGTTTTCATCGGGTGGACGGATTATCGGAAGAATCTGGATTACCATGTAGATCCACAATTGACATTTTTTAATAGACCAGAATCGCATGCCCAGACGCCCCCAAGCAGTCGATCTGCCGCCGATTAGCGGCTTGGACCGTTCAAGCGGACATCTTGGCCGCCAATTGACCCATGCCCTGCGCGAAGCGATACGCACCGACAACTTGAAGCCGGGCGATCTTTTGCCCTCGACCCGCCAGTTGGCCGGCGCGCTCGACATCGCGCGCGGCACCGTGCTGGAGGCGTACGAACAACTGATCGCCGAGGGTTTTCTCGAGGCCCAACCCAGGGCCGGCACGCGAGTGGCCTCGGCGTTGTCGCAAGCGCGGCACACAGCTATCGCCGCGCAACAGACCAAGGTAAATCCGCCGCCCGCCTCGCTCCCGGCATCCGCCGCCGCCTTCGCCAAAATCGCCGAACAATTCAAGCCGCTCCCGCAGGTGCCCTTTGCCGTGTCCGTCCCCACAGGCCCGGCGGCGCCCGACGAGACGTGGCGGCGGCTCAGCAACCGCATCCGGGCCCGGGGACCGGGCGCGCCCTCGGGTTATGACGATCCCCAAGGCGTCAAGGCCCTGCGGGAAGCGGTGGCCGAGTACGTACGGAGGTCGCGTTCCGTGCAATGCCGTGCCGAGCAAGTCATCATCACGTCGGGAACCCAGCAAGGATTGTACGTCGCCTGCAAAGTGCTGCTGGGCGCCGCCGACAGCGCTTGGGTGGAAGACCCAGCCTATCGGGGGATAACGGGAATTCTGGAAAGCACAGGGTGGCAGGATCGCATGGTGCGTGTTCCGGTTGACGATGCCGGTATCAACGTCGAGGCAGGCATTGCGATGGAAGAAGGCGCGCGTGCCGCATTTGTCACGCCGTCGCATCAATATCCGTTGGGAATGCCGATGAGCATGGGGCGCAGGAATGAGTTGCTCGCTTGGGCGCAAAAGAACGGCGCCTGGATCGTGGAGGACGACTACGACAGCGAACTGCGCTATGCCGGCCATCCGTTCCCGTCACTGCAAGGGTTGGCGCCGGACCGTGTCGTCTACCTGGGCACCTTCAGCAAGATACTGTTCCCGTCGCTGCGCCTGGGCTACGCCATCGTTCCCGACACTTTGGTGCCCGCCTTCTGCGGCGCGCGCGTACTGATGGACAGGCATACGCCAACCGCCGACCAGCACGTCCTCGCGGCCTTCATCACCGAAGGCCATCTGGATCGGCATATCCGGCGCATCCGCAGCGTGTACGCCGATCGCCGAAACCAGCTGACCGGCATGCTCGATCGATGGATATCCAGGGATCTTGGATGGTTGCAGCCGAGCGACCAAGGCATGCACCTGGTGCTTTGGCTGGCGAGCGGGATCGATGACGTGCTGCTGGCATCACGCGCCCTGGAAGCGGGAGTCGCCGTGCGCGCGGTGTCTCCGATGTACTCGGAGGGCAATGGCCGCCCGGGGTTGGTGCTCGGTCTGGGCGGATTCAGCAACGATCAGATGGAGGCGGCGGTCAAGCGCCTTGCCGCGATCATCATCGCAATGAGAACGGATCCGAGTCATCGGAGTCGCGGTCGAGCCGAAGCGGCAACTGAAACCTGAACCGGCAGCCCCTGCCCGGCGCGCTGTCCTGGCTCAATTCAAGAACCCTTGCTTTGCGGCGCCGGCATGTTCCCGACGGTGGTGGCGCGGCTCACAGTTTGTAGAACTGCTCCCACTCCTTGCGCGGCGGCACGCCGTCCAGCAGCGAGTCGGCCAGCCGGTGGTTGGTCACGCGCTTGCGGACCGGATCGAACTCGATCGTCGCGTTCACGCGCTGGGCGATGACGCCCAGGCTCATCGTTTGACACAACGGCCCGGCGACCGCAAAGCTTGAGCGGCAGGTTTCCTGTCCCATGCAGGCGCGCAGGAAGTTGGCGTAGTGGTTGGAGGGGCTAAGCGGGACCGCCGGCAGGCGCGCGCGGATCGCCTCCGATTTTTCGCCGTCGAGGATTTGCAGCTCGGAACCATGCGTGCCGCCCTTGAACGTCAGCCCTTCCCCGTAAATAATCTTTCCGGGCGCTAGCTGGTCGGCGCCTGCGTTCGCGCCTTTCGACGGCGGCGGGATCGACGGATCGACCACGGACGCGCCCATGTTCGCCGGCAGCGGCGGCAGATTGTCCTTGCCGTCATACCAGGTCAGGTCGAGCGGCGGCAGCGCCCCGCGCGCCGGGAAGTGGAAGCCGAGTGTCGACGCCTGCGGGAAAATGAACGGGCTGTGGCCGTCCAGCTTGATCGCGTCCACCCGGGTCGGCAGACCCAGTTGCAGGAACTCGTGGGCGGTGTCGAAGATGTGCGCGCCCCAGTCGCCGAGCGCGCCGTTGCCGAAGTCGAACCACGAGCGCCAGTCGCCGTTCACATAACCCTTGTTATAGGCGTGAAATCGCTCGGTGGCGAGCCAGCCGTCCCAGTCGAGTCCATCCGGTAGCGGCTGCGCGGGCAAGTATCCCGACACCCGCATCCCGTGCCAGCGGCGCGGGTTGTTCATATAGGCGGTAATGCGGGTGACATTCTTGATGACGCCGGCGTTGACCCAGGCCTGGAACTGGAAGTAATTGGGTCCGGAATGGCCCTGGTTGCCCATCTGGGCGGCGACCTTGTATTTCTTCTCGGCGGCCATCATCAATTCGATCTGGCGGAAACTCTGGCCCATCGGTTTTTCGCAATACACATGCTTGCCTTGTGACATGGCGAGCATGGCCACCGGAAAGTGGGAGAGGTCCGGCGTGCCGATGCTGACGGCGTCGATCTGCGTGCCCATCTTGTCGAACATCTGGCGGAAATCGCGGAAGCGCGGCACGTCGGGGAACAACTTGAGGATTTGCGCGGTCTGCGGGGCGCCCATGTCGGTATCGCACAAGGCCACGATGTTCGCCAGGCCGGTCGCGTGCAGGTCCAGGATGATCTGGGCGGCGCGGTTGCCGATCCCCACGCAGGCCAGATTGACCTTGTCGCCCGGCGAGGCGGCCTTGGCCAGGCGCGGGACCAAAAGCGTCGCAGCGCCGGCCGTGAGCGCGCCCTGGACGAAGGCGCGGCGGCGCGGCGAGGAAGGTGTGTGGGTCATGACGGTTCCAGTTGTGGTTGACAAGTGTTTGACATGGCCTTGGTGGAGGACCGGCTCATTCGTAGTTTTCCGGCCACAGGACCTCGCCGCCCTGCTCGACAGCGGCCAGCCCCATCAACGAGGCGACACCGGCGCGGTAGGCATGCTCGACCATCTGCGGGATCTTCTGGCCCGAACGGATGGTGTTGGCGAAGGCGGCCAACGAAACGGCGGTGCCGTCGTCGCCGTTGGCGTTGCGGCGCAACGCCAGGCCCTGGGCGCTCTGTTTGAGCTCGGGATTCCAGGTGGGCGCGGCGACGGCCACGGTGTCGAACCGGCCCTGCTCAAGCTGGGTGACGAGTTTGGCGACGCCGGGCGCGGGCTGCGCCTGCTCGAAATAGGCCTTGGCGCTCTCCCCCTCGATGGTTCCCTTCGTCCCCATGATCTGCACCTCCATGCCGTGGAAGCGATTGCTGCTGAGCGAATCGTAGACCACGGAGACGCCGTCGCGATAGCGGTAGACGACGTTCACGTTGTCGTGCACTTCGCGGCCGTCCTTCCAGTGATTGATGCTGCCGTAGCCGACGCAGGATAGGGGCGCGGCGTCGAGGAACCAGTTGGCGACGTGCAAATGGTGCGAGGCCAACTCGCCCATCAGCCCGGCCGAATATGCGCGGTACAGGCGCCAGTTGAGGATGCGGTCCAGTTCCGGCGTGGCGGCCGGGTTCCGCCAGCTGGCGTTGCGGTGCCAGTAGGCGCGGATCTGGCTGATGTTGCCGATCGCGCCCTCGCGCACCATCTGGTGCGCCTGCAGGAACTGGTTGCTGAACAGGCGCTGGTGGCCGATCTGGAAGGCGCGCTTGCTGGCGGCGGCCGCGCGGGCGACGGCGCGGCATTCGTCGATGGTCAGCGCCAGGCTTTTTTCGCAAAACACATGCTTGTCGGCCGCCAGCGCGTCGAGGCACATCGGGGCGTGCTGATGGAGCGGCGTCGCGATCACCACGCCGTCCAGGTGCGGCGTCGCCAGCAGCGCGCGGTGGTCGGAGAAGGCCAGCGGCTTGTCACCCGCCGCTTGCATGCCCAGCCGGAGATGGGGCGCGTAGTTGTCGCACAGCGCCACCACCTCGACACCCGGGGTGCGCAACAGGTCCCGCATCAGCCGCCGGCCGCGCGAGCCGACGCCGATCACGCCGAGGCGCACCCGGTCGGACGCGGCTGAACCGAGCGGCGCCGCGCGCAACGGAGCGATCCACGGCAGCGCGCTCAACACGCCGGAGCCGGCCACGGTCGCCGCCAGCCGGGTCAGGAACTGGCGCCGGCGCCGGCGGTCCTCGTCGAGATCGCCGGTGTCTTCGGGAAAATCAGGATTCATCATGCCATCTCTTGTGCAGGCCGGGCGGACCGGCAGCTGTCGAGCAGACAAACTCGACGCCTTCCGCCCCGGGGTATTTGTTCAATATGCGGGCGCGCTCCGCGCACGGCGTGACCAACAGCGCGGTGGAGAGCACTTCCGCGTCCGTTGCGCTGGCGCACGCCACCGACAGCACGCATCGCCCGTTGCGCCGCAGCCCGGTGCGCGGGTCGACGGTCTGGCCGTCGTCGATGCGGTTGCCCGAGGTGGACATGGCCGCGTCGCGCAGGTGAAAACTGTGCAGCGCGGCATCGTCGCACAAGGGATCGACGACACCGACCGGCCAGTGCGGGCCGGCCGGATGGCCGCCGATGACGGCGATCGAGCTTTCCCCGAAGCTCAGGAACGCGCGCTCAATTCCACTGGCGCGCAGGCGCCGCGTCACCTCGTCGAGGGCGATGCCCTTGCCGATGCCGCCGAGGTCCAGCTTGACGCCGGGCGAGGCGAAGCGCACGGTGCGGCCGGCTTCGTCGAGCTCGACGTGTTGCATGCCGTTGTCCGCCGCGGCGAACGAGCTCCCGCCGATGCGGGCGCCCTGGGCGATATCGAAGGCGCCGCCGGTGCGCCGCCAATGGTCGCGGCAGGCTTGCAGCACGTCCCAGGCGTCGCCGGCGGCAACTGCCGCCTGTCCCGCGCGCCGATTGATCAGCGCGACGGCGCCGTGCTCCACGAACCGGCTCATGAGCCGCTCCTGCCGGCCCACGAACGCCTCCACCTCGCGCGCCAGCGGGGCGCCCTCGGCGGCGTCCACCGATGGCAGCACCATGGTGAAGCGGGTGTTCATCGCCGCGAACGTGTGCTGGAAAACAGGCGCCCCGGGCATGGCCTATTTTCCGCCCAGTTCGCGAATCCTGATGTTGCGGAACGAGACATTGTTACCGTGGTCCTGCAGCAGGATGTGGCCGTCGGGCCATTCGCCAAACTGGGGAATCTCCTTGAACTTGCTGCCCGCGACGCTGGCGCGGAACGCCGGCGAGCCGCGCTCGAACTCGACCGTCTTTTTGCCGTTGAGCCAGAACGATACGAGCTTGCCTTTCGATACGATGCGCGCCTGGTTCCACTGGCCCACCGGCATCACGGTCTTGTCCTTGGGTGCGGGAATGAGGTCGTACAAGGAGCCGATGGTGCGGTTGCCGTCGCGGCCCAGTTTGGCGTCGGGATGGCGCTCGTCGTCGAGCACCTGGAACTCCAGGCCGATGGCCGAACCGATCTGGGTGGGCTTGCCGGTGACCTTGTCGATGGCGCTGAGGGTCGGCTGGGTGAAGATCTTGATGCCGCTGTTGGCGCCCGGCGTCGTCTTGAACTCGGCGCTCAACTCGAAATCGGCGTAGCGCTGTTTGGTGATGATGTCGCCGCCGCCTTGCGATTCCTCGCCGTCGCTGCCCTGCACGGACAGCACGCCGCCGCACATTTGCCAGCCTTTTTGAGGGAACTCATCCGATTTGACGGCGCGCCAGCCCTCGGATGTGCGGCCGTCCCAGAGCATGCGCCAGCCTTCCGCCTTCTCCGCCGGGGTCAGGCTGGTTTGGGCGGCGCCGTCCGCACAGTTCCGCTGCGCCGGCCCCGGCGCCGCCACGGCCGTCGCGCCCGCCATCATGGCGGACCCGGCGAGTAGTACTATCGCTGCGAATTTGCTCATCAAATCCCCTCGAATCAGACTGCGTCGGCACAAATGATAGCGCAATCTTTCTCGCGTGGGAAACAACTTTTTCAGGGACGGGATGGGGGCGTAATCAACGCACGCGGGGCCGCTTGGCAAGGCGGCAGCCATTAGCGGCGCGAATGGGCGGTGAAAATTATTGACTGGACGGCCGGGCGGCGCGGATCTATCTTGGCGCCGACATACTTTGAAGCCAGGAACCCGCATGCACCAGATCACGCTCGAGCAAGACCCTCATCCCTACGCCGTCAGCCGCCTCGCCCCGGATCAGCCGATCCCCGCCTGGGCCGACGGCGAAGGCTTTGTCACCATCAGCCGTTCGCGCCAGGAGCTGTCCATCGTCTGCCGCGCCGGGCGGGTGCCGGCGGGAATACAGTCGGAGCAGGATTGGGTGTGCTGGCGGTTCGTCGGCCCGTTCGCCTTCGGCGCCACCGGCATCGTGTTGTCAGTGATCGAACCCTTGTCGCGCGGCGGTATCGGCATTTTCGTGGTATCGACCTTTGACGGCGATCATTTGCTGGTGCAACGCGGCGATCTGGCGCGCGCGTTACCGCTGTTGACCGCCGCCGGCCACCTGCTGGTCGCTTCCGATGAGATACAGTGAAACTCTGGTTTAGCCGGCCGGACCATCCTATGTCCCGTAGTCGTCCGGTACATATGCGTTGATGCGGTTGCGGCCGCCGCTCTTGGCTTGGTAGAGCGCGCGGTCCGCGCACGCCAGCAAGCGTTGCGCGGTCGCCGGCCGGGCCTGGCCGGCAGCCGCCACACCGCCTGAAAAAGCGTAGGCGAACCCCGGGGAGACCGCGTCCACGGTCTCCTCCGCCAATTGCTCCACCACACGGCGCAACACAAACAGCGCCTCCTCGATGCCGGTCTCCGGCAATAGCACGGCGAATTCCTCGCCCCCCAATCGGCCCACCACGTCGGCCGCGCGCAAGCAACGCACCAGAAAATCGGCGAAGTGGCGCAGCACGGCGTCGCCGGCCGCGTGGCCGTAGCGGTCGTTGACGTGCTTGAAGTGGTCGAGGTCCAGTATCGCCAGACACAGCGGAGAGCCGTGGCGCTCGGCCCGCTCCAGCTCGACGTCGAAGCGCGGGAAGAGCTGGCGCCGGTTCGGGATGCCGGTGAGTTCGTCGGTCAGCGCCAGCCGCCTCAGCTCGGCGTGCGCGTGTTTAAGTTCAAATTCGGTTTGTTTCTGGCGGGTGATGTCGGTGCACATCACCACCATTTCGCCACCGGCGTTCACCTGCTCGGTGATCAGCAGCCAGCGGCCGTCGATCAGGTCCACCTCGAAGCTGCGGAAGCGGGCGCTGCGCTGCCGGGTATGCACATGGCACAACCACTCCTCGATGCTGGCCGCCTCGATCAACGGCCCGCACCGGTGGGTGTAGGCCCAGATCATCATATCGTCGTAGTGCTTGCCGACCATGGTGTCGTCGGCGAAGCCGAACATCTGCGCGAAGGCTTGGTTGTGGTACAGGAAGATGTTGCCGGCGTCGAGCATGGCGATGCCGTTGTCGCTCTCGTCGGCGTTACGCAGCAGGATGGCAGCCAAGCTGGCGGCCAGCCGCGGCTCGACGGTGAAAGAGGCGGCGCGGGTCTGCCCGGCCGCGACGGACGCCGGGCCGGGAGGGTCCCGGCTGGACTTGCGTGATGTCATGCGGTGCTTTCCGTTCAGCGTGTGGCCGGCCGATCGCCGCAGGAACCCGATTATATTTCCACTTTATATTTCCATTTGGAAAATAGGTTCCTACAGCAATTACGGTACCACATCCGTGATCGCCACGACACAAACATCCGCTTAATCCGCCGGGCAAGTGCCCGCCAAACGACAACCGCCGGCGTCACCGCGCCTTTGCAACCCGCCTGGATCAGCCCTCGGCGCTCGCGCGGCGGCGGCGGGCCACCATGCCCAGCATTCCCAGTCCGGCCAGCAGCATGCCGTAGGTCGCCGGTTCCGGCACCGCCGTGACGTTGATGTTGGCGTCCGGCGCGAAGTCGGCCAGACGGGCGAGCCCGGCGACGTTGGTATCGATGGACCACACGGTCCAGGTGTAATCCTTGAACGCCAGGCCGTTCGATGGCAGCAGCGATGCCGACACGGTGGTGAAAATGCGGTCGCCGACGATTTGCTCGGTGATCGGCGTGGCGCCAACCCCGGCAGTGCCGTTGGCGCGCAAGGTGACCGTGCGGTTAAAGACCGCGCCCGGCAGTCCGACCGACGTGAACGGCGCGTTGGCCGTGCCGCCGGCGTTGAGGCCGAAGACGTAGGCGGCGCCGTTGACGCCGGCGATCGCGCCCGCCGCCGTCGTGCTGAACACGAACTCATTGGTGGCGGCGTTGAAGCTGACGTCGGCCGACAGCACGTCGAAGGCGGCGTCGCGGCTGCCGGTGTAGCCGGCCAGGAAATCGCCGGACACGTCGGTCACGGCGTGGGCATGGGCCGTCAGGGCCAGCGCGGCCACGGCCAGCGTATTCTTTAACAAAGTTTTCATTCTTGTCATCCTTATCGTTGTGGGAGGCGCCACTCGGCTGCCTACCGTACATTCCCGATACGTTGGAAATAGTTCAAGAAACTTGGTATTTTTTTACGAACCCTCTCCATTCCGGTGGTGGACGGCAAGCTCCGCCCGATGAGATACTTGCAAGCTCGACAATCAGCGCCGGCAGCGGCGCGCACAACGGACCCTTATGGCACACGGCTTTCTCTTACACATGGTGTTTTATCTGGTGGCGGCCGTCGTGCTGGTGCCGCTGGCCAAGCGGGCCGGCATGGGCGCGGTGCTCGGTTATCTGGCCGCCGGCGCCCTCATCGGCCCGTGGGGCCTGTCGCTGATCGGCAATGTGGAGGACGTGCTGAGCGTCTCGGAATTTGGCGTGGTGTTGATGCTGTTCCTGATCGGCCTGGAACTGGAGCCGAAAAAACTGTGGTCGCTGCGCCGGCCCATCTTCGGCTGGGGCGGCGTGCAGGTGCTCATCGTCAGCGCGGCGCTCGCGGCGGCGGCCATGGCGTTCGGCGTCGACTGGAAGATCGCCCTGGTCGCCGGCCTCGGCATGTCGCTGTCGTCGACCGCCATCGTGCTCGCCACCCTGGGCGAGCGCAAGCTGATGCCGAGCCCCGCCGGCTCGGCGAGCTTTTCCATTTTGCTGTTCCAGGATATCGCCGCCATCCCGATGATCGCGCTGGTGCCGCTGCTGGCCGGCGTGGCCGCCGAGCATGAAAGCGGCGGCTGGATGCGCGCCGTCAAGCTGGTGGCGGTGCTGCTGACCTTGGTCGCCTTCGGCCGCTGCCTGGTCAACCCGGTGATGCGTTTTCTCGCCCGCACCGGCCTGCGCGAGTTGTTCACCGCCTTCGCGCTGCTGCTGGTGATCGGCATCTGTCTGCTGATGGAATCGGTCGGGCTGTCGCTGGCGCTGGGCACGTTCACCGCCGGCGTGTTGCTGGCCGACTCCGAATACCGCCACCAGCTGGTCAGCGACCTGGAGCCGTTCAAGGGACTGCTGTTGGGCCTGTTCTTCATGGCGGTCGGCATGTCGGCCGACTTCGGCGTGCTGCTGGCCCATCCGCTGCTGGTGGCGGGGCTCACCTGCGGCCTGCTGCTGCTCAAAGGCGGCCTGCTGTACGGCATGTCCTTCTGGTTCGACATTCCGCGCGGCCAGCGGCTGTTCTTCGCGCTGCTGATGTCGCAGGGCGGCGAATTCGCCTTCGTGGTGTTCGGCACGGCCGTCGAAGCCAGGGTGCTGGCGTCGGAGACCTCGGCCATGCTGGTGATGGTGGTAACGCTATCGATGGTGGCCACGCCGCTGTTGCTGCTGCTGTACGACAAGCTGGCCGCGCCGCGCCTGCGCACGGCGAAAAAGAAGCGCGAAGCGGACAAGATCACGGTCGAGCACCCTGTCATCATCGCCGGCTTCGGCCGTTTCGGCCAGATCATCGGCCGCCTGTTGTCGGCCAACCGCATCGGCGTCACGGTGCTCGACCACGATCCCGACCAGATCGAATTGCTGCGCAAATTCGGCTACGAAGTGTTCTACGGCGACGCCACCCGCATCGACCTGCTGGAAGCGGCCGGCATCGGCAAGGCCACCACCCTGGTGATCGCGATCGACAACGTCGACGACAGCCTGGCGCTGGTCGACGCCGTGCGCGAGCGCTATCCATCGCTGACGATCCTGGCGCGGGCGCGCAATGTCACCCACTACTACGAACTACTGGACCGTGGCGTGACGCTGATCGAGCGCGAGACCTTCGAGTCGTCGCTGCAACTCGGCGCCAAGGTACTGCAACAGCTGGGCTTTGCCGCCGAACGCGCCGAGCATGCCGCGCGCACCTTCCGCACGCACAACCTCAAGATGCTGATGGAAGTGTACCCGCACCAGCAGGATCAGGACGAGATGGTCTCGCTCACGCGCAAGGGACGCCTGGAACTGGAGGAAATGTTCGCCGGCGACGCCGCCGCCTTCAAAACCGCCGAAAACCAACCCCAACAGCCGGGGTCAGGTCCGACATTCGGACACGAGCCCGGCACTAACAAGCCTTAGGGCACAGCTCGTGTAGCAATGGAGGACCTGACCCCGGAGTGGCCGCCGGCCCGATTAGCAGCAGGGCCCCTTCCGGCGCGGCTTCCCGGCCTGGCGCGCCTTGTCATCACCACTGTCCGGCTTGCATGGCGGCGGTTGGACGTCGACTTCGAGGCAAACGCGCGTGACGCGCACCGATTTTGTGTCCACGCCCTCTAACCCGAGGCAATCCAGGAGGTCACAGGCGGCCTCGCGGCAATCGCGCGGCGGGCATTCGCCGTCACCAGGCGCCGGCGATACAACGATGGGCGGCCGGTCGGGCTGCTGCACGATGACACCGGGCTGCGCCGTGATCTCCGGGTCCCAGACAACGTCCACTTCGTAGCTGCCGTCGCCCCGGTCATGCGGCGTGCCGATGATTCGAACACCCGGCAACGGCGACACCACGAACAAGCCACCCCGGCCGGGGCCGATCGGATTGCCGTATGGGTCGATGGGCGTGATGACCAGCGTGCCCGCGCGGCCATCGGGGCCGTCGCCGCCCGCCACCACGGTGACGATGGTGCGGTCGGGGTCGATCGCCGGCACGACGTGCACGGACCAGTGCGCCTCACGGGTGGTGGTGCAGCCTTCGCCGAAGGTGGCGACCGCGCGGAACTGGTAGGTGCCCTCGGCGCGGAACAGGTCGCTCAACGGGTGATTGTAGACGCCGTCCGGCTCCATGGCGCCGTCGTCGTGCATGCCGTCGTCGCACAGCGGCACCTGCAACCTGGACGTCGGAATCGGCAAGGTTCCCCCGGCGCCGCGCGCGATGGCCTGCAGCGTCGCATGGAAGGCGTCGAGTGTGTCGCCGACCACCACCGGCGGGCGCAGGCCGGCGTCCGTGGCCAGCTGCCCCAAGGCGATATCGGGCCGTTCGATGTGCAGGACCACCGTCGCGGGCGGAAAAGTGCGGTCGGGGTAATGCAGCGCCACGAGGGGATCGAAGGTATCGCCCGTGTAATGGCGCCGCTTGGGCGTCAACGAAACGAGCTTGGGACCGCCGGCGCAGATGACAATGTATTGGTAACGCACATCGGTCGCCTCCGGCGGGAACTCGCCGCCGGTCGGCACCCGGTCGACCACGAATGTCCAGCGGCCGTCGCGCTCGCCCTCGTGCGGCAGCGGTATGCGCCAGAACACCCAGCTGCGCCCGCGCACCGGAACGATGGTCCGCTCCGACACCAGCTGGCCCGACGGCGTGTAGATGGCCGCGCGCAGCGGCGCCGCCAGGTCGTCCCACGTCAGCGCGAGCGTGATGCGCTGCTCGCCGCAGACATCGAAGTGATGCGGGTCCGACGCCTTCTGGCTGGCCTTGAGCACGAACTCGGGGTCGCTGAGGGCGCCCGTTTCGAAGATGTTGCCGAAGCTCAGGCCGAAGAACTTGCGCAGCGCCAGGCCGTCGGTCGCGCGCGTGAAATGGCCGCCGTGCTCGTGCGCCACCCGGCTCAACAGCGGGCCGTCGATATCGGCGTCCGATCCGAGGCCGATCACGTTGACGATGGTGTTGCCCAGCGCGCCCTCCACTTCCTCCAGCATGGGCGCGGTGTTTTGCAAGCCGTCGGTCAACAGCAGGATTGCGCGCTGATTGGCCGTGCCGCCCAGCGCGAGCAAGGCCGTGCCGACGCCGGCGCCGATGCTGGTCGCCCCGCCGGCCGTAATGGCGCCGATGTGTCCGCCCGTGAACGGCGGCGGCCCCACCAACGCCGGTTTGGCCGTGGCGGCCGGCGCCGGCGGCACCACAATGTCGGCCAGCGTGCTGAATCCGACCAGGCCGATGCGGTCGCCCTGCCCTTCGCGCACCAGCTGCACGAACAGGGACGCCGCGTCCTGGGCTTCGGCCAGCTTGCTGCGCCCGATGGGAGGGGCGCTGGCCGCCATGCTGCCCGAGTGGTCGAACACCACCATGACATCGATCGGCGCGGGCGGCGCCGGCGGGTTCGACAGCGCCGCTTTGATCGCGGCGGCCGGCGCAAAGCTGGCAAAGCAGCCGGAGCCCCGGCTCAGCGGGCCGCCGACGAGTTGGCCCGCGCTGTCGAACAGCGCCGATCCCGAACTGCCGCCGGCGAAATCGAAGCCCGTGACCGAGCCGCCGCTGAATATGCCGGCCTGCGTCTTCTTCACCGCGCCATTGGGGTGGTGCATCGTGAAGATGGTCTCGTTGGGCATCAGCGAGGCCTCCCGCAGCGTCAACGGCGCCGGCAACGCGCCGGGCGCGGCGTCGAGCCGCACGACCACCCAGTCGGTGGCGGGCGGCGGGCTCGAGCCGACCGGCGGGCTGCCCGACGCGACGTCCTCGGTGACCTTGAAAAAGCGCGTCACATGCCCGGCCGGCCGGGTGCCATCGCATGCCGTGGCGTAGTCGAACGAGACCGAAGCGCTCAACTGGTCAGCACGATTGGGATCGGGCAGGCAATGCCTGGCGGTGAGGAACAGATCGGCCGCGATGAGCGTGCCGCTACAGGTGGTGAGATGGTCGCCGTGGGCCTCGACGATGATGCCGGTCGCCGCCGCGACACGGCTGCGCACGCTGTCGGCGATGGGAGACAAGGGGCATGCCGCATTCTGCCAGTCAAAGGCGCCGCCGCACTGCACCCGGGTTTCGTAGGTCGGATCAACATAGGGACTGGTGTGCAGAAACACGTCCGGGTTGGTCAAACTGCCCTCGGCGGTGCCCGGCGGGTGGCCGGGCGGCACGTCGGGTTCGCCAACGCCGAACTCCAGCAACCGAACGCTGCCATCGCCGCCGCTGATGCGGATCTGTATCGGCAACGTTGCCGCGTCGATCGGCCGCGACCAGAAGGTGCTGCCCGAACTGGCCGTGAACACGTCGGTGCCGTACCCCAACGGCACGGTCAGGCGCGCCGCGCCGGAAAGATTGGCGTTGTCGAAATGGAGCATGACAAAGCGCACGGGACCGTGTGGCCCGTCGGACGGGTCGAGGTCGATGCCCGACGCCTGGGTGACGGTGCGGCCGTCGTGGATGACGCGACCGATACGATGACTCATGATGTTCTCCTTGGACGAAGTGCGCCGTCCAATTGGGCGGTCGACGATCCCATTTGACGGCCGCGCCCGCGACCGCGTGCTCGACCAGATCAAAGACTCGTACGGTTCGTTAAAGGAGAACGGTCGGGAGAACGGTCGGCGGCGGCTCGGACTCGACTGCAGCGTCGGACCGGGCGGCAAACTGCAGCATCGCAGCCGCGCCGACCGGCCGCGAGATGTGGTATCCCTGCAAGTAATGACATCCCATGGCCTCGAGCGCGCGCGCCTGGCCGGCCGTTTCCACGCCCTCCGCCACCAGTTGCAGGCCGAGGCTGTGGCCCATGGCGATGATGGTCGCCACCAGCGCGTTGCTGCGCGGGCTGTCCACCATGTCGGTGACGAAGGCGCGGTCGATCTTGAGCGTGTCGATCCGGAATTGGGTCAAGTAACTGAGCGACGAGTACCCCGTGCCGAAGTCGTCGAGCGAGATGCTGACGCCGAGCTCGCGCAACCGGCCCAGCGCCCCCCGCACCTGCGCGCCATCGCTGATGAGCACACGCTCGGTCAGCTCGAGCTCGAGCCGCCCGGGCGCCAGGCCGTTGTCCGCCAACGCCCGTTCCACCAGCCCGATGAACGCCGGGTCGAGCAGCTGCCGCGCGGACACGTTGATGCTGACCACGAGCTCCGGCAGGCTGTCGCGCCAGTCCGCCAATTGGCGGCAGGCCTCGTCGAGCACCCAGGCGCCCAGTTCAATGATCAGGCCGCTATCCTCGGCAACCGGAATGAAACGGTCCGGGCCGACCGTGCCCAGCGAGGCGCTATGCCAGCGCAGCAGCGCCTCGACCTTGTCCATGCGACCGCTGGCGGCGCTGATGATCGGTTGATACGCAAGGATGAGCTCGCCTGCCTGGATCGCCCCGCGCAGCGCGCCGTCGATCACTAGCGCGTCGCGCGCGTACGCGCTCATGGCCGGGTCGAAGAAGCGCAGCTCGCCCCTGCCGGTGTTCTTGACGTCGTGCATGGCGATGTCGGCGTTGCGGGTCAGCGTGTCGGCGTCGTCGCCGTCGCGCGGGAAACACGCCACACCGATGCTGGCCGAGACGGTGATCAACTGCGGCGACAGCTGGAAGCCGCAGCCCAGCGCCCGCAGGATCTGCTGGCCGCATGCCGCCGCCGCACCGTCGACATCGGCCTGCGGCAGTCCCTGCAACACCACGATGAACTCGTCGCCGCCGAAGCGGGCCAGCACGTCGCCCTCGCGCACCACAGCGCGCAGCAGCTGCGCCATCTGGGTCAGCAACTGGTCGCCGGCCGCATGGCCGAAGCAATCGTTGACGCGCTTGAACTTGTCGATATCGATGAACAGCACAGCGCAGGCTTGGCCGCTCGCGCCTGCCTGCGTCAGCGCGGCGGCCAGCCGCCCCGACAGGCCGTGCCGGTTCAACAAGCCGGTGACGCTGTCGTAGTTGGCGGCGCGCTGCAACAGGTCGTCGTTCTTCTTGCGCTCGGTGATATCCATTACCAGCATCATGCAATGCAGCTGGCCGCGCTCGTAGTGCGGCGAAGCGAGCAATTCGAGTGGCAGCTCGCGCCCGCCGCCGCCGTCGATGACCGCCGTTTCGACATGGGGATAGCGCGTGGCGGCGGCGAACCGCTGGAAGTGCTCGGCAACTTTCTGGCGGCTGATGGCCGGCATCCAATCGGCCACATGGGTGCCGAGCAGCTGCTTGACACTGGGCGCGCCGAGCAAGCGGGCGCTGCTCTCGTTGGCGGAGCGGATACGGCCGTCGCGGTCGTACATCAGGAATCCCTTGCTCAGGCTGTCGATCGCGTGGGTGTAGCGCTTCTGTATCTTTTCTTGCACCGCGTGGATCAGGCACAACATCGAGCTCGCCTTGATCAGGAACGACCAGGCGAACCAGACCTCGAACACGGCCGGCACCAGGTTCATGCCGTTTGCAAAGTTGAACATGCCACGCGCCACCAGTATCAGGCCAAGCAAGCGGTACTGGTTACGCTTTCCCGCGAGACGCCAGCCGACCCAGAGGAAGGTCAGGCCATAAGTGAAGGCGGTGATGGTCTCGACCGGTCCCCCCAACGTGGTCCATGCCGCATAGACGGCGCAGCCGAACAGCACGAACGACAACGCGGCGATACGCACATGGCGGCGTTTGAGATTACCAAGGAAAAATTCGGTGCCGGCCCAGAATCCGGCCACGCTGACGGTGAGCGTGATGGCCGCCAACGCGTGCCGTGGCCAGTCCGGCGGTCCCAAGTACCAAAAAAGGCTGCCGGCGGTCATCGCCAACTGGCCCGCCGCCCAGGCGATCGCGTGCTTTTCGTCGCTGTGCCGCCACCACAGGAACACCAGCACCGCGCACAGGATCAGATCGGTGCCGAGCGAGAACAGGATAAAGGTGTGGGGCGATACGTTCATTCAAGCAATATGCCTCAGCATGGACGATTAATCAATGCCGGGGCCGGGTTAGCGCGTCACAAGACGATCGTCCCACCGCCTTTTACCACACCTAGTCCAGCGTGACCACGCAACCGACGCCGTAGCTCTCCAGGTCGCTCACGTGCATGCTGCGCAGCCGGAACGTGACGCTGCGCCCGAAGCCGACCCGGGCGCCCGGGCGCAGGTTGGCATCCGTCCCTGGCGCGCCCAGGTGGTCGCCGCCGGTGCCGACCACGCCCGGATCGATGCCGTCGATGCGGTACACCTCGATCGCCTGGGCGTTGTCGCGGTCGTAATCGGTGAGCGCGTCCGTAAACGTGATGCTGCCCCACGCCAGGAAGGAGCGCGCCCGCTCGAAATTGACGGTGGCCGTCGTGGCGCCGGTGCCGAAATTCCACAGGTTGACTCGGAAGGCGTCCATCAGATTTCCCCTTTGCCGGAACGGCGCGGTGCGCGGGCGGCCACCTGCAGATGCTTGATCGCCGGATCGAACACCAGCGTTTTCTCGCGGTTGCCGGGGTCGAAGTCCGCCGGCGCGGTGTGGATCTCGTACCTGGCCGGGTCGCCCAGCTCGACAATGGCCGCGCGCAGCTCCTCGTCCGAGCACGTCACGGGCTGCTCGTTGCCGAACACGTAGTGGGAATGCAGCCGGACGATCTTGCCGGTTGCCGTCTCAACGATTGCGTAGTGTGTCATGGGTGATACCTCCTTAGTCGAGCGCGAGCACGCAGCCCACGCCATATGCCTCAAGGTCGGATGAATGGAACGTGCTCAACCGAAACTGCACCGTCCGCCCCACGCCGATGAACGCGCCCTGGAACAGGTTGCTGGGGGCGCCATTCGTGCCCAGGTGGTCGCCGCCGAAACCGGCATTACCGATCAGTTCGCCATCGACGCGGAACACGTCGATCGCGCAGGCGTTGTCGCGGTCGAAGTCGGTCAGCGCATCGACGAACGTCGCCTGCCCGAACGCCAGGAAGCGGCGGCGCCGGCCGAAATCGACCAGCGCCGAACCGGTGCCGCCGGCGAAGGCCCACAGGTTGACCACGCTCGCCCGCGCGCCGGCACCGACCCGGAACGGGTAGAGGCTCAAAATGCCGCGAATGTCCTCCTCCGCCAACGTGTGCTGGCCGTTCTGGACGAACGGGAACATGACCGCGTTGTCTTCCCGGGAATGCCCGAGCCCCAGGGCATGGCCGATCTCGTGGATGGCGACGTTCAACAGGTCCTGGCCGCCGGCCGAGCCGAAACGCCAGTCGCGCCAGTTCTCGGCCTCGTCGAAGTGGACCAGCCCGGTCCTCGGATAGAAACCGTGCGCGACGATATTGCCGGGGCCGTCGAACGGCGAATTGTCGCCATGGTCGCCCGATTCGAAGCCGAGGCGGATGTCCGGTTCGCTGTCGACGCGCGTGAAACTGAGCGGGCTGACGCCGGCCCATACCTGGAACGCCGCGTCGATGCACTCGACCTCGGTCGCCAGGTCGGGCGAGCCGTTATAGACCTGGTAGCGCAGATCGTAGCTTTCCCACGGTCCGCTGTTGAAGCGGAAGGTGAACGGGTCCTGTTCCTCATCTCCCGAGTTGCCCAGCGCGTCCGACAGCGCCTTCAGATCGACGCCTTCCGGAATATCGCGCACGCCGCAACGAGGCTGGCGCAGCAGCTTCAGGGTCTGGACATCGATGTTGCCGGTCACCGGCAGGTGGAAATATGCCTGGAAGATGCGCACCGCGCGCGTCATGTCGGCATCGTAGAGGTCGCTTTTATCGTCCGCCGCGTCCAGATGCGGAATGGGCCGAGGATAGTAGCCGAGCCGCGTCAGCAGTCGTTTGAAATGTGCTACGGCGTCGCCTCGCGCGCCTTCGCGATGGACGATCTTGGCGAGTTGCTGCGCTCGCTCGGCGGGATATTTGCTCATTTTTTACCCTCTCCTCTGTCTACGACCCATCGCTCGCAAAGGGGATTCTGTTCCCTCTCCACGCCGCCGCGTTGACAAGAATCAAACCCAGCCTTGTCGAATCGGCTTGCGCAATTGCACTGGAGACACACCTGTTTCCGGTGCTTTTCATAGGGGAATTGCGCGCACTGAAAGTCATTTGAAAGCTTGGGGCATTTATAGTATTCGCATAACTTATGCAGCTTATGCATAAAACCTATAACGCCGGCAAGCCATCACGCCGGTGGATGATACTGAGGAGAATTAAATGTTGACCCTACTCGCCTACTCGATGGTCGTAGTCTTTATGTTTTTGATCATGACCAAGCGCCTGCCGGCGATGGTCGCGCTGATCCTGGTGCCGATCGGCTTCGGCGTGATCGGCGGTTTCGGCGCTGAGCTGGGCCCGATGATGCTCGCGGGTATCAAGCAGCTCGCCCCCACCGGCGTCATGCTGATGTTCGCCATCCTGTACTTCGGCGTCATGATCGACGCCGGCCTGTTCGACCCGGTCGTACGGCTCATCCTTAAACTGGTCAAGGGCGACCCGATGAAGATCGTGGTCGGCACCGCCGTGCTGACGATGATCGTCTCGCTCGACGGCGACGGCGCCACCACCTACATGATCACTGTGTCGGCCATGCTGCCGCTGTACCAGCGCCTGGGCATCAGCCGCCTGGTCATGGCCTGCGTGATCATGCTGGCCGGCGGCGTGTTCAACATCCTGCCGTGGGGCGGCCCGACCGCCCGCGCCGCCAGCGCGCTGGGCGTGGAGGTCAGCGACATCTTCGTACCGATGATTCCGGCCATGATCGCCGGCGTTTGCTGGGTGCTGTTCGTCGCCTACGTCCTGGGCCGCAAAGAGCGCGCCCGCCTCGGCGTGGTGGAGCTGCTGCCGGCCAAGGCCACCAAGGCCGTCGCTGCGGAAACCGACGCCGTCGGTGTGCAGCCGGCCTACACCGGCGTCGCCCAGCTGCAGCAGGTGAACGCCGCCATGGGCATGGACGGCGCCATGGGCGGTTCCGGTCAAATCGGCATCGCCGGCCGTGCGCGCCACGTTGCCGCCGACCAGGGCGTCGCTTTCAGCAAGGTGGTGCACCTGCACGGCGCGCCGAACACCGGCGCAGACGGTTCCGACGACGACATCAACCTGACCGATCCGCAAACCGCTCGTCCAAAACTGATCTGGATTAACCTCGGGCTGACCCTGCTGCTGATGGGTATGCTGATCAAGGGCGTGCTGCCGCTGCCGGTGCTGTTCATGATCGCCTTCGCGATCGCCATCATGATCAACTACCCGAAGCTGGAAGATCAGAAGGAACGACTCACGGCCCACGCCGCCAACGTGCTGCCGGTCGTGTCGCTGATCTTCGCCGCCGGTATCTTCGTCGGCATCCTGCAAGGCACGAAGATGGTCGACGCCATCGCCGCCAGCGTGATCACCGCGATTCCGACCTGGATGGGTCCATACCTGGCCATCGTCACCGGCATCCTCAGCATCCCGTTCACCTTCTTCATCTCCAACGACGCGTTCTACTTCGGCGTGGTGCCGATCCTGGCCAAGGCTGCCGCCGTCTATGGCATCACCGGCGCCGAAATCGGCCGCGCCTCGATCATCGGCCAGCCGGTTCACCTGCTCAGCCCGCTGGTCGCGTCGACCTACCTGCTGGTGGGCATGGCCAAGATCGAGTTCGGCGACCACCAGCGCTACACCTTGATGTGGGCGATCTCCGCCTCGCTGGTGATGCTGGCCGCCGCCCTGGTGTGCGGTGTGATTCCTTTCATGGGACGTTGAGTACGCTTTAATGCCCTCCGGGCGCGATGTCGTGGCAGAATGCAATCATGCCCCGATGTGACGCCCAGGAGTGGCCATGCAGAATGTGCTTTATCACTTTCGCTTTCCCGACGGCGTCACCGCCAGCTGCGCGGTGTCCGCCGATGGCGAAGCGGAGACCGCCGACCTGCCGGCCTGGACCGCGCTGGAATTCGAGCAGTGCCCCAACTGTCCGCTGGACCCCGCCACCGCGCCACGCTGTCCGATGGCGGTGCGCTTCATCCCCCTGATCGCCATGATAGGCAAGCTGCGCTCCTATGAGCAGGTCGAGGTGCGCGTGCAGACGCCGGAACGCAAGGTTGGCAAGGTGACCACGGTGCAGCGCGGCGTCGGCGCACTGATGGGCTTGCTGGCGGCCGGCAGCGCTTGTCCGCACGCGGCCTTCCTGCGGCCCATGGCGCATTTCCACCTGCCGTTCGCCTCCGAAGAGGAAACCATTTACCGGGCAGCCTCGACCTACTTGCTGGGACAGTATTTTCTCGCGCGCCAAGGCGGCACGCCGGACTGGGAACTCGACGGCCTGAAGGCGCGCTACCTGGCGCTGCAAACGGTCAACGGCGCCATGGCCAAGCGGCTGCGGCACGCGGTCGACGACGACGGCGCCATCAACGCGCTCATCGTGCTCGACCTGCTGGCCAAGGCGCTGCCCTACTCCATCGACGAACAACTGGACGACATCAAGGCCGTCTTCCTGGCCGCCAGCACGCCTCCGGGCTAGGCCTACAGCCGTGTAGGGAACGCCCTATATCGTTGCGTGGCGCCCGCTAAACACGGACGGAAATGCATGGTGAGCTTGAAAAACTGGTTTCCCAGCGGTACATTTTGAAGACAAAAATGATACCTAGAAGGAGACTGCAAATGCACACACGTCGCACTTTCTTCACCGCCGTGGCGGGCCTGGCCGCATCGCTGCTGGCCCCGCCCCTGTTCGCGCAAGCGCTCGGCAAACCCTTCGTCGCCTACGACGACGGACTGGCGAATGGCTGGCAAAACTGGAGCTGGGCCAAGGTCGAACTGGCCAAGCCCATCGGCGGCGCCAAGCCGATCAGGGTCGAAGGCGATCCGTGGACCGCGCTGGCGCTGCACCACGACGCCTTTTCCACCGCCGGCTACAGCAAGCTGACTTTCAGCATCAATGGCGGCGTGAGCGGCGGCCAGGAGCTGTCGATCAAAGCCACGGTCGATGGCAAGGCCGTCGAATCGGCGGTCGCGATCCAGCCCAAGGCCAAGACCTGGACCCAGGTCGAGATCACGCTAAAGGAACTCGGCGTCGAAGGCAAGACCATCGACGGCATCAGCTGGCAAGGACAGGCCAACCCCTACAGCGCCTACTACATCACCAGGATCCAGTTCGAATAAGCCACGAACGCAGACTCATCCTCCCAGTGCCTGGAACAAGGCGACGGTGTCGGTGTAGCGCGCGGCGCGCGCCGGTATCAACGCGATCGCCGCCTGCTGATATGCCTGTTGCGCCTGCAGCACGGCCGGATAGGCGACCGCGCCCAATTGCCACTGCCGCTGGGCGATCGTCAGGCTCTTGCGCGCGGCCCGCTCGGTTGCGGACGCGGCCTGCAGGGTTTTGGCGTCGGCCTCGATCGCATGCAGCGCGCCGGCGACGTTCTGGAACGCCACCAGCACCACGGAACGGTACTGGGCCGCACTCTGCTCGTACGTCGCCACGGCGGCGCGCTGCTGGTGCATCAGCGTGCCGCCGCGGAAGACCGGCTGCAGCAGATCGGCGCCGATGCTCCAGAAGCCGCCGCCGGCCTTGAACAAGGTGCCGGCGTCCAGCGCCGTGCTGCCCAGGGTCGCCGTCAACGCGATGTTCGGCAGCCGCGCCGCCTGCGCGATGCCGATCTGCGCGCTGGCCGCGTGCAGCTGGGCTTCGGCGGCGCGGATGTCCGGCCGCCGCTCCACCAGCCGGGCCGGCAGGCTAAGCGGCAAGGTTTCCGTCAGCGCCAGGCTGTCGAAGGCCACGCGTTGGGCGACGCCTTCGCTGGGCAGGCGCCCGGCGAGCAAGGCCAGCAGGTCGCCTTGCTGGGCCACCTGCTTTTCCAGCGGCGGCAGGCCGCCTTCCACCTGGGCCACCAGCGCCTCCTGCGCCGCGACGTCGGCAGCGCCCAACTGGCCGGCGTGCTGCTGCTTGCGCACGGCATCGAGCTGCGCGCGCGCCATGTCCACCAAGTCGCGCGTGGCGTCGAGCTGGGCCCGCAGCGCCGCCTCGCCGATGACCGCCGCCACCAGGTTGGCGATCAGTGTCGACCGGGCGGCCTCGCGCTGGAAGCGCGCCACGTCGGTCTGCGCGTCCGCCGCCTCGACCTGCCGCCGCACGCCGCCGAAGGCGTCCGGCGCGTAGCCGACGCTCAGTTGCGCCGTGTGCAGCGTGTACAGGTTGGCGCCCGACGCGGTGGGGCTGGACAAGGAATCGGCTATCCGCTGGCGCGTCGGCGTCAAACGCAGGTCGGCGCCGGGGAAGTAGGCGCCACGCTGGGCGGAAGCGTTCTCACGCGCCGCGCGCAGGGCCGCTTCGGCCGCCTCGATGTCCGGATTAGCGGCCAGCGCGGCGTCGACCAACCGATTCAAATCGTCCGAACCGAACGCCGTCCACCAGCGCTCCGGCACTTCCTGCCCTTCCGCGAAGCGCTGGGCCGCGCCACCGGCCACCGGAGTGGCGCCGGTTTCCGACGCCAGCGGCTGCGCTGTGTAGCGCTGCGCCACCGGCGCGGCCGGGCGTACAAAATCGGGACCGGCCGCGCAGCCGGACATCAGGGCCGCCAACAACATGGCGGCCACTTTTGCCGTGACGGTTTTCTTCATGCGCCTTCTCCTTTGACCGCTTCCACGGTCGCATTGCCGTCCCGGCGCTGGCGCCGGGAGACATATTCCTCTATCAAGTAGTACAAAGCCGGCAGCAGGACCAGGGTCAACACCGTCGCCGTGACCAGCCCACCGACGACCACCGTCGCCAGTGGACGCTGCACGTCGCTGCCCAAGCCATGGGCCAGCGCCGCAGGCACCAGTCCCAGCGCCGCCACCGTGGCGGTGGTCAGCACCGGCCGCACGCGTTCGCGCGCACCGTTGATGACGGCGGACCGCAAATCGTCGGGCAGCAGTTCGCGCCAGCGGTTCAGGTTCGACAGCATCACCACCGCGTTCAGCACCGAGACGCCGAACAAGGCGATGAATCCGACCGCCGACGACACGTTCAGGGTCATGCCGCGTAGTTGCAGCGCCACCAGCCCGCCCAGCAACGACAACGGCACCGCCAGCAAGATCAATCCCGGCTGGCGCAGATTGCCGAACGCAGAGAACAGCATCACGAACATCAGCGCCAGCACCGCCGGCACGATCACCGCCAGACGCGCCTGGGCGCGCTGCTGGTTCTCGAACTGACCGCCCCAGGTGATCTGGTAGTGCGCGTGATCGTAGGGGACTTCGCGCTCGATCCGGCCCTGGGCCTCGGCCAGGAATGACGACAGGTCGCGGCCGCGCAGATTGGTGCGCACGGTCAGGTGGCGGCGGTTCATCTCGCGCGTGATGGTGGTCTCGCCTTCGGCCAGGCCGATATGCGCCACCTGCGACAGCGCCACCTGCGCGCCGTTGGCTGCGGTCAGCACCAGGTCGCCGATGGCCTGCGGGTCGTTGCGCGTGGCGCCGCTGAAGCGGGCCGCGACGTCGTAGCTGCGGTCGTCCACGTAGACCTGCGTCACCGGGCTGCCGCCGATGCCGGTCTGGATCAACGCCATGATGTCGGCCACGTTGATACCTAGCCGCGCGGCGGCGGCGCGGTCGACGTCGATGCGCACCTGCGGCAGCGGCGGTTCCTGGTCGATGATGACGTCCTGGGCGCCTGGCACGCCGCGCAGCAGGTGTTCGACGGCGGCCGCCAGTTTGCGCGTCCCGCGGAAATCCTCGCCGTAGACCTTGACCACCAGATCGCTGTGGGCGCCGGCCAGCTTGTCGAGCACACCGTCGATCATCGGCTGGGAGAATCCCACCTCGGTGCGCGGCAGATCGCGGAAGCGCGCCGCCAGTTTGTCGACCAGGTCCTGCTTGACCATGCCGGACGGCCATTCGCTGTACGGATGCAGGGTCACCGCGCATTCGATGTGCGACGGCGTGAACGGATCGGTGCCTTCGTCGTTGCGGCCCAGTTGCGTGACCACGTGAGCGACCTGCGGCTCCTTCAGCGTGGCCTCGCGCAGCGCGTCGGCCATGTGGGTGGCCTTCTCCAGCGAGATCCCAGGCGGCAGCGTCACCTGTAGCCAGATCGACCCCTCGTCCAAGGTCGGCAGGAAGTCGCGGCCGATGGCGCCGCCCAGCGCGATCACGCCCACCAGCGTGGCGGCGGCCACAGCCAGCACCAGTCGCGTCTTGCCCACCAGGCGGCGCAGCAGCGCTTCATAGCGGGGCAAGAGCCACGCCAGCACTGGGTTGTGGAAGATCTTGCGCGGCGTGCGGAAGGCCTGATAGGCCATGCCGGGTATCAGCATGACGGTCATCAGCAAGGCTCCCAGCAGCGCGAAGCCCACCGCGAACGCCATCGGTGAAAACAGCTTGTACTCGATGCGCTGGAAGGCAAACAACGGCAGGTAGGCGACCATGATGACCAGCATGCCGAAGCAGGTCGGCTTCATCACCTGCAGGGCCGCGCCGGTCGCGTCCTCCTCGCTCATGATCCCGTCGGGATTCTCCTCGCGGCGGCGCAGCACCGCCTCCAGCACGAAAATGGCGCCGTCAACGATGATGCCAAAGTCGATCGCGCCCAACGACAGCAGATTGGCCGGGATCTTAAAGTGGTGCATCAGGACGAAGGCGATCATCAGCGACACCGGAATGGTCGCCGCCGCGATCAGCGCCGCGCGCACGCTGCCCAGGAACAGCGCCAGTACCAGCGTCACCAGCACCACGCCTTCGATCAAGGTTTTGCCGACGGTGTGCACGGTGGCCTCGACCAAGGTGCTGCGGTCCATGTACGGCACCAGCTTGACGTCTTTGGGCAGCAGATGGTCGTTCAGCTCGCGCGCCGCCTCGTGTACTCCGGCGATCACCTGCGAGGGATTCTCGTTCTTCAGCAGCAGCACGATGCCGGACACGGTGTCCGACACGTGGTCTTTGCCCAGCACCCCGTGCCGTTCCTGGTTACCCAGGGTGACGTTGCCCAAGTCCTTGACCAGCACCGGCACGCCGTTCTTCTGCGCGACGACGATATTACCCAAGTCGTCCAGGCTGTGGATCAAGCCCACCCCGCGCACCACCAGGCCCTGCTCTCCGCGTGTCATCACGCTGCCGCCGGCGTTGGCGTTGTTGGCGGCGATGGCCTGCGTGATCTGCGTCAGCGACAAGTGGTACTTGGACAGCTTGAGCGGGTCGAACTCCAGCAGGAACTGCGTGCTCAGGCCACCGAAGTTGGTGACGTCAACCACGCCCGCCGCCTGCTTCAGGCGCGGGATCACCGTCCAGCGCTGCAGCTCGGACAATTCGCGCAGGTCGCGCGTCTTCGACTCCAAGGTGTAGCGGTAGATTTCACCGATAGGCGACGTCAGCGCGTCGAGCCCCGGCTGCGCGCCGTACGGCAGGCTGACGGCGGCGATGCGCTCCTGCAGCCGCTGGCGCGACCAGTAGTCTTCCGCGCCATCCTCGAACACCACGGTGATCAGCGACAGGCCAAAGGTCGACTTCGAGCGCATCACGTGCATGCCGGGCGTGCCCATGATCTCGCGTTCGAGCGGAATGGTGATCTGCTGCTCGACCTCCTCGGCGGCCAGGCCGTTGACCTGGGTGACCACCTGCGAGGTGGTGTCGGCGATGTCCGGATAGGCTTCCAGCGGCAATTGGGTCCAGCAGTAGCCGCCGTAGAGGGTCACCAGCAGGAAGATCAGCGCGACGATGCCGCGCCGGTTGAAGCACAGAGTAACGAGACGGTCAATCATTGAGCAGCACTCCATCCTTGACGACGATGCGCTCGCCCGCCTTCAGGCCGCCCAGCACCTCGATTTGCTGGCCGATCTGGACGCCCAGCTTAACCTCGCGCGGTGCAAAGCGCCATGGGGCCACCTCGACGAAAGCCCGGCTGGTGAAGCCGCCCTGGATCACCGCCGCCATCGGCACCAGGATGCCCTGGTGCGGCTGAGACGACAGCGTGGCCTCGGCGAACATGCCCGGTTTGAGGCGGCCATCGCGATTCTCGAACGGCAGGCGCACCTTGACCGTGCGGGTATCGGCATCAAGCAGGTCGCCGACATAGCGCACCTGGCCCGTAAGTGGCGCGGGATAGGCGTCCAGCTTCACGCTGGCCTGCTGGCCCACATACAACCGCGCAAGGTCCTTCTCCTGCGCGTTGGCGCTGACGAAGACACGCGACAGGTCGGCCACCGTCATCAATGGCGCGGTGGCGTCGTTCCAGTAGGCCCCTTCGGCGGCGGCCAGTTCCACCACACGGCCGGCGATGGGCGAACGCACCGCCAGCTTGCCATCCGCGTTGGCGCCGGCACGGGCGCCGGTCTGGCGCAGGCGGGCGTCGGCGCGCGCCGCCTCGCTGGACGCCTGCGCGAAATCGCTCTGCGCCTGTTCCAGGTCTCGGCGGACGGCGAGGTCCGACTTGTCGAGTTCACGCTGTCGCTCCAAGCCGTGGGAGGCCAGGGTCAACGCGGCGCGCG
The DNA here is from genome assembly GCA_024123915.1 of Oxalobacteraceae bacterium OTU3CAMAD1. Classification (NCBI taxonomy): domain Bacteria; kingdom Pseudomonadati; phylum Pseudomonadota; class Betaproteobacteria; order Burkholderiales; family Oxalobacteraceae; species Oxalobacteraceae bacterium OTU3CAMAD1. The sequence continues at coordinate 4,123,843 of CP099650.1, read as the reverse complement.
CCTTGGCCGCGTCGGCGTTGGCCTGGGCGAAATCGGGCGAGTCCATGACGAACAGTACGTCGCCGGCCTTGACCTGGTCTCCCAGCTGCTTATTCAGGCGGACAATGCGGCCTGCCAGCGGCGGCATCACCTTGACCAGGCGCGCCGGATCGGCTTCCACCACGGCGGGCAGCGTGAACGGCATCGCCACGCTTTGCTCCTCCACCGGCGCCACCAGCAGCGATTTTCTCAGCGGGGATTTTTCCGGTATCAGCAGCGCATCGCCGTCATGTACGAGGACGGGCGTGGCGGCTTCCGGCGGCGTTTCCTTGGCGTGCAGGCCAAGCAGCCCCCAACCGGTCAGACCGAACGCGGCCAGGCCCAGCAGGCCTGGCAGGATTGCTTTGTGCAGTGATGGTTTCTTCATATTGTTCTCCCTTGGGCCGGGATGGTATTAAATTTTGCTGCACCGCATCCTGAATTCTTCTTCAGGAAAGCCCACCGGCAACGCTGCTATACTCCGGCTCTTGTCGAGGACGTTTCATGCATATTCTGTTGGTGGAAGACGATCACAAAGCGGCCCGGCTGCTGGCGCGCGGCCTGGAGGAGGAAGGTTTCCAGGTTGTGGTCGCGCATTCGGCGCAAGAGGCGTCCACTCATGCGCTGGCGCGTTTCGACGTGGCCATTCTCGACTGGATGATGCCCGGCAAGGACGGCGTCGCCCTGTGCGCCGAATGGCGTGAGGCCGGACATCTGCTGCCGGTCCTGATGCTGACCGCGCGCGACGCCGTGGCCGACCGCATCACCGGCCTCAATACCGGCGCCGACGATTACCTGACCAAGCCCTTTGTCTTCGACGAGCTACTGGCCCGCGTGCGCGCGCTGCTGCGCCGTACCGAGCGCGCGCAGCCCGCCACGCTCAGGGTGGCCGACCTCTGGCTCGATCCGGCCACACGCGCGGCCGGTCGCGCGGCCGCAAGTTTCGACCTCACGCCCAAGGAATACGCCATCCTCGAATTCCTGATGCGCCGTCCCGGCGCCATCGTCAGCCGGCTGCAACTGGCGGAACACGTGTGGATGGCCGACTTGATCGCCATCGACAATCTCATCGACGTTCATATGAAGAACCTGCGCCGCAAGGTCGATCCGCCGGAACTGCCGGCGCTGATTGAAACGGTGCGCGGGCGCGGCTTCCGTCTCAACGCGCCGGACGCCCCGGAGGCCCGCGATGCTTAGCATGCGCCGGCGGCTGGTGCTGCTGCACATGCTGGCGATCCTGGTCGCCGTCGGCGCCACGGCGGGCGCCGGCTGGTGGATGATGTCGCGCTCCGTCAACCGGCAACTGGACGGCGCGCTGCTGGCCCTGGCCGAAGCCGAAGTGGCGATGCTGGCCGACGGCGACGGCGCTGCGTTGCCTATCCACGTCCACGAGGCGCCGGCCGGCAGCGCCCCGCCCTCGCTGACGCGGCTCGACCGCCTGGTCCAGATCATCGACGGCCAGGGCCGCGTAGTCGCCCGCAGCGCCAATCTGGGCTCGGAAACCCTGCCCGTGTTTCCGCATCTGGTGGAGCGTCTCGCCGCCGGCAAGACCGTGTTCGAAACGCTGCCCGACACCAGCGAGGAACCGCTGCGCATGGTCTCGCTGCCAACGCAGGTGCGGGGCCAGCACTACGCCGTGCAGGTGGCCGGCTCGCTGGACGACGTCAACCAGATCCTGCGCTCGGCCGCCCTGCTGTTTGCCTTGATGGCGGCGGCCTTGCTCGCGGCCCTGGGCTGGGCCGGCGCCCGCCTCTCCAGCAAACTGTTCGTCGCCATCGAGAATATCGTCGACCAGGCGCGCGAGATCGAGGACGGCAACCTGCACCGGCGCCTGCCGCATCCGGGCGACGACGACGAGATCGGCCAGTTGGTCCAGACCCTGAACGCGATGCTGGAACGGATCGAGCACGCGTTCGACACGCAACGGCGCTTCACGGCCGACGCCTCGCACGAATTGCGCTCTCCTTTATCACGCCTGCGCGCCGAGATCGAAATCACGCTGCGCCGCCCTCGCGAGAGCGGCGACTACGTCACCGCCTTGCGCTCCTGCCTGGAGGAAGTCGAACGCCTGACCACATTGGTGGAGGAGTTGCTGATGCTGGCCAGGATCGACGCCGGCCAGGAACGGGGATCGGCCGTCCTCGTGTCGCTGGCCGGGCTGGCGCGCGACACTATCGAGCGCCTGGCGCCGCAGGCGCGCGAACGCGGCATCGCCATCGCGCTGAGCGACGACCTGCCGCAGGCCATGGACGTCGACGGCGCGCCGCTCGGCCTCGTGCTGCGCAACATACTCGACAACGCCATCAAATTCTCGCCGGCGGGCGGCCGCATCGATGTGCGCCTCGCCGATGGCGCCAACGGAACGGTGTTGACCGTGGCCGACCAGGGCCCCGGCATCGGCGATGACGAGCTGCCGTTTCTGTTCGATCGATTCTTTCGCGGCGACGGCGCGCGGGCGGACGGCATCGACGGCGTCGGCCTGGGGCTAGCCCTGTGCCAGGCCATCCTCCGCGCTTACGGCGGCAAAATCGAGATGGCGAACCAGGCGCAAGGCGGAGCGCTCTTCAGCGTTTGGCTACCGCGAAAGAAGTAGCTCCGTTTGCTGCCAGTGATACCCCCCGCTTAGAAGCAGACGTCTGCCTGCACGCCGATCATCGACCCCGATTTGGCCACGCCGAACGCGCCGGTCGACGACAGCGCGCTGCCCGGCGCGGCGCTGTCGGCGGCCAGCCGCGCGGCGTCGTTCCACTTGGCGTAGGTGTAGAACAGGCGCAGGTCGGGCCGCGCGTTCAGGCCGGGCCCGGATGAAATGGTCGGGGCGATTGTGAACTTGGTCATCCTGCGCGTGGGGCCGTCGTCCGGACGGATGGTGTCCACGCCCACGTCCGTGGCGATCTTGAAGCGCCGGGAGATGCCGTAGACCAGACGTCCGCCCAGGCTGGTCCAGACCTTGTTCTCGGCCACGCCCAACACGGTGCGGTCGGCCGTGAAACCCTTGTCCTTCTGGTAGATCGCCACCAGCTCGGCGCCCCAACGCGGGGTGAACTGCGTGTACAAGCCTTCGACCACCCGCAGGCGGCTGATGTTCTTGTCGTCGCCCAGGTTGCCGATCGCGCCGATGGCCTGGTCGGCGCCGCCGGTGCCCGGCCCCTTGCCGTATTGAAGCGCGAACTTATTCTCACCGTCGCCGTTGATGCCGGACTGCCGGTGCTGCACCGTGACCCCGTAGCCGGAGTGCAGACGTTCGGCCGACTGCTCGGCGTTGCCCTTGGCGTCCTTGACGATAAAGCTCATGCCCAGCTCCAAAGCGCCGCCGCTATTGGTGGGAATGCCGCGCAGTTGAAAGTCGTGACGGGTGGCCGAGTTGCTGCCGTTGTCGGCCAGCGCGCCCGTCGCCGGCAGCAAGCCGCTGGTGGTGGCTACCAGATTGTCCTTGCGCAGCAAGGCATAGCTGAACTTCAGATCGCCCACCACCGGGACGTCCTGAACGCCGCCGCCGAAGCCCCGGCCGCTCCAGTAGATAAAGTCGTTGGCGCCCAGGCCTTCGCGTTTGTAGTACTTGCGGCCCAGCCATACGCTGCCGCCGTTAAGTTCGGGGATTTTGTCGCCTTGCACGTAAATCTGCGGCAGGTCGGCGTCGGACTTCGATGACGCGTTCGGGCTGTAGTAGGACAGCATGATGTTGGCGTTAAAGACGGCGCCATCGTCGGCAACCTTGCCTACTTGCTGGCCCAGCCAGAACTCGCCGTAGACCTCGCACTCGTTGCCGAGGCGGTACTTGGCCAGCGCGCCGGCAAGCTGAAAGCAGCTGGCGCCGCCGTGGGAGGAGTTGGACCCGGCCAGCGCGCGGAAGTAGCCCTGATAGTCGAGCGCGGCCGCCGGCAGGCAGCACGCCATGGCGCCGGCGGCCAGCGCCGTTTGCATCAGCGGGAATTTGGGTGTGAAGAGGTGCATGATATTTTTCATTTGTCTGGTCTCCAGTGTTTGTTGTCGTGTCTGTTGTTGTTTGTTTTAGTTGTGTTTGGCGCGTCCATGCCGGATACAGCTTTGCTATTGAAATTTGGGCGTAGGGCTCCCCTGGCGCACTGAAGGCCATTTTTGGTTGGTCAGTTAAATCACGAACCACGTAGGGCGGATTAGCGCAGCGTAATCGGCCATCTATGCGTCGTCGGCGGCTCATGCATTGGCCGATTACGGCGTTCCGCCTAATCCGCCCTACGTGTCTCCGTCAGTCGGCGCCGAATTGCACAGTTTCGTCCCACGTCGCCGGGTCGCATCCGGCGCGCGTGACGTTGACGCTGGCGGCGCAAATGGCGTGCTTGAGCGCGCCGCGCAGGGTTTCCTCGTCGAGTTCTTGCAGGGCCGCCGCGCCGCTCAACGCGCCCGCTTTGTACAGACAGGCGATCAGGCCGGCCTGGAAGCAGTCGCCCGCGCCCACGGTGTCGACCAGTGCCAGGCCGGCTGGCGTCGGCTGTTCAATGCGGTGTACGCGCGACATCAGGGCGGCCGCGTGTCCGCCGCGCGTCACGGCGATCAACTGCGCCGACGATTCATGGAACAACGCGTTGGCGACTTCCTCCAGATTCGCGGCATCCAGGCCCAGATACGCAAGATCCTCGTCGCTGACCTTGACGATGTGCGCCAGCTTCAGCGCTTGCCTGACGGCGCCCAGGTAGCGTGGCAAATCGTCGGCCACCAGCGGCCGCAGGTTGGCGTCGATCGAGATCAACGCGCCGCGTTCGGCGGCGGCCCGCAGCGCCGGCAGCAGTGTGTCGCCATCCTCCGGCACCAGCGCCAGTCCCCCGGTGTGCAGCAGTGTCATTTGCAGCGGGAAGCTGTCGATCAGCGAGGCGGCGCTGATGTCGCGATCGGCCACCCGCTCGCGGTGGAAGGCGTAGGTCGGCGCGCCGTTGGCGTCGATGCTGACGATGGCGAGCGAGGTCGGTCGGGCGCTGGGCGCGGGCGCGGCCGGCAAAACGTCGCTCGCCGCCAGCAGCGCGGCGAACCTGCCGCCGAATTTGTCCGTCGACAGCGGGTTGAGATAAGCGGTCGGTACGCCCTGCCGCGCCAGCCCGATGGCGGAGTTGAACACGGAGCCGCCCAGGCATGCCTGGAAGCGTCCGTCGGGTTGTTCGATCATGTCCACCAAGGCCTCGCCTAAGGTTGCGATCATCATGTCCTCGTAAGTTGCATTGGGAAAACTACTCTAGCCGGCACGCCAGATAACGCGTATTCGGCCGGCCGCTTAATTAATAAAACAACTTGATTTATTAATTTGTTGCGAATATATTCCTAATCGGTTCGGTAGTAAAGCGTTATCACTTCCTACCGAATCACGCCCCGCCGACAGGCGTGGCCACCCAGAAAATCAGAGGAGACACCGCATGAGATTGAAATATTTCCTGGCGCTGAGCGCGCTCGGCACCGTCACGGCCATGGCTGCGGAACAGCCCGTGATCGGTCTGATCACCAAGACCGAAATCAACCCCTTCTTCGTCAAGATGAAGGAAGGCGCGCAACAAGCGGCCCAGGCCGGCGGCGCCAAGCTGCTGACCGGCGCCGGCAAATCCGACGGCGACAACGCCGGCCAGGTGACCGCCATCGAGAACATGATCGCGGCCGGCGCCAAGACCATCCTCATCACTCCGAGCGACGCCAAGGCGATCGTGCCGTCGATCAAAAAAGCGCGCGACAAGGGCGTGATGGTGATCGCCATGGACAGCCCGACCGAGCCGATGGACGCGGCGGACGCCCTCTTCAGCACCGACAACCACAAGGCTGGCGTGCTGATCGGCCGCTATGCCAAGGCCGCCTTCGCCGACAAGCCGGTCAAGATCGCCGCGCTCGACCTGTTCCCCGGCCACCCGGTCGGCATCCAGCGCCTGGCCGGCTTCCTGGAAGGCTTCGGCATCAAGAAAGGCGACGCCAGCATCGTCTGCATGCAGGACAGCTACGGCGACCAGGCCAAGGGCCAGACCGCGATGGAAAACTGCCTGCAAAAGAATCCCGGCATCAATCTGGTCTACGCCATCAACGAACCGGCCGCCGCCGGCGCGTTCAAGGCGCTCAAGGCGGCCGGCAAGGACAAGGGCGTGCTGCTGGTGTCGGTTGACGGCGGCTGCACCGGCGTGCGCGACGTCAAGAGCGGCAAGATCGCCGCCACGGCCCAGCAATACCCGCTGAAGATGGCGGCGCTCGGCGTCGAGGCGGGCCTGGCGTACGCCAAGACCGGCAAGAAGGCCAGCGGCTATGTCGACACCGGCGTCACGCTCATCACCGACAAGCCGCTCGCGGGCGTGGACAGCAAAGACACCCAGGCCGGCCTCGACGCCTGCTGGGGCCGGAAATAAAAAGGAATAACGAAAGAGGAATAACGACCATGAATACTCCCCTGCAGGGCTCGCTGCCCCTCACCAAGGACGCCGCCATGAACGCCCGCCTGCTCGACCGCCTGCCACCCGTCTCCACGCTGGGGCCGTTCATCGCCCTGGTGGTCGCCTCGCTGTTTTTCGCCTCGCAATCGGAGCGTTTCCTGAGCGGCCAGAACTTCTCGCTGATCCTGCAACAGGTGATGATCGTCGGCGTCATCGCCCTCGGACAAACCCTGATCGTGCTCACCGCCGGCATCGACCTGTCGTGCGGCATGGTGATGGCGCTCGGCTCGGTCGTGATGAGCAAGTTCGCCGTCGACATGGGCATCGATCCCTATGTCGCCATCGCCTGCGGCATCGCCGTTTGCACGGCCTTCGGCGCGCTCAACGGCGCGCTGGTGACGCGGATCAAACTGCCCGCCTTCATCGTCACCCTGGGTACGATGAACATCGCCTTCGCGCTGACGCAGATTTACTCGGGCGCGCAAACCGTCACCGACGTGCCGGACTCGATGATGTTCTTCGGGAATACCTTCCAGCTCGGGCAGACCTCGATCACCTACGGCACCGTGCTGATGATCGCGTTGTATGTCGTGACCTGGCTGTTCCTGCGCGACACGGCGCCCGGACGTCACGTCTACGCGGTCGGCAACAACCCCGAGTCGGCGCGGCTCACCGGCATCGCCACCGGCAAAGTCATGCTGGGCGTGTACATGGCGGCGGGCCTGTTCTATGGCATCGCCTCGATGTTGTCGGTGGCCCGCATGGGCGTCGGCGATCCGCAGGCCGGCGCCACCGATAACCTCGACAGCATCACCGCCGTCGTCATCGGCGGCACCAGCCTGTTCGGCGGACGCGGCTCGATCGTCGGCACCTTGATCGGCGTGTTGATCGTGGGCGTGTTCCGCAATGGTTTGACGCTGATGGGCGTGCCCTCGGTGTATCAGGTACTGGTTACGGGCGTGCTCGTGATCCTGGCTGTGGCCACCGACCAACTCACCCACAAGAAGGGTTAATCATCATGACGATATCCAATGCTACCCCGGTGTTCCAGGCGCGCGGCCTGACCAAGCGCTACGGCAATGTCACCGCCCTCGACGGCACCGACTTCGAACTGCGCGCCGGTGAGATTCTCGCGGTAATCGGCGACAACGGCGCCGGCAAGTCCAGCCTGATCAAGGCGCTGTCCGGCGCCATCGTGCCGGATACGGGCGAATTGCTGCTCGGGGGTAAGGCTGTCCACTTCGGCTCGCCGATCGACGCCCGCCGCCATGGCATCGAAACGGTTTACCAGGACCTGGCCGTCGCGCCGGCGATGACCATCGCCGAAAATCTGTTCCTCGGCCGCGAGATCCTCAAGCCTGGCATCATGGGCAAATGCTTCCGCGTCATCGACAAGAAGAAGATGCTGTCCGAGGCGATCCGCCACATGCAGGATCTGAAGATCGGCATCCGTTCGATGCAACAGGCGGTGGAAACCTTGTCCGGCGGTCAGCGCCAGGGCGTGGCGGTGGCGCGCAGTACGGCCTTCGCCCGCCACGTGGTCATCCTCGACGAGCCCACCGCCGCGCTGGGGGTCAAGGAAGGCAATATGGTGCTGGAGCTGATCCGCCGTGTGCGCGACCGGGGCCTGGCCGTGGTGCTGATCAGCCACAACATGCCGCACGTGTTCGAGATCGCCGACCGCATCCACATCCAGCGGCTGGGCCGGCGCGCCGCCGTGGTCAACCCCAAGACGATCAGCATGTCCGACACCGTCGCCGTGATGACGGGCGCCAAGGACCCCGCCCACCTGCCGGAAGATGCCCATGCTTAAAGGAATCGATGCCGCGCTCACGCCCGAGCTGCTGAAGGTGTTGTGCGAGATGGGGCACGGCGACGAGATCGTGGTGGTGGACGCCAACTTCACGGCCGCGTCGCTGGGCCGTGGCAAACCCGTCATCCGCATGCCCGGCATCGACCTGCGCCGCGCTTGCACGGCGGTGCTGTCGGTGTTCCCGCTGGACCAGTCGGTGGAGCAACCGGTCGCCTACATGAAGGTCGAGCACACGCCCGAGGGCTACGCGTCCGATGTGCAGCGCTCGGTCATCGCGCTGGCCGGCGAACTGGCCTCGGCCGCGCCCGGACAATGCGCGGCGGTCGAGCGTTTCGCCTTCTACGACCGGGTCGGCCGCGCCTACGCCATCGTCCAAACCGGCGAGGCGCAACCGTATGCCAACTTCATTTTTAAGAAGGGCGTTATCGATGCCGCTCTGGCATAATTAAATAATGCCAAACAATAAAAAATTACAAACAGAGACAGATCCCGGCGCAGCGCCGACCGAGGATGACATCCGGCGGCTGCGTCCGCGCGGCTCCAACCAGATCGGCATGAGCCAGTTCAACGAACGGGTCGTGCTGCAAACCATCCGCCTGCACGGCCCGATGCCGAAAGCCGATCTGGCCAGGCAGACCAACCTGAGCACGCAGACCATCTCGCTGATCATCAACCGCTTGCTCGAGGAGGGCTTGGTGCTCAAGCGCGAAGCGCTGCGCGGCAAGGTCGGGCAACCGTCGGTGCCGATCGCGCTCGATCCGGACGGCGCCTTCTCGATCGGCATCAAGATCGCGCGGCGCAGCCTGGACGTGCTGCTCATCGATTTCGTTGGCAAGACGCGCGAGCGCTCGTCGCTGTCGTACACCTTTCCCGATCCCGACACGCTGTTCGTCGAAATCGAAAAGCAGCTGGCGCTGATCCACGAGCGGCTCGGCCCGGCGCGCGCCAAGCGCCTGAGCGGCATCGGCATCGCCGCCCCGCTGGCCCTCGGCGGCTGGCAGAAGCTGCTCGGCATCGCCCCCGAGCAGGCGGAAAAATGGAACTGCATCGACATCCGCGAGCGGGTGCAGGCGATGACCGGGCTGCCGGTGCAATTCGTCAAGGACACCGCCGCCGCCTGCGTGGCCGAACTGGTCGCCGGCCGGGGCCGCAGCATCAAGAGTTTCCTGTACGTGTACGTCGACACTTTTATCGGCGGCGGCCTGGTCATCGACAGCAACCTGCGCGGCGGCCTGCACGGCAACGCCGGCGCCATCGGCTCGATCCCGCTCGGGCTGGCGCGGCGCGGCGACACCGCGCAGCCGGCGCAATTGTTAAGCGACGCCTCCCTGTTCAGCCTGGAGCGATCGTTCATTGCCGCCGGGCTGGACGAGGCGGCCTCTTTCGACGGCCGCGCGCTGCGCGAACCGTGGCGTCCGCACACGATGGCGTGGCTGGACCACGCCGCGCGCGCCATCGCATTGACCATCAACAGCGCCGCCTGCCTGCTCGACCTCGACAGCGTGATCATCGACGGCTCGTGCGAGCGCAGCCTGCTCGACGAACTGTTGCCGCAGGTGGAGACCGCGCTGGGCTACTACAGCTGGGAAGGCGTGTCGCGCCCGTCGGTACTGGGCGGCACCATCGGCTCGGACGCGCGCGCCATCGGCGGCGCGCTGCTGCCGCTGTACGCCAACTTCGCCCCGGACAGCGAGCTGTTCCTCAAGTCCGACAAGTAGGCGTACAGCTGGCGTGGCGGCTAGTAGATCGACGCCTTCTTAGCGGTGTTGCTGATGCCGTACTGGCCGTACCACACCGTGTTGCCCCAACTCGTGGTCGTGGACCAATTTGTCATCAGATCGAGCCAGGCGTTGGCGGCATCGTTGCCTTGCGTCGACCAGGCAACATAGCCGACACCGAACTGCTGCGCATACTGCATCAGCAGCGGCGCATCGACCTTGGAGCCAAGGTTGTTGTTGCCGTTGTTGTAGTTGTAGCCGAACTCGCCGATCAACAAGGGCAAGTTGTTGCTCTTGTAGTTGTTCATCATGTTGTAGATGTCGTTCGGGTTATTGAACCTGACGTACGCGTGCACCGAGAACAGCAGGTTGTGCCGTGGGTCGTGGTTGAGCAGGTCCCAGCCGTACAACAGGCCGGCGCTGGCGTCCTGGCCCCAGGCGGGACTGTCGATGACGATGGTCGTGGTAAAGCCGGCGTTGCGCAGGGTCGTGATTGGCTGCATGTAGGCGTTGCGCCACTGCAGCGGCGTCATATCGTTGTCGCCCCACTCGTTGGCGATGTTGATCATGGTGCTGCGCTCGTGTTTTTTGAGCACGGCGGCGACATCGCTGCGCACCCAATAGTTGGCCATATTCTGGAGCACGGTTGTGCTGTTGCTGCCCGTCCCGTCATGCAGTTCGACGATGGACACCATCTGCTGCGCCTCGATGGCCGTCAGGATCTGGTCAAGGCGCGACGCGGTGCCGTTCATGGTCCAGACGACGCGTATCAGGTTGGTCTTGCGCGCCGCCAGATTCGGCAGAACGTTGTAGGCCTGAGCGTCGAACCACGCATGTGGGTTGTTGACGCCACGGGCGATAAAGGCATTGCCGTTGGCGTCCTTCAGCACGCTGCCGGACACCGTGAAGCCCTTCGATGCGCTGGCGACAACCATGCAGGATTGATTATTTTCCCAACCCCAACCGTCGCCATCCGGGTCCGATGAGGCGATCGCGCACTTGGGGGCCACCTTGCACGACTGGTTGTTCTCCCAACCCCAGCCGTCACCGTCCGGGTCGGACGCCGCGCTTGAACAAGTCGGCGTAACCTGGGCTTGGGCCTGCCCCACCGCCGACAACACGATCGCGCCCGCGATCAACAGCTGCTTGATGTATTTTTTCATCCATGCTCTCCAGTATTGTTATTAAGGGGAAGCCCCTTGTTTTAATTATATGGAAGCAAATGATGTGAAATTTCGTGAAAGCGATTTTGACAATCAGTTTAGCGTCCGGCGCGCTAAACGCCGGACGGATCGCGCCGTACGCTAAACGTCAGAACCGCAACCGGGTCCGTACCGACCGGATCGACGAGCAGGCCAACGCGGCGGTGGCCATCATCGTGACGTAGTTCTCGACCGCTCGTATTAGCTCAATCAATTCGCGCACGTCGGATTGCGGCGATTGCATCTTTTTCGAGCATTTTGTTTTCCGGTCACTTAGTGTGACTTGGTCAACAATTGCAGATGCCGCAAATCGCATCCAACTTCTCAAGTGCAGCATCCAGCACCTTGCCGTGCCCACCGCCCCACGGGTGTTTTGTGGCGCCGCGTTCCTCCCAGTCGAAGGATTTCGGCTGAAACGCCAGCACGTAGCCGACCTCGCTCTTTGGCCCCTGCACTGCGACGGCAAAAGGGTTATCCGCATTGAACGCTGCGTGCGTCATTGGGAAGCCGATCACGATTCCTGTGCGCTCATTGAAGGCTTGCGGTGACGCCACAAGGAGTGGATGGACTCCGGGCATCTCCTTTCCAACATGGGGGCTGTGGTTCACGTAGATGATTTCACCCCGCTCAGGAACCCATTTGACGGGTGTCTTCGCGACCATCAGCGAGCTTCCTTGCCGACCGGTGCGAACGCCATCACTTCGCCACCGTGCCTCGTCTTGTCGAACGAGGCCAGCATTTCGTCCAAGGTCGGTTTCCGGTCGGTGATCTCCACGATGATCTTGCCTGGCTGCGCGATGACGCGCACCTGGGTGCCGTCAACGATGCCTGCTGCCTTTGCGATCATTTTATTCAAGCGCAAGGCAAGCCCATTACCCCATGTGTTGATGGAAGTTTCAATTGCTTGCTGTGCCATAGCATTTCTCCCTAAGAGTCAAATATCGTAGACACACCGTATCAACAAATCATCTATGTGTCAACGATGTTGATACGTCACGCTAAACGACGCGGCGGCGGAATCCAGATCATTTGCAAGTGGTGAGCCGCCACCGGCGGCCTATGACTTCGATACGGTGGGGAAGAAAATCTTCCGGACAAAGTTGATCACCTCGGTACGCGCCTGCGTGGCCGCCGCCTCGTTGCGCCCGGCATGCGCGCCGAACTTCGTGCAGGCCTTGTAGAAATCGGTCAGCTTGGCCGGGTCGATCGTGGCGCCCGTCAGTTCGGAGTGGATGGTCCAGGGTTCGATATCCCAGCGCACCACGCCGCACGGTGTCGAGACGCTCGCCTTGGGCAGCCACGTCACCGCGTAGGTGGCGTCGAAGGAATGGCCGGCGCCGGCGTACTTGACGGTGCGGATCGGCGCGCCGGCCTCGGCATACTTCGCCGCCAGCGATATGCACCCTGCGGCGCCGACGTAATCGTCTGCCGCGCCCACCAGGCTCAGGATCGGCGCGCCGGTCACCTGGCGCGACCAATAGACATCGTTGCACCCGGCGTAGAGCGGGATGTGCAACGCGAAGCGCAAGTCGGTCTTGATGACGGCGTGGCGCAGCGGTTCGATGGCGCTGCGGAAGGCGACCGCGCCGCCGCGCGAGAAACCCATCACGCCGATGCGCTCGGGATCGATGCGCGGATCTTCCCCCAGCACTTGCAGCGCCTGCAGGCCGTCCATCAAATTGGCGGCCGGCGGCACCAGCGTCTGGTCCTCCACGGTGCGGATGACCCCGCGCGGCTCGTAACTGCTGACGACGAAGGTGGCGACCCCGATCGAATTGAGCGCGGCCACCCACATCTTGGTGTTGGCCTCAATGCCGGCGCTGCCGTGCATGATGACCATCGCCGGCACCGGACCCTCGCCGTCGCGCATGCGCGGCATCGTCATATCGGCCCAGACCCGCTGCGGCGCCCAGTTTTGCCGCCGTTCGCGCGCGAGGTCGTACATGGTGGGCGGCGTGTAGCTGTCGAACTCGACGCGCGTAACGGCGGGGTCGGTGGTCGTGCTTTGCGCCCGCGCCGCCGGCATTCCGGCGGCGGCGAGCGCCAACAACAAGGTGGCAAAAGTGGTCCAGTACTTCATCGAGCGGCTCCGATTGGTTTGAATGCCGCCGATTCTATGAAAGTTACCGTTAAGATAATGTTAAATCAGAAAACTTTATTTACTCAGGCCACCTGAGGGGATACTTATAAATTCAACCCGCCCGTGCGGACCGGCGGCGGCGCGCCACGGCGCCGACCAGGCCGAGGCCGGCCAGCATCATCGCGTAGGTTTCCGGCTCGGGTACGGCCGCCACGCCCATGGTCCAGGTGCCCGGCGCGGTGATCGCGCCCTGGAAGTAGTAATAGGTCTCGTAACCGCCGACGACGCTGTCGCCGTTGTTCGTGGTGGTGATGTTGCTGATGTCTTCCCTGCCCTCCGGGGTGTGCAATTGGCGCAGCAGGCTGATGTCCCATACCGTGGGCAAGCCATTGGCGTCGACCGCGCCGATGTCCATGTTCACCGTCCAGTTGGGATTCCAGACCGAGCCGGGCGGACGGGTCGGATCGGCGTCCGGATTGGGATAGAGCAGCGACTGCGGGTGGGTCGGATTATCGTTCGACCACCGGTTCATGTAGATGACCGTGTCGGGCGACCACGCGGAGCCGGCCGTCAGCAGTGTGGGCGTGAAGATCTGCACCGTGATGACGCTGTAATGGGTGAAGGTGATATCGCTTCGATACGCGGTGTGTTCGACCGGGATCACCTGGCTGACATAGTTGTACTGATACGCGTGGGCCGAACCGCCAAACAAACTGGCTAGCGAAATGCACATAACAATCAACAAGTTACGCATAGTGCCTCCTGTATTTTTTGACCGCGCCAAATGGCGCAACGCGAGCTTAATACAGTTAGCAATTCTGCATGATAGTTTTTTTGTTCAAGATCGCTGCGCGGTGAAAGGATCAGGCAATCGAGCTCGTCCCATGCGGCCGGCGCGGTCAGGCGCAGCGCGTCAGCAAACGTTGGCAAGCCCCGTGGAACAGGCGCCGGGCCGGTGAAATCAAGCGCTCCTTGCGCTGCACGTCGCCGGCCACAACCTCATGCTCGACGGCGCCGTTCGCCCCCAGCACCGTCAGTTTGTCGCAACACTCGTACACCAGGGCCGCCAGCACGACGTCGACCTCCATCCGCCCCTGCGAGACCTGCGCCTGCATACGCTCGGTGATATGGATGAAGGCCGTCACCGCGTCCTCGCCCAGCAGGTGGCGGCGCGCCGCAATCGCGCCAGCCGTATCCATGCCGCGCGGCGCCAGGATCTGGTCGATCAGGTGCAAGACGGACCGGTACTCCCGGACGTATTGTTCATAATGTTCGTACAGTGGCGCTATGTTCATTTTAAACCCCTCCCTCGATACCCACACAATGCATCAGTCCGCATCGCGGGACCATCAGCCGCGTCGGATAGTGATGTAGGGATTTGCCCGTGTTCTTGTAGGGCAAACGGCGCACCCGCCCGCACGCCTTGGCAGCGACGGCGCCGCTCATTGACTGAAGCTCAATTGCATCGCGGGGGCGGCCACACCCGCCACCGCGCGCCTTTCCGCCCCGGGCGATCCGTCGGCGGCGAGCTTGAACACGCCCACCGCGCGCACCAGGCCGCCGGCCTGGTCCTGCAGCGCGGCGGCGGCGGCCGCGGCCTCCTCCACCAGCGCCGCGTTCTGCTGCGTGACCCGGTCCATCTGGACGATGGCTTGATTGATTTGCTCGATGCCGGCGCTCTGCTCCTGGCTGGCCGAGGTGATCTCGCCCATGATATCGGTCACGCTGCGGATGCTCTGGACGATGGCGCGCATGGTCGAGCCGGCATGGTCGACCAGCTTGGCGCCGGCGTCGACCTTTTCCACCGATGCGCCGATCAACTGTTTGATCTCCTTGGCGGCGGCGGCCGAGCGCTGTGCCAGGTTGCGCACCTCGGTGGCGACCACGGCGAAGCCGCGCCCCTGTTCGCCCGCGCGCGCGGCCTCGACCGCCGCGTTGAGCGCCAGGATATTGGTTTGGAAGGCGATGCCGTCGATCACGCCGATGATCTCGACGATCTTCTTCGACGCGCCATTGATCGCGTCCATGGTGTCGACCACGCGGGCGACGACCTCCCCGCCTTCGACCGCCACGGCGGAGGCCGAAATGGCCAGCTGGTTGGCCTGGCGCGCGTTGTCGGCGTTCTGCCTGACGGCCGATGTCATTTCCTCCATCGAGGACGCGGTCTCCTCCAGCGTACTGGCCTGCGTCTCGGTGCGCGACGACAGATCGATGTTGCCGCTGGCGATCTGGCCGGAGGCGGCGGCGATGGCGTCGGTGCCGCTGCGCACCTGGCCGACGATGGTGACCAGGCCCTCGTTCATGTCCTTGAGCGCTTGCAATAGTTGTCCCGTCTCGTCCCGCGTATCGACCTCGATGCGGCTCGACAGGTCGCCGTCGGCGACGGCCCGCGCCACCGCCACCGCCGCGCGGATCGGCACGGTCACCGAGCGCGTGGCGAACCAGGCGATGGCCGCGCCCAGCAGCGCCGCCACGGCGGTGAGCATCAGCACCAGCGAACGCGCGCGGTCGTAGGCCGCGCCGGCTTGCCCCACTTCCATCTTGTTGTTCGCCTTTTGCAATTCGATGTTCTCGTCCATCGCGTCCTGCCACCGGGTCGCCGCCGGCGCGGCCTCTTTGATCAGCAGTTCGGTCGCCTCGGCGTCCCGGTCGGCCTTGGCCAGTGCGATCACCTTGTCGTTGAGCTCCGTGGACGCCAGCCGCGCTTCAGCCATCCTGGCGCGCACGGCCCGGCCCGCGACGCTGGCGGCGCTCTTGTCCAACTCTTCCCAGGCGGTGTTGTATTTCGCGCGGGCCGCCATGAGCTTGACAAGTTCCCGTTCGATCGCCGCCGGCTCGCTCAACAGCACGACCGTGCGCGTGACGCGGGAGATGATGTGGACCGATTCCGACATGTCTTGCACCAGGCTCATTTTATTGACGTTGACGTCGACGATCCGGTCGAGCGCGCGCTTGGTGCGACCCATGCCATTGACGCCCAGCGCCGCCACCACCGCCAGCAACAGCAGGACGACGCCGAAGCCGATGCCCAGGCGCGTACCGATTTTCCAATCTTTCATTTTTGTGTCTCCCCGTTCGGGCCTGCCTCGTGCGGGCGCCCATTGAATTCCAAAAGAAATTCATGTTATTTCAGGGAAATACTCGGGGTAATCAGTACATCCTGATATAACCGTAGGGAAAACCTGATCGGCCGGTAAGGCGCGCCCTCACAGGCCCAGCTCGTGCTTGTGGGCGACCCAGCGCAACGCCGCGTGCGCGCCGTCGAAGTCGAGGTCGTCGAGGCCGCGCTGGATCGCCTCGGCGTCCCAGGCGCCGAAGCTGGCGGCGAAGTCGGCGGCGCCGGCGGCGAACAGGCCGACCGCCGCGCCGTCGCGCTCGCACATCAGTTCGGCCAACCGGCGCAGCTCGCCCAGCCACTCCAGCGGCGCGCGCGCGGTGCCGGCGGCGGCCACGGCCTCGGCCTCGGCCGGCGGCAGGGCGTCGAGCTCGGCGCACAGCGCGGCCAGCGCGGTGTCGAGCGCGGCCAGCGCCGCCAACTCGGTGTGGGACGCGGCCGGCGCGTCCAAGTCCGGCGCCGCGCCGCCGGCGCGCGCCTCGCGGGCGCGCCGCGCCGCCCGTTCCAGCTCGCCGGCCAGGCGCGCCAGCGCGAGCGCGCCTATGCCCTCGGCCAGCCCGCGCAGCGAGTGCGCGTGGCGCTCGGCGCCGGCGTGGTCGCCGCGCCCGAGCGCGGCGCGGATGCGCCCGGCGCGGTCGCGCTCGTCGCGGGCGAACATGCGCAGCACCTTGAGCAGCAGCGCCTCGTCGCCGTCGACGCCCTGGCGCGCCAGCGCCAGGTCCAGGCCCGGCACGCCGTCCTCGGGCAGCGGCGCGCGCCGGCGCCGCGCACACCAGGCGCCGCGCGTGGCCGGGTCCAGATGCCTGCCCAGCATGCGGTACAGCTCGGCCGGTATCAACGGCTTGCTCAGATGGTCGTCGAAGCCCTCGTCGCGGCAGCGCTGGCGCTCGGCCGGCATGGCGTTGGCCGTCATGGCGATGATCGGCAGCGCGTCGAAGCGGGTGTCGCGGCGCAGCCGCGCGGTGGCGGCGTGGCCGTCGAGCTCGGGCATGTGCAAGTCCATGAAGACCAGCTGGTAGTGGCGCGCCGCGTCCACCGCGCGCAGCCGCTCGAGCGCCTCGCGGCCGTTGTTGGCCAGGTCGACGGCGACCCCGCAGGCCTCCAGCAGGCCGACGGCGATCTCCTGGTTGATCTCGTTGTCCTCGACCAGCAGCACGCGCGCGCCGTCGAACCGGGGCGGCGGGCGCCGCTGGCCCGGGGCGCCGGGGCGCTGCCCGGGCGCGAACAGGCGCAGCAGCTTATCGGCCATGGCGGCCCGCGTCACCGGCTTGACCAGGCAGGCGTCGGCGTCGCCGGTGCCGTCCGCCCCGTCCCCGGCCGCGCCGTTCAGCAGGGCCAGCTTGGGGGCGGCGCCGTCGCGCGCGGCCAGCACCGACGCCAGCGGCGCGGCAGCGTCGCCCCAGCCGCCCGCGCCGGCCAGGCCGGCATCGACCAGCAGCAGGTCGTAGCGCGCCGCGCCGGCCAGCGCGTGCGCGGCCGCCAGCGGGCCGTCGACGGCGACGGCGGCGATCCCCAGGCTGCCGAGCGTGCCCGCGAGCGCGGCGCGCGCGGTGGCGTTGTCGTCGACCACCAGCACCCGCAGCGCCGCCAGCGCCGCCGGCAGGCCCGGCGCCGCCGCCAGCGCGTCGCTGGCGCGCCCGAGCCACAGCTCGACGACGAAGCGGCTGCCGACGCCGGGCGCGCTGTCGACGGCGATCGTGCCGCCCATCAGGTCGACCAGGTTCTTGCAGATGCTCAGGCCCAGGCCGGTGCCGCCGAAGCGCCGCGTCGACGAGCCGTCGACCTGGGTGAAGGCCTGGAACAGCTGGTCGAGCTGGGGCGCCGACATGCCGATGCCGGTGTCGCGCACGCTGAAGGCGAGCCGCACGCGCCCGTCGCGCTCCTCGGGCGCGCGCACCGCCAGCGCCACCTCGCCGCCGGCGGTGAACTTGAGCGCGTTGTTGAGCAGGTTGATGAGCACCTGGCCGAGGCGCTGGGCGTCGCCGCACAGGCGCCTGGGCACGTCGGCCGGCACGTCGAAATTGCATTCGGGCGCGCCGCCGCCGGTGCCGCCGGCGATGGCGGCCACGTGGGCCAGCAGGTCGTCGAGGTCGAAGTCGGCGTTCTCGATGTCGAGCTTGCCGGCCTCGATCTTGGAGAAATCGAGGATGTCGCTGATGATACCCACCAGCGAATTGCCGGCGTTGTGGATCTTTTGCAGGTAGTCGCGCTGGCGCGACGCCGAGCCGGTGCCCAGCGCCAGGTAGGACAGGCCGATCACCGCGTTCATCGGCGTGCGGATCTCGTGGCTCATGTTGGCCAGGAACATGGACTTGGCCTGGGTGGCCTCCTCGGCCCGGGCCCGGGCCGCCTCGGCCTGCTGGAACAGGCGCGCGTTCTGCAGCGCCGCGCCCAAGTGGGCGGCGATGGTGTCGAGCAGGCGCTGGTCGCTGGCCTGATACGGCCCGGCGGCGCGCCGCACCGCCGCCGCGCCGCGCACCACGCCGTTGGCGATGATGGGCACATACAGGCCCGAGACCGCGCCGTCGTCGGCCAGCTCGCCCAGGCCGCTGGCCAGCACCCGCCCCAGCGCCGCCTCGTCGGCGGCGGCCAGGGCGTCGGCCCGGTCGTGGCCATGGACCTGGCCATGGGTATAGGCCACCAGGGGCGCGCCGCTGTCCCCGTCGAGCAAGGTGATGCAGGCGCGTTCGGCCTGGAACAGGCGGCGCACCTGGTCGCCCACCAGCGCGATCATCTGGTCGAGCTCGAGTTTGCCGGCCAGCGTGTGCGCCACCGCGTTGACCGCCGCCAGTTCGGCGTTGCGCTCGCTCGCCTCGCGGTGCTGGCGCTCGGCCTCGCCGCGCTGCTGGTCGGCCAGCGCCTTTTGCCGCAGCACCTCGGCGGTGCGGGCGACCACCTCGCGCTCGAGTGCGCCGCGCTGGGCCGCCAGGCGCCAGATGCGCAGCCGGTAGGCGCCGTACAGCGCGGCCAGCCCCGCCAGCGCCGCGGCGGCGCGGAACCACCAGGTCTGCCACCACCACGGCAGCACCCGCACCGGCAGCGCCAGCTCGCGCCCGCTCCAGACGCCGGCCCGGTTGGTGCCCCGGATCAACAGGCGGTAGTCCCCGGGCGGCAGGTTGGTGTAGGACGCCAGCCGGTGCGCGGCGTCGGCGTGGGCCCAGTCGCGGTCGAAGCCGTCGAGGCGGTAGGCATATTGGTTGAGCTCGGGGGCGGTGAAATCGAGCGCGGCGAAGGCCACGGCGAAGCTGTTGGCGTCGGCCGGCACCTCCAGCGCGGCGCCACCGTCGCCATGGTAGCGCCCCGGCGGCATCGGCTTGCCGCCCACCCGCACCTCGGTGACCACCAGCGGCGGCGCCAGGCGCCACGGCCGGTAGCGCTGCGGGCGCACCACGGTGACCCCGCCCGAACCGGCGAACAGCAGGTCGCCGCCGGCGCCGGCCACGCCCCCGCGCGCCCAGTACGGCGCGTAGCGCGCGCCCTCGGCCGGCCCCAGCGCGCCGACGGCGTAGCTGACCGGGTCGATGACGGCCAGGCCGTCGTCGGTGCAGGCCCAGATGCGGCCCTGGCCGTCCTCGAGCAACTGCGAGATATTGGTGTTGGACAAGCCCTCGGCCTTGCCCACGCGGTGGATGCGCCGGCGCCCGCCGGGCCCGGGTTCGAGCACATTAATGCCGCCGTCGCCGCCCACCCACAGCCGGCCGCGGCGGTCGGTGAGCATGCTGTTGATGTTCGGATGCGACAGCGCCGCCGGATCGTCGCGGTCGGCGCCGATGTGTTCGAGCACGGCGCCGCTGGCCGTGTCGATCCGGCTCAAGCCGGTGCTGGCGCCGACCCACAACGAACCGGCCGGCCCGGGCAGCAGGTCGCCGATCTCCAGGCCGCCGAGCCCGGCGACCTCGCGCACCTTGCGCAGCTTGGCGGGGCCGTCGAGGCGCGCCTGGAACAGTCCGCCGCTGGCGGTGCCGATCCACAAGCTGCCGCCGGCCTCGGTCATCGCCCGGATGTGCAGGCGCGGGTCGAGCCACGGGGCGTCGACGGCCGTGCCGGCGCGCCCGTCCGGGTCGGCGCGGAACAGGCCCGACGGCGTGGCCGCCCACATCTTGCCGGCCCGGTCCGCATACAGGGTGGTGACGTTGTAGGCCGACACCGTCGCGCCCGGGCGCGGCGCCGGCGGCCAGCGCGTGACGCGCCGGCGCGCCGGATCGACCACGTCCGCGCCGCGGCGCACCATGCCGACCCACAGGCCGCCGTCGGCCCCCTCGGCCAGGCTCATCACGTCGCCGTCGCTCAGGCCCGGGCGGGTGTTCTGGCGCGGCGCCAGCGACAGCGCCGCCTGCTGCGGCGCGCGCTGGTTCAGGCCGTTGTCGGTGCCGACCCACAACGCGCCGGCGCGGTCGGCGAACAGCGCGCGCACCACGCCGCTCGCGAGCCCGCCCGGCGCCAGCGGCTCGTGCGCCAGCAGGCGCGCGCGGCCGCTGGCGCGGTCGATCACGGCCACGCCCTCCGAATAGGAGCTCACCCACAGCTCGCCAGGGACCGGCTCGGCGAAGCCGGTGACCATGACGTGCTTCATCAGCGCGGCGGCGGCGGCGCCGTCGGCGTGGCGCCCGAGCCGGCCGCTGCGCGGGTCGAGCACGAATACGCCGGCGCCGTTAGTGCCGATCCACAACAAGCCGTCCTGGTCGACCATCAGCGCCGACACGGACGGGCCGTCGCCGGGGCGCACCGGCAGCGCCACCCTGGCGAAGCCGGCCGCGCCGGGCCCGCGCCGCGCCAGGCCCTCGCTGGTGCCGATCCAGACGGTGCCGTCGGCGCCCACCGCCAGCGATTCGATGATGTCGGCCGGCACGCTGGCCGGATCGTCCGGGTCGTGGCGGTAGCGGGTGGCGCGCGCCCGCGCCGGATCGTCCGGGTCGGCCAGATGGACCAGCCCGGTGGCGGTGGCCAGCCACAAGCCGTCGCCGCCGTCGCCGGCGATGGCCATCACGCCGCCGGCGGCCAGCCCTGCGCTCTTGGCGTTGTAGGTGACGAAGCCGTCGTCCCCTGGCACGTAGCGCGCCAGGCCGCCGGTGGAGGTGCCCACCCAGAAGCGCCCGCGGCGGTCGCTGTAGAGCGAGAGCACGTAGTTGTCCGGCAGCGAGCGCGGGTCGTCGGGGCTGTTGGTGTAGTTGCGGAAGCGGTAGCCGTCCCAGCGCGACAGGCCGCCGGCGGTGGCCACCCACAAGAAACCGGTGCGGTCCTGGGCGACGGCCATGACGATGACGTTGCCCAGCCCCTGCGGCGCGCCGACGGCCTGAAACATCGGCAAGGTCAGCTCGGACCAGCGCTCGGGCGCGACGACGTCCGCCGCTTCGCCCGCTCCCGCCGCCCGCCCGGGGGCCGACGGCGCGGCCGTGGCGGCCAGCGCGGCGCCGGCCAGCAGGCAACACGCCAGCGCCCGGCGCGCGCCGGGCCGGATCATGCCGGGTCCAGCGGCAGGCGCACGACGATGCGGGTGCGCCCGCCGGGCTGGCTGGCGATGGTCAACTGGCCGCCCAGGCTGAGCACGCGCTCGCGCACGCCGAGCAGGCCGAACGAATGGGCCCGCGTGCGCGCCGGGTCGAAGCCGCGGCCGTCGTCCTCGACCTCCAGCTCGCAGGCGTCGCCGTCGCGGCGCAGCGAAACGGCCGTCTCGCTGGCGTCGGCGTGGCGGGCGACGTTGGTGAGCGATTCCTGCACGATGCGGAACACGGCCACGGCCTGCGGTTCGCTCAGCTGGGCCTCGCCCAGCGCCAGGGTCAGGCTGCAATCGAGGCCACTGTGGCGGCGGAACTCGTCGACCAGCCATTCGAGCGCCGAGGCGATGCCCATGTCGAGCACGGTCGGGCGCAGGCTGGTGGCGACGTTGCGCACCACGCCGATGGTGCGGTCGACCAGCTCGGTCATGGCGCGCACCTGCTCGTTGAGGCCAGGGATCTCGGCGCCGAAGCGCACCCGCAGCAGCGCCGCCTGCATGCGCAGCGCCGTGAGCGACTGCCCCAGCTCGTCGTGCAGCTCGCGGGCGATGTGCTTGCGCTCGCATTCGCGCACACTCTCGCGGTGGGCGCTGAGCTCGCGCAGCTCGGCGGTGCGCTCGGCCACCTGGAGTTCCAGGCTGTCGCGGTATTGCTGCAGCACGCGCTCGGCGGCGCGGCGCTCGCGGTTCTCGCCCTCGAGCAGGGCGTTCTGCTGGACCAGCTGCGCCTGCATCGCGGCCAGCCGCAGGTGGGTCGTCACGCGCGCCAGCACCTCCTCGGCGCGCAGCGGCTTGGTCACGTAGTCGACCGCGCCGGCGGCGAAGCCGGCCACCTTCTCGGCCGTGCCGGTGAGCGCGGTCATGAAGATCACCGGCACGGCCGCGCCGGCGGCGGGGCCGGCCTTGAGGGCGCGGCAGACCTCGAAGCCGTCGATGCCGGGCAGCATCACGTCGAGCAGGATCAGGTCGGGCGGGGAGAAGGCGACGCGGCGCAGCGCCTCGTCGCCGCTGTGGGCCACGGCGAGGCGCAGGCCGTGCTGCTGCAGCATGGCCACGGCCAGGGTCAGGTTGGCCGGCGTGTCGTCGACGATCAGGATGGTGCGGTCGCGCAGGTCGGGCGGCATGCTCATGGTGTTTTCCGGCGCGCGGCGGGCCCCGGGCTACTGGCCCAGCGCGTGGTCGATGCCGTAGCGCAGCATGTCGGCGTTGCTCTGGAAACCCATCTTCTGCATCAGGCGCGCCTTGTGGGTGCTCACCGTCTTGTTGCTGATGGCCAGCTCCTCGGCGATCTGGTTGACGCTCTTGCCGCCGACGAACAGGCGGAAGATGCTCAGTTCGCGGTTGGACAATTGCTCGTGGGGGCGCTCGGCCTGCCCGCCCTCGCCCTCGAACACCATCTGCTCGGCCAGGCCGGGATCGATGTAGCGCCCGCCGGCGGCAACCTTGCGCACGGCCAGCAGCAAGGTCTCCGGGTCGCCGTCCTTGGTCATGTAGCCGTTGGCCCCGGCCTTGAGCGCGCGCCGCACCACCAGCGCCTCGTTGTGCATGCTCAGCACCAGGATCGGCAGGGTCGGCGCGTGGGCGCGGATGCGTCCGATCAGCTCGATGCCGCTGATGCCCGGCATCGACATATCCAGCAGCACCAGGTCGCACGGTTCGCCGCGCAGGCTTTCGATCACCTGCCCGCCGTTGGTGGCCTGCGCCACCACCGTCACATCGCCGGCCAGCGCGAACAATTGCAGCAGGCCGCCGCGCACGATCGCGTGGTCGTCGGCGATCAGAATTCGTATCATGATGGGGAACGGCTCTCCAGGGCAAATCGCAACATTCGGAGCGATCATGCTACCAGACAACACGCCGGTTTCGTTTTCTTGTTCCATTGTTACAACAATCCTCGCCGGCGGGTGCGGGCCGGGCCCGGCGCGGCGGGCATGGCGGTGTTGTGCATCGGGTTCTCCTGATCGGTATTGGCGTTCGTATGCCACAGCATGCCCGCGCGGGCGGGGCCGCGCCATCGGGCATTCTTGATTGTGCCGTAGGGCGGCGGCGCTGGCATGGTAGGGAAATCCCTACCGTGGCCGGGCGCTGATGTGATCGGCAAGGCGGCGCCATGGACGCGCGCCGGCGCAGGAAGAACGGCTCCCTGCCGCACCTCCCCGTAGCACCCTCCGCTAAATTTTCCGCATAAGCAAACGCGCAATCATTCGTTCACACGCTGAAACGGCCTCGATAGACTGCAAGCTCTTTCGATAGTCATAACCTGTTATGACAGCTTATATGACAGCTTATGCCGACCAGGTGAACCGATGACCAATTTCCGTACCGTTGAACTGTCCCCCGTCCCGCTCTATACGCAGGTGAAGGAAAACCTGCGCGAGCGCATCCTCGACGGCAGCTATCCGGCCCACGCCAAACTGCCGGCAGAGAGCGAGCTGAGCACGATCTTCGGCGTCAGCCGCATCACCGTGCGCCAGGCGCTCAACGACCTGCAAAAGGAAGGCGTGATCTTCAAGATCCCCGGCAAGGGCACCTTCGTCTCCAAACCCAAGGCCTTCCAGCAACTGACCCAGCTCGAGGGCTTCGGCGAGGCCATGGGCCGCATGGGCTACGAGATCTACAACCAGGTCACCAGCCACAAGACCATTGCCGCGCCGGCCCACGTGGCGCAGCGCCTAGGCTTGGCGGCCGGCGCCGACGTCGCCGAGATCAAGCGCGTGCGCCACCTCAACCGCGAGCCGGTGTCGCTGGAGGTAACCTATCTGCCGCCCGACATCGGCGAGCGCCTGCGCCGCGAGGACCTGGCCGGGCGCGACATCTTCCTGATCCTGGAAAACGACTACGGCATCGCGCTGGGCCGGGCCGACCTGCAGATCGACGCCATGCTGGCCGACGACACCTTGGCCCACGCGCTGCGCATCGAGGCCGGCACCGCGCTGCTGCGCATCGAGCGCCTGACCCACGCGGCCGACGGCACGCCGCTCGACTTCGAGTACCTGTATTTCCGCGGCGACGCCTTCCAGTATCGCCTGCAGATCGCGCGCCGAGGTTGAGCGCCCCCACGTTTTTCATCTGGAGCAAACCACTATGCAAACCATCATCGAAACCGTCGACGTGCTGGTGATCGGCGGCGGCACCGCCGGCCCGATGGCCGCCGTCAAGGCCAAGGAAGCCAACCCCAAGCTGCGCGTGCTGCTGCTGGAGAAGGCCCACGTCAAGCGCAGCGGCGCCATCTCCATGGGCATGGACGGCCTGAACAACGCAGTCGTGCCCGGCTTCGCGACGCCCGAGCAATACGTGAAGGAGATCACCACCGCCAACGACGGCATCGTCAACCAGCGCACGGTGATGACCTATGCCGAGAACAGCTATCCGATGATCGAGGAACTGGACCGCTGGGGCGTCAAGTTCGAGAAGGACGAGACCGGCGACTACGCGATGCGCAAGGTGCACCACATGGGCACCTACGTATTGCCGATGCCCGAAGGCCACGACATCAAGAAGGTGCTGTACCGCCGCCTCAAGCGCCAGCGCGTGGAGATCAGCAACCGCCTGGTGGCGACGCGCCTGCTGACGGCGGCCGACGGCAGCATCGCCGGCGCCATGTCCTTCGATTGCCGCACCGGCGACTTCCACGTGATCCGCGCCAAGGCGGTGGTGCTGGCCACCGGCGCCGCCGGCCGGCTGGGGCTGCCGGCCTCGGGCTACCTGTTCGGCACCTACGAGAACCCGACCAACGCCGGCGACGGCTACAGCATGGCCTATCACGCCGGGGCCGAGTTGTCGGGCATCGAGTGCTTCCAGATCAATCCGCTGATCAAGGATTACAACGGCCCGGCCTGCGCCTACGTGACCGGTCCGTTCGGCGGCTTCACCACCAACAACAAGGGCGAGCGCTTCATCGAGTGCGACTACTGGAGCGGCCAGATGATGCAGGAGTTCTACAACGAGCTGCAAGGCGGCAACGGCCCGGTATTCCTCAAGCTGGACCACCTGGCCGAGGAAACCATCAGCACCATCGAGACGATTTTGCACACCAACGAGCGGCCCAGCCGTGGCAGATTCCACGAGGGACGCGGCACCGATTACCGCGAGCAGATGGTCGAGATGCATATCTCGGAGATCGGCCTGTGCAGCGGTCACTCGGCCTCCGGCGTGTGGGTCAACGAACATGCCGAGACCACGGTGGCCGGCCTGTACGCGGCCGGCGACCTGGCTTGCGTGCCGCACAACTACATGCTGGGCGCCTTCGTCTACGGCAAGCTGGCCGGCGAAAGCGCGGCGCGCCGCTGCGCCGACATCGAACTGGCGCCGCTCGACGACGCCCAGGTCGAGGCCGAGCGGGAGCGGGTCTGGGCCCCGCTAAGCCGCACCGACGGCTTGCCGCCGGCCCAGGTCGAATACAAGCTGCGCCGCATGGTCAACGACTATCTGCAGCCGCCCAAGGTCACGCGCAAGATGGAGATCGGCCTGACCCGCTTCGAGGCCATCCGCGCCGATCTGGACCGCTTGTCGGCCGCCGGCCCGCATGAGCTGATGCGCACACTGGAGGTGCACGCGATCCGCGACTGCGCCGAGATGGCGGCGCGCGCTTCGCTGTTCCGCACCGAGAGCCGCTGGGGCCTGTACCACAACCGGGTCGATCACCCCGAGCGCAACGACGCCGACTGGCTGTGCCATGTGCAGCTGAAGAAGGTCGATGGCGAGATGACCTGCTTCAAGCGTCCGCTGGAGCCGTACATCGTCGCCCTCGACGAACAGGAGAAGCAAGCCTATCAACGACTGCGGATCGGTAAAGAGACAGCCACCGCGAACACCGCGCCGCAAGCCGAAGCGCTTGCCGTTTAAGGAGAACACCATGCCCATCGCGCTCAACCCAAGCAGCGTTCCGGTCCGCGTCAACGAGGAGCTGTGCATCGCCGACAAGGGCTGCACCGTGTGCGTCGACGTCTGCCCGCTGGACGTGCTGGCCATCGACTTCACCAAAGGCAAGGCCTTTATGAAATTCGACGAATGCTGGTACTGCATGCCCTGCGAAAAAGATTGCCCGACCGGCGCCGTCACGGTCGATATTCCCTACTTGTTGCGCTGACCTATCTGGAGAATCACATGTTCTTGCATCGCACTTTGACCACCCTGCTGCTGGCGGCCCTGAGCGCCGGCGCGGCCAACGCCGAGACGATCCGCATCGCCATCGGCACCCAGGACACAACCATCAACTGCGCCACCGGCGGCCTGCTGATCCGCGAACTGAAGCTGCTGGAAAAATACCTGCCGCGCGACGGCAAGTACAAGGACGCGCAATACGAGATCGTCTGGAAGAACTTCACCTCCGGCGCGCCGCTGACCAACGAGATGGTCGCCGGCAAGCTCGACATCGGCTCGATGGCCGACTTCCCGGGCTCCTTCAACGGCGCCGCGTTCGAGAAGGCCGGCAAGAAAAGCCTCTTCATCACCGTGCTGTCGGGCAGCGTGCAAGGCAGCGGCAACGGCATCGTGGTGCCGAAGGCATCGGCGGTGCAGTCGCTCGCCGAGCTCAAGGGCAAAACCATCTCGGTGCCGTTCGCGTCCACCGCCCACGGCATGCTGCTGCGCGCCATCAAGGCGCAAGGCTGGGAGCTGGACAGGGACATCACCGTCGTCACGCAGGCGCCGGAAGTGGCCGGATCTGCGCTGCAAAGCAACAAGATCGACGCCCACGCCGACTTCGTGCCGTTCGCGGAACTGTTCCCGCACCGGGGCTACGCCCGCAAGATCTTCGACGGTTCGCAAGCCAAGTCCCCCACCCTGCACGGCAGCCTGGTCGACGCCGCCTACGCGGCCAAGTATCCGGAGATCGTCACCGCCTTCCTGCGCGCCGCCATCGAGGCCGACCGCCTGATCGCGGCCGAACCGGAGAAGTACAGCGAACTGATTGCAAAGGTGACCGGCATCGAGGCCGAGGTCGATTACCTGTTCCACGGCCCGTTGGGCTTGCAAACGCGCGACTTCAGCTGGAAGCCGGAGTACCGCCAGGCCGTCAAGACCTCGATCGAAACGCTGCGGCTGATGAAGCGCACCGACAACGACCTCGACGTCAACACCTTCATCGACGACCGCTACATCCGCGCCGCCTTCAAGCAAGCCGGCCTGGACTACGACGCGCGGCTGAAGAACTACAATCGCCTGCCGCTGGTGGCCAAGGACGCGGCCACCGGCAAGCCGATCACCGACTTCTCGCGCCTGACGCAGATCTGGGTCGACGGCGAACCGCTGGTGCGCCACTACACCAGCGCCGACAGCGCCTTTACCGCGCTGCGCCAACTCGACAAAGACGGCAAGAAGGTGCGCGTGGTCTACGCCCACGACCGCGACAGCGGCCTGAAGCTATTCGCCCGCGACGCATGGTTCGTCACCGTCAAAGGCGATACCAGCGCCTTCCTGACGCGGGCGTCGGCCGACGCCTGGGCCGCCCGCAACGGCGGCTCCGTCGTCGACTTCGCCGCCGCGCGGGGCACCACGCCCGCCCTCGCGGCCAAATAGGAGCGCGCCGATGGACAGCACACAGCAAGCGCTCGGCGGCAGCGGCATCGCGGCGGTGGGGACAGCCGGCCATGGCATCGCCGGCGGTGGCGCCGACCTGGGTAGCGGCCTGGCTGCGGGACTCGGGTCCGGCGCCGCCCGCTGGGGCGCCGGCGCCACCTCGTTGCTGGCATGCCTGCTGGCCTGGCAATGGGCCTCGGCCAGCCACCTGAACCTGGGCCTGGTGACGTTTCAAAACGTGCCGCCGCCGACCGAGGTCGCGCAGGCCGGCTGGGCCTTGCTGCAATCGCCGCAGTTGCTGGGCCATCTGAAGGCCAGCCTGGCGCGCGTGTTCAGCGGCTTCCTGGTCGCCGCGCTGGTCGGCATCCTGCTCGGGTTGGCCATCGGCCGCTCGCGCCGGCTGGAGAACTGGCTGATGCCGCCACTGGAAATGCTGCGGCCCATCCCGGCGGTGGCCTGGATACCGCTGGCGATCCTGATGTTCCCGTCGTCGGAGCTGTCGATGGTGTTCATCACCTTCACCGGCGCGCTGTTTCCGATCCTGCTCAACACCGTCCACGGCGTCGAGAACATCGATCCGCGCCTGGTCGCCTCGGCGCGCAGCCTGGGCGGCGGACGGCGCGCCATCTTCACCGAGGTGGTGCTGCCGGGCGCCGCGCCCAGCATCGTCACCGGCCTGTCGATCGGCATGGGCACGGCCTGGTTTTGCCTGGTCACGGCGGAGATGATCTCCGGCCAGTTCGGCATCGGCTACTACACCTGGGCGTCCTACACGATCCAGAACTACGCCGACATCGTCGTCGGCATGCTGGTCATCGGCCTGCTGGGCATGGGCAGCAGCGCGCTGGTCAAAACCATCGGCCAGGTCTTGATGCCCTGGCACCAACCGGAGGGCAAGCCATGAGCGTGGGGAAAATCGAGATCGACAAGCTGCACCTGCGGGTCGGCCATGGCGCGCAGGCGTTCGAGGCGGTACAGGACGTCAGCCTGACGGTCGAACCGGGCGAGTTCGTCTGCCTGCTCGGCCCGTCCGGCTGCGGCAAATCGACCTTGCTGGGCGCGCTGGCCGGCCATCTACGGCCCAGCCGTGGCGCCATCACCGTCGACGGCCGCGCCATCGACGGCCCGCACGCCGAGCGCGGCCTGGTGTTCCAGCACCACACGCTGTTCCCGTGGCGCAAAGTGGTCGACAACGTCGCCTTCGGCCTGAAGATGCAAGGCGTGGCGCGCGCCGAGCGCCGCCAACGCGCGCTGGAGCTGCTGGCCCTGGTGGGTTTGGAGGCGTTCGCCGAGCACTACCCGGCGCAGCTATCGGGCGGCATGAAGCAGCGGGTTGAAATAGCCCGCGTGCTGATCAACCACCCGCGTGTGATGCTGATGGACGAACCGTTCGGCGCGCTCGACGCGCAGACGCGCCTGATGATGCAGCAGTTGTTGCTGGACTTGTGGGCGCGCATCCGCACCACCATCGTCTTCATCACGCACGACATCGACGAGGCGCTGTTCCTGGCCGACCGCGTGTTAGTGATGAGTCCGCGTCCTGGGCGCATCATCGAACAGATCGCCGTACCGTTTGCGCGCC
This sequence comes from Oxalobacteraceae bacterium OTU3CAMAD1, assembly GCA_024123915.1. NCBI lineage: Bacteria > Pseudomonadati > Pseudomonadota > Betaproteobacteria > Burkholderiales > Oxalobacteraceae > Oxalobacteraceae bacterium OTU3CAMAD1. The sequence continues at coordinate 4,093,928 of CP099650.1, read as the reverse complement.
CGCGCGACTCGTCGCTGGTGACATCGCCCGAGTTCACGGCGCTGAAGCGGCGCTGCCTGCAGCTGCTGCATCCGGCCAACGCCGAGTTGCCGTTGGAGCGACTCAGTCCGTTAGGCGCAACCGCACCACGCCAACTGCAATTCGCCATCTAACACATGCTCACATCTAAAACACGTAGGGCGGATTAGGCGGAACGCCGTAATCGGCCATGCATGCGTCACCGGCGGCCCATGCATGGCCGATTACGCTGCGCTAATCCGCCCTACGTGATTCCGAAATAGGCATCAGCCATCGAACAAAGACATCCCCAAGCACGCATCAGCCATCGAACAAGGACAACATGAACACCACCGACAACGACATCGACCTGCGCGAGCGCCTGTCCAACCCCGACGCCACGGTACGCCGCATCGCCTTGCTGGACCTGGCCGACTGGGCCGGCGACGAACACGCCGACCTGTTCATCGACGCGCTGCGCGACACCGACGCCACCGTGCGCGCCGAAGCCGCGCGCGCGCTCGAAGGCTTCGAAACCGCTGACGGCGTCGCCGGCCTCGCCGTGCTGCTGAGCGACCCGGAGCAAAGCGTGCGCCAGGCCGCCGCCCAAAGCCTGAGCGAAGTAAAGCAATCAGAAAGCGCGCAAGTACTGCTGCCGCATCTCGCCCACGCCGATCCATTTGTAAAAACCGCCGTGCTGCGCGCCGTGCGCGAACTACGCTCGCCGCACAGCTACGCGCCAGCGCTCGCCGCGCTTACCGATAGCGACGCCAGCGTGCGCCGCGAAGCCGTCGCCGTGCTGGGCTACCTGAAACAGCCCGACGCGCTGCCCGCCCTCACTGCCCTGATCAGCAACGATCCCGACGCCGAGGTGCGGCGCGCGGCGGTCGGCGCCGTCGGCTACGGCGCCGGCGCGGACACCGCCACCGCCTTGCTGGACGCGCTGCGCGATCCCGTGTGGCAAGTGCGCGAGGAAGCGGCAACGACGCTGGGCAAACTGGCCGGCGTCCGCGACGGCGCCGACGTCGCCAATCTGACGGTCATCGGGACCGCATTGATGGCGGCGCTGGACGACAGCTACTGGCAGATCAGGCTGCGCGCCGCGCGCAGCCTGGGCCGCCTGAAGTACGCCGCCGCCCTGCCAGCGCTGGTGCCGGTGCTGTCCCACGCGATTAGCAACCTGCGCAAGGAGGCCGCGCTGGCGTTGGGCGAGCTTGGCGACGCCGCCGCGCTGCCGGCGCTGGAACCGGTGGCGGCCGATCCCGATCCCGAAGTGCGCAAGGCCGCGCGCCTGGCGCTGGAACAGATCCATGCGGCGAATCGGAGCGCGTGATGGACTACCCCGCCGAAATCAGCAACGACCGCGCCGGCCGCGTACTGACGATCGTCTGGCAGGATGGCGTGCGGCAGCAATGGCCGCATGCCCAACTGCGTGCGCACTGCAAATGCACGCAGTGCCAATCTCAACGGCTGCTAGGCGTCAAAGCGGAGCCGTCCCAAGAGACATCGCAAGTCGAAAACCTGCGGATGATCGGCAATTACGGCCTGCAACTGGTCTTCGGCGACCGTCACGAACGTGGGATCTATCCGTGGCCGTATCTGCGCTCGCTGCCCGCCGAAACTCAATAACGCCACTGCGCCGTCAACTCGGCGTGCCGGCGTTCGCCCAGCAGATACTGGCTGTCGCTGTAGGACGTGCTCGCATACAGCTTGTCGCCCAGATTGCGCAGGTTCAGCTGCACCAGCAGGTGGCGGTTGACGTTCCAGCCGATGGTGGCGTCGAGCGTGGTGTAAGCCGGCAGCGCCTGCGTGTTGCCATTGTCGATGAAACGCTTGCCGACGTGGCGCGCGCCGGCGCCGGCGCGCCAGTCGTCGGTGCGGTAGCCCAGCCACAGATTGGCCGAGACCTTCGGCACGTCGGTCGGGCGCTTGCCGGCGCGCGAGACATTGCCGGCTTCGATCAGGTTGTCGTAACTGGCGTCGGTGTAGGCGACGTTGGCGTCGAGCCGCCACGCGCGCGCCAGGCCGACGCTGGCGCTCAGCTCGGCGCCGCGCGACGATTGCGAGCCGCCCTGCACCGACAGCGCCGGATTGGCCGGATCGCGGGTGACAATGTCGTCCTTGCGTATCCGGTACAACGCGGCGGTCCATTCGGCCTTGCCGCCAGCCAGCGACTGCTTGACGCCGCCCTCGACCTGGCGCGAGCGCGTCAGCTTGTAGCGGCTGTTGGCCAGGTTCATCGAGAGCAGGCTGGTCAACGGATCGCTGCCGGTGCTTAGCTGTCCATACAACGACGTATCTGGCGCCACCTTCCAGCTCAGGCCGAGGCGCGCGGCGGTCGACTGCAAGGTCGTCGTGAAGCCGGCTGCTCCCCGCAGGCTGGTCAGCGCGACCCGGTAGCGGTCGTGGCGCACGCCGCCCAGCAGCAGCAGGCGCTCGGAGATGGTGTACGCGTCCTCGACATACAGCCCGTTGGTGGTGGTGTCGGTGGCGAAGTTGGGACGCAGCGCGTCCGGGCTGTCGAAGCGGCCCGGATCGAAGCCGGTCGGCGCCACGCTGGAGGCGCCGCCGTACGGCGAGTTATTGGTGTGGGTAAAGTTGATGGTGGCCGCCTCCCAGCCGGCGACGACCCGGTTGGCGCCGCTGTTCCAGCGCGCCTCGAGGCGGTTGCCGGTCTGCTCCTGGTCGTGCTTGATGGCGATATAGTCGCTGCGGTCGACCACGTCGGCCAACGAATCGTAGACGTAGGCTTCGACGTTGCGCCAGTTGCGCCGCGCCTTCATGTAGGCCAGCTCGTTGCTGACGGTGAGCGCCGGCGTGGCGCGCCACGTCAGCCGCGCCACGGCCTTGTCGTCGGCGAAGTCGATATCGGCGTCGCCGACGTTGTAGTTCTGGTCGCGCAGCGCGCCAGACAGGCCGCCGTTCACCAGCGGCGTGCCGAAGTAGCGCTGCGGTTTTTGCCGCAGATGGTCGAGCTGAACGTCCAGGTCGAGGTCCGGCGTCAGCGCGTAGGTCAACGCCGTCAGCAGCTTGGCGTGGCGCGCTTCGCCACGGTCGATGAAGCCGTCGCTGTGGTCGGCGTAGGCGTCGACGCGGAAGGCGGCGCGCTCCCCCAGCGCGCCGCTGCCGCCGACGCCCGCCCGCAGCGCCCGGCCGCCGCCGACGCCGGCCATCGCCTCGAACGCGGCGTCGCGACTGGGCGCCTTGCGCACGGCGTTGATGGTGGCGCCGGTGGTGCCGCTGCCGTGGACCACCGAGCCGGGTCCGCGCAGCACTTCGATGTAATCGTAGCCCCACGGGTCCGATGGATACGTCGCCGTGCCCGAGCCCACCAGCAGCCGCTGTCCACTTTCCAGCATGGCGACGGCGTTGTTGCCGCTAAAGCCGCGCGCCGAATACGCGATGCCGTTGCCGGGCGAGCTGATGTCCGTCAGGCCGGTGGTGCGGGTGATGGCGTCCTTGACCTGCAGGTCGCCGCGCGCCTGCATCGCCGCCGCGCTAAGCGACTCGACACTGGCGGGCAGCTCGCCGGCGCGCAGATCCAGGCGGCTGGCGCTGCCGTTCACACGCGCCAGTCCCAATCCCTCGCCGTCCCGCGCTGCCTCCGCTGTTACGGTGACGGTCTGCATGAGTTGGGTCTGCTGCGCGGCGGCGCAATGGGCGCATAGCAGCGCGATGGCGGCCACGATCGGACGGGTGGACGGGAAGTGAGCGAGGCGGGAAGGAATCATGAACATGTCTACGTGGTCAAGTGCCGGAAACTCCGGGCGGTCAAGGTCGCGACGGCGCGCGCGCGCCCAGGCGTGCGGCGCGCGCGGCCGCAACGGCGGCGCGAACGAACACACGCGCGGCGGCGCGCGACTGCTGTGGCGACAACGGGAAAAAACAAACATCAAGTAAAACCGCACCCCGGGTTTTACGTAACGCATCGTGACTGGCCGGTCTTCTGGCTCGCCGTCATCCTTCCCCGATCCTGCCTTCCCGTGCGTTGCACAGTGGCGTACGATCGACGTCGTCAGGCTTACAGCAGCGGGGGCTGCGCCGGACTGGCGCGCGATGAAAATCGCGCGCGTCACCGGCTTCCCGTTTCACCCTCCCGCCGACAAGCGGGAGGACACCATTCACGTAATCAGCGCGCATTCTACACGCGACGACACTTCGCTGTACAGGCCGTCAAACAAGGCGCCGTGGCGCCGCATCGTCGAATCCGGTCGCGTCCACGATGCAAGTTGTCGCGTTTACGCCCGTCGAATAAATATCTTTCGCAAGCTTGACTTTAAACTACCACCGCGATTACTCTTGACCCTGAGTTGCACGGCTCCAACCGGCCCAAAAGTACGGGGGCACACCTTCCGCCGCGTCACGATCCGCGTCCGCACGCTTGCTGCCGGACGCGCTCAAATGATCAAGCGATCATCGATCGCTTTTTTTCGAGGCGAATATGAAAACGATTTCAATTCCTCGTTTCGCGCGTCATCCTGACGACCGTTTCATTTTCCGACAGCGTTAGCCCTCCGCCCACGCACCCCTAACAACACGCGTTTCACAGCACCGGCCCGACCGGCGCTGTCCTCTCTCGTCGGGCATTTTTTTGCCCGCCGGTGTCCCGCTGTCGCCGCGCAATCGGCGACGGCGTGACAACGTGCCTGGCCGTGCGCGCATGCATCGGCCGAAGCACGCGCTGCAAGCGCTCGTGGTCTCACGCGCGCCATGGATGTTCACACTTTAATTTGAAAATAAAGGGAGACAACATGCACACCCCATCGGTTTCACCAACCTTCCCGCTCACCGCCGCGCCAACGCTAGCGGCGCCCGACCACAAGGTCCGGCGCCAGGCGCGGCGCTGGGCGCGCGGCCTCGCGCGCGGCCTGCTGGCGCTGTCGCTGACGACCGGCGCCGCCGCCATCGTCGGCCTGCCGCTGGCGACCTCCGCGCACGCGGCAGACGCCGAGTACACCAAGCGCTTCCTGGCCCAGTACCAGAAAATCAAAAATCCGGCCAACGGCTACTTCAGCCCGGAGGGCGTGCCGTACCACTCGATCGAAACCCTGATGGTCGAGGCGCCCGACCACGGCCACGAGACCACCTCCGAAACCTACAGCTTCTGGCTGTGGCTGGAGGCACAGTACGGCCGCGTCACCGGCGACTGGGCGCCGCTCAACGCCGCCTGGGCCAATATGGAGAAATACATCATCCCGGCCCCTGCCGACCAGCCCACCAACAGCTTCTACAACGCCGCCAAGCCGGCCACCTACGCCGGCGAGTTCCCGCTGCCGAACCAATACCCGGCGCCGATCTCGAGCGGCGTGCCGGTGGGCCAGGACCCGATCAGCGCCGAACTGTTCAGCACCTACGGCAACCGCGACATCTACGGCATGCACTGGTTGCTCGACGTCGACAACTGGTACGGCTACGGCCGCTGCGGCGATGGCACGACCCGCCCGTCGTACATCAATACCTTCCAGCGCGGCTCGCAGGAATCGGTGTGGGAGACCATTCCGCATCCATCGTGCGAAACCTTTAAATGGGGCCGCACCGGCGGCACGCAGGGCTTCCTGAGCCTGTTCATCGGCGACTCCAGCTACGCCAAGCAATGGCGCTACACCAACGCGCCGGACGCCGACGCCCGCGCCGTGCAGGCGATCTACTGGGCCTCGGAGTGGGCCAAGGCGCAGGGCAAGAGCGCCGACGTGGCCAGCCTGGTCAAAAAGGCCGCGAAGATGGGCGACTACCTGCGCTACGCCATGTTCGATAAGTACTTCAAGAAGGTCGGCAATTGCATCGGCACGCAAACCTGCCCCGGCGGCAGCGGCGCGGCCGACGCCCAAGGCATGCGCGACAACCAGCATTACCTGATGAGCTGGTACTACGCCTGGGGCGGCGCCACCGACAGCAGCGCCGGCTGGGCATGGCGCATCGGTTCCAGCCACAACCACTTCGGCTACCAGAATCCGCTGGCCGCGTGGGTGCTGTCGACCCAGACCGAGTTCAAGCCGCTGTCGCCGACGGCCGCCGGCGACTGGGGCAAGAGCCTGGGCCGCCAAATCGAGTTCTACCGCTGGCTGCAATCGGCCGAGGGCGCCATCGCCGGCGGCGCCACCAACAGCTGGGGCGGCGGCTACGGCACGCCGCCGGCCGGCACCGCCACGTTCTACGGCATGTTCTACGATGAAAAACCGGTCTACCACGATCCGGCCTCGAACACCTGGTTCGGCTTCCAGGCCTGGTCGATGCAGCGCGTGGCCGAGTACTACTACACCAGCGGCGACGTCCGCGCCAAGGCGGTGCTCGACAAATGGGTGGCGTGGGCCTCGGCCAACACCACGCTCAACGCCGACGGCACCTACACGATTCCGAACACCTTGTCGTGGAGCGGCCAGCCGGACAACTGGAACGCCGCCGCGCCGGGCGCCAACGCCGGCTTGCGCGTGACGGTGGTCGATGGCACCGGCGACGTCGGCATCGCCGCCGCCTTCGCCCGCACCCTGATCTACTACGGCGCAAAGGCCAACAACGCCGGCGCCAAGACGCTGGCCAAGGAGCTGCTCGACCGCATGTGGGCCAAGCACCAGGACCCGCAAGGCGTGGCGGTCGACGAGAAACGCACCGACTACCTGCGCTTCACCGCCAAGTATGACGCGGCCACCGGCTCCGGCGTGTACGTGCCGCCGGGCTGGACCGGTACCAACGCCCAGGGCGCCACCATCGACGCCAGCTCGACCTTCCTGAGCATGCGGCCGAAGTACCAGCAAGACCCGCAGTGGCCGAAGCTGAAAGCCCACCTGGACGGCGGCCCCGCCCCGACCTGGCGCTACCACCGCTTCTGGGCCCAGGCCGACATCGCCATGGCGCTGAACGACTACGCCAACCTGGTGGAACAGGCCGACTCGCCGGCGATCCTGGCCGATTCCACCGGCGTCTCGGTGCCGGAGGGCGGCACGGCCAGCGTCGCCATCTCGCTGTCGAAGGCGCCGGCGGCCAACCTGACGGTCGCCATCGTCAAGGCGGCCGGGGGCGATCCCGACCTGGGCACGGAGACCGCCGCGCTGACGTTCACGCCGGCCAACTACAACGTGGCGCAGCCCGTCGCGCTGCGGGCAGCCGTCGACGCCGACCAGTTGAGCGGCAGCGCCACCTTCGGCTTCAGCGCGACCGGCTACCTCTCGACCAGCGTGACAGCCACCGAGATCGACAAGGATGTGGTGGTGCCGGTCGTGCTGTCGGTCAGCGGCGCGCCGGTCACGGTGCCCGAGGGCGGCACGAAAACCTTCCAGGTGCAGCTGGCCAGCGCGCCGAGCGGACCGGTGACGGTGAGCGTGGCGCGCGCCAGCGGCGACGCCGACCTGAGCGTTTCGGGCGGCGCCTCGCTGAGCTTTACCACGGCCAACTGGAACGCCGCCCAGACCGTCACCTTGGCGGCCGCCAACGACGCCGACAGCGTCAACGGCACGGCCAGCTTCCGGGTCTCGGCGCCGAATGCGACCGATGTGCTGGTCGCCGCCAGCGAGGCCGACAAGGACGCCCTGGCCGGCGGCTGCGCGGTCGACTTCGACACCAGCAGCGACTGGGGCAGCGGCCAGGTGCCACGCGTGGTGCTGCGCAACACCGGCGCCACCGCGATCAACGGCTGGTCGCTGAGCTGGACCGCGTCGAACGACGTCACCCTGGTCAACTCGTGGAACGCGACCCTGGCGACCTCGGGCCGCGGCTTCGTCGCCACGCCGCTGGGTAACGCCACGGTGCCGGCCAATGGCAGCGTCGAGTTCGGCATGCAACTGGGCTACAGCGGCGCCAAACCGGTGCCGGTCGGCCTGACCTGGGCCGGCCGCAGCTGCACCATCGTCGTGAAATAGCGTGAAGGCGGCCGCGCACGGTGCGCGCGGCCGCCGCTTTTACACAAAGGAATACATACAGGAGACACCATGACAATACAACGGAGAACCGTGGCCATGGCCACCTTGCTCGGCGTGCTCGTGCTCGGGGCGATCGGGGCCGGACGGCATCACCTGGCGCGCGCCGAGGCCAGGGAGGCCAGCGCGGCCGCCTGGCTGGAGTTGGCGCAGATCCATGCCGCCCGCGCGCAGGCGGCGAGCGCGGCGCTGGCCGCCGTCGGCACCGCCGACGGCCTCGACCCGGCCGTCACCGCCCGCGCGCGCGATGCGCTGGCGCGCGCCTCCAGGATGCCGGCGCACGAACAACTGCTCGGCGACGCGCGCGCGATCGAACGCTACAAGCAGTACCAGGGCGAGCTGACCGGCGCGCTGTTCGTGCTGGTCGCCAACGCCCAGCGCGTACCGGCCGTGGCGACCAGCGGCGCGGTGCAAGGCTTGCGCAGCGAGTTGCTGCGCGACGAGGCGGCCCTGGCGGCCACGCGGGAGCGCTACCGCCACGCGGCGGCCGGCTACAACGACCTGAGCGCGGCCTTTCCCGGCGCGGGCGCGCTGGCGGCGCTGGCCTACCCCGATCTGCCCGCCGGGCTGTGACTCCAACCCTTTTAATTTAGAAAGAACATCGTGAAAGCACTGAACATATCTACCAGCGCGAGGAAGACGACAGCGCTGGCGGCGGCGCTGTCCTTCGCATTCGGCGTGGCGGCGACCGCCCCGGCGCAGGCCTACACCGTGTCCGGCACGCAGATCCTCGACGACGCCGACAAGCCCGTGCCACTGCGGGGCGTGAACTGGTTCGGCTTCGAGACGCCGGACGGTACGGTGCACGGCCTGTGGGCGCGCAACTGGAAACAGATGATCGACCAGATCCAGGCCAGCGGCTTCAACGCTGTGCGCGTGCCGGTATGCCCGGCCACCTTCCGTGGCGAAGGCTCGCCGCCCGGCGGCGTCATCAACTCCAACCTGAACCCCGACCTGGTCGGGCTGAAATCGCGCCAGTGGCTGGACGTCTTCCTGACCGAGCTGGACCGGCGCGGCATCTACATCCTGCTCGACCACCATCGGCCGGACTGCCAGGCCATCTCGGAGTTGTGGTACACGCCGGCGTACAGCGAGGCGCAGTGGCTGGACGACCTGGAGTATCTGGCGCAGAAGTATTCCGGCCTGCGTAACCTGGTAGGGCTCGATCTCAAGAACGAGCCGCACGGCGCCGCCACCTGGGGCACGGGCAACGTATCGACTGACTGGAACCTGGCCGCCGAGCGCGCCGCCCAACGCATCCTGGCGGTCAATCCGAAGCTGTTGATCTTCGTCGAAGGCATCGCCACCAATCCGGTCTGCTCGGGCAACCAGGGCATATTCTGGGGCGGCAACCTGGAGCCGTTGAAGTGCAAGGCGCTCGACATCCCGCGCAGCAAGCTGGTGCTGTCGCCGCACGTGTACGGCCCGGACGTGTTCAACCAGTCCTACTTCGACGCGCCCAACTTCCCGGCCAATATGCCGGCCATCTGGGACACCCATTTCGGCCAGTTCGCCAAGGACTATCCGGTGGTGCTGGGCGAAGCGGGCGGCAAGTACGGCCACGGCGGCAGTCCCAAGGACAAGATCTGGCAGGACGCGCTGGTCGATTACCTGAAGCCGCGCGGCATGACGGGCCTGTTCTACTGGTCGTGGAATCCGAACAGCGGCGACACCGGCGGCATCCTGCAGGACGACTGGAAGACCGTCTGGCCGGACAAGCTGGCGTTGCTCCAACGACTGTGGGACGGCGGCACGACCACGCCGCCGACGAATCCACCCAATCCGCCGGACACGCCGCCGGGCGCCGTGACCGCGACCTTGAAGACCAACTCGGACTGGGGCGCCGGCTACTGCGCGGACGTCACGGTGAGCAATACGGGCACGCAGCCGGCCCAGTGGAACGTCCAGCTCACGGTGGCCGGCACCATCAACAACCTGTGGGGCGCGGTGTGGAACCAGGCCGGCACGACCTTGACGGCGACGGGCCAGAGCCACAACGCCACCGTGCAGCCGGGCGGCACGCAGAACTTCGGCTTCTGCGCCACGCGTTAACGTCGTCGGCGGGCAGGACGTCGCGCGGCCCGGGATCAGATTGGCGGAGCCGCTTTCGCCAAGCTCCGGCCGCGCATTGTTCGCCGCACCTTCCTTGCCAGGCGCGACGCCACGGCCGAGAACGCATACGCGTACAGGTAGATCGCCACCACCGTTCCGCCGAACATCGCGAACGCGAACGCGCCGGGCTGTCCGCCGATCGGCACGTGGAACTCCGCCGAGGCGACCGCGACGACAAACATCATGAAAGGAAAATGCGTCGTGAACAACACAAAACTGGCGCCGCTGAACCAGCGGTTGAGCCGCCACGCGGTCCAGCGCAGCCAAAAGATCGGCGCCTGCCTGGCGCCGGCGGTCAGCCAGGAGACGGTGAGCAATGCGAAGCTGGCGCCGAACAGCAAGTCCAGCGCCATCCGGGCGGCCGGAATCATCGCCTCCTGCACTTGCTCGACGTGCGCGCCACCCCAGCGCGACACCAGCAGGCCGATGACAAAGACCGGCATGCCGTAGCGGCGCTGGAAACGCACCTTGGTGTTGTAACCGAGCCAGCCGACGCCGGTCCCCAAGATCCACAACAGCAAATACCCGAGGAACTCCGGCGCCAGCACGCTGCCCGCCCAGGCGACCGTGACGGCGGCGCACCAGCCCAGCGTCCGGCTACGCTTTCCGAGCACAAACAGCGCGGCCAGCGCGAGGTAGGCCCAGCATTCGTACGCCAGCAGATAGAGCATGGTGTTGCTGCCCAGTCCGGGAACGACGAAGCGCTGAAGCATCAGCATGTTTCCGGCGAAGGCCTCCAGGTCCAGGCTGGGCGAAAACATCGTGAAGTAGGCGTAGACCTCGGGACGCGCGAGCGCGCGGGTGCCGAGCAAGTCCAGCGCGCCCCCGAGCAGTAGCGCCGGTGTCAGCAGACAATAAAACCACGTGGAGCGGCGCAGCAGATCGGTTCCGGGATCGACGCCGTGGCGCCAGCGGTGGATCGACAGTCCGCCAAGGGCCACGCCGCTGATGACCATGTACATGACGAACGCTTCGTGGCCCAGGCTGGTGACGAAATAGAACAGCGTCAGCACCAAGCTCTTTTCCGAGACCTCGGGATAGCCGGCGAACAGCAGGAAGCGCACGTGATAGACGACGGCCATTCCCGCCGCCAGCAGCCGCATCAGATTGACGCGGGCCTGGAAACCGCTGTTGACTTGTGCGTCCATGATGTCGCTCCGTCGATGATAGCCAGTCTTGACCTTAGCGCAAAAGGCGGCCGCGTCTTTGATCCACGTCGTGCCGCCGCCGGCCGGTTGGCCGAAGGAAGGGCCGTTCAGCCGGACAGCCCGCGCGCGTAGCGCATCGGCGGCAACCCGACGTGGCGGGCGAAGGCGACGCTGAACGCGCTGGCCGAACCATAGCCGACCTGCTGCGCCACGTCGGCGACGCCGCCCTCCCCGCGCCGCAGCAGGTGCTTGGCCAGCGCCATGCGCCAGGCAAGCAGGTACTCCATCGGCGCGACGCCGACCGCGCGGCTGAAACGCTCGAAAAACGCCGACCGCGACATCGCCGATTCCTTCGCCAGCTGCGCCACCGTCCATGGGCGCGTCATGCTTTCGTGCATATGCCGGATGGCGACGGCCAGGCGTTCGTCGGCCAGCCCGCGCAGCAGGCCAGGCGACGCGGCCGTGTGCGCGGCCGAGCGCAGCGCTTCGATCATCAGCACCTCCAACAGCCGGGCCAGGATGACATCGCGCGCGGGCCGCCGCGCCCGCGATTCGTCGCCGACCAGCTCGACGATGATGGCGAGCCGCCGCTCGCCGCGCACATGCACCAGTTGCGGCAACAGCGACACCAGCAACGCCGCGTCGGGCGAATCGAAGGCGCAGTGGCCGATCAACAATTGCACGTCGGCGGGACCGTCCTGCCGGCCATGCCGGAACCCGCCGTCGGGCAGCGCCACGGGCTCGGTTTCGGCGTCCGCCGGAGTCATGGGCTCGTTGCTGGACATCGTGAAGCCGTGGGCCGACGGAATCAGCACAAAGTCGCCCTGCCGCAAATGCAACGGTTGCTGTCCATCGACGGTGAGCTGGCACGCGCCGTCCATCACCACGCAATAGAACGGTTGGCCGGACTCGGCGCGACGCACGCGCCAGGCGCCAGCCGCGCCAACCACCTTCGAAAAACGGGCCTGCGGTTGGAGCAGCGAAACGACTTCCGCCAAGGGATCGGTCATGTATGGACTCCTGCGAATGAAAGGTGGACGTTTGATTATAGCAAGTCCTGCCCGCGCGCCCTATAGTTCAACCCTGCTAACCAACCACAGGAGTAATTCCATGAAAACCGTTCTGATCACCGGCTGCTCATCCGGCTTCGGCCTTGAAACTACCCGCTATTTCCTGGACCGCGACTGGAACGTGGTCGCGACGATGCGCACGCCCGCGCCTGATATATTGCCGCGCTCCGACCGGCTGCGCGTGATCGCACTCGATGTTACCGACCCGGACAGCATCCGCCAGGCGGTCGAGGCGGCCGGACCGATCGATGTGCTGGTCAACAACGCCGGTGTCGGATTGCTGGGCGCGCTGGAGGGCACATCGATGGCGAGCGTCCGTCACATCTTCGACACCAACACGCTGGGCACGATCGCGATGACCCAGGCGGTGCTGCCGCAGTTCAGGCAACGCAAGGCTGGCGTCGTTGTCAACGTCACTTCCAGTGTTACGCTGGTGCCGCTACCGCTGCTGTCGGTGTACACGGCAAGCAAGGCGGCGGTCAACGCCTTCACGGAATCGTTGGCGCTGGAGCTTGAGCAATTCGGCGTGCGGGTGCATCTGGTGCTGCCGGGCCGCGCCCCGGAGACCCGTTTCGGCGAAAACGCCCGGCCGCACATGCAGGGCGCCATTCCCGACGCCTACGCCGGCATGGCGCAGGAAGTCTTCGCGGCATGGGGGGAGCAAACGGCCATGACCCATGCGACCGATGTGGCGGAGGCCGTATGGCGGGCCGCGAACGAGCCGTCATCGCCAGGGCGCATGCCTGCCGGTGCCGACGCGGTGGCGATGGCCGAAAACGGCGCGCGTTTGTTGCGCGGTTAACCTGCGTTTTGGACGATTAATACGTCGGGATCAAATGTAACCATCGGGCACAAAATATCGTTGACCGGGTTCGATTCCTCGTGGCAATATGGGTACGCTTGTCCAATATGAACCAAGCGCTTACCTGCCGGACACGCATATTCGCGATACCACTTACGGAACTGCCATTATGTACCGCATCGATACAAGCAAGCCTTTTCAGGTCATTTCCATGGCCGAACTGGCGAAGACCAAACCAAGCCTGATCGTCGCCGCCGACGACCCGAGGGTCACGCCGTTCGAGGAACGCATGGCGGAGATACAGGCCATGTTGAAGCGGGAGTATCCGGAAGAGTTCGCCCCGCGCCGCGCCGAAGCCGATCCCGGCCAAATCTACGAGCCAGCGGCATCGGTGGCGCAACCGGAAGTCACCGCAGCTACCCAGAAGCAGACTTTCAGCAGTCTGGACTGGGAATTGGCGCGCTCGCGCATGACTTTCGACGCCTTGCTCAAGAAATAAGCCCCCCAGCCGCCGCTTCAGGCCACACGCCGGGTGGCGACTTGCGCTTCCCCAGCCGCTTTCATGACATTTTTGTGACCCGCTTGACATGCCGGTCAACACCAGATATCTTCGGCAACGTTTCTCAATAGAAATTGTTTGTAACTGATAAGTTCTGACGTGCCGTTATCCGGCGCGTCGGGACGGGGGGCCGGATCGCACCGGAACCGGCCCTTCAGTCATCGCCGATGGAAGCGCTTCCATATACGGATCGCCACCATCGCCAACCATACAAAAGGGAATGGAATGAATCACTCGCCGCGTCGCCACCAACTCAACCTGCGACGCTTGCGCAGGCTCCCCATCCAGGGCCTGCCCTTGGCCTTGATCGCCTTGCTGGCAGCTTGCGGAGGCGGCGGAGAAGAAACCGCCCAGTCCGCGCCCCGCACCGCCAGCGCCATGCGGATACAGGGCGCGGCGGTCTCGGCGGAAGTGCCGCTGACGCCGGTCAACGCCAGCGCCAGCTCCGCCGAACGCGGCGACCTGTCGGCCGCCGCCGCCATCGATCACAACAGCGGCACGCGCTGGGGCAGCGGCTTCGCGGACGACCAGTATCTGACCCTGGACTTCGGCAAGACCGAAATCATCACCCGGGTGCGCATCGATTGGGAGAACGCCCACGCCGCCCAATACCTGCTGCAAGTATCCGACGACAACGCCAGCTGGACCACCATCAAAAGCGTCGACAACAGCGAGGGCGGCACCGAGGATTTGACGGGGCTGAACGGCCAGGGCCGCTATCTGCGCATCAAGGGCATTAAACGCTCCACGCAATACGGCTACTCGATCATTGAGGTGCAGGCGTTCTCGGGCACGCCGGTCACGGCGCCGACGGATCCGTTGCCGTCCCCGCTGCCGGCCGATCCGACCCAGCCCGGCGTGGCGATCAAGCCCGTCGCCGCCACCTCCTCCAAGCTGGAGAATCCAGGCCTGTCGGCCGCCATGGCGATCGACGGCAAGACCAACACGCGCTGGGCCAGCGCGTTCGAGGATGGCGCCTGGCTCCAGTTCGACTTCGGCGCCAAGACGCCGATCGGCTACATGAAGGTGCTTTGGGAAAACTCGTACGGCAAGCAATACAGCCTGCTGGTCTCGGACGATGGCCAGAACTGGACCTTGCGACGCGCCGTCGCCAACGGCCAGGGGGGCGCCGAGGAGTTCTTCAATCTCGGCATCGACGCCCGCTACGTGCGCCTGCAGGGCGTGGCCCGCGCCAGCCAGTACGGCTACTCGCTGTACGAGGTGGAATTCAGGACGCCCGGCAGCGACAATACGCTGGCCGGCGTGGCGACGTCGCCGCTGAACTTCCCCGCCAGCGGCGCCGGCTGGACTCCCCTGCCCTCGGCCGACCAGCCGCTCGAGACGCTGCAATTCGCCCTGGCCGACGGCACCCTGGTCACCCGCTTCGGCGCGCGCGGCCTGGCCCGCCACGGCCGCGAGCGCGGCGAGGACTGGAACGAGATCGGCTACGGCCCCAACGAGACGGTCGACGCCGCCACCGGGCTGCCGCGCGACAAGGGGCCGGGCAACTACCTGACGTTCGTGCCGCAATACTTCAAGAACCGCACCTGGGGCGTGGAGATCATCGACAACAGCCGCGTGGCCGGCGTCACCAAGCCGACCCTGACCGTGAACCAATACACCACGGTCGACTTCCTGAAAGGCGGCGTGGCCTTCTTCCGCGGCTTCGACCGTCCCGGCGTGACCGGCTACGGCTGGATGGCGCCGGGCCAGCTGGTGGACGACAATGTCGCCATCTGCAAACCGGTGGCTTATCCGCTCAACGGCAAGCTGACCAATGCCAACGGCATCAACAACGGCTGCACGATCCGGGTCGACAACTATCCGGGACACGCCGGACTCGGCATCGATGGCTTCCCCAACGGCACCACCGTCCGTGGCCGGCCGCTGGCGGTCGGCGATGTCGTCGAAGTGTCGCCATCGATGTTTACCACCGTCGATGCGCTGGCCGCCAAGGGCGACAACGGCGGCGTGCGCTACTACTCGTACGAGTGGGCGTATGTGGTCGGCGCCGGACTCAAGCCCTGGTACGGCGTGCAGCCGCGCTTGAACACGATTCCTCTGCCGGAGGAAACCTTGTCCGGCGGCGCCGGTTCGGTGTCCTACAACTACTCGGACAACGGCCTGTTCATGTTCCAGCAACCGCACAACAATATCGGCATGCAGAACATGCAGCGCTTCGTCGAGGGCCGGCGCCTGGTGCACACCAACTTCACCACCGGCGACCACAACGAGCCGGGCAACGACCGCTACGCGCAAGCGGTGGGGCTGCAGGGAACGCGGTTCAACCAGTCCGCCTGTATCGCCTGTCACGTCAACAACGGCCGCAGCCCGGCGCCGGCGGCGATCAACCAGCGGCTCGACAGCATGTCGATCCGGGTTGCGACCGCCAACGCCAGCGGCCAGCAGCTGCCGCATCCGCAATACGGCACCGCCGTGCAGATGAACGCGATGTCGTCCACCGGCAAGCCGCAGAACTGGGGCAACGGCGTGCGCGTCGCGGGCTTCGAGACGAGGTCGGTCAAGCTGGCGGACGGCACGGCGGTCGAACTGCGCAAGCCGACCCTGGCCTTCGAAGGCGCGACGCCCGATATCTTCTCGCTGCGCGCGGCCCAGCCGATGATAGGGGCCGGCTTGCTGGAGGCCATACCGGAGGCGAGCATTCTGGCGCTGGCGCGTTCGGCGCCGGACGCGGACGGCGTCAAAGGCGTGGCCAACTACGTCTACGATCCGGAAAGCGGCGCAGTGCGGGTGGGCCGCTTCGGCTGGAAGGCGGCCAAGGCGACGTTGCGCCAGCAGTCGGCCGAAGCACTGCTGCTCGACATGGCGGTGACCTCCCCGGTCTACCGCAGCCGCGACTGCGTCAACGGTCCGGTGGCCTGCCGCGCCGGGGCGTCCCAGGCGGGCATCTCCGAGGGCGATCTGCAATCGATCTCCAACTATCTGGCGCTGGTGGCGGTGCCGGCGCAGCGCAGCGTGGCGAGCGGCTTCCCGAAAGGCGTGGCGCCGCTGGACGAGCACCGCGTCGACTCGCAGCAGGTCGCGGCCGGGGCCAAGCTGTTCCAGGGCATGCGCTGCGTGGCCTGCCACACGGCCGAGATCAAGACGGGTCCCGGCCACCTGTTCGCCGAGCTGCGCAACCAGACCATCCGGCCGTACAGCGACCTGCTGCTGCACGACATGGGCGCAGGTCTTGCCGACAAATTCGTCGAGGGCCAGGCCAAGGGCGCGATGTGGCGCACCGCCCCGCTGTGGGGCATCGGCTACACGGACAAGGTCATGGGTGGCGGCGCCAAGGCCGGCTATCTGCACGACGGCCGCGCCCGTACGCTGACCGAGGCCATCCTGTGGCACGGCGGCGAAGCCGACCGCTCGCGCCAGCGCTTCGAGGGTTTGTCGAAGACGGACCGGGAGGCGGTGCTGTCGTTCCTTAAGTCGCTATAGGAATTCGTCGCAAGCCGTCGACGGAGCATGGCGGATTACGCTGCGCTAATCCGCCCTACGTCGTTTAGAAGAGTGCGAGTTCGCCTTATGTAAATTGGCTTTGGCAGGAATTCAATCAATCACTCAACTTGTTGATCGGGAGGCATGTCGCTGCCTTAGCATATGGACTTATGATGTGTGGTTCTTACCTCACTGAAATAGGTCCATGCTGAACTTCACACGCATCGCTCGAAAAACCATCGCCGGCATCGGCGGCGCCACCCTGGCGCTGGGTTGCGCCGCCCAGGAACTGGGCATTCCGCAGGCGTCCGACGCGGACCGGCAAACCAGCCAGGCGCGCGGCGGTGCGGCCGACGCCTCGGCGTTCCTGATGGCCAGTTTCAATAGCTCGTCGGACAATTGGCTCAGCCTGTTCTCTTCCACCGACGGCGTCACCTTCACATCGCTGGCCTCCGATGCTTACCGGCCGCCCAGCAAGTTGATGCGCGACCCGGCGATTGTGCGCCACAGCGATGGCTACTATTACGTGCTCTATGCCACCGGCGCCGACAGCGCCGAACTCGGCCTCACCCGCTCCAAAGACCTGAAGAACTGGCAGTTCGTCCGCAACGTGCCGCTGGCACTGCCGGGCAACGCCCAGGCCGTCGCGCCGGAATGGTTGCGCGACAAGGATGGATCGTTGAAAGCCATCGTTTCACGCGGCGCCGGCGGCAGCTATGTGTTGACGCCGAACGCCGATTTCAGCGCATGGTCGGCGCCGCAGCCTTTGCAGGGCTTGCCGGACAACTATGTCGACACGATCGTCGCCGTCACAGACGGCGGCTACGCCGCCCTCGCCCGCAACGCCGCCACCGGCCTGATCGAGATGGCCGGCGCCAAGTCGCTGCAAGGCCCGTGGACAGTCGAGAAGCAAGGCGACTGGGCCAAATGGGGCGCAACCACCGGCGCCCACTCGCTGGTCAAGCTGCCTGGCGGGCAATGGCGCCTTTATTTCGGCGACACCGCTACCGGCCGCCGCTGGTATTCCGACAGCCAGGACGGCTTGCGCACCTGGAGCGCGGCCAAGCAACTGGGCGGCGTGTCCGGCATCATCGGCCAGGCCTCGGTGCTGGTCGAGGACCGCAAGGCTCTGGAGCAGACCACCAAGCCGAAAGGCCAGCCGAAAAAGGTCAGCTGGGACGAGCACTCGATGCTGATCGACGGCAAGCGCGTGGTCGTGTGGTCCGGCGAGATCCACCCGTTCCGCCTGCCCAACCCATCGCTGTGGCGCGACGTCATACAGAAGATGAAGGCGCTCGGCTTTAACGGCGTGGCCTTCTATTTCGACTGGGGCTATCACTCCACGGCGCCCGGCGTCTACGATTTCTCACATGTGCGCAACGTCGAGCGCGCGCTCGAGATCGCCGAAGAGGAAGGCATGTACGTGATCGCCCGCACCGGCCCGTACGTGAACGCGGAGTTGACCGGTGGCGGCTATCCGGGCTGGATGTTCCGCAACCGCGCCGAGGCGCGCACCGACGATCCGGTCTACCTGACCGCCGTCGATGAATGGATGACGCAGATTAACGCCATCATCGCGCGCCACCAGATCACCACCGGCGGCGGCAACGTCATCGCCTACCAGTTGGAGAACGAGCTGGGCAAGGTGGAACCGAAACACGTGCGCCATATGGACCACCTGGCGAAGAAAGCGCGCGCGGACGGCATCAGCGTGCCATTCTTCCACAACGCCGCCGGACGGCTGCCGGACTGGACACCGAAGGACTCGACCGCGCCGTGGGCCAATCCCGGCCCGACCGACATGTATGCGTTCGACGGCTATCCAGGCGGCACCTGCAATGTGCACGCCGATCCCGCCGGCCCGAACAAGGCGCCGGACTGGGGCATCTACGGCAAGAACTCGCCGAAGATCGGCGCGCTGTCCTCGCCCAAGACGCCGGGCTTCGCCGCCGAACTGGGCGGCGGCTGGTTCGACTACTGGGGCTCGAACGGCACCTACAATTGCACCGGCGAGCGCCAGGGCACCGGGTATCAACGCGTGTTCTATGGCACCAACCTGATCAATCGCATCACGATCCACAACATCTATATGACGTTCGGCGGCACCTCGTGGGGTTGGCTGGCCGGGCCGGTGGTGTACACCTCCTATGATTACGGCGCGCCGATCTCGGAGGACCGTGGCTTGCGCGCCAAGGCTTACGGCCTGAAGCAGCAAGGCATGCTGGTCCAGGCGGCCGAGCAGGCGCTGGCCAAGATGGACAAGGGACCGGAGATCAAGACCTCGTCCGACAAGGTCAAGGTCTACCACAATATCAACCCCGACCTCAACACGCACATCCTGTTCGCCGTGCACAGTCCCTCGGACCTGCTGACGAACGACAGCTTCACCTTCGACCTGACCACCAAGGATGGCAGCTACAAGGTGCCGCTGCGCCTGAACGGCCAGGACGCCAAGATGCTGCTGGCTGACTACAAGCTGGAGCGCCATCACCTGGTCTACTCGACATCGGAAATTCAGACCCACTTCGCCAACGGCGACCGCGATATCGCGCTGCTGCACGGCCGCGCGAACGAACCGGGCGAGACACTGCTGCGCTACGCCAGCGCGCCGAAGGTGGACGTAGTCGAAGGCAAGGTGACATCGCGCTACGAGAACGGCGTGCTGAAGCTCGATTATTTGCACGACGGCCTGGCCCGCGTGCGTATTTCCGGCGGCGGCCGCACTCCGCTTCTGCTGTTGCTGGCCGACGAGAAGAACAGCATCGCCTTTTGGACTCAGAAAACGCCGGCCGGCCAGGTGCTTCAGCTTAGCCCGGCGATGGTGCGCTCGGCCAGCCTGGCCGGCGGCAAGCTGGCGTTGACGGGAGATACCACGGCTGCCAGCGATATGCAAATCTGGGGGCCGTCCGTATCAGCCGTCACCTTCAACGGCGAAAACCTTTCGGTCACCTCCCAGCCGGACGGCAGCCTGCGCACCGCCGCGCTCAAGGGGCCGGACGCGGTGAAGCTGCCCGACCTGGGCGCGCTGGGCTGGACGCGGCGCATGGACAGCCCCGAGGCGCAGCCGAAGTTCGACGATTCGGCCTGGATCAAAGCCGACAACCGCGCCTCGGCGGCGCAGACCTGGACCATGCCCGAGCGCGGCCAGCCGACCTTGTCGATGAGCGACTACGGCTTCCACCACGGCGACGTCTGGTATCGCGGCCGACTGGACCTTGCCGACGCCAAGAGCAATCAGCTGGAGCTGTTCTACGGCGCCGGTGGCGCCGGCATGATACAGGTGTGGGTGGACGGCAAATTCATCGGCCAACACGAGCTGGACGTTGGCCGTTCCTTCCCCGAGACCACGGACAGCGTCAAGTTCTCGCTCGGAGACAAGCTGGCGAAAGGTCCGCACGTGATCGCCGTCATGGTGCGCAACAACTCGCACAACTGGAACCTGATGGCCGACGACTATCACCGCGAGGCGCGCGGCTTGATCTCCGCCTCGCTGACGTCGCGCGGCGGTCAACGCTATGCCGTTCCGATCGCGTGGCGCATCCAGGGCACCCAGGGCGGCGAGAACATCGTCGATGTCGTGCGTGGCCCGATGAACAATGGCGGGCTCTACGGCGAACGCCAGGGCTGGTACTTGCCGCCGACGGATGGCAAGACCTCCGGCGCAGGCTGGGCCAAGGCCAGGACCGGCGACGCGCCGCCAGCGCCGGGAACCTACTGGCTGCGCACGTCGTTCGATCTGGACCTGCCCGAGGGCCACGACATCCAGCTTGGCCTGGCGTTCGGCGATACCACCAAGCCCCGTTCGGAGCGCGAGAACCGCGCGCTGATCTTCGTCAACGGCTGGAACATGGGACAGTTCATCGCCCACATCGGTCCGCAGCGCACGTTTGTGATCCCGCCAGGCATCCTGAACCCGAACGGCGCCAACACCATCGCGCTGGCGGTCACGACCGACGGCAAACCCGGCAACGCGCTGGAGCCTGTGAAGCTGGTCAACCTGCGCACGGTGCGCGGCGGCGTGCCGCTGGAAATCATGCCCGGTGCGGTGAATGTCTCGGCCCCGGCCGGCGCGCAACGATGAAGCTGGCCGGACCGCTGGCGTGCTGGGCGTGGCTCGCCATCGTCGGACACGCCGGCGCCGGGGAGCTGACGTTGTACGAACAAGGCGGTGCCGTTGCCGCCATCGTTCATGAAGATCAAAAGACCTATGCGCTGGCGGCGCAATTGCTGGGCCGCGACCTGCAGGCGCTGAGCGGCCAGACGCCGCGCATCTCGTCGCGCTTGCAGGATTGCGGCAAGACCTGTGTGATCATCGGCGCATACGATACGCCGCTGCTGCGCCAGGTCGCCACACGCGACGGCCTCGATCTGGCGGCGTTGCGCGGCGAGTGGGAACGGCACAAACGGTTGGTCGTCCGCTCCAAAAAACAGAACTACGTATTGATCGCCGGGTCGGATGTGCGGGGCGCCGTCTATGGCGTGGTGGACCTGACGCGCGAGCTGGGCGTCTCGGCATGGGAGTGGTGGGCGGATGTGACGCCGCGCCGCCAAGCCCGCTTGGCCGTTGGCGACGCCACCGTATTCTCGCGCGCGCCATCGGTCCAGTACCGCGGCATTTTCCTCAACGATGAGGACTGGGGCTTACAGCCTTGGGCGGCCAAGACCTACGACCCGAAAACCGGCGATATCGGCCCCGCCACCTACGCGCGGATCTACGAGCTGATGTGGCGATTGAAGGCCAACACGCTGTGGCCGGCGATGCACGACTCGACCAAGCCCTTCTATCAGATCGACGGCAACCCGGAGATGGCGCGCAATTACGCCATCGTGGTCGGCACGTCGCACGCCGAGCCGATGATGCGTAATAACGTGCGCGAGTGGAATCTGAAGACGAACGGGCCGTTCAACTTCTTCACCAACCGCGACCGCATGATCGCCTATTGGGATGAGCGGGTTCAGCAAGTCAAAGGCTTCGAGACCCTGATGTCGGTCGGTTTGCGCGGCGTACACGACAGCGCGATGGAAGGCGCGAAGACCATCCCGGAGGCGCGCGACGGCGTCGAACAGGTCATCGATGTCCAGCGGGGCTTGCTGTCCAAGGCGCAGGGCCGTCCGCCGGAACGGATTCCGCAGGAGCTCACCTTGTACAAGGAAGTGCTCGACATCTACAAGGCCGGGTTGAAGGTGCCGGATGACATCAGCCTGATCTGGCCGGACGATAATTACGGCTATATCAGTCAGCTCAGTACTGAAGCCGAGGCGCGGCGCGCCGGCGGCGCCGGTCTCTATTACCACTTGTCGTACTGGGGCCGGCCGCACGACTATCTGTGGCTGGGCACGACGCATCCGTCTCTGGTGCGCGAGCAGCTGGAGCGTGCCAGGCATACCGGCGCCCGCAAGCTGTGGGTGGCGAACGTCGGCGATATCAAGCCGCTGGAATACCTGAGCCAGTACTTCCTCGACCTGGCTTTCGACCACGGTGTGCTGGAGCAGGCGCCCAGCGAGCATTTGCGCGCCTGGATGGCGCGCCAGTTCGGCGCGGACCAGGCGCGGCAGATCACCGACATCATGATGGAGTACTACGCACTGGCATGGGAGCGCCGCCCGGAGTTCATGGGCTTCGGCCAGACCGAGCCGACCACGCCGAACCGGCCGACCGCGTATTTGCAATCGGGCGGCGACGAGGCGCGGCGACGCCTGGACCGGTACGCGGCCATTGCCGCACGGGCCGAGGCGCTGGCGCAAGCGATGCCCGCCGACCGCCGCGACGCGTTCTACGAACTGGTGTTGTATCCGGTACGCGCAAGCGCCAGCCTGAACGCGCGCATCCTGAAGCTGGAACTGGCGGGTTTGCCGGACAACGCCGGCACCCGTGCCGAACAGTATGTGACGGAGGCAAAGGCGGCGCACCGGTCCATCGTTGCCGACACCGCCGACTACAACGGCTTGGCCAACGGTAAGTGGCGCCACATGATGGACATGGCGCCGCGCCGCCTGCCGGTGTTCGCCGAGCCCGCATGGCCCGTATCACCGGGCGGCGCCTCGGCGGCGGCGACGCCACCAGCGTCGGAGCCGGCAGCTCGGCCGCGCACGGTGTCGATTGCCGCGTCCAGCGCGGCGCCGCATCCGCAATGGCAGAAGATCGATGAACTGGGCAGCATGGGCGCGGTGCTGCGCTCGTCGCTAGCCTTGCCCTCCATCGACGCGACCCGGGCTGTAGACGTTGCGCCGCTGGTGATCGAGTTCCACACCGATTCCGCCGATCCGGTCGGTGTGAACATCGTCGCCCTCCCCACCCATCCGCTGACGTCGGCAAACCAGCTCAGGCTGGGTTATAGCATCGACGACGGGCCGCTGGCAATATTGGACTACCGCACGCACGGCCGCAGCAACGAATGGAAGCTCAACGTGCTGAGCAACACGGCGGTCAGGTCGCTGCCTGCGCAGAAGTTTTCAGCAGGCAAACATCGGCTGCGCTTGTATGCCATGGACCCGGGCTTTATCCTCGACCGGGTCGATATCGTCCCCGACGGCGCGGCGCGTTACTACGGCGCGACACCCAGATAGCACTATTGGCGCAGGTCATCGTACTGCAATATGTCCATGCTAATGTTGGTCGGCACGCTCCCGCAACCGACCAGCAGGACATCAGCCATGACTATCGCCGCACGACTGAGAATCTCCCCGCTCCGCGCCCAAGGCGGCGACGAAATCGATTTGCCATATGCGCCCTCGCCCTGGCGGCTTAAACAATGCAAGCAGACCGGCATTGTTTTCCTGGCCAACCCTCCCGCTTACGAGGAGCTGTCACAGGATTTCGCTTATGAGGTGACGTTCGAGAAGGAGTCGCAGGCGCGCAAGCAAGCCGAGCCTTTGCGCTATGCGATCAGCACCGCGCTGAAACGCTTTCGCGGCCGCATCCTGAAGCGCAACAAGAGCCTGACCCTGGTGCAGCGGCTGATACGCGACGCGCGCGGCGCCCGCATCAACGTGCTCGACGTTGGCTGTGGCTGGGGCTCGCTGCTGGATGATTTGTTCAAGTCGCTGCCGGCGGCGCTGCGCGGCAAAAGCGTGCCGCACGGGATAGAGATATCGCAAGAGCTGTCGAGGATATCGGATGGAAAGCTGCGCAAGGCCGGCGGACGCTGCGTGCACGCGTCTGCGATGGATGGGCTGGAACATTTCGACGATGGCTATTTCGACGTCATCATCATGGCGTCGTTTCTTGAGCATGACATCAATCCGCTGGCGGTGCTGGAGCGTTCGGCGAAGCGGCTCAAGCCCGGCGGCTCGATTCTGGTCAAGGTGCCCAACTACAATTGTTTGAACCGGTACTTGCGCGGGTCGCGCTGGTGCGGTTTCCGGTGGCCGGATCATGTGAATTATTTTACGCCGGAGACGCTGAAGGCGACGGCCGAGCTGGCGGGGTTGCATGTGGTGCGGATGTCGATGCTGGATCGCAGTCCATTGAGTGACAATATGTATGCGATTTTGCGGCGCACGGTGTGAGCGGCCCGCATTCACCCCACATCATGCATCATCACGGAGGCACGTAGGGCGGATTAGGCGGCACGCCGTAATCGGCCATGCATAAGCCGCCGACGGCGCACCCATGGCCGATTACGCTGCGCTAATCCGCCCTACGTGTTTTAGATTAATTCACGCGCGACCATGGCCGGCGTTATTCCTCGTCTGACGTTGTCGGTTCGACGCGCGTCACCAGCACGGACGCGATGCGCCGCTCCACCACCTCTATCACCTCGAACCGCAGACCGTCGACCTCGACCGCCTCGCCCACCGTCGGCAGGTTGCCGAGGCGTTCCAGCATGAAGCCCGCCAGGGACGTGTAATCGTCGTTCTCGCTGATCAGTTCGTCCGTCTCCAGCACCTGCTCCAGATAGTGCAGATCGGCCGTGCCGGCAACACGCCAGCAATCCGGCCCCTGCTCCTGCACGTCCGGTTGCTCGTCCTCGTCGGGGAATTCGCCGGCGATCGCCTCCAGAATATCGATCGGCGTCACCACGCCCTGGATAGTGCCGTACTCATCGGCGATCAGCACCAATTGCCCGCGCGAACGCTTCAACGTTTCCATCACCTTCAGCACGCCGCTGGCTTCGGGCATGATGATGGGCTCGCGGATGTGCTCGGGCGGAATCGCGACACCGCGCGCCAGGTTGGCCATCAATTCCTTGGCGCGGACCACGCCGATGATGTTGTCCAAATGTCCCCGGCTGACCGGGAAGAAGCTGTGCGGCGTTTCCAGGATCTGGCCCTGGATCGTGGCGGTGTCGGCATCCAGATCGATCCACGAAATGTTGGAACGGACCGTCATGATCGAGCGTACCGAGCGCTGGGACAAGCTGAGCACGCCGCTGACCATGTTGCGCTCCTCCTGCTCGAACGCTTCCGGCACCACCGTGGTCGCGGTGTCCTCTTCCTCGCCGCCGGCGGCGACGCGCTTCTTGCTGCCCAACAGGCGCAACACGGCATCGGCAGTACGGTCGCGCAGCGGAACATGCGATTCCCGGCTGACGAAATTACGGCGCGCCAACTGGTTCAGCGCTTCGATCACCACCGAGAAGCCGATGGCGGCGTACAGATAGCCTTTGGGAATGTGGAAGCCGAAGCCTTCGGCGATCAGGCTCAGGCCGATCATCAGCAGGAAACTCAGGCACAGCACCACCACGGTCGGATGGGCGTTGACGAAGCGGGTCAACGGCTTGGAGGCGAGCAGCATCACCACCATCGAAATGACGACGGCGGCCATCATCACGCCAAGATCGTCGACCATGCCGACGGCGGTGATGACGGCGTCGAGCGAAAACACGGCGTCCAGCACGATGATCTGGGCGACGACGGCGCCGAAACCGGCGTAGACCCTCGACCCGCCCTGGGTCTCGTGGACTTTGCCCTCGACCCGCTCATGCAGCTCGATCGTGGCTTTGAACAGCAGGAAGAAGCCGCCCAGCAGCAGGATCAAGTCCCGTCCGGAGAAGCTTAGCGAGGCAATCGAAAACAGCGGTTCGGTCAGGGTGACCAGCCAGGACATTACGCTCAACAAACCCAGGCGCATTAGCATCGCCAGGCTCAGGCCGACGAGCCTCGCCTTGTCGCGCTGCTCCGGCGCCAATTTATCGGCGAGGATCGCGATGAAGATGAGATTGTCGACGCCAAGTACGATTTCGAGAACGATTAATGCAAACAGACCGACCCAAATGTTTGGGTCGAATAGCCATTCCATGCGCTGCTTTCAGTGTTGAGAAGCATGCATTGTAATCCATGCCGGAGCCCCGTTCGATAGCCGGGGCTCGGCATCATTGCTTTATGGAACTATTTACGCGGTCAGCGGCATCTTGTCGATCAGCTTGTCGAGCGTGATCGGGTAGTCGCGCACGCGCACGCCGGTGGCGTTGTAGACCGCGTTGGCGATGGCAGCGCCGACGCCGCAAATGCCCAACTCGCCCACCCCCTTGGCCTTCATCGGCGATGAGATCGGATCGGTCTCCTCCAGGAAAATCACTTCCTGATGTGGAATGTCGGCGTGCACCGGCACTTCATAGCCCGCCAGATCGTGGTTGACGAAGAAGCCGCCACGCTTGTCGACGACAAGGTGCTCCATCAACGCGGCGCCGGCGCCCATCGTCATCGCGCCGATCACCTGGCTGCGCGCCGACTTGGGATTGAGGATGCGCCCGGCCGCGCACACCGCCAACATGCGGCGGATGCGCGTTTCGCCGGTGTAGGCGTCGACCGCCACTTCGACGAAGTGCGCGCCAAAGGTCGATTGCTGGTACTTCTTGTCCAGGTCACCGTACTCCATTGTGTCCTCGGCAACGATCTCGCCATCCTGCGCGGCTTGCTGCAACGTGACCGACTTGCCGCCGGCGCGCACCGAGCCGCCCGTGAATTCGGCCTCGGCCGCGTTCAAGCCGGCCTTTTGCGCGATCGCCTCGCGCAACTTGACGCAGGCGGCATACACGCCGGCGGTTGCGCTGTTGGCGCCCCACTGCCCGCCCGAGCCGGCCGAGACCGGGAAATCGGAGTCGCCCAGCTTGACCACGACCTTGTCGATGGGCAGGCCCATCATTTCGGCGGCGGTCTGGGCGATGATGGTGTAGGTGCCGGTACCGATATCGGTCATGTCGGTCTCGACCGTGACGATGCCCTTGCCGTCCAGGCGCACGCGGGCGGCGGATTTCATCACCAGGTTGTTGCGGAATGCGGCGGCGACACCCATGCCCACCAGCCAGCGGCCGTCGCGCACCTTGCCGGGCTCCACGCTGCGCGCGCTCCAGCCGAAGCGTTCGGCGCCATTGCGCAGGCACTCGACCAGCCGCCGCTGCGAGAACTTGCGCTCGCGCTTGGCCGGATCGTGCGTGACATCGTTGATGATGCGGAACGTCACCGGGTCCATCTTGAGTTTTTCCGCCAGCTCGTCGACGGCGATTTCCAGCGCCATCAGGCCCGGCGCCTCGCCCGGCGCGCGCATGGCGTTGCCTTCGGGCAGGTCGAGCACGGACAGGCGCATCTTGGTCATGCGGTTGGCGCCGGCATACAGCAGCTTGGTCTGGTTGACCGCCGTCTCCGGTTGGCCGTCCGGCAGGTCGCCCGACCAGCTCTCATGCCCGATGGCGGTGATCTTGCCTTCCCTGCTGGCGCCGATGCGGATGCGCTGGATCGTTGCCGGCCGGTGCGTGGTGTTGTTGAACATCAGCGGACGTTGCAAGGTGACCTTGACCGCCCGGTTGGCCGCTTTGGCGCCCAGCGCGGCCAGCAAGGCTTCGCTGCGCAAGAACAGCTTGCCGCCGAAGCCGCCGCCGATGTACGGCGAGACCAGGCGTACTTTTTCTTTCGGAATACCGAGCGTCTTGGCGACGTCGCCTTGGCTCCAGGCGATCATCTGGTTCGAGGTCCACAAAGTGACCTTGTCGCCGTCCCATTTGGCGATGGACGCGTGCGGCTCCATCATCGCGTGCGACTGGTCGGGCGTGGTGTAGGTGGCGTCGATGCGCACCGGCGCCGAGGCGAAGGCGCTGGCGAAGTCGCCCACCTTGGAATCGGCGTTTTCCTTGTCCTTGTGCGGCACGCCCTTGTCTTTTTCCTTGGCCAGGTCGTAGGCGCCCTTGGCGGCCGCGTACTTGACCTGCACCAGTTGCGCGGCCGCGCGCGCCTGTTCGAAGCTCTCGGCGACCACCAGCGCGACGGCCTGGTGGTAATGCTGGATCTCCGGACCGCCGAGCAGCTTGGCGGTGTTCATCTTGCCCTTGCCCAGCTTGCCGGCGTTGTCGGCGGTGACGATGGCGATGACGCCGGGCGCGCGCTTGGCGGCGGCCAGGTCCATCGAGACGATGCGTCCCTTGGCGATGGCGGCGCCGACCACGTAGCCGTAGGCGGCGTTGGGCGCGGCCTCGTGCTGTTCATACGCGTACGGCGCGGTGCCGGTGGTCTTGAGCGGACCGTCGATGCGGTCCAGGGGCTTGCCGACGAGCTTGAGCTGGTCGATCGGATTGGTGGTGGCTGGAGTGGTGAATTTCATGGCGTCAGGCTTTCTTCGCTTCCGCCAGCACAGATTCTATCGTGCGCTGAACCAGGGTGATCTTAAAGGCGTTCTCGTGGGTGGTCTTGGCGCCGGCCAGCAATTGGGCGGCCACGGCCTTGCCGCCGCGCGCCATGCTGTCGTCGGCGCCCGGCATGCGCCAGGGCTTGTGGGCGACGCCGCCCAGCGCGACCCGGCCGGTGCCGTCCGGCTGGACGACGGCCGCCACCGAGATCAGCGCGAAGGCGTAGGACGAGCGGTCGCGCACCTTGCGGTAGAAATGCTTGCCGCCCAGCGGCTTGGGCAACGTCACGGCGGTGATCATCTCGCCCGGCATCAGCGTGGTTTCGATATGCGGCGTCTTGCCCGGCAGGCGGTGGAATTCAGCCATCGGAATGCTGCGGGTCGAGCCATCGGGACGAACGGTCTCGACGACCGCGTCCAGCAATTGCATGGCGACGGCCATGTCGCTCGGATGCGTGGCGATGCACTCATCGCTGACGCCGACAATCGCGTGGTTGCGGCTGTGTCCGGCGATGGCCGAGCAGCCGCTGCCCGGCGTGCGCTTGTTGCAGGCCTGGTTGGTGTCGTAAAAGTACGGGCAACGGGTACGCTGCAGCAGGTTGCCGGCGGTGGTGGCCTTGTTGCGCAGCTGCGCCGAGGCGCCGGCCAGCAAGGCGCGGGACAGCACGCCGTAGTCGCGGCGGATGCGCTCGTCGGCGGCCAGGTCGGTGTTGCGCACCATGGCGCCGATGCGCAGCCCGCCCTGCGGCGTGGCTTCGATCTTGTCCAGGCCGACGCCGTTGACGTCGATCAGGTGGGCCGGCGTTTCGATCTCCAGCTTCATCAAGTCCAGCAGATTGGTGCCGCCAGCGATGAACTTGGCGTTGGGCGTGCGCGCGGCGAGGGCTGCGGCTTCGGCCGGCGACTGCGCGCGCTGATAGGTAAAGGCTCTCATGCGGCGCTCCCGGCGACTTCGCTGATCGCGTCGATGATGTTGGAGTAGGCGCCGCAGCGGCAGATGTTGCCGCTCATGCGTTCGCGCAATTCGGTGGCGTTGAGCAACGGACGCGCGGTCAAATCGGGGCTGACGTGGCTTGGGATGCCCTGCTTGATCTCCTCGATCGCGGACACGGCCGAACAGATTTGTCCCGGGGTACAGTAGCCGCACTGGTAGCCGTCGTGCTTGACGAAGGCGGCCTGCATCGGATGCAGCTTGCCGGGCGTGCCCAGCCCCTCGATGGTGGTGACCTTGGCGCCTTCATGCATCACGGCAAGGGTCAGGCAGGAATTGATGCGGCGGCCGTCGACGATCACCGTGCAGGCGCCGCACTGACCGTGGTCGCAACCTTTCTTGGTGCCGGTCAGGTGCAGATTCTCGCGCAGGGCATCGAGCAAGGTGGTGCGGGTGTCGAGCTCGAGCTTGCGGACTTCGCCATTGACCTGGAGCGACACCTTGGCCAGCACCGGCGGCGCTGCGGCGCTGTTGGCCGCGCCCGCCGTGCCTTGGGCGTTTGAAGCGGATGGCACGGCCGCCGCCGTCGCCGACAAGGCGCCCGCGATCAGCACGTCGCGCCGGGAAATTTTTACTTGGCTTAGGTCGTCCATTGTGTTCACGTCCTGTTGGCTAATGTTTAAAAGGCCTTCTCTGGATGAGGCAGTCTTATTAATATTAAGCGCATTCGGAACGGTTGATTCGCACTGTTGGATCAGGCAATGGAGCCGTTGTTTTAGGCAATCGGACCGGGTTCAGCCTCCCATCGCGCGGATCTCGTCCATCGTAAAACCGGCCTGCACCCGGGCCTCGACATTGAACGGGCCGCGCAATGCGGGGGCGCGGTAGCGCAGGGCCAGGTCGGCATAGGCGGCCCCCGGCTCCAGGCCGTTCTGATCGCACAGATACCTGTACCAGCGGTTGCCAATCTCCACATGGCCGATCTCGTCGCGCAGGATGATGTCGAGGATGTGCGCGGCGGGCATATCGCCAGCCTGGGCCAGCTTGGCGCGCAGCGGCGGATTGGCGTCCAGGCCGCGCGCCTCCAGGGTGCGCGGCACCAAGGCCATGCGGGCCAGCACGTCGCCGGTGGTTCGCTCGACCATCTCCCACAAACTGTCGTGGGCGGTGAAATCGCCGTATGTGTGACCCAACACACCCAAGTGCGCAACCAGCAGAGAAAAATGCAACGCTTCCTCGTCGGCGACGCGCAACCAGTCCATGTAATAGCCGGCAGGCAAGTTCGGGAAGCGCCACAGCGCGTCCAGTGCCAAGTTGATGGCGTTGAATTCGATGTGGGACAGCGCGTGGATCAGCATGGCGCGGCCTTCGAGCGTGTTCATCGAGCGGCGCCCCACTTCGCGCGGCGGCACCAGATCGGGCTTTCGCGGGCGGCCGGGGATGGCGGCGGTGGCTTGCAGCATGGCGGCCGGGTCCGGCGGGCACAGGCCGGCGGCGGACGCGGCCGCCATCGCGGCGACGGCGGCGACCTTTTTGGTCGGATCGGGTTCCTGCAGGCAATGCAGCGCGTAGGCGCGCAGCTCGGTTGGAGCGAATTCGGGGCTGGGGGATGGGTGCATCGGATTAGGGGACTTACGGGAAAGGCGGCAGTGTACCACTCCCCCTCCCCGCTAGACGACGCCGGGCTCCAGCAACGTCAGTGTTTGCCGCGCGGTATCGAGCCGGGCCCGGACGCCGACCGGCATGGTGAATTGATGGCGGATGTGGCCGAAGGAATAGCCCGCGACGGCCGGGCGCGTCAGCGGCAGCAGGTGCTGGTCGACCGTCTCGTCCAGCGACAGGGCACTTTCACCGTCGATCCCCTCGCAGTTCTCGAAAATGCCCAGCATCACAGCGGCGGCGTGGCGGTACCCTTGGCTGAGCTGCAACTGCGTCATCATGCGGTCGACGCGGTACGGCTCCTCGTTGACCTCTTCCAGATACAGGATGGCGTCGGTGAAGTCGGCCGCATACGGCGTGCCGGCCACCGCGCTGAACAGTGACAGATTGCCGCCGATCAACCTCCCGGTCGCGATACCAGCATGGATGGTGCGGATCTTGTAGTTGGCGTGTTCCTCGCCGGCCAGCGCGTTTTCCGCCGACATCGCGATAGTGTAATTGTCGTGCGGCGTCATCAGCACGTTCCGCATATGCGTGACGGCGTACTCCGAGAACGTCGACGACGCCACCGGCCCATGGAAAGTCACCAGCCCGGCATGCTTGAGCAAGGCCAGGTGCAGGCAGGTGATGTCCGAATAGCCGATCAGCACCTTCGGATGGGCGCGTATCAGCCGGTAGTCGATGTGCTCGAGCAGAGAGATACAGCCTGAGCCGCCCCGTATCGCCCACACCGCCTTGATCTCCGGATCGAGAAACATGCCATGCAGATCTTCGAGCCGCTGCTGGACGGTGCCCGCATAGTTGCCGTAGACATAGTGGATGTTGTTGCTGACGCGTGCGCGCAAGCCCAGCGATTCGATATTGGCCACCGCCTTCGCCAGCGCTTCCTCATTGGTATGCCCGCCCGGCGCGATGATGCCGACGAGGTCGCCAGGCAACAATCGGGCGGGTTTCATCAGACGCATGGTGTTCCTCCGGCTGGACGACGGCGCAGCGGCGGCCGTCGCGCTTGTCCCCAGCGCGGCGGCTGCCAGCAGGTTGCCGAATTGCCGCCGGCTGAATCCCCCTGACATTACAGGAACTTATACTTCAGCAAGACGCTGAGCGAGCGGCCGCGCGGATCGGCGACACGCGGGTCCCAGCCGGCACCCACCACTTCGTCGACGTTGTGCGCCGTGAACGGCGGATCGGTGTCGAGGATGTTCTGGATGCCCACCGTGATCGTGGTGTTGCGGATGCCGCTGTAAGTAGCCGACAGGTCGTACTTGGTATAAGCCTTGACGTTGGGATTGAAGCCCGGCGGCGGCGGCGACTTGCCCGCGTTCGGCAACTGGTCCTTGTAGCCGGTGCTGTAGTTCTGGATCAGCATGGCGCTCCAGTCGCCTTTGGACAGGCTGAAGCTGGCGTTGTGCTTCCAGCGCAGATACAGGTCGCGGGTGTAGAAGTTGCCCACATATTCCTTGTATTCCTGCCCTTCGAACTCGGCGAACTTGAAGCTGTTGGTATAGGTGCCGTCGAGACTGAAGTTCCAGTTGTAATTGCTGAGCTTGCCTTCGCCGCGCAGGCTCAGGTCGGCGCCGCGCGTCTTGGCGCCGGCGGCATTGATCCAGCCCGCTTGCACATAGGCGATGGTATTGTCGGGATTGCGCACGATGTTCTCGGACAGTGCCGCCGCGTTGGCCAGCACCACTTGCGGCGTGCGGTTCAGGATGCGGTTGAGCGTGTTGATCGCCCAGTAATCCAGCGATGCCGAGTAACCCTTGACCGGCTCGAAGACGACGCCGAGGCTGCCCTGCTTGGAGGTCTCCGGCTTCAGCTTGGTGTTGCCGCCGGTCAGATATTCCAGGCGCGGAATGGCGCAGAAAGCCGGATTGCCCGGATTGGCCGGGCAGCCGATGGGATCGATGATGCCGTTTGGCAGTTCCTGCAGCAGGCTGCCGGAATACAGCTGCGTGAAGCTCGGCGCCAGGAAACCCTTGTTGGCCGAGCCGCGGAACAGCAGCGAACTGTTGGGCTGGTAGCGGAACGACACCTTGGGGTTGGTGGTATCGCCGAATACGCTGTAGTGGTCGCGCCGCACGGCCAGTTGCAGCTCCAGCTCCTTGGTGACGGGCACCAAGAGCTCGGTGTAAAAGGCCTTGATGTCGCGCGTCGCGTCGTTCAACGCCGCGTTGCCTGGCGCCAGCAAGATTTGCGTGGCGTCGACATCCTGCGCGAAGCTGTAGCCCTCGCGGCGCAGGTCGAAGCCGACCGCCATGGACATCGCCCCCGCCGGCAATTGCATCACCTCGCCGGAGATGTTGCCGTCGATCTGGGTCAGTTTTGTTTTGCCGTGCTGTAGCGGGCCGCGATAGCGGGTGGAGTCGATCAGCGCGATCGCCTCCGGCGTTTGCGACTGCCCCGGCGTCAGCCATGGATTGATGAGGCCGGTGCCCAGCGCAGCGTAGATCTTGCTGGTGTAGCCATAGCCGTTCAGCAGGCGGGTCTTGGTCTTGCTCTCGCCGTGGGAGACGCCGGCGCGGTAGTCCCACTTGCCCAGCAGGACGCCCTCGGCGCCGAGCAGCAGGCGGGCGTTGTCGGTGACGTTCTCCTGCTGGCGGTAGCCCCAGTCGTTGGCGCGCCATTTGTACGAGATCGGCTTGCTCTTGTCGAAGGTGGAAATATACTGCGACAGGTCCTGGTAGTAGGCGCCGCCGACGGGGTAGACGCCGCCGTTGGCCACGGTGGCGGAGATTTGCACCGGCGTCAGCTCCGAGATGGCTTTGTTGTGGCCGTACAGGGCCTCGACGAACACCTTGTGGTCCGGGCTGATCTGCACGGTACCGCGCGAGACCGCGTTCAGGCGCTCGACCGGGAAGCTGATAATGTAGTCGGCGCCATAGTCGTAGGCGCACGAGTAGGTGCTGCGGGCGGCGGCGGTAACGTCTCTCCACAGCGCGGTCTGGTATTGCGACATGCCGGGAATCGAATCGCACTTGCCCTGGAAGCTGAGCGGATTCGCCTGCAGATAGGTCGTATTGTCGCCGGGCATCTTGAAGCCGGCGCCCAGCGCGGTGCCGGGGCCATTGAGCTGGTTGGCGAAAGGCGTGCCGGTGGTGTCCGGCGACAGGCCGCGCGCCGGCTGGAAGCCGTTGGCGAACGAGCGCTCGCGCGAGCTGAGCTTTTCGTCGTTGTCGTAGGTGACGCTACCCATCAGGTTGTAGCCGTCGGTCTGCAGCGAGCCGGTGCCGCCGAGCAGCGACAGGCGGCGCTTGGCGCCGCCGCCCTCCTCGGTGAAGTTGCCGGTGTAGGACGCCTCCAGGCCGCGATAATCTGTGCGCAGGATGAAGTTGATGACGCCGCCGATGGCGTCGGTGCCGTAGATGGCCGAGGCGCCGTCCTTGAGGATCTCGACGCGGGCGATGGCGCCCAGCGGAATGGCGTTCAGGTCGACGGACTTGCCGCTGGCGCCGTAGGTGGCGATGCGGCGGCCGTTGAGCAGCACCAGGGTGCTGTTGGGGCCGAGTCCGCGCAGCGATGCGTACGAGGCGCCGCCGCTGACGCGGTCGGCGTCGGCGCCGAAGACGTTATTACCGGAAGTCATGTTGTCGGCGCCCGTGCCGTTGGCCGACAAGGTGCGGATTAACTGTTCTGTGCTGGTGATGCCCTGCTTTTCGATGGTTTCGTAGTTAATCACCTGCACCGGCAAAGCGCCCTCCTTGGCCACCCGCTTGATGCTGCTGCCGGTGATCTCGACCCGTTGCATGCTCGGTTCGCCGCTTTGCGCCAGCACCGGTCCCGATGCCGGGGCGACAACACCTATCAGCGCAATCATGTGCGCCAGTTTCTTAACCTTCACGGCCTCTCCCTTTGATGTGCTTGCGATCTATCGAGTCAGGCGGTTGCCGGCGTCATTGCGCCGCGCTGTCCCGCCAGTCCAGATTAGCCGCTCGACTTTGTCGCCATCCAATGAAAATAGCTTTTGAGGTTATAACTTTTAGTCATAAAGTGAGCGGCGCAGGAGGAGGATGCCAGCCGCTCTCAATTTACGGAATGGCATTTGTATCATTTTTGCCACGGAGTAAATAATAAAGTCTCTTCCAGCAACGCCCGCGCGGCCGTGCCGATACTGTCAGCCAAGCGGCGGGCGCCGTGCGACAGCGGCGCGTGGGCCGGAGTTAGTAAGTATAGCGGGATGGGAATGGCTGGCGCCCAGGGACGGCTTTGCAGGCGCCCGCGCCCGGAAGCGGCAGTGAACGGATCGACCACGGCCATGCCGCCGCCCGCCTCCACCAGCGAGCGGGCGATCTGGTAGGTTTGCACCACGGTGTGGACCGAGGGCGCGATGCCTTGCGCTTCGCAGGCGGCCTCCACCTGTGCGCCCAACGGATCGTTGTCTGTGTAGCCGATCAGCTCGCCTATCAGGCCGCAGGCCGATAGCGCTTCGCCCTCTTCCGCCGCCGACCAGCTGCCCGGCGGCGCGATCACCGTCATCACGCCCTGCGCGATCGGCTCGGCGATGATGCCCGGATGGCGCGGGTCCTGCAGCGACAGGCCGAGATCGGCCTCGCCGAGACGCAGCGTGTTGATGATCTCGCTGGTGTGGTGGGTCGCCAGCTCGCAGCGGGTGTCGGCGAAGGCGCGACGCCATGCGCTCATCGCCTGCGGCAGGACGCTGACGGCGATCGTCGGCGTCGCCACCAGGCGGATGGTTTCCACCGTGCGGCTTTTGAGGCTGGCGGCGAGGCGGCGGATGCCTTGCAGTTCGTGATGCAGCTTTTCCGTTTCCGCGAACAGGCGGTGCGCCTCCGGCTTGGGATACAGCTTGCCGCGCACCCGTTCGAACAGCGGCATGCCCAGTTGCAGTTCGCAATGTTGCAGCACCTTGGTAACGGCCGGCTGGGAAATGTGCAGCACCTGCGCAGCGCCGCTGATGGTACCGACTTGCATGATCGCGTGGAATACTTCTATGTGCCGTAACCGCATGGTCCCTCTTTCAATAACGCCTCTGCGCGCTACTGTAGCAGGAGTGCGGCGCGCACACTGCCGGCGCTGCGGTCGAGCAAGGCTTGCGCCTGCGGTATCGATAGCTGCTTGAGCAAGGCGACGATGGCGACTTTCACGTGGAAGCCGCATTGCTCCAGGGCCGCGCGGGCGCGGGCCTCGTCGGCGCCGGTGGCGTGCATCGTCAGCGCGACGGCGCGCTGGACCAGCTTGGAATTGCTCGGCTTCATGTCCACCATCAGGTTGCCGTAAACCTTGTGCAGCCTGACCAT
The DNA here is from genome assembly GCA_024123915.1 of Oxalobacteraceae bacterium OTU3CAMAD1. NCBI lineage: Bacteria > Pseudomonadati > Pseudomonadota > Betaproteobacteria > Burkholderiales > Oxalobacteraceae > Oxalobacteraceae bacterium OTU3CAMAD1. The sequence goes on along the minus strand of CP099650.1, from coordinate 4,057,481 downwards.
GATCGCGCTGGAGATGGTGTTGAGCACGATTTTCTGCGAGGTGCCGGCCTTCAGGCGGGTGCTGCCGGAAATGATCTCCGGCCCCGTATCCAGGGTGATGCCGATGCCGGCCCGCAGCACCAGCGGCGCGCCTGGATTGTTGGCGATGCCGACGGTCAGAGCCTCGCTGGCGCGGGCGGCGTCCAGCGCGCCCAGCACGTACGGCGTGGCGCCCGAGGCGGCCAGCAGCAGGACCACGTCCCTGGGACCGGGACGCAGCGCCGCGAGGTCGGCGGCGCCTTGGTCGGCGTCGTCCTCGGCGCCCTCGACCGCCTGGAACATGGCGCCCTTGCCGCCGGCCAGCAGCGACAGCGCCCGTTCGTGCGGCCATGAAAAAGTGGGATGCAGCTCGACGCCGTCCAGCACGCCAAGCCGGCCCGAGGTGCCCGCGCCCACGTAAATCAGGCGTCCGCCGGCGGCGATGCGGGGCACGGCCGCCTCGACGACGGCGCAGATCTGCGCGGCCGCATGGCGGACCGCCGCGATGGCGTTGAACTGGTCGGCGATCAGGGTCTCGACCAGGTCGGGCACCGGATATTGGTCCAGGCCGGCATGTTCCTGGCTGGGAATTTCGGTTCTGAGCATCGTCATGCCTCGATGGGTTCGATGCTGTCAGTGTAATCGCCAAACGCGTGCTTGAGGCATGAAACGTTGCCGGACGCGCATTCCTAAAGGTTATGGTGGCAGCGCCGGTTTTCATTGGCAACGGCGGCCAGGCCACGTTATTCTGTGCCGCGTACGGTGCGATGTGCCGCCGGGCATAGGAACAATATTGTTGTCAGCGGGAGACACTGAACCATGAGCGAGATCGTCGTCATCGGCGGCGGCGTGGTCGGCCTGACGTCGGCCTGGTGGCTGGCCGAGGCCGGCTTTCAGGTGCGCCTGGTCGAGCGCGAGGCGCAAGTCGGCAGCATGGCCAGCTACCGCAATGGCGGCCAGCTCAGCTATCGCTACGTGGCGCCGCTGGCGGACGCCGGCGTGCCGCTGAAGGCGCTGCAGTGGCTGTTCCAGCGCGACGGACCGCTGCGTTTTCGCCCCGAGGCCGACCCGCGCCAATGGCGCTGGTTCCTGCAATTTCTGCGCAACTGCAATGCCGACGTCAACCGCCGCACCACCGCCACCTTGCTGCAGCTGGGCGAACTGAGCCGCAATGCGATGGCGGAACTGTCGCCGCTGCTGCCGCCGTCCGAGTTCGCCTGGCGCGACGCCGGCAAGCTGATCGTGTATCGCAGCCGCGCGCTGTTCGAGCGCGCCGCCGGGCTGGCCGCCGCCGATGCCGAGATCTTGTCGCCGGCCGCCACTGTGGCGCGGGAACCGGCCCTGGCGGCGCTGCACAACGTGCTGGCGGGCGCCATCTTCAACCCCGGCGAAGCGGTGGCCGACTGCCACGCGTTTTGCCTGGCACTGGAACTGCGCCTGCGCGCGCATCCCAATTTTGTTGGCGTCGTCCACGCCGATGTGCACGCCTTGTTGGTCGAAGACGGCCGGGTGAGCGGACTCGACACTTCCGTCGGGCGCATGGGCGGCGATCATTACGTGCTGGCGGCCGGCATCGACAGCCGCGACCTGGCGGGGCGCGCCGGCATCTACCTGCCCTTGTATCCGCTCAAGGGCTACAGCCTGACGGCGCCGATACGCGCGGTCGACCGCGCGCCGGAAATCAGCGTGACCGACTTCGAGCGCAAGGTGCTGTACGCGCGCATCGGCGGCCGGCTGCGGGTGGCCGCCATGGTCGACCTGGTGGGCGCCAGGCTCGCCATCGAGCACGGCCGCGTGCAGGGCCTGATGCGGCTGGCAAGGGAAGCCATGCCGGGCGCGGCCGACTACGACAACGTCGAGACGTGGGCAGGCCTGCGTCCGGCCACGCCGGGCGGCGCGCCCATCATCGGCGCCACCCGCTACGACAACCTGTGGCTTAACGTTGGCCATGGCGCGCTCGGCTTCACCTTCGCCTGCGGCACCGCCAAGTTGCTGGCGGGCGCGCTGCGCGGCGAAACCCCGCCGTTCGCGCTGGACGGCCTCGGTTCCACGTAGGGCGGATTAGGCGAAGCCGTAATCCGCCAATGCGTGAGCCGTCGCAACGCAGGCATGGCGGATTACGCTGCGCTAATCCGCCCTACGTGTTTTAGAGGCGGTTCGACGTGATTGGCGGGTACACGAGTAGCACCTCGCTATGTTCTCCGGGAACTCATCCCCGTCCTACATCGACACCGCACGCGCACCTATACCTCTACCGTCGCGTTGGACGCATGATGAGCCTTGTTCCCGCGGCATGTATGACGGGATTTGTTCAACCACTTGGAGACCATCATGAGCTACCTAGACCGCGACACCTACGGCATTTACACCGACCTCGATAACGACCTCGACGTCAACAGCGGCCCCGGCCCCCGCCTGATGGGCGCAGACACGCTGATCGGCGAGGATGTCTACAACCGCCAGGAAGAAGACCTGGGCGATATCAAGGAAATCATGCTCGACATGCGCCAGGGCAAAGTCGCCTACGCGGTGCTGTCCTTCGGCGGCTGGCTGGGCATGGGCGACAAACTGTTCGCCGTGCCTTGGGAAGCCCTGCAACTGGACACCGTCAACAAGCGCTTCCTGCTGGACGTGTCCAAAGACCACCTGAAGAACGCGCCGGGCTTCGACAAGGATAACTGGCCCGACATGGCCAGCGCCGAGTTCAGCACCCAGCTGCACAACTTCTACGGTACCCAGCAAGGCGCCCTCGGCACCCGTACCGCCAGCGGCAGCGTGATGGGCGCGGGCAGCTCAAGCCTGCAGAGCGATCCAGGGTACGGCAGCCAGAGCGGCGTTGGCACCCAGACCGGCAGCCAGACCGGCTCCGGCTACGGCAGCACCGGCTCGGGCAGCGGCAACCTCTAATTGTTGAGGGGACAGCACGATTGCATTCTGTCCAACACAATTCTCAGCGCCAAGGTATGCTTCGTAGCGTGCCTTGGCGTTTTGCGTCCTTATCATCGACAGTGTAGTTATCCCAATAGTGTAAACGCACCAATATCGGGCATTTCCTCTGGCACACTTCTTGATAGAAGATAAAGGCACCCCACAGAGGAACGTTCGACATGGCAAAATTTTTCAACGAAATGACCGCTGACGGCCTGGCACACCATGCCAGCGCCGAGGTACGTGAACACTATCGCGAGTTTTGCGGCTGGCTCCAGCGCCAGTCGGCCGAAACCATCGAGCGAAAGCGGGCCGAGGCCGACCTGACCTTCCGCCGCGTCGGCATCACCTTTGCCGTCTACGGCGACGACGCCGGCACCGAGCGGCTGATTCCGTTCGATACGATCCCCCGCATCATCCCCGCCGCCGAGTGGAAAAAGATGGAAACCGGCCTGGTTCAGCGCGTGAAGGCGCTGAACATGTTCATCCATGACATCTACCACGACCAGAACATCATCAAGGCCGGCCTGATTCCCGCCGAGCAGATCTACAAGAACGCGCAATACCGGCCCGAGATGCAGGGCATCAACGTGGCCTCGGACATCTATGCCCACATCGCCGGGGTCGATATCGTGCGCGCCGGCGAAGGCGAGTTTTACGTGTTGGAAGACAATCTGCGCGTGCCGTCGGGCGTCTCTTACATGCTCGAAGACCGCAAGATGATGATGCGGCTATTCCCGGAATTGTTCGCGCGCAACAAAATCGCGCCGGTCGACCATTACCCGGACATGCTGCTCGACAACCTGCGCTCGGTCGCGCCCATGGGGATCAACGATCCGACGGTGGTGGTGATGACGCCGGGCATGTACAACTCGGCCTATTTCGAGCACGCCTTCCTGGCCCAGCAAATGGGCGTGGAGCTGGTCGAGGGCAAGGATTTGTTTGTCAGCGACAACACCGTATTCATGCGCACCACGCGCGGACCTAAGCGCGTCGACGTGATTTACCGCCGCCTGGACGACGATTTCCTCGATCCGCTGGCGTTCCGCCCGGATTCCTCGCTCGGCGTGCCGGGCCTGTTGTCGGTGTACCGCGCCGGCCGCGTGACCTTGGCCAACGCCATCGGCACCGGCGTGGCGGACGACAAGTCCATCTATCCTTTTGTGCCGGACATGATCAAGTTCTACCTGTCCGAGGAGCCGGTGCTCAACAACGTGCCGACCTACCAGTGCCGCAAAAAAGAGGATCTGGACTACACGCTGGCCAATCTGGGCGAGCTGGTGGTCAAGGAGGTGCACGGCGCCGGCGGCTACGGCATGCTGGTCGGCCCGGCGTCGACCAAGGCGCAGATCGAGGATTTCCGCCAGCGCCTGCTGGCCAAGCCGGACGGCTATATCGCCCAGCCGACCCTGGCGTTGTCGGCCTGCCCCACCTATGTGGAGAACGGCATCGCGCCGCGCCACATCGACCTGCGTCCGTTCGTGCTGTCTGGCAAGACCATTTCGATGGTGCCCGGCGGCCTGACCCGGGTGGCATTGCAAGAAGGTTCGCTGGTGGTGAATTCGTCGCAAGGCGGCGGCACCAAGGACACCTGGATACTGGAACGCTAAGGAGACACCATGTTAAGCCGTACCGCAGATCACCTGTTCTGGATGGCGCGCTACACCGAGCGCGCCGAAAACACCGCCCGCATGCTCGACGTCAACGTACAGACGTCGATGCTGCCCCAGTCCGACGAGGACAACGCCCACGGATGGCGGGCGATGCTCGGCATTTCGGAGCTGCAAGCCGCCTACGACGCCAAGCACAAGACCCTGGAGGCGCGCGAGGTTATCGATTTCATGGTGCGCGACCCGGATAATTCCTCGTCGATCGTCGCCTGCCTGACCGAGGCGCGCGAGAACGCCCGCGCCGTGCGCGGCACCCTGACCACCGAAGTGTGGGAAATCCAGAACCAGACCTGGCTGGACATGCAAAAGCGCCTCGACAGCGATTTGCTGGAGGACGATCCGAGCAAGTTCTTCGAATGGGTCAAGTTCCGCTCGCACCTGTCGCGCGGGGTGACCGTCGGCACCATGCTGCGCGACGAGGCCGTGCATTTCATCCGTCTCGGCACCTTCCTCGAGCGGGCCGACAACACGGCGCGCATCCTGGACGTCAAGTTCCATGGCGGCGGCGCCGAGGCCACCCGCAGCGAGGCCATGAGCCAGCACGATTTCTATTACTGGGGCGCGCTGCTGCGCTCGGTGTCGGGCTTCGAGATCTACCGCAAGGTGTATCGCGACGTCATCACGCCGGCCCGCATCGCCGAGCTGCTGATGCTGCGCGGAGACATGCCGCGCTCGTTGCTGGCGTGTATGGACGAGGTGGTGCAGAACCTGGCCGAGGTGCGCAACGACGTGTCGGCCGATACCGAGCGCCTGGCTGGGAGGCTACGCGCGGCGCTGCAATTCAGCAATATCGACGACATCCTGGAGGCCGGCCTGCACGAAACGCTGACCCGCTTCCTGGCCGACATCAACCAACTGGGCGACCGCGTCAGCCGCGATTTCCTGGTGCCGCTGGCGGCTTGAGCGAGAGGCTGGCAAATGCTCCTGAATATTCGGCATGCAACACGCTACACCTATACCGCGCCCCTGGCCTACACCATCCAGCAGCTGCACCTGACGCCGCGCAAGGAGCCGCAGCAGCATGTGCTGTCGTGGCATATCGGCATGCCCGGCCATGTGCATGCCTACACCGATGCCTACGGCAACCTGTCGCACATGATGACGATGGACACGCCGCACCAGGGCCTGGCCATCGTCGCCTCGGGCGTGATCGAGACCGTCGCGCCGCTCAAGGGGCGGGTGCCGAACGGCGACACGCTGTCGCCGCTGATCTTCACGGTGCCGACGCGCCTGACCGAGGCCGCACCAGGCATCCTGGAACTGGCCGCCTCCTGCCTGCCGCACGGCCGGGCGCAGAGCAAGGACCTGCTTTCGCTTGCCGAGCACATCTTTGGTGCGGTCCGGTATCAAAGCGGTGCGACCGTCGTCACCACCACCGCCAGCGACGCGTTGGCGCTGGGCGAAGGCGTGTGCCAGGATCATGCCCACCTGTTCCTGGCCTGCTGCCATGCGCACGGCATCCCGGCGCGCTACGTTTCCGGCTACATCGATCCCGAGGACACCGGGCACGCGGCCAGCCACGCCTGGGTCGACGCCTGGGCCGAAGACAAGGATTACGTCGGCTGGATCAGCATCGACGTTACGCATGCGCGCCTGATGACCGATGCCTATTGCCGTCTGGCCATCGGCCGCGACTACGACTCGGCGGCGCCGGTGCGCGGCGTGCGGCGCGGCGGCGGCCAGGAATCGATGGAAGTCGATGTGAAAATTGGGGCCAGGTAATTACCACGTGTAAAATAGTCGTACTTTTATTCAATACTTTACGACGATGACTTATTGTGTGGGCATGCGCCTCGATGCCGGGCTGGTGTTTTTATCGGATTCGCGCACCAACGCTGGCGTGGACCAGGTCGGCACGTTCCGCAAAATGAGCGTGTTCGAGGTGCCCGGCGACCGTATGATGGTCATGATGACCGCCGGGAACTTGTCGATTTCGCAATCGATCCGCCAACTGGTGTCCGAGCAGGCGGCCGCAGGCAGCAGCCTGTGGGACGCGCCGAACATGTACGAGGCCGCCCGCATCCTCGGCGACGCCGTGCGCCGGGTGCATGAGCGCGACGCCAGATCGCTGGCCGAGTTTGGCATCGACTTCAACGTCAGCATTATTTTCGGCGGTCAGATCAAGGGCGAGCGCTGCCGCCTGTTCCAGATCTACTCAGCCGGCAATTTCATCGAATCGCACGACGAGAACACCTATTTCCAGATCGGCGAGGCCAAGTACGGCAAGCCGATCCTCGACCGCGTGGTGACGCCGGCTACCAGCCTGGACGATGCCGCCAAGTGCGCGCTCATTTCGATGGATGCGACCTTGCGCTCCAACGTCTCGGTCGGCCTGCCGCTCGATTTGCTGGTCTACGGGACCGACGCGCTGGCGGTCACGCATTTCGTGACCATCGACGAGCGCAACCAGTATTTCCAGATGATCCGCAACACCTGGGGCGACCAGCTCAAACGCGTGTTCGAGGGCCTCGACAATCCGCTGTGGAACGCGGCGCCCGAGGCTACCAGCAACGTGCTGCACGCGGCGAAGACGGGCGGCAAGCCGGTCCGTGTCGTCCCGCCGGCCGGTACCGCGCCGGCCGCGTCCATCGTGCCGCTGCAGACCTTGGCGCAGCAATTCAACAACGGTCAACAGTAGTGTATTGATCTGGCTTAATCCGAGCCCAGTAAGTTTAAGTATGTTCGAACAATCTGTACGGCAACATCGCGCGTCAGTGTATTATTAGTCAATCAATGTCGTTGTGGAGCGCCGCATGTCTGAAACCAGTCCGTCTGGACCCGAAGAGAACGTATTCTCAGTCGCCACCTTGCTCAAATACATGGGCAACGACGACAAGGCGCTGGCGATCGTCTCCAAAATCGTCCGTGACGCCTGCGCGCCCGGCATGGCCCCTTTTCAGCAGGCCGGCGAAGCGATCCGGGAGGAGCGTCTGGTCGATGCCGGCAAGATTTTCCACAGTCTGCGTGGGTCCATCGGCACGCTGGGGGCGAAGCGCCTGGTGGCGTCGTCGCTCAAGCTGGAGCAGGCGCTGGCCGAGCGCCAGACCGAGCACATCCCTCACCTGTTCGCCGAACTGGAATCCGAATACCAGCTGGTCCTGCGCCAGGCTGCGGATTGGCTGCTGCATAACGCTCCGCTGGACGGCAAGACGACCCGGGCATAAGGCCGGGTTCCTTCTTCGCGAGGACGTTCTGTCATTGCGCGATTCCGCACTAAATCTTCCAATCCCCCTTGTAAGCTTGCTAAAAATCGTAACGAACGGTCATGTTGCAGCGCACACTGGTATGCTCCGTTTGGGCGCTTTTTGCCGGGTTAACGAATGGTTACAATTGTTACCCTGATTCGCCACTTGCAATCCGAAGCGCCAAAGTGTTCATGTTAATATCGCCACCATCCAAAAGGCGCGCGAACCACGGCGTTGCTGCGCGGGATGTGCGACATGGATTTTGACGATGTCGTAAGCTCTCGCACACGAAATTAGTCTCTGCGTAGTATTGCGTAAGAGACAATTTGCCGAGATGCAAGTATAATGGTGCGTTGCGTCTTAAACGGCGATTACCAAGGGTAACTAAAATATGGATTTATTCAACAAGTCAGGTGTGTTGGTATCGTCGGTTCTGGTTCTGGTCGGGGCGTTGATCGCCTGCCAGGCGCAGGAAGGTACCGTACCCGCCTCGACCGTGATTGAAGCCGCCGCGATGCAAATCGGTCCGCAGGGCCAACCGGCGGCGGAGCGACGTTTACAGGAATGGGCAGACCAGGGCTCCGCGGTGGCCCAGCGCGAGCTGGCATTGCGGTATTTGTCCAACCCGGCCAAGCGCAACGAGGCGATCGCTTTGTTCGAACGCGCGGCCAGCGCAGGCGATGCCCAGGCGGCCGTCGGTCTGGTCGGCATGGCGCACGAAGCCGGCGACGGCATGGGTGGCGCCGGCGCCGCCAACGCGGCGCGCACGGCAGGCCGCGTGATCAAGGAAGCGACCAGCGTCAACTACGCGCCGCGCTAAGTTCCCCGCGAGTCCCCTCATCCGGGCATCAAACCGCTTCACCTCAGGGTGCGGCGGTTTTTTTTTGCCCGCGCGCCTCGCCAGCGATACGCTTGGGGCATCGACGACCAGCCTGCAGCCATAAAAATCCGTTTTTCCATTTGAGGCAGATCAGGCGACCTGCCATGCGTCGGACCATACTCCGAAGTGCCGCGCGTCCGGATCTGCGCGACGCTGGAGGAAAGGCGACGATGGATCAACTGACCGAGCAAGCACAATTCCAGGAACAGCTGTTGGCCTTTACCCGCCAGCACCGGGCCGGGCATTGGACCGGAAGTTTCTCGCAGTTCATGGAGCAGGTCTTGCCGGCCTCCCCCTGCCAGTTAGCGCGCAGCTCCCATCAGTACATCTGGGACATGCTGCGCTGGAGCGGCAAGCAGGACCCGAACGGCAAGCTGCGCTGCAGCCTGTTCGCGGACGAGCTGTTCGGCATCGACGACGCCCTGGCGCGCGTGGCGGACTATTTCAAGGCCGCCGCCGCCGGCTCGGAGGTCGGACGGCGCCTGTTGCTGCTGCTCGGCCCCCCTTCCGGCGGCAAGTCCACCCTCGTGATCAGGCTGAAACGGGGCCTCGAGGAATACAGCTACACCGACCAGGGGGCGCTGTACGGCATCGCCGGCTGTCCGGTGCATGAATCGCCGTTGCACCTGGTGCCGCACACAATGCGCTCCGGCTTCCGCGACACCTATAACGTCGAGGTCGCCGGGGAACTGTGCCCCCACTGCCGGGCACGCCTGGAGCACGAGCTGGCCGGCGACTTCCTGCGCATGCCGGTCGAGCGCATTTTCATATCCGAGGCCGGCCGCAGCGCCATCGGCACCTATGCGCCGCACGATCCGAACACGGCCGATATCGCCGACCTGGTCGGCTCGGTCGACCTGTCCAGGGTGGCCGAGTACGGCGACGAGGGCGACCCGCGCGCGTGGTCGTGGTCGGGCGCCGTGTACGCGGCCAGCCGCGGCATGCTGGAAATGATCGAGATCCTGAAGGTCAAGCGCGAATTCCTGTATCTGCTGCTGACGTTAACACAGGAAAAAAACGTCAAGGTGGCGCGCTTTCCCCTGATTTATCTGGACGAGACGATATTGGCGCACACCAACCTGGCCGAGTTCCGCAAATTTCTGCAGGAGAGCGAAAACGAAGGCTTGCTCGACCGCATGGTCATCGTGCAGGTGCCGTACACCCTGAATTTCCGCGAGGAGGCGCGCATTTATCACAAGCTGATCCTGGCTGCGGCGGCGGCCTTCCGCAGCGTCCACCTCGACCCGCACGTGCTGCACGCGGCGGCGGTGTTCGCCGTCCTGACTCGCCTGCACGAGGGCGAGGACCGCGACAACGAACTGGCGCGGCGCGTGCGCATCCACGCGGGCGAGGACGTCGACGGCGTGCATCACTCGGAGGCGCTACGCGTGCGCAACAAGGAAAAGGCGCCGGACGAAGGCCTGTCCGGCGTGTCGCCGCGCTTCGTCATCAATGCCCTGTCGAACGCCATCATCCAGTCGCAGCGCAGCAGCCTGAGCACGATGGACCTGCTGCTGGCGCTCAAGGACGGCATCGAAAGCGACGCCCGCATCGAATCGGCCCGCAAGCGCAAGTGGGTCGACTATCTGGTGCTAACGCGCAAGGAGTTCTACATGCCCAGCGCCCCCATGCTGAACACCAGCACCAGCGCGAACGCCAGCGCCGGCGGATACAGGCTGGCCCCCGGCGACGGCGCGCCTTGCCGCCACAGCGGCGCGCTGGCGACAGCGGCCGTCAATAACACCAGCAGCTCCAGCATCAGCAGCATGAAGGCCATTTTCGACACGTAATGATGAAATATTCTGATCACAATAAGCTCCCTGCCGCTCTGACCGGCGGAACTTTCATGATGGAGACAAGCAGGTCCGTTCGCTTTGCGCGCCCACAACCGCAAACCGGCGCTAGCGCAAACCGGGCTCAGAAAATGGGAAAAACCGGCAAAAGACCAGCAAAAAACGGGGGAATATGACGAAGGTGTGACAAATAGACTATAGTCATGCTTCCTTACAGCATTTCACATGTGATCATGAAATTTGATGTTGCAATCGTCGGCAGCGGATTGGCCGGCCTCTCGGTCGCCCTGCACCTGGCCGAAACGCGCACAGTCGCGATTATCTCCAAACGCGCGCTCAAAGACGGCGCCAGCAACTGGGCGCAAGGGGGCATCGCCGCCGTGCTCGATTCCGGCGACAGCCACACCCAGCACATCGACGACACCCTGATCGCCGGCGGCGGCCTGTGCGACGAAAGCGCCACGCGCTACATCGTCGAGCACGGCCGCGAGGCGATCGAATGGCTGATCGCGCAGGGCGTGCCGTTCACGCGCGACTCGTCGGCCGAACTGGGCTTCCACCTGACCCGCGAAGGCGGCCACAGCCAGCGCCGCATCATCCACGCGGCCGACGCCACCGGCCACGCGGTGCAAGTCACGCTGGAGGAAAAAGTCCGCGCCCATCCGAACATCACCTTGTTCGAGCACCACTGCGCGATCGACCTGATCACCTCCGACAAGCTGCATCCGGTCAAAAAAGGCCATTCCCAGCCGAAATGCTACGGCTTGTACGTCCAGGACGAGAAATCGGGCCAGGTGCTGACCTTCGCCGCCGAGCATACCGTCCTGGCCACCGGCGGCGCCGGCAAGGTCTACCTGTACACCACCAATCCGGACACCGCCAGCGGCGACGGCATCGCCATGGCCTGGCGCGCCGGCTGCCGCATCTCGAACATGGAGTTCATCCAGTTCCACCCGACCTGCCTGTACCACCCCTACGCCAAATCGTTCCTGATCACCGAGGCGATCCGTGGCGAGGGCGGCCTGCTCAAGCTGCCGCCGGAAGCGGGCGCCGCCGCCGGCACGCGCTTCATGCTGGCCCACGACGAGCGCGCCGAGCTGGCGCCGCGCGACGTGGTGGCCCGCGCGATCGACTTCGAGATCAAGAAGCGCGGCCTCGACTACGTGCACCTGGACATCAGCCACAAGCCGGCCGAATTCCTGATCGAACACTTCCCGACGATCTACGCGCGCTGCCTGGAGCTGGGCATCGACATCACCAAGCAGCCGATCCCGATCGTGCCGGCCGCGCACTACACCTGCGGCGGCGTGGTGACCGACCTGTTCGGCCGCACCGACCTGCCCGGCCTGTACGCCGTGGGCGAGACCGCCTGCACCGGCCTGCACGGCGCCAACCGCCTGGCCAGCAACTCGCTGCTCGAATGCGTGGTCATCGGCAGCGCCTGCGCGCGCGACATCGCCGCCAAGGAAAAAGGCGAAGTGCCCTACCTGCCCGATTGGGACGAAAGCCGCGTCACCGACGCCGACGAGGAAGTGGTCATTTCCCACAATTGGGACGAGCTGCGCCGCTTCATGTGGAACTACGTCGGCATCGTGCGCACCACCAAGCGCCTGGAACGCGCGCAGCACCGCATCGCGCTGCTGAAGGAAGAAATCGACGAGTACTACCGCAACTTCCGCATCACGCACGACCTGCTGGAACTGCGCAACCTGGTCGACGTGGCCAACCTGATCGTCAACAGCGCGCTGCAGCGCCGCGAAAGCCGGGGCCTGCATTTCAGCCGCGACTATCCGGAAACGTTGCCGAAGGCTTTGCCGAGCATCCTGATGCCGCCGCGCCGCAATTAGGGACGGACATCTTGACGGTCACCGTACGCGCCGCCGCGCCCGCCGACATTCCCGCCATGGAAGCGCTGATCAAGCGCTCCGGCATCGAACTGAGCGAAGGCTTTTACACCGCCGAACAGGCGCGGGCGGTGACGCAACACGTATTCGGCGTCGATACCCAGCTGGTGGCCGACCAGACGTATTTCCTCATCGAACAGCAAGGCAAGCTGGTGGCGTGTGGCGGCTGGAGCAAGCGCAGCACCTTGTTCGGCGCCGACCGCACTAAACAAGGCATCGACGCCCTGCTCGACCCGGCCACCGAGCCGGCCCGCATCCGCGCCTTCTTCGTCGATCCGTCCGCCGCGCGCCAGGGATTGGGTCGGCTGCTGCTGCAGCACTGCACCGATGCCGCCGCCGAGGCCGGCTTTCACGCCCTGGAGCTGGCGGCCACCATGCCCGGCGTCCCGCTGTACCTGGCCTGCGGCTTCAGCGAAGTCGACAACTTCGAGATCGCCTTGCCCGGCCCGGTGCAAGTGCCGCTGACCCGCATGCGCAAGGCCATCACCATCAAGGCAGGCTGACCAGGTGGCGCCTGGCCATGCGCCGCAACTCGCCGTTGCTCTTTAATTCCGACAGCAACTGATCGAAGGCGCCGGCCAGTTCCTCGCCGATCGCCGTTTTGGGAAAAGCGAAATAGGCGTTCTGCGTATCGATCAGTGGCGCCACCGGCAGCAGCTTGTCGGTCAAGCCCATGCGCTGTATCACCGGATCGGTGTCGCGCCGGTTGCTGGCAAACATATCCACATGGCCGTAGATCAGCATCATCAAACCGTTCTCGACGTTGTTGGCGACGCTGATATTCAAGCCCGCAGCCGCCGCGGTGAACGCTGCGCCGTAACTCCAGCCGTTGAGCGTGACGATACGCTTGCCCTTGAGCGCGGCGTAGTCGCCACCCCAGAACACCATGCCCTTGGCGCGTGAATAAAACGCCACCTGGTCCTGGAAAAACGGTTGTTCGCCGAAGCGCATGATTTGCTCGCGCTCGGCGGATTTGTAGGGCCCGACCAGCACGTCGGCCAGGCCCATGGCCACGCGCTGCTGCGCGCGCCGCCAGGGATAGACTTCAAACTGCACGGCGCAGTCCCGGCGCTTGGCGAGCAAGCGCACCACCTCGACACCCAGGCCGGAAAATCCGCCATCGGCCTCGCGCTCGTACACGCCCTCGAAACGCGTGCCGACCACCCGCAGCGGCGCTTTGTCGGCGCCCAAAGCAAAATGCGGCAAAGCGCCGAGCGCAATGCCGCACGTGCCGAACAGCAGACGCCGTCGAACGAGAAAAGCCAATGGGTCTTCCTGAAACGCCGCGATCACGCGCAAGCAGCCTCCCTGCCGGAGCATCCGGCACAACAAACCGTGCAACAAGGAGGATTCTAGCAGTTCATCGCGGCAGCGCCGCTTACTTAAACCTTGGCGGCTTTCTTGCGGCGCGCCACCCAGCCCATCATGCCCAGTCCGGCCAGCATCATGGCGTAGGTTTCAGGCTCTGGTACCGGCGGAACATAGGAACCGAAGCCGTCGATATAGGCGTAGCCGGTGTGGCCGGTAGGCTCGCAGTCGGCTGCCAGCAGCGACAACGTGAAGTCGTGGCCGGACAGGGATTGGTCGATGCTCAGGTGCTCGAGCTGCCATGCCGCCGTGTAGAAGAACTCGCCCGAGGTCTGGAAGCGCGAATCGACACCGCCGCCGCCGTTGCCGGCGTTGTAGGTGCGGCTCAGGACCAGTTGGCCGGTGGTGTTGTCGGTCAAGGTCAGGATCATAGCAGCCGATTCGTCCTCGACGTGGCCGCCGTTTTCCAGCACGGCCTTCCAGCCGAAGTAAATGTCGGTATCGGTGTAATTCTTGACTTGCTGGCTGATCACGGTGCCGTAGCCGCCGTAGGTGGTGTCTTCCACGCGGTACGAATAGTTACCATCGAGTACGGTCGCACCGATCAACGCGCCCACGTTCGGATCGACATAAGTCTTGTCGATGATCACACCGCGCGCGCCGTCATCCGAGTTCAGCGCGCCACCGGCGAGGAAATCCGCCGGCGTGATGGAAGCGTTCGGGCTGCCGCCGCGATAGCCGCCACCGGTGGTCCAACCACTGGTGGTGCCGGATTCGAAGCCGCCGTTGACGAAGTTGTCGGCCTGCGCCAGACCGCTCAAACCTACCAACGCCAACATACCCGCTACATGTTTCAATTTCATCTAACTATCTCCCTGGTTAATAGTGGCAAAAGAACAAGGGAGATTATATTATCTTTAAGTCATCCTTAACAATTGTATTATTTGCATATTTTTTAAATAATTTAGTTGACAATCCGCAAAGAATAGTCTGTGGCGCGTATATCTTTTGTCAAGCTTCCGATCGAAATGCGGTTGACGCCCGTTTCGGCGATGGCGCGCACTGTATCGAAGTTGATGCCGCCCGACGCCTCCAGCAGCGCCCTGCCCGCATTGATCTTGACCGCCTCGCGCATCATGTCGTTGCTGAAGTTGTCCAGAAGGATGGACACCGCACCCGCCGCCAGCGCCTCGGCCAGCTCGTCCAGGTTCTCGACCTCGACCTGGATCGATACCCCCTTATCCAAACGCTTGGCCGCCAGCACCGCGTTGGTGATGCCGCCGGCCGCCGCGATATGGTTTTCCTTGATCAGGATGCCGTCGTACAGCGCCAGGCGCTGGTTCTGACCGCCACCGACGCGCACCGCGTACTTCTGCGCCAGACGCAGGCCCGGCAAGGTCTTGCGGGTATCGAGGATGGCCGCGTTGGTGCCGGCGATGACGTCGACGTATTTGCGGGTGGCGGTCGCCACGCCGGACAGCAACTGCAGGAAGTTCAACGCCGCCCGCTCCGCCGTCAACAGCGCGCGCGCCGGGCCCTGGATGACGCAGACGACGCTGTCGGCCTTCATCATGTCGCCCTCGGCGTACTGCCAGTCGATCTCGATGCCGGCCTGCATGCAATTCATCACGCCCTCAAACCACGGCGCGCCGCACAGCACCGCGTCCTCGCGCACGATTACGCGCGCGGTCGAGCGGCCGCCCTCCGGCACCAGCAGGCCCGTCAAATCGCCCGTGCCCACATCCTCCAGCAAGGCCGACAGCAGATTGGCCTCGAAGGCCGTTTTCAGCGCGTCATCGAAGGGCGCGAATTTATTCGACAAAGTACTCATCATGCGGGACCAATTCCTGAAAACAGTTGTGCTTCCTTGGCCAGGTCGGCGCCGGGCTGCACCCGGGCCTTCTTGGCGGCCGCGAAATCGAGCATGCGGTTGATCGACACCACCGCCTGGCGGCCGATCTCCGGATCGACATGGATCTCGTTGGTCGTGCTGGTTTCCATGTTTTCCAGCACGTCGGCCAGGTTTTGCAGGCCGTTCATCGCCATCCACGGGCAATGCGCGCAACTCTTGCAGGTGGCGCTGTTGCCGGCGGTCGGCGCCTCGATGAAGCGCTTGCCCGGCGCGGCCGCGCGCATCTTGTGCAGGATGCCGTTGTCGGTGGCGACGATGAAGGTATCGGCGTCGGACTCGACGGCGGCGTTGATGATCTGCGTCGTCGAGCCGACCACATCGGCCAGCGCCACCACGTTGGCCGGCGACTCCGGATGCACCAGTACCTTGGCGTCCGGATATTGCGCCTTCAGCAGCTCGAGCTCGACGCCCTTGAACTCGTCATGCACCAGGCAGGAGCCCTGCCACAGCAGCATGTCCGCGCCGGTCTGCTTCTGAATGTAGGAACCCAGGTGCCGGTCCGGCGCCCACAGGATTTTCTTGCCCTGCGCGTGCAGGTGGGCCACGATGTCGAGGCCGATCGACGACGTCACCATCCAGTCGGCGCGCGCCTTGACGGCCGCGCTGGTGTTGGCGTACACCACCACCGTGCGGTCCGGATGGGCGTCGCAGAAGGCGGTGAACTCGTCGACCGGGCAGCCCAGGTCCAACGAACAGGTCGCGTCCAGGTCCGGCATCAGGATGCGCTTTTCCGGGCTGAGGATCTTGGCGGTCTCGCCCATGAAGCGCACGCCGGCCACGACCAAGGTCTTGGCCGGGTGGTCGCGTCCGAAGCGCGCCATCTCCAGCGAATCGGAGACGCAGCCGCCGGTTTCCTCGGCCAGGTCCTGCAGGTCGCCGTCGACGTAGTAGTGCGAAACGAGCACCGCTTCCTTCTCGACCAGCAGTTGCTTGATGCGGGCCTTGAGCGCGGTGCGCTGTTCGGCCGTCGGTGTCGCTGGCGTGCGCGCCCAGGCATGGGCGGTGCAGCTGGCTCCGTCTTGAGGATGATCGTACTCGACGGATTTGATCTCGATGGTTTGCATGGTGCCGTAAGAAAGAACGTAAAGTTAGTCGATGCCCTGGCTGGACAGGTAGTCCTCGTAGTTGCCGCGGAAATCGATGATTTCGTTTTCCTTGATCTCGAGGATGCGGTTGGCCAGCGACGACACGAACTCGCGGTCGTGCGAGACGAAGATCAGCGTGCCGGCGTACTTCTCCAGCGCGATGTTGAGCGACTCGATCGATTCCATGTCCATGTGGTTGGTCGGCTCATCGAGCAGCAGCACGTTGTGGCGGCCCAGCATCAGCTTGCCGTACATCATGCGGCCCTTCTCGCCGCCGGACAGCACCTTGACCGACTTCTTGACCTCGTCGCCGCCGAACAGCAGGCGGCCCAGGATCGAGCGCACGGCCTGGTCGTCGTCGCCTTCCTGGGTCCAGTCGCCCATCCAGTCGGTCAACGTCGTGTCCTTGGCGAATTCCTCGGTCGGATCCTGCGGCATGTAGCCCACGTTGGCGTTCTCGGCCCACTTGACGGTGCCGTGGTCGGCGTGCAGGCCGGCGATGTCGTCGCCGCCTATGCAACGCAGCAAGGTGGTCTTACCGGCGCCGTTGGCGCCGATGATGGCGATGCGCTCGCCCGCCTCGACCATGATGCTGAAGTTATTGAACAGCTGGCGGTCGTATTTCTTCGCGATGCTGTCGACCTCGACGGCCAGGCGGTGCAACTTCTTCTCGCCGTCGAAGCGCACGAACGGATAGGCGCGCGACGACGGCTTGATGTCGTCGACCTTGATCTTCTCGATCTGCTTGGCGCGCGAAGTCGCCTGGCGGGCCTTGGATTTGTTGGCGGCGAAGCGGCGCACGAAGTCCTGCAGTTCGGCGACCTTGTCCTTGGCCTTGGCGTTGTTGGCCAGTTGCTGGTTGCGCGCCTGGGTCGAGGCGAACATGTACTCGTCGTAATTGCCCGGATAGATCTTCAACGTGCCGTAATCCATGTCGGCCACGTGGGTGCAGACCTGGTTGAGGAAGTGGCGATCGTGGGAAATGATGATCATGGTGGAGTTACGGTCGTTCAGCACGTCCTCCAGCCAGCGGATGGTGTTGATGTCCAGATTGTTGGTCGGCTCGTCGAGCAGCAGGATGTCCGGATTCGAGAACAGCGCCTGGGCCAGCAATACGCGCAGCTTCCAGCCCGGCGACACATTGCTCATCGGTCCCTTGTGCAGCTCGATGTCCACGCCGGCGCCCAGCAGCAGCTCGCCGGCGCGCGACTCGGCCGTGTAGCCGTCGTACTCGGACACTTTGCCTTCGAGCTCGGCGGCCTTCATGTAATCGTCGTCGGTCGCTTCCGGATTGGCGTAGATGGCGTCGCGTTCCTGCATCGCGGCCCACATCTCGGTGTGGCCCATCATGACCACGTCGAGCACGCGCATTTCCTCATAGGCGAACTGGTCCTGGCGCAGCTTGCCCAGACGCTCGTTCGTGTCCAGCATCACGTTGCCGCCCGACGGCTCCAGATCGCCGCCCAGGATTTTCATGAACGTGGATTTGCCGCAGCCGTTGGCGCCGATCAGGCCGTAGCGGTTGCCATCGCCGAACTTGACGGAGATGTTTTCGAACAGCGGCTTGGCGCCGAATTGCATGGTGATGTTAGCGGTGGATAGCATTCTGAATTGGGCTTTTCTTAATTAAATCATGCCGTTAGGCGGAAATGCGAGATTATACAGCACCCACCGCGCGGCACCGGGGACAGGGGCTAAAACATGGCGTACAATTTTGTTAAGTTCAGGGTGACCGGCCCTGGAAAGGAGCAACATGGAAGCGCGCATCGCCAAACTGGAAGAGTTCGCAACCGACGCCAAGGAACGCCTGGCGCGGATCGAGGCGCGCCAGACGGAGTTGGCCGACAAGATGGGCGCCCTGCAGGTGGCGATGCACAGGGGCTTCGCCGACATGATCAAATGGGTGGTCGGCACCGCGATCGTCCTCGGTGGCACTGCGCTGACGGTGACTACCTTCGTTCTCAACAACGCCACGCCCAAGGCCGCTCCCATGCCGCCGCAGTCGGTGGTGGTCTACACTCAGCCCGCGCCGGTCCCGCCGGCGAAATAAGTCCAGCGCTAACGGCCGCTCACACATGTCGGATTACGGCGTTCCGCCTAATCCGACCTACGTGTCTCCGCGAGGGATCGGCTCGCGTGGCCGCAAGCCAGCATTCCCCAATCCCATCTGAACCACGTAGGGCGGATTAGCGCGCAGCGCGTAATCCGCCAAGCTCCGCCAGCGGCCAACGACCTGGCCGATATCCAAATCCGCCCGCAAACGGCGGTTTTGCGCCCAAATCAATATCCCGCTCAAGCGGGTGATTCTTTTCCATTTAACAATCCGCGCGCCTGTTTTCAACACTAGACTAATCACTAATATATCAGCCGGGCGGATACCACCGGCGTTAAAAAATGGCCGCAAAGGCCAGTCAGGGAGAGAAGACAGCATGCACGGACACACCCAAGGCGCGCTCGCCAAACCACTGAGCCTCAAGCCGATCGCTTACGCGGTCTCGATCGCGCTGGCCTCGCTCGTCGCCGGCCACGCCGCCGCCCAGGACGCCAAGCCGGACGCACCGGCGGCGCAAACACCCGCACCCGCGCCGGGCGCCACGGAAATCAAAACCGTCGTCGTCCAGGGCCAGCGCGCCGCCCAGCAATCGGGCATCGAACGCAAGAAGAACGCCGCCACCGCGATGGACTCGATCGTCGCCGACGACGTCGGCTCCTTCCCCGACCGCAACATCGGCGAGGCCATCTCGCGCATCTCCGGCGTCGCCCTCGACCGCGGCGACTTCGGCGAGGGCGTCAGCGTCGCCATCCGAGGCAACAGCGCGGACCTCACCCGCGTCGAGATCGACGGCCAGGGCGTGCAATCGGCCGGCGGCACCGACATGAATGGCGGCGGCAGCGGACGCGGCGTCGAGTTCCGCTCGCTGTCGGCAGACCTGATCAAAAGCGTCGACGTCGTCAAGGGCGCCACCGCCGACATGACCGAAGGCTCGCTGGGCGGCGGCATCATCATCAAGACCCGCACCAGCCTGGACTTCAAGGACCCGTTCTATTCGCTGCGCCTGGCCGGTTCGCAAGGCTCGCTCAACAAGGAATGGTCGCCCGACACCAACCTGATCCTGACCCGCAAATTCTTCGACAACCGCTTCGGCGTCATGCTCAACGCGTCGACCTCGCGCGCCGTCAACGAATCGCACTCGTCCGAGATCGCCACCACCCGCAACGCCGGTTATTCGCGCAACGTCGACTTCGACAACTCGCCCAACAAGACCTTCACCTACCAGCCAGGCACCTTGTCGCCGAACGACCCGGCCAGCACCGCGCCGACGTTGCGCTCGCCGCTGACGGCCGGCGGCTTCTTCGACCACGCCTCGCCGGCCGACATCCTGACCAAATCGGCGGCGGCCCAGACCAAGGCGGCGTGCTACGCGGCCTTCCCGGCGCTGACCACGGCGCAGGCCAACGCCGTCAACGGCAACACCGCCCGCAACGCCGCCATCAACGCCCGTGGCAACGAACTGCTCAGTTGCCTGAACCAGTGGAACGACTACACGCCGTCGCTGGTGCGCTTCATCGAAAAGCGCCAGGAGGAAAAGCGCGGCAACGTCGACCTGCGCTTCGACTTCAAGGTCAACAACCAGCTGACCGTCTACGGCAAGGTCAACTACGCCCGCCGGGAAGTGGACGACAACAACCAGACCTACGGCCTGGGCGGCCTGAACACCAATGCGGCGACCGCCTACAGCCCGACCTACCAGGGACCGACCTTTACCGACACGTCGGCCGGCGTGCGCAGCGCCGTGCCCGGTTCCGGTTACTACCTGTACGACGGCGCCAGCTACCGCGCCAACCTGTATCCGGCCACCGGCATCGTCGCCAACGTCGACCCGCGCTCGGTGCTGGTGGACGCCAACCACCACGTGACGCAGTACACAATCAGCGACGCCAACGTCAACACCGACCAGATCCACAACGTCATGAAGACCACCGACCGCTACTTCCAGACCGGCGGCGTGTACAAGAACGGCGGCTTCGCGGCCGAGTTCTTCGTCGGCGACGCCCGCTCCAAGTGGCAGCGCGGCGACAAGCGCACCAACTGGAGCTACAACTACGGCCCGACCACGATGCGGGTGCTGTCCAACGGCCTGTGGACTTACGAACAGCCCGCCGGCAGCAGCTTTAACCAAGCCGACCCGACCATCTACGCGCAGGTGCGCCCGGCCGGCGTCGACACCAAGGCGGTCGAGGCCGGTCCGAAGGGCCCGGCCGTGCCGGCCTACACCATCGACCAGCAGCCGCTGAGCACGCAGGCGCCGCAAATCAGCTTCTCGCCGAAGATGGCCGAGACCGAGGAGCGCACCGCCAAGGCCGACTTCAGCTACGCGTTGAGCGAAAAAGTGCCGTTCTTCAAGCGCGTCAAGAGCGGCTTCAACTTCCGCCAGACCTCCGGCAGCAGCTGGGGCGGCGGCGGCTCGACCGTGCAAACGGCCGTCGGCGAGTTCGGCAAGCCCGGCTACGTGCCGGCGGTGATCCTGCCGAGCGCCAACGTGCGCAGCTTCTTTTCCGGCTGCACCGACACCCCCGGCTCGCTCGGACCGGGCGGCAAGCCCTGCGCGACCGGCTACGTCCCCAACACCGATCCGGCCTCGGCCCGCTCCGGCAACACCTTCATGTCGCAGCAGCAGTTCCAGGACATCATCGCGCAATCGATGGCGCAGCGGAACACGCCGTTCTTCAACGGCATGCCGGACCGTCCGGCCGGCCTGATCGACGGCTGGAACCAGATCGACGTCGAAAAAGTGTTCAGCCTGGTCAACTCGCCCAACGTCAACTTCGACTGCGTCAAGGAATGCACGGCCAACGACGGCAAGGTCTACCGGCAGCCGGTCAGCACCTTCAAGGAGCGCACCACGGCCGCTTACCTGATGACCGATTTCGGCTTGGACGAAATCCCGTTCACCAACCGGCGCCTGCCGTTCGGCATGGAATTGGACGGCAACTTCGGCTACCGCGTGGTGCGCACCAAGGTCCATGCCACCGGGGTGATGAGCTTCACCTCCATCGTCAAGACGGCCGCCTACGATCCGCTCAACCCGACCGCCGCCGGCGGCACCATCAGCGCCACGGCCAGCAAGCTGACCGCGCTCGACGCCAACACCACCGACTACCTGCCGATCCTGAACCTGTCGCTGTGGATGGTGCCCAACGAGGTGGTGTTGCGCTACAACCGCGCCAAGCAGGTCGCCCGCCCGCCGGTCAACGCGCTGATCCCGGCCGGCACCTGCACCTACGACGAACGGCGCCGCGACGACGAGGAACAGAGCTGCTCGGGCACCATCGGCAATCCGGCGCTCAAGGCGCAAACCAACCAGAACCAGAACCTGGCGCTGGAATGGTATCCGAACGACGACTCCTCGTTCTCGGTGGGCGCGTTCCGGCAGGTGGGCAAGGTTGGCGGCAGCACCGTCGTCGGCAAGAGCGCCGTGAGCCTGTTCGACGGCTCCGGGCTGGTCGATCCGCAGACCGGCCGCTCGCTCGACGGCCTCGGATTCGACTACCGCACCTACGAGAACGGCGCCAACATCACCCGCACCGGTCTGGAATACGGCAGCAAGACCGCCTTCACGTTCCTGCCGTGGATGCTGCGCTACACCGGGATCGACCTCAACTACACCAAGCTACGCTCGAAGAACACCGACCAGCGCGTCGTCGACCTGCTCACCGGCGAGGCCCTGCCGCCGGTCGGCGAATCGAAGTACACCTACAACGCCTCCTTGTGGTACGACGACGGCGCGCTGTCGATGCGCTTGTCGCTGCAGGCGGTCGGCCAGAAGTTCAGCTGCATCGCCGCCTGTGGCGCCACGGGGGTCAACAACTACCCTAACGCGGCCGGCGGACGCACCACCATCACGCCATACAACCCGGGCTCGCCGAACTTCAAGAACGCCACCCGTTATGTCGACGCCAAGATCGCCTACCGCATCAACAAGAACATGGAGATCTTCGCCGAGGGCCGCAACCTGAACCTGAGCTCGACCACCAACAGCCAGGCCCAGTACGCGGCGTTCGCCGACGGCACGCCCAACCTGCTCGACACGTCCTACGCCGGCCGCCGCATCATGGTCGGCATGAACTTCAGGAACTAACGTCAGCCACCCAGCACCAAGAGGAGGCGGTCTCCCTCCTCTCTTCGACAGCCCGGCCGCTCACGCGTCCGGGCTATTTTTTTTCCGCTCGTTATCTATATAATCAGGGATCACAATCTGGAAGGTATTCGATGAAAGCTTTGCTTGTATTGCTGGCAATGTCCGGTTCCGCGCTGGCCGACGACCGCGCCCTGCTCCAATGCCGCACCATCGCCGACGTGGCCGGCCGCGTGGCATGCTACGACGCGATCCCGGTGGCGCCGGCCGCCGGCAAGGTCGGCGCCGCCGCGCCTGCCGCAGCGCCCGCCGCTACGCAGGCCGCACCGGTCGCGCGCGCGGCCCAACCCGCACAGGCCGCCCCTGCGGCCAACACCGAGGCCGGCTTCGGACTCGACACCATCGCCAAGGACAGAACCGCCGACTTGAAGTCCATCGAAAGCACAGTGGTCGGCAAGATCGAGGGCTGGGGTCCCACCACCCAGTTCAAACTGGCCAACGGCCAGGTATGGCGGGTGGTGGACGGCAGCTCCGAGTGGTTCATCGAACGCACCAATCCGAAAGTGGTCCTGACCCGCAACGCCATCGGCACCGTCTTCTTCGAAGTCGACGGCGCCAAGCAGCCCCCGCGCGTGCGCCGGGTGCAGTAGGCCTTATAAGGTGGGATAGTCGCGGATGGTCAGGTCGAAGCCGCGCGCGTCCGACACCAGCCGCGCCATCCCGCCATAAGGCAAGGTGGCGCGCCGCTTGATGTGGCCGAACGGCAAGCCGGTCAACACCGGCATCGGCAAACGCTCGCGCAAATAGGCCAGCATGGTCTCGAAGTCGTAGCCGTTCTCCAGCGCGCCCAGTTTATAGCCGGAAAAATCGCCCAGCACCAGCGCCCGCTGGCCGTCCAGCGCGCCCGCGTACAGCAATTGCAACACCATGCGCTCGATCCGGTAGGGATGCTCGGCGATGTCTTCGATGAACACGATGCCGTCGTCCAGCGCGTGGAAATACGGCGTCCCGAGCAGGCTGACCATCATCGCCAGGTTGCCGCCCCATAGCCTGCCGCCGACGTCGACTACAGGGTTGTCGGCGCGGCCGTCGGCCACCTCGCCGCGCACGCCGTGCTCCGGACCGCGCAGGCAATCCCAGAACTGCGCCATCGTATAGGCTTCCGCTTCCTCGCGGACGAAGTCGTCGCACATCATCGGTCCGGCGAAGCTGATGCGCCCGGTCTGTTTCATCAGCGGCATCTGGAAGGCGGTAAAGTCGCTATAGCCGACAAACAGCTTGCCGCTGTCGGCCATCGCGGCGAAATCAATCATCGGTAACAGCCGGGTCATGCCGTACGAGCCGCGCAGGGCGATGACGATCCGCACGTCGGGATCGGCGGCGGCGGCGTCGAGCTGGGCCAGGCGGGCGGCGTCGGTGCCGCCGAAGCGCAGGTGCCGCTTGTCGTCGTCATAATAATTGTGGACCAGGAAGCCCTGCCGTTCCAGCCGGGCGATGCCGGCCTGCAGCGCGGCGGCGTTGGGCGCGGCGCCACCCGGCGCGACAATGGCGATGCCGATTTTGTTGGTGTTCAAATTGGTTCGATGCTCGATTGTGAAGCGCTATTGTTGAGGGGTGCCACTGCCGGCGCGGCGCGCGATCAGCGCGGGCAGGTCCGGCGTCATATTACCGCGCAGATGGTTGTCGAGCAAGGCGAGCAGGCGCTCGATCAGCTGCGGCGGCAGGTCGTGGCCCATGCCTTCGATCACGTGCAGCTTGGCGCCCGGGATGGCCTCGGCCGTGTCCACGCCGCAGGCGGCCGGCACCAGCGGATCGGCCGCGCCGTGGATGACCAGCGCCGGACAGGCGATCTTGCGCAGCAGTGGCGTGCGGTCGCCCGACGCCACCACGGCCACCATCTGCCGGGCTATTCCGGCCGGATTGACGTTGCGGTTGAGCGCACGCTCGATATTGGCGCGCAGCTGGCGCTCCGGCGTCGGAAACGACGGGCTGCCGATGGTGCGGAACACGCCGACGGCGTGGTCGATCACCTCCTTGCGGTCGCTGGCGTTGCCGGGACCGCGCATCAGCGCCGCGCGCGCGGCCGACGTCGGCCCGGGCAGTCCCCGGCGGCCGCTGCTCGACATGATGGACGTCAGACTGAGGGTGCGGGCGCCGAAGCGCGCGGCGAAAATCTGCGCGATCATACCGCCCATCGAGGCGCCCACCACGTGGGCGCGGGCGATGCCCAGCGCGTCGAGCAGGCCGAGCGCGTCGTTGGCCATGTCGTTGAGCGTGTACGCGGGCGACTGCCGCCAGCCCACCAGCGACTTCAGGTAGGCCAGCATCAGGTTGGGCTTTTTGAAATGGTCGAATTTGCTGGACAGGCCGATATCGCGGTTGTCGTAGCGAATCACGTAATAGCCCTGCTCGACCAGGCCGTCGACCAGGTCCTGCGGCCAGGCGATCAGTTGCATGCCCAGGCCCATGATGAGCAGCACGGGGGTATCCTGCGGGTTGCCGCTGGCTTCGTAGGTGAGCGTAATGCCGTTTGCTTTTGCGGTAGCCAAAGCGGTCTCCGGGAGGGGGCTGGCGGCGATGCCGACGACGCGCAGCGCATCGTGGCTTCAGCATACCATTTTTGCCGGTGTCTGGAAACGCGGGCCGGGGAAACGTCGTGCCGGAGTCTTATTCCTGGGCGTCGCGGCGCGCGGCGGCCGCGGCGGCGCGGCGGGCGGCGAAGAAACTCTTGAGCATGGCGCCGCACTCCTCGGCCATGACGCCACCGCTGACCTCGGTATGATGGTTCAACTGTTCCTGTCCGAACAAATCGACCACCGAACCGCAGGCGCCGGTTTTGGGGTCGGTGGCGCCGTACACCACCTTGGCCAGGCGCGCGTGCATCATCGCGCCCGAGCACATCACGCACGGCTCCAGCGTCACATACAGCTCGCAGCCCGGCAGCCGGTAGTTGCCCAGCACCTCGGCGGCCGCGCGCAGCGCGACGATTTCCGCGTGCGCGGTCGGATCGTGCTTGCCGATCGGCTGGTTATAGCCGCGCGCGATCACCACGCCGTCCTTGACGACAACGGCGCCCACCGGCACCTCGCCCAGATCCCACGCGTGCCGTGCCTGTTCCAGCGCCAGCCGCATAAAGTCAGCAGGCTGCGCATCCGACGTCGCATCGGACATCGCGTCAGGCATCGGTGATCTCTGCCCAGCAGTTTGGCGTCTCGTGCAGCACCAGCTTGTGCAGATGCAAACCGGTGCCGTAGCGGTCCTTGTAGGCCGACTTGAGGATGGCGAAGGCGACATGGGCCAGGTTCTCCACTGTCGGAATGCGGTCGATCACCACGGTCTTATGGCCCGGCAAAGTCGCCAGGAAGTCGCGCACCGCCGTGTCCTTCTCGTAAACGATGAAGGCGTGGTCCCAGACATCGACCAGATGCTCTTTGGCCAGCGCCTTGATGTCGGAGAAATCCATGATCATGCCGTTGTCGGAATTGCCTTCGGCGGTGATGATGTTGCCGGTCAGGGTGATTTCCAGGGTATAGCGGTGGCCGTGCAGGTTGCGGCACTGGCTCTTGTGGTCGGGAATGCGGTGGCCGGCGTCGAATTCCAGCTTGCGGGTAATAGTCAGCATGACATCTTTTCTTAGGGTATTTGTAAAAGTTTATGGGTTTGCAGGCTCAGCTTCCATTTCGGATTGCGCTTGCAGGTTTCGATCGCCAGTTTGGTGTTGAACTCGGCCAGCGGGCCGTCCATCGCCTGCACATAGAAATTCTCGAAATCGAGCTGTTCGTAGGCCGCCAGGTCCTGTCCCGTCTGCGGAATGACGACCTTGATCTCGCTGCCCTTGGTCACCACCAGTGTCGAGCCCATCTTCGGACTGACGCAGATCCAGTCGACGCCGTCGGGCACCGGCAAGGTGCCGTTGGTTTCGATGGCGATCGTGAAGCCGACCGCGTGCATGGCGGCGATCAACGCCGCGTCCAGTTGCAACAGCGGCTCGCCGCCGGTGAACACCACGTACTTGCTGGCTGGATAGGCGGCCGGCCACAGCGCGTCGATCGCCGCCGCCAGTTCCTCCGGGGTCTTGAATTTGCCGCCGCCTTCGCCGTCGGTGCCGACGAAATCGGTATCGCAGAACTGGCACACGGCGCCGGCGCGGTCACTCTCGCGCCCGGTCCACAGGTTGCAGCCGGAGAAACGGCAGAAAACCGCCGGGCGTCCGGCATGCGCGCCCTCGCCCTGCAGTGTGTAAAAGATCTCTTTGATGCTGTAAGTCACGATAGTTCCTGATTGGACAACCCTCAATTATATCCCACGCGACACTTTTTCGCGGTTTCCGGCGGAAGTTGACCTTGCACAATGCTGCCGTGCGGCAACCACGGTATTTTCATAGGGTGGCGACCGGCTTCGTGCATCTCACCAAGTGCACCGGCCCGGCGCCCGACCACAGGGGACGAACCACCATGAACTACACGACGCAAGCCATCCAGATCGATCTCATCGTCGCGGGCGTGTGCGCGCTGGTCTGGCTCGCCCTGTTGCTGCTGTGGCGACAGCAACGGCAACGCAGCGCGTTCGCCCGGATCGAGGCGCGCTTGCAAGCGAGGCTGTCGCACGAGCGCTGCGGCCGCGCGCTGGCCGAACAGGCGCTGACCGACACCCGCCGCCAGGTTTGCCACCTGAGCAAGAGCCAGCAATCGCTGCGCGACGCCGACCGCCGCCGCATCGCCCGCGACCTGCATGACGACCTCGGCCAGCACTTGCTGGCGATGAGCTTTGAGCTGGGCGCGCTGGCCGCGCAGCACCCGGAGCTGAAGGACGCGCTGCACAAGGTCGACGAGCGCATCGCCGCGACCTTGCGTTCGATGCGCTCCATCGTACGCGATTTACAGCCGGAGGGCTTGCGCGACGGCCTGCGCGGCGCGGTAGAACAGCAGGTGGCGCAGTTCTCGCGCCTCAGCGGCATTGCCTGCCAGCTCGACGCCGGCGCCATCGCCGCCGACGGACGCATCGACGGCGGCATGGACAAGGTCATCTACCGGATCCTGCAGGAATCGCTCAGCAATATCGCCCGCCACGCCAAGGCGTCGCAGGTCTCGGTGGGCCTCAGCCGCGCCGAAGACCGGCTGAGCCTGACCGTGCGCGACAACGGGGTTGGCATCGCCAGCGGCCACGGGCCGGCCCGCGCCCCCGCCCACGCCGCGAGCGACACCTCGTCCCCGGCCCGGCGCGGCAATGGCCTGCGCGGCATGGCGGAACGGGTGGCGGAAGCCGGCGGACGTTTCGATGTCGCCACCGCGCCAGGCAGCGGCACGGCGCTGACGATGTCGTTCCCGCTGCCATAGCACTTGCGGCACCTCCCCTCCAGATTTCGTACCCATACCCCCAAAGGCCGCCGTCATGAACCGCAAGCCCAAGATTCAGCATGTGATGGAATATCCGCACCCGGAGCAGCCGCATGGATTCGCGCTCAAAATGATGGAATTGCTGGTCATTCCAACCTTCGTGCTCGACTGCCACGGCAAAGTCATCATCTGGAACCGCGCCTGCGAACGCCTGACGGCGGTGGACGCCTGGGAAGTGCTGGGCACCACCGACCACTGGCGCGGCTTTTACCATGAACAGCGCACCACCCTGGCCGACCTGGTGCTCCAGGGCCGGGGCGCCGACCCGCACAGCCAGCGGCGCGCCGACCCCGACGGCAACCTGCGCGCGGAAAACTGGTGCGACATGCCGCGCATCGGCCGGCGCCGCTACCTGGCCGCCGACGCCAGCCCCATCGTCGACAACGAGGGCAAGCTGCTGGCGGTGGTCGAGACGCTGCGCGACGTGACGGACGAAAAATGCGCGCAGGTGGCGCTGGAGCAGCTGGCCACGCGCGACGGCCTGACCGGCCTGGCCAACCGCCGCTGCTTCGACAACACGCTGTACGCGGAATGGCAACGCGCGCTGCGCCAGCAACAGCCGCTGTCGCTGCTGATGGTCGATGTCGACAATTTCAAGCAATACAACGATGCCTACGGCCACCTCGGCGGCGACGAGTGCCTGCAGCGCATCGCCAAGGCGGTGGCCAGCGAAATGCGCACCAACGACCTGGTGGCGCGCTATGGCGGAGAAGAGTTCGCGGTGATCCTGCCCAACCAGTCGCTCAAGGGCGCGGCCATCGTGGCCGAGCGCATCCGCTGCCGCGTCGAGCAGCTGCACATGCCCAACCTCGGCAACGAGGGCCACGTGGTGACGGTCAGCATCGGCGCGGCCACGGCGCTGGCGGCGCCGGACAACGATTCGAGCCAGCTGGTCGCGGCGGCCGACTCGGCCCTTTACCGCGCCAAGCACATGGGCCGCAACCGCATCAGCCTGCCCTCGGCGGACAGCGATCTGGCGGCGGCCATCGTCGAAGCGGTTAAAAAACCGTGTAGTTGATGCCGTTGGTGATGGAACCGATGACGGCGGCCTGGTTCTCGGCCGATTCGGAGAAGTCCGCCAGCACCGTCGCCCGGGTCAGCCCGGCGGCAAGGCCCTTCAGGTAGAAATCGAGGCCGCCGGCGTCGGGCTGGCGGTGCAGCACGTTGGTGTACACCTGGCCGACGAACTGCGCGTCCGTCAGCGTGCCGTAGGTCGCCACGTTCTCGGCGCTGTTGAGGAAGAACTGCGCCATGCTCACCAGTCCCAGGCCGTCGTCCATCTTGTCGAGCCAGAAGCTGAAGCCGCCCTGGTCCGGCGTCCGGTTGAACGCCGCCTGATACAGGCGGTAGGTCTGGCCGGCCGCGCCGTCGATGTCCAGCGCCACGCCGCTGCCGTCGGAAAACTTCAGACGCTCGACGCCGGCGACCACATCCAGGCCGCCGCTGCCGCCCTTGTCGCTGACCGTAAACGCGCTGCGGATCGCGCTGATGGTGAAATTGTCACGCCCGCGGCTGTAGCTGACGGCATCCACTCCTGCGCCGCCGGTGAACAACTCGGCTCCCGTTCCCGCCCTGAACGCATCGTCGCCGTCGCCGCCGCCGATGATGCTGATATATTTTGACGCTTCAATTATCAGGTCGCTGAAATAGACTGTCGGGATGTTGTTCAACGTATCCGTGCCCTGCCCCTTGACGGTCAGCACCTTGCCGTCCCCGTGGACCGTATAGGAATCCAGGGCGCGCTCAAAATAAACGATGTCCGCACCGCCGCCGCCGTTCACGGTGTCGCTGCCGCCACCCAGATGGATGTTGTCGGCGCGGATGCCGCCGGTGATGACGTTGCCCGCATCGTTGCCGTGGATGATGGAGCCGCCGCTGCCGGCGACGGCGCGCTCGATCGTCACGTTATAGGCGATCGATACATTGTCGTAGCCGGGCGCGGTCGAGCTGAAGGTGCCCGCGTTCATGTTGATGACAACGCTATCGGTGCATGACGAAAAATCGAGCGTATCGGTGCCGCCGGCATCCCAGATGCACTGCGGGGCCGAGTCTTTGACGAAGCTGTACCGATCGGCGCCGGCGTGATAGCTCATGTTGGCGCCGTACAGCAACTGGACCAGCTGTATGTCGTACAACATCGGCGAGATGCCATAGTTGCCGTGCAGCGCCCGGCCCGCCCCGTCGTTATACGACATCACCGTGTAGTCCTTGTTATCCGACCAGGTCGGCAGGAAGGGGCCCTGGTGGTGGGGCATGGCGTCTTTGCTGTAGTCGCCGGGATGTTTCAATCCCAGCATGTGTCCCAGCTCATGGAGCAACACATCGCGGCCATAGTCGCCGTCCGCGAACTTGAAGTTATAGTCGCCCGTGTTATTGGTGTACAAGTAAATGGGACGGGTACCGTTCGGATACCCCGCGTAACCACCGCTCTCGTTGCCCTGATCGTTGGTCGCGATGCCCAGAATGCCGCCGGAAGCGACCTCGGTATAGGTGATGTTGGCCACCGCCGACCAGGCGGCCATCGCGACCTTGGTTGCCGCCTGCTGCGCCGCCGTCATGGGCGCGAAGCCGAGGGCGTCCCTGGCGGTGGCGTCCGCCGGGCTCGCCTTCAGAAAACTATAGGTCAGCGTGATCGGCGTTTGCGTAAAAGCCGCCCAGCTCTTGTAGTAAAGCGCGTCGATCGAGTTGGTGCCGAAGGTAGCCATCGTTTGTTATCATAAAGTTCAATTTCCTTATGGTAACATCATCTTGCCAGCACGACAATAGCCGGAGCCGCCAGGCACCGACTATTTCTTACCGCCTAGAACACCGTGTAGTTGATGCCGTTGGTGATCGAGCCGATCACGGCGGCCTGGTTCTCCGGCGATTCGGAAAAGTCCGCCAGCACCGCCGCGCGGGTCAGCCCGGCGGCGAGGCCCTTCAGGTAGAAGTCGAGGCCGCCGGCGTCCGGCTGGCGGTGCAGCACATTGGTGTACACCTGGCCGACGAACTGCGCGTCCGTCAGCGTGCCGTAGGTCGCAACATTCTCGGCGCTGTTGAGGAAGAACTGCGCCATGCTCGCCAGGCCGAGGCCGTCGTCCATCTTGTCGAGCCAGAAGCTGAAACCGCCCTGGTCCGGCGTCCGGTTGAAGGCCGCCTGGTACAGGCGGTAGGTCTGGCCGGCCGCGCCGTCGATGTCGAGCGCCACGCCGCTGCCATCGGAAAACTTCAAGCGTTCTACGCCGGCGGTCACATCGATCCCGCCGCTGCCGCCATCGTCGCGCACCTTGAACGCGCTGTTGGCGGACCATACGGTGAAATTGGCGCGCTCCCGGCTATAGCTGACGGTATCGACGCCGGCCCCGCCGCTGAACAGTTCGGCGCCCGACCCGCCCTTGAACACGTCGGCGCCGTCGCCGCCGGCGCCGATCCAGACGTAGTCGGTGGCCCGCACGATGAAATCCTTGAAATACAGCGTCGGAATATTGTTGAGCACGTCCGTGCCCTGGCCCTTGACCGTCAGGGTGGCGCTGTTGCCGCTGAGGGTGTAGTTCTCGATGTCGTTCTCGAATATCACGATGTCGCCGCCCCCGCCGCCGGTGACAGTGTCGCTGCCCTTGCCCAGATAAACGTAATCGTTGCGGATGCCGCCAATGATGACGTTGCCGGCATCGTTGCCGTGAATGGTGGATCCGCCATTGCCCGCGATCGCGCGCTCGATCGTCACGTTGTAAGCGATCGAAATGTTGTGGTAGCCGGGCGCGGTCGAGCTGAAGGAACCGGCGTTCAGATCAATCACGGTGGCGCCCGCGCACGCGGAAAAATCGAGGGTATCGACGCCGCCCGCGTCCCAGATGCACTGCGGCACGGTGTCCCCGGTAAAGCGGTAGGTGTCCGCGCCGGTATGATAGGTCATGTTGGCGCCGTACAGCAGCTGGGCCACCTGGATGTCGTACAGCATCGGCGTGATGCCGTACTTGCCATGATAAACAACCCCCGAACCTTGGTTGTACGACATTACCGTGTAGTCCCGGTTATCCGTCGCGGTCGGCAGGAACGGGCCTTCGTCTTTCGAGTCGTCTTCGTGAGCGTAGTCGCCCGGGTGCTTCAATCCAAGCGTATGGCCAAGTTCGTGTATCAGCACGTTCTTGCCATAACCACCGTCGACAAGGTTGAAGTTGTTCGGGTCTATATTGCTGGTAAATAAGTAGACAGTCCTGCCAGACGCCGGATAGGTGGCGTAGCCGGCGCTCGCCGTGCCTTGATCATTGGTGCCAAGAAGCAGGTCGCCGCCGGAAGCGACCTCCGTATAGGTGATATTGGCAACAGCCGACCAGGTCGCCATCGCCGCCTTCACGCCCTCACGCTGACCTGCGGTCATCGCGGCGAAACCGACTGAATCCATCCAGTAGGTTCCAACCGGCGCCACGGTCAGGAAGCTGTAAGTCAGGCTGATCGGTGTTTTGGTTTGGGTCGCCCAGCTGCTATGAAACAGCGCGTCGATCGAGTTATTGCCGGTGAAGGTAGTCATCGTTTGTTAGCATAAAGGTCAATTTCCTTATGGTAACATTAACTTGACAGCATAACAATAACCGGAGCCGCACGGCACCGACTAT
The DNA here is from genome assembly GCA_024123915.1 of Oxalobacteraceae bacterium OTU3CAMAD1. Classification (NCBI taxonomy): domain Bacteria; kingdom Pseudomonadati; phylum Pseudomonadota; class Betaproteobacteria; order Burkholderiales; family Oxalobacteraceae; species Oxalobacteraceae bacterium OTU3CAMAD1. Next base: position 4,024,670 of record CP099650.1, on the reverse strand, counting down.
TTCCTCTACGTTAGAACACCGTGTAGTTCATGCCGTTGGTGATCGAGCCGATCACGGCGGCCTGGTTCTCCGGCGATTCGGAGAAGTCGGCCAGCACCGTCGCGCGCGTCACCCCGGCGCCAAGGCCCTTGATATAAAAATCCAGGCCGCCGGCGTCGGGCTGGCGGTGCAGCACGTTGGTGTACACCTGGCCAACGAACTGCGCATCCGTCAGCGTGCCGTAGGTCGCAACGTTCTCGGCACTGTTAAGGAAGAACTGCGCCATTGTGACCAGGCCCAGGCCGTCGTCCATTTTGTCCAGCCAGAAGCTAAAGCCGCCCTGGTCCGGCGTCCGGTTGAAGGCCGCCTGGTACAGACGGTAGGTCTGGCCGGCCGCGCCTGCGATGTCGAGCGCCACGCCGCTGCCGTTGGCAAACTCCAGGCGCTCGACGCCGGCCACCAGATCGGTGCCGCCGCTGCCGCTTTTATCGCCGATGGTGAAATCCTTGCCGCTGGCGCTCACCGTGTAATTATCGCGAACACGGCCGTAGTGGACGGTATCGAGGCCGCCGCCGCCGGAAAACAATTCACTGCCGGTGCCAGCCACGAACGAGTCCTTGCCGGCGCCGCCGCCGCTCAGCGAGAGATAGTTCGACAACTGAATCGTGCGGTCGTTGAACTCCAGCGAAGAGATGTTACTCAGCACGTCGGTGCCTTCGCCGGTGACGGTCAGCAGGGCTTTGCCGCCGCTGAAGCTGTAGCTCGCCAGGTCGAGATCGAAGATAACCTCGTCCGTACCGCCGCCGCCGGTCACCGTGTCGCTACCCTTGCCCAAATAAATGAAATCGGTGCCGGCGCCGCCGCTGATCACGTTGCCGGCGTCGTTGCCGAAAATGGAGCCGCCGCCGCTGCCGGCGATCGCGCGCTCGATCGTGACGTTGAACGCGATGGAGATATTGTAGTAATCGCGAGCGGTCGAGCTAAAGCCCCCCTCGCGCAGATTGATGACAGTCGAGCCGGTGCACAGCGAGAAATCCAGCGTGTCGGTGCCGCCCGCATCCCAGATGCACAGCGGCGCCGTGTCCTTGGCGTATTTGTAGGTGTCGTTGCCGGTGTGGTATGCCATGTTGGCGCCATACAGCACTTGCATCGCCTGAATGTCGTACAACATGGGCGTGCTGACATACTTGCCGTGCACCGAGTAACCGTCGCCGTTGTGATAGGACATCACCGAGTAATCGGTATTGTCGGTAACCGTCGGCAGGTACGGCCCTTCATGCAGCGCGGTGCCGTCGTCGGTGTAGTCGCCCGGATGCTTAAACCCGAGCGTATGGCCCAGTTCATGCACCAGCGTCTCAAGGCCATAACCGCCGGCATCGAACTTGAAGTTATAGTCGTCGGTATTGTTCGTTAACAAATAGGAAGCCCCGCCCGGGTTGGGAAAGGTCGCGTAAGCCGCGCTGTCGTCACCCTGATTGTTGGTTCCGATTTGAATGTCGCCACCGGAAGCGACCTCGGTAAACTTGATATTGGCCACCGCCGACCAGGTCGCCATCGCCGCCTTGACGCCCTCGCGCTGCCCGGCGGTCATGGCGGCAAAGCCGATGGCGTCCTTCGCCGCACGGGTTGGCGCCACGGTCAGGAAGCTGTAGGTCAGCGAAACCGGCGTGTGGGTGTAGTCCGCCCAGCTCGAGTAAAGCAACGAGTCAATCGAGTTGATGCCTGTGATATCTGCCATGGTCCGCTATCTTAAAGTTTAATTTCTTTATGGTAACGCGAACTTACTAAATCGGCAATGATTTTTGTGAATAACTTTTTGATGATCTATTAGAACACCGTGTAATTGATGCCGTTGGTAATCGATCCGATCACGGCGGCCTGATTCTCTGCCGATTCGGAGAAGTCGGCCAGTACCGCCGCCCGTGTCACCCCGGCGGCCATGCCTTTGATGTAGAAATCCAGGCCGCCGGTGTCCGGCTCGCGGTGCAACACGTTGGTGTACACCTGGGCGACGAACTGCGCGTCCGTCAATAAGGCGTAGATCGCCACGCTCTCTTTACTGTTGAGGAAGAACTGCGCCATGCTCGCCAGTCCCAGGCCGTCGTCCATCTTGTCGAGCCAGAAGCTCAATCCGCCCAGGTCCGGCTTCCGGTTGAAGGCCGCCTGATACAGGCGGTAGGTCTGGCCGGCCGCGCCGGCGATGTCCAGCGCCACGCCGCTGCCGTCGGAAAACTCCAGGCGCTCGACGCCGGCCACCAGATCGGTGCCGCCGCTGACGCTCTTGTCGCCGACGGTGAAGGCTTTGCCGCTGGCGGCCACCGTGTAGTTGCTGCGCGCCAGGCTGTAGTGGACCGTGTCGAAACCGGTGCCGCCTGAAAACAACTCGTTGCCCGTGCCGGCCACCAACTTGTCGTCGCCGGCGCCGCCGCCGCTCAGCGAGATGTAATTCGACAGTTGTATCGTGCGGTCGTCGAACTTCAGCGTCGAAATATTATTCAACAGGTCGGTGCCCTCGCCGGTGACGGTCAGGGCGGCTTTACTACCGCTGAAGCCGTAGCTGGCCAGGGCGAGATCGAAGACGACCGTATCCCCGCCGCCACCGCCGGTGACCGTATCGCTGCCCTTGCCCAGATAGACGGTGTCGCTGCGGATGCCGCCGATGATGACGTTGCCGGCGTCGTTGCCGTGGATGGTGGAGCCGCCGCTGCCGGCGATCGCACGCTCGATCGTCACGTTGTAGGCGATCGAGATGTTGTTGTAACCGGGCGCCGTCGAGCTGAAGTTGCCCTGGTTTAAGTTGATGATGGTGGCGCCCGTGCAAGCGGAAAAATCGAGGGTGTCGGTGCCGCCCGCGTCCCAGATGCACTGCAGCGCCGAATCGCGCACGAAGCTGTAGGTGTCGGCGCCCGTGTGATAGGCCATGTTGGCGCCGTACATGTACTGGATCGCCTGGATGTCGAACTGCATGGGCGTGACGCCATAGTTGCCGTTGAGGCTAAAGCCGGAACCGGTGTTGTACGACATCTGCGTGAAATCCAGATTATCGGTGGCGGCCGGCAGGAACGGGCCGTCGGTCGCGCCGCCGGTCGAATCGTAATTGCCCGGATGCTTGAGTCCCAGCGTATGGCCGAATTCATGGATCAGCACCGAGGCGCCAAAGTCGCCGGCCGCATAGGTGGAACCGGGCGCATATGTGTTATTGGTGTACATATACACCGGACCCCGGCCGCCCGGCAGATAGGCGTAAGCGCTGCTGTCGTCGCCCTGGTTGTTGGTGCCCACCTGGAGGTCGCCGCCCGAGCTCACCTGCGTGAAGGTGATGTCGGCCACCGCCGCCCAGCTGTCCAGCGCCACCTTGACGGCCGCCTGCTGGGCGGCCGTCATCGGCTTGAATCCGTTCGCATCCGTGGTCGTGGCCCCGGCCGGCGACGTGGTCAGGAAGCTGTAGGTCAGTGTGACGGCGGTGCCGGCGGACGACGCCCAACTGCTCTTCAGCAACGCGTCCAGGGAGTTGATTCCAGTGATGGTAGCCATGATCTATCCAGCGCAAGTATAATTGCCCAATAGTAACATCATGGCCGGGCAATGGTGAATTTCTCAGCGGCAAGTGTTGCGGATTAGCCTCCCGCCACTTACGCCGGCGTAATCGTTGGCGCTCTACTCGAAGGGGTTCGCCACCGTCTTCGTGGGCGGCGCGGGCAATTTGTCAGGCAATTCCCGCGCCTCCAGGCTGGCCACCACCTCGCCCAGCAACTGGTGCAGCGCCCGCGCATAATCCAGGCCGGCCAGGTCGGCGGTCAGGTCGACATCGCCGCTGACGGTGATGCGGTCGACCCGGTTCTCGATCGTCAGATGCCCGATGTTCAGCACATCCGACTCGTTCGCATAGGGAACGAATACGTTTCTCAATTGGCCCATTGCCTGCTCCTTTCCTTGCCCTTGCGTTGCCGCGCATGCGGCAGGCGCAGAAGTTCCTGCTTGCGCTCCGCCGACAACGACGGTAACAGATCGATGCCGATCCTGCTTTCCAGTTCGGCGACGCTGAGCACCTCGTACTCCGCGTCGGCCCGGTTTTCGACAAAGTAGGCGGCGCCGGCGCGCTGGCGCGGGCTGTAGACCAGTTTATACAAATGGGTGGGCACCAGCACGTTGCCGACCTTGCGCAGTTCGCGGCCGATGAAGGCCGGGCCGGTGATGACATACAGGTCGCCCTCCTTCTGCGCCAGTTTGCGCACCACCGCCTCGATGCCCGCCCACAGATGGCGGTTATTGTCGGCGTCCTGCGGCACCATATTGGCCAGGGTGAAGCTCTCGTGCTGGGTGCGGCGGTCCGGCATGTCGCCGTTGGGCGCCATGTGCCCCCGGTCGTAGCCGCTGCGCGCGTAGTCGTCCAGCTCGGCGCGGACGCCGGGCGGCAAGCGCTTTTCGGCGTGGAAGCTGTCCTCGCGCGACAATTCCCTGGCGGCGGCGATATTGTCGGCGGTTAGGTGCTCCGCCGACCACAGCGGCGTGCGCGTGATGCCGGAATGCATGACGCCGAACACGCCATAGCACAGCTCGGTTGTGGCGGCGCCCAGCTTGCGGTTGGCGATTTCCGGCAGCCGGCCGTCGACGTAGTGGGCGGCACAGCGGCTTTTGGCGGCGCGGGCCTCGAAGGCCGGCGCGACGGAGAACAAGCCCGACGTGGCGATCAGGCCGCAAGCGATGGCCGTCGCGGCCACGCTTTTTTGAAACAAATTCATATTTCCCTGGGGCAGATTTTGGAGGCGGCATTCTAGCCGACCACGCTCCAAACAAAAAGGGCCGAACCCGTCAGGATTCGACCCTTTCAAAACATCCGCCCTACCAGAGGCCTTGTTTTATATTTCCATTGCTATAACACTGCTTGTCATTTTACATTGTTTTTAGCGGCTTGGGTGAAAACTTTGACAACGAAAGCGGCGAGCTCAGGACGGCTTGTTGCGGCGTGTGGTGTTGCGACGGCGGTGGCCGGTGCCGGTGCGGCCGGGCGGCTGCTTGGTCTCGCCGGCCTCGGTCCGCTGCTTGTTGACGATCCGGGCCGCCACCTCCTCCTCGCGGCCGGGGTAGCGTCCTTCCTGTTCGAATTTGTGTTCCAGCTCCTTGTACTCGTGCTCGCGTTTGGGGCTTGCTCCTCGGGGCATGATGGACTCCTTTCTTCAGAACATGTTCAGCATCTACGCGAACCATGCTACTGAAACGCCGTCGGGGATGTCGCACGGCTGCTACGCCGCAATCCCTGTTTCGCTTGTCAGTTTTCCACCGACAACAGCAGTTCTATCTCCGCAAGCAACTCGGTCATCGTGTCGACCACCCGGTAGGCGCCGGGGAAATCGTGGCCGCGCGTGAGCGCGTTGCGCAGGACGACGCAGCGGATGCCGGCCGCCATCGCCGCCTGCAGGCCGCGCGGCGAATCCTCGACCACCAGCGCGTCGGCCGCCGCCACCCCCAGCCGCTCAAGGCCCAGCAGATAGGGCTCGGGCGACGGCTTGCTGTTGGCATACGACTCGTGCGTGAGCACGAATTCGAAGTGCCGCCGCAGCGGCAAACGTCCGTGGATGATCTCGAAGTGCTCGCTGATGGAACTGGTGACGACGGCCATGCGTACGCGCGGCGCCAGGCTGGCCAGCACCTCGGCCACGCCGGCGATGGCCGGGATGTGTTCCGACGCCAGCCGCAGCGCGTAGCGCTCGTTGCGCTGCGCGCGCGCCGCCTCGATTTGCGCTTCGTCCATGGCCGGCTCCAGCAGATGCCAGGCGCCGCGATTGTCGGCCAGGTACCAGTCGAAGAAGTGCTGCTCGCTCAGCTCCAGGCCAAGCGGCCTGAACAGCTCCCGGTTGGCCTCGTAAAACAGCCGTTCGGTATCGACCAGCACCCCGTCGTTGTCCCACAAAATTGCTTGCAGCATACTCCGCATTCCTTGTAAAGGCCGGCAAGCGGCCGCGACGTGGCCGGCGCCGGCGTCGCGATGGCCCGTTGGCAGCGGCGATTGTACCCGCTGGTCTTGCCTGACAGGGTATGCAATACTTGCCCCAACGCATATTCGAAGAGCGACATGGCCGTTTTTGCACGACTTCCGCGCAGCCTCAAGTTCCGCATGACCGGGGTCGTCGTGATGTTGGTTCTGGCCGCCACGGTGACGGTGGCCTGGGTCGCGCTGGTGCTCGCCGAGCGCGACATGAAAAGCGTGATCGGCGACCAGCAATACGCGCTGCTGTCGTCGGCCGCCGCCCAGGTCGACGCCCAGTTCACCGCCAGGAAGGTGCTGCTCGCCAGCCTGGCCGACACCGTCACCGAAAGCGACGGTGCCAGCCCGGCGGCCATGCAGGCGTTCGTCGCCCGCCATCCGGTGGCGCGCGGGCGCTTCCTCAATCTGCACATCTACAATCGGCAAGGCGCGCTGCTCAATACCGGCGGGGGTGTCGGCGATGGCGCCGATGCTGGCGTGACTGCGCTCGACCCGGGCGAGGCCGCGCACGCCTGGTTCGAGCGCGCGCTGGCGGCCGGCAAGCCGGCCGTGTCGCCGCCTTTCAAGAGCATACTGACGGGCCGCCCGGCCATTATGATCGTCCATCCGGTGCTCGACGCCGGCGGCCGCGCGCTCATGCTGCTGTGCGGCAGCATCGACCTGAGCAGTCCTTCGTTCACCGAACAGGTGGCCGCGCAAAAGCCGGGCAAGACCGGCTACACCTACATGATGACCGCCGACGGCGTGATACTGCACCATCCCAACACTTCCCTGCTGCTCAAACGGCGCGACGAGCGCCCCGGCCATAGCAAGGCCACCGCGCTGGCGCTGACGGGCTTCGAAGGCTGGACCGAAACGACCGGCCGCGACGGCGTGCAAGGCATCTACTGCTTCAAACGGTTGCGCGCCACCAACTGGATCATCGGCGCCCGCTTCCCGGTGGACGAGGCGTTCGCGCCGATGATCGCCATGCGCCACAAGGCCATGCTGGGCGCCGCGGCCTTCGCCGCGCTGGCCGGGCTGGCGGCGTGGATCGCCGTGCAGTGGATGCTGCGCCCGCTGGGCCGCCTGCGCGGGCACATCGACGACATCCGCGGCGGCCGCGCCGACATCGGCGTGCTGCAGCGCGGGCGCGCCGACGAGATCGGCGCGCTGAGCGTGGCCTTCCACGAACTGATGGCCGAACGCGAGGCCGCGCAAACGGCGATCCGCGACAGCGAAGCGCTCATCAGCAGCATCCTCGAGCGCGCCCCCGACGCCTTCGTCAGTTGCGAGGCCACCGGCATCATCACCAAGTGGAACGCCGCCGCCGAGCGCAGTTTCGGCTGGACGCGCGAGGAGGCGATCGGCCGCGACATCGCCGAACTGATCGTCCCGCCGGCGATGCGCGGCAAGCACGGCGCCGGCATGCGCAGCTTCGCCGACGGCCACGCCGGACGCCTGATCAACTCGCGGGTGCGGGTGGCGGCGCTGCACAAGGACGGCAGCGAGGTGCCGGTCGAACTGTCGCTCGGCGCGCTGCGCCACGACGGCGCCTACTACGCCACCGCCTTCCTGCACGACATCACCGAGCGGGTGGCGTACGAGCGCAAGATCGCCGCCAGCGAAAAGCGCCTGCGCACCCTGGCCGACAACTTGCCGGTGCTGATCTCCTACCTGGACCACGCGCGCACCTTCCAGTTCCTCAACGCCACCTTCCTGCACTGGTTCGGCATGGACCCGGTCAAGATGATCGGCCGCCATCTGGTCGAAGGCATCGGCAACACCCAGTACGCGCTGGCGCAACCGCACCTGGACCGCGCCTACCAGGGCCACAACGCCACCTACGAGCACACCGCCAGGATCGACGGCGGCGAGCACGCGCTCGAGACCACCTTCGTGCCGGAGCTGGGCACCGACGGCGCCGTCGTCGGCATCTACTCGCTGACCCACGACACCACGCGCATGAAGGAAATCGAACAGCGCCTGACGCAGCTGGCGCGCATCGACACACTTACCGGCATCGCCAACCGCCGCATGTTCGAGGAAATACTGCAACTGGCGATCGTGCGCGCCAGGCGCAATCGTCAGCCGCTGGCGCTGGCCTACCTGGACATCGACCACTTCAAGGCCATCAACGACACGCGCGGCCACGGCGCCGGCGACGGCGTGCTCAAGGAGTTTGCCGCCCGCCTGACGGCCAACGTGCGCGCCTCGGACACCGTCGCCCGCGTCGCCGGCGACGAATTCATCATCATCTTCGAACAAGTGGCGAACGTCGACGAGGCGGCGCGCATGGCGCTCAAGATCGTCGAGGCGATCCGGCGGCCGTTCATGGTGGCGGAGGCGGCGATGGCGGTCACCACCAGCATCGGTTTGGCGCTGCATCTTGGCGAAGGGGAATCGGCGGCGGAACTGGTGGCGCGCGCCGACAGCGCGCTGTACGCGGCCAAGCACAACGGCCGCGACGGCTACGCGATCGCCGACTAAGGCGCCACGCCTCTTACAGGTCGATCTCCATGCCATCGTAGGCCGACACCACCTCCAGCGGCGTCTCGCCGGTGGCGGCCGCGTAGCGGCGCGTCTCGGCCAGCACGCCGGAGATGCGGGCGTCGTCGTAGACCGGCTCGTGGTGGAACAGGCACAGCGTGCGCACGCCGGCCAGCCGGCACAGCTCCACGCCCACCGCGCCGCTCGAATGGCCCCAGTCGGCCTTGGCCGACACGCATTCGGCTAGCGAATACATAGCGTCGAAGATCACCAGGTCGGCGTCGCGGAAGAACTCCACGAACGCCGCGCGTCCGGCGGCGTCGTCGAGCTTGTGCTCGGAATCGGTGCTGTAGACCATGGCCAGTCCGCCGCGCTCCAGCCGGTAGCCGTAGGAATCGCCGTGGTGCAGCTGGCGCTTGGCCGTCACCTTCACGTCCTTGACCATCACCGGCACGCCCGGCTCCATGCGCACGAATTCGATGGTGGCCGCCAGCTGGTCGAAGCCGACCGGGAAGCTGATCGGGTCCTGCTGGCGCCGGAACGCCGCCTCCAGTTCCGCGTGGCAGCCGTAGATGATGATGCGGTTGCCCGGAATGTAGGCAGGCGTAAAGAACGGAAAGCCCATGATGTGGTCCCAATGAAGATGGGACATGAACACATGGTAGGTCTGCGGCTTGGCCGGACCGTAGCGCGCCAGCTTGGCGCCGGCCAGCGGCCGCACGCCCGAACCGAGGTCGAGGATGATGTGGTCGGTGGTGGCGTCCGGGTCCCAGGCCTCGACCTCGACGCAGCTGGAATTGCCGCCATACGTGCCGCGCACGTCGAAATCGAGCTCGTTGTCGACATACGACGCCACCTTTTCGCGCGAGTCGAGATCGCGGCCGATCGCCCCCTCCAGCGCCGAGACCAGCTTGGCGCGGATGTGCTTATGGTTCAGCGCCACCGGCAGCGAGCCGCGCGCGCCCCAGATGCGGGCTTTCATAAAGCGAATTCCATGGTGGTGCGATGGCCCCGTGTCGATAAAGCAACTAGTGGTGTCAAACAGGCAGCAGATTTTGCATTTTGACACCTCTGTGTCTAAAAGGCAATACAATATGTGATGCCCCGGGTGCCGCCGAGGTCGTGGTATTCTTCGCCCTCCCCGCGATACCGGGTCGACCACGACCTTGACCAGCCATGTCACTCAACCAATTCTTCAAGCTCGCCGAGCACGGCACGACCATCCGCACCGAGGTGATCGCCGGTGTCACCACCTTCCTGACGATGGCCTACATCATCTTCGTCAATCCCGCCATCCTCGGCGACGCCGGCCTGCCGAAGGACTCGGTGTTCGTGGCCACCTGCCTGGCCGCCGCGCTGGGCACGCTGATCATGGGCCTGTACGCCAACTACCCGATCGGCATGGCGCCGGGCATGGGCTTGAACGCCTACTTCGCCTACGCCGTGGTGCTCGGCATGGGCGTGCCGTGGCAGACGGCGCTCGGCGCGGTGTTCATCTCCGGCTGCCTGTTCATCGTGGTCAGCGTGTTCAAGGTGCGCGAGCATATCGTCAACGGCATCCCGCAATCGCTGCGGGTCGCCATCACCGTCGGCCTGGGCTTGTTCCTGGCGCTGATCGCGATGAAAAGCGCCGGCCTGGTGGTGGCCAACCCGGAAACGCTGGTCACCGTCGGCGACATGCACAATCCGCACACCCTGATGGCCATCTTCGGCTTCCTGCTGATCGTCACCCTGGACCGGCTGCGGGTGCCGGGCGCGCTGTTGATCGGCATCGTCGCCGTCACCGTGCTGAGCTTCTTCTTCGGCGGCAACACCTTCAAAGGCTTCATGTCACTGCCGCCGTCGATCTCGCCGACCTTGTTCCACTTCGACCTGGCGGGCGCCATCTCGATGGGGCTGTTCAATGTGGTGCTGGTGTTCTTCCTGGTGGAGCTGTTCGACGCCACCGGCACCCTGATGGGCGTGGCCAGCCGCGCCGGCCTGCTGGTCAACGGCAAGATGGAACGCCTGAACAAGGCGCTGCTGGCCGACAGCTGCGCCATCGTGGCCGGCTCGGTGCTGGGCACCTCGAGCACCACCGCCTATCTGGAAAGCGCGGCCGGCGTGCAGGCCGGCGGGCGCACCGGCCTGACGGCGCTGGTGGTGGCGCTGCTGTTTCTCGCCGCGCTGTTCTTCGCGCCGATCGCCGGCGTGGTGCCGGCCTACGCCACCGCGCCGGCGCTGCTGTTCGTCGCCTGCCTGATGCTGCGCGACCTGGTCGACGTTGACTGGAGCGACACCACGGAAAGCGTGCCGGCGGCGATCACCGCGCTGGTGATCCCGTTCACGTACTCGATCGCCCACGGCATCGCCTTCGGCTTCATTACCTACGCCGGCCTCAAGCTGCTGACCGGCCAGGCGCGCCAGGTCAAGCCGGTGGTCTGGATCATCGCCATCGTTTTCCTGATTAAGTACAGCGTCACGTAATCTCGGCCAGCTCGCGGATCGCCTGCACGCCGATGACGTTGTGCAGGCGCATGCGGCACAGCACCAGCGGGTCCTCCTCCGGCGCGGCCAGGCGCAAATGCACCTCCAGCCCGTGGTCCCCGGCGGTCGTGCGCAGGCCGCGCAGCTCGATGCCGAGGCGGCGCACGACGGCCAGCGCGGCCTCAAGGGTGGCGATGGGCGCATCCGGCTCGATGCAAAAACGGTAGTTTTTCTGTGTGGTATTCATACCATCAGAATATCCACAGTCGGGCGAAATAGGCTCCCTGAATTGCCCCGATTCCGCCCATTTCCAAGAAGATCGTCCCCGCACATGTAAAATTCATGGAATATTCATCTTCCCGGGAGCGAAACATGGAAATCGACGAGATCGACCGCCGCATCTTGCGCGAGCTGCGCCAGGACGGGCGCCTGAGCAACACCAAGCTGGCTGAAAAGGTCGGTCTGTCTACCACGCCATGCTGGAATCGCGTGCGCGCGCTGGAGGAAGGCGGGATGATCGAGGGCTACACCGCGCTGCTGAGCCAGACGGCGCTGGGCTACCCCGACACCGTCATCATCGAGGTCACGCTGGATCGCCACGACGACGACATCTTCGACAAGTTCGGCCAGGCGCTGGCCGAACTGCCGGAGGTGATGGAAGCCTATTTGCTGACCGGCGAGTACGACTACCTGATCAAGGTGGCGGTGGCCGGAACGGCCGGCTACGAAGAGTTCCTGCGCCGCAAACTGTACAAGCTGCCGGGACTGCGCCACAGCCGCTCGACCTTCGTGCTGCGGTGCCTGAAACGCAGCTTTTCGGTGGCGCCGTGAGCTGTCGGCGGATCAATTGCATTTAAGGAATTGTTGATAAATTGAAGCAACTCCTGTGATTTCGCTTACATTTCCACCAAAATCACTATTTTTTCCCGAGCACAAGATTTATACTCTTGGGAAATTATATGCGAACGCGCATGCGAAAACTTTTTGCTTACTCCTATTTCATTGGCGATCCCGAACAGCAACGACAATTTTTTGTCGAAGGCCGTCCGGTCGTCATCCTGACCCAGGCCTTCGGACTGATCGCCTGGCTGTGCTCTATCACTTTGTTGTTCGGCGCGCACGGCAACGGCCACCTGAAATTGCTGCTGGGCGCGCCGGGCATCCTGGCCAGCCTGCTGATGACCGTCCGCGCGCGCTCGCTGCGCCAGTTGATCGTCAGCGGCGTGCTGGGGGCGGTGACCACCGCCGTCGCCTTCCGGCTGTTCATCGATCAAACCGCGCACCCGGCGTTCTGGGTACTGCCGATCGGCATCGCCATGGCGCTGGCGTCGGCGCCCGTGTTTAGCGGGCTGATTAATTACGTGGCCACCGTCGTCGTCATCTGGCTGGTGCTCGGCGTCGGCAATTTCCCCGGCCAACCGGGGCACCTCGACTTCAACCTGGCGCTGGTCGCCGTCGGCGGGAGCCTGTGCATCGGCGTTTATCTCAATATTTTTTTCCTCACCTTGCGCGTCGGTAATTTCCGCGCCCGCAAGGAGTTGACGGTGCTGGCGTTCAAGGACAGCCTCACCGGCTTGAGCAACCGCCGCAAGTTCACCCTCGACGCCCGCGCCGCCCAGCAAACGACAGGTCCGCTGCACTTGCTGATGATCGACATCGACGACTTCAAGAAGATCAACGATACCCTCGGCCACGACGCCGGCGACGAGGTCTTGAAAAGGGCCGCCGCCGTCGTCGGCCGGCTGTCCGCCAACCACCTGTGCGGGCGGCTGGGCGGCGAGGAATTCGGCGTCGTCTTCCACGGCGACCTCGATGACGCTTGCGTGTTCGCCGGCCGGCTGCTGGACGAGGTGCGGGCGGCCTGCGTGCCGGCGCGCACGATCAGCATCGGCATCGCCGAATTCGACAAACAGGCCGACCTCTCGGTCAGCTACCGCCATGCCGACCGGGCGCTGTACTCGGCCAAGCATGCCGGTAAAAACCGCTACGTCGTCGCCACCGATCAGCGCGAAGCTGCCTGACGCCGGTCCGGGTGGGGCATCAACGGGCCGCCACGCGGCTCTGGCGACGCAACTCGTCCTGCATCTGCAGCGTGCTGCGGGCGGCCTGCAAGGTCATCGCGTCCGTGCCGCCGGCCTTGCGCACCAGAGGGCGCGGCAAATCGGCCCAACGGCTGCGCGGCAGGCTGGCGCCGCTCTGAATTCCCGGGACGACGCGTTCGACACCACTGTTGATGATGACGCCATCGGCGCCAGTGTCGCTCACGGCGTCCTCGTTGGCGACGCGGCTGCCCTGCGGGCAGTCGGCGTCGGTCAGCAGCACGGCGCCCTGCGGGTCGACGCAGCGGTTGATGCCGGCGCTGGCGAACGAGGTGGCGGAGGCGGTGGCGGCGAACAGGCCCGCGCACAGCAGCATTTTTGTCAATTTCAATGATGTCTTCATGATCGTTACCCCGTTCAGCTAATGGGGCAATGATCCTCCGTTGAAAGGCCCCGTTCTGTACGGAACCACACGTAATCGGTGTCGGGTACAATAGCGGCTTCTTCCGTACAAGACGACGCACCGCCGGCAATGCCCGGCATCGCCCTCCCATGCCTATGAAACCATTGCTGTTCGTACCCGCGCTAGCGCTATCACTCACCGTCGGCCACGCGGCCGCCGTCGATCTGGACCCACCCTACGGCTGGAGCACCTCCGCCGAGCTGGGCGCGATTTCCACCTCCGGCAACACCGTCGGCACCTCCGTTACCGGCAAGATAGATTCCAAGCAGGAACTTCCCGACTGGAGCAACGAGTACATCGCCGCCGGCTATTTCAAGGACGAGCAGGTCACCAACAGCGACGGCGAAAAAGTGCGCGAGCGTTCGGCGCAGCGCTACTCGCTGTCGGCCAAGGCCGCGTACAAGTTGATGCAGGACCGCGACCGGCTGTTCGCGCTGGCCACGCACGTCGACGACCGGTTCGGCGCCTACATCCGCTACTCGACGATCGGCGTCGGTTACGGCACCCAGGTCTATCAGTCGGAGACCAAGACGCTGGACGTGGAAATCGGTCCGGGCTACTTCCGCGGCGCGCGCGACACCGGCGAAACCGAGAACGGCATGACCATCCGCGGCGCGGGCAACTTCAAATGGCGCCTGAGCGAAAACGCCCTGTTCCAGCAAACCTTGATGGTCGAACGGGGCACCTCGAACACCCACTCGGAGGCGGAAACATCGCTGCGCACCAAGATCAACAACACCATGCAGTTGAAGGCCGCGTTCAGCGTCCGCAGCGACACCAACGTCCCGGACGATAAAAAGAGCACCGACACGCAAACCTCGGTGACCCTGGTCTACTCTTTCTGACGCCTTTACTTTTCTTCTCTCTGAACCAAACATGAACACTCCACGCATCCTCGGCACGCCGCTGTCCCCCACCGCCACCAAAGTCATGCTGCTCGGCTCAGGGGAGCTAGGCAAGGAAGTCATCATCGCGCTGCAGCGCCTGGGCGTGGAAGTGATCGCCGTCGACCGCTATCCGAACGCGCCGGGCCACCAGGTCGCGCACCGCGCCCATGTCATCAACATGACCGACGGCGCCGCGCTGGCCGCGCTGATCGAGCAGGAAAAGCCGGACCTGATCGTGCCGGAGATCGAAGCCATCGCCACCGACACGCTGGCAGCGCTGGAACAAGCCGGCAAGATCACCTGCATCCCGACCGCGCGCGCCGCGCAGCTGACCATGAACCGCGAAGGCATCCGCTGCCTGGCCGCCGAAACGCTCGGCCTGGCGACGTCGCCTTACCGCTTCGCCAGCAGCCTGGCGGAACTTGAGGCGGCCACCGCCGCCATCGGCTTCCCGTGCGTGATCAAGCCTGTCATGTCGTCGTCGGGTAAAGGCCAGTCGAAGATCGACAGCGCCGCCGAAGTCAAGGCCGCGTGGGATTACGCCGCCGCCGGCAGCCGGGTAGACTCGGGCCGCGTCATCGTCGAAGGCTTCATCGACTTCGATTACGAAATCACGCTGCTGACGGTGCGCTCGATCGGCGCCGACGGCCAGGTGGAAACGCAGTTCTGCGAACCGATCGGCCACGTACAGGTGCAGGGCGACTACGTCGAATCGTGGCAGCCGTGCCGCATGGACCCGGTGGCGCTGGAACGCGCGCGCGACATCGCCGGCAAGGTGACGGGCGACCTGGGCGGCCTTGGCCTGTTCGGCGTCGAGCTGTTCGTCAAGGACGACATGGTCTGGTTCTCGGAAGTGAGCCCGCGTCCGCACGACACCGGCATGGTGACCATGGCGACGCAGGTGCAAAGCGAATTCGAACTGCACGCCAAGGCGATCCTGGGCCTGCCGGTCAATGTCGCGCTCAAGGCGCCGGGCGCCTCTGCCGTCATCTACGGCCAGCACGAAGCGGCCGGCATCGCGTTCGAAGGCGTAGCCGAAGCGCTGCGCGTGCCGGGCAGCGACATCCGCCTGTTCGGCAAGCCGGAATCGTTCGCGCGCCGCCGCATGGGCGTGGCGCTGGCGACTGCGGACGACGTGGAAACCGCACGCGCGCGCGCCAAGGAAGCGGCGGCGAAGGTCAAGCCGGTCATCGCCAAGTAGTTCCAGAATACGCACGCTTTCAACCCCGCGTGCTTTCAACGATATGCCGACCATACCGCTTAGGGGTCGGACCCGGTAGGGTCCGACCCCGTATGGCCGTGCGGGTTAAAAACCGCCCTACATCTGCCTGAACAAATCCACGTAATTGCGGCTGACCACCAGCTGCTCGCCGCGCCCCTTCAACAGCACCATCAAGCGTCCGCGAAAATCCTGCCGCGTCCCCGCCACATGCCGCGCCGCCACGATCACACTGCGGTGTATCTGCCAGAACTGCCGCTCATCGAGCTGCTCGCGCAACTTGCTGATCGGCGTGCGGATCAAACTCTCGCCATCGGCCAGGAACACGCTGGTGTACTTGTCATTACTCTGGAAATAAATCACCTCGTCGATCGAGATCAAGCGCGTCTGATCTCCCTGCGAAGCGCGTATCCACTGCAGCGGCTCCACAGCGGCGACAGGAGCGGCCACCGCGCCACCCAACTGCGCCAGCAAGGCCTGCAAAGCGGCCGCCGTCACACCGCCCGCCGCCGCAGGCTCTTGCCCGACTTCCCGCCTCGCCTGCAACGCCGCCTTTAACTTCACCACCGTCTTGGTCAGCCGATCCAGGCTGGCCGGCTTCAACAGGTAGTCCACCGCCGAATGCTCGAACGCCTCCACCGCATACTGGTCGAATGCGGTGACGAACACGATGTGCGGCGGCTTGCGTCCCTCCACCAGCCGCGCCGCCACGTCGAGCCCCGTCATGCCCGGCATGCGGATGTCCAGAAAGACCACATCGGGCGCCTCCTCGTCGATCAAACGCAGCGCATCGAGCCCGTTGGCCGCCTTCGCGACCACCCGTAGTTCGGGCCACACGGTCTTGAGTTGTCCCTCCAGATAATCGCGCAGGTGCGCCTCGTCGTCTGCTATCAGGGCGTGGAAGGTATCGATGTCGGACTCGCATTCAAAGGCAGCATCAGGCGCACCGTCATGCCGCAAGGTTGATTTTCCAGTAATTCTACCCGAGCAGCGCCGCCGTACAAACTGGCCAGGCGTTCGCGCAGATTGCTCAACCCCACCCCGCCGCCATGCTTCTTCGACGCCGCCCCCGATTCGGCCAGGCCGGCGCCGGTGTCGCTGATCTCCACGCACACACGGTCGCCAAGCACTCGCGCGCCGATGACGATCTCGCCGCCCTCCACTTTCGGCTCCAGGCCATGGGTGATCGCGTTCTCCACCACCGGCTGCAGCAGCATGGGCGCGATAGCGAAGCCGCGCAGATCGTCCGGCACGTCGATGCGGTAGCGCAGCCGCTCGCCCATGCGCACCGCCAGCACATCCAGATACGCCGCCAGCATGGCCGCCTCGCTGGCCAGGGTCGCCTGGTCGCCACGGCTGGCCGCCAGGCTGGCGCGCAGGTAGTCGATGAACCGTTCCAGCATATGCTGCGCGCGAGCCGGCTGCGTGCCGATCAAGCCGACCACATTGGCCAGCGTGTTGTACAAAAAGTGCGGCTCGATCTGCGCCTGCAAAGCGCGCAGGCGCGCCTCGGCCAGCAGCCGCTGGCTGGACGCGATCAATTCATTGTTGCGCGCCGTGGCCATCGCCTGCTGCATCCGCCGTTCCCCGCTGCGATGAACCAGGTACATGAAGCCGGCGACCAGCACCGCCGTCGCCAGCGAGTACACCCACACCCCGCGCTGCGCCAACACCACCAAAGGACTGGCACCCCGCAGCAGCACATTGCCCAAGCTTATGCCGAGCGGCACGCTGACCGACATCAGCGACACGTAGAAAAGCATGCGCCGCACACCGCGCAGGCGCGCCACCCACCCGTCCAGCGAGCGATTCAGCGCGAACATCCCGCCATACACCAACGCGCCGATCAAGTTGGAGATCAACAGCGTGGCGGGAAAGTTCGCGCGCAGCATCTGGTCGCTCGCTCCCCGGGTCTTGTCGATCGCCGTCAGCACCAGGGCCACCAGGCAGCTGAAGATAATCGTATAGAGCACGTTGCGCGGCACCGAGGACGGCCAACGCCGGAAAACCGGGATGACTTCGAGCGGATGGGCGATCGGCGGCTGCTTACGGCTTAGGGTGTCGGGAGTAATATTCATGTGGCCAGAAAGTTACCATGAAAACAAACCGGCGCGCGATAGGACAATCGCGCCAAAGCCCTCGGACCGGCTTTGATGTTGTGTGCATCGAACACGGTCAGCACCGTTTGCCCGCGCCGCGTGTCCTGCGCGACGCCGACCAGATAGCCATCGGTCTCGGAGCGCGCACCGCGCCTGGGCACCAGCACATGCTCCTCCACCTGCCAGCCGGCGCCGAAGGCATAGCTGTCGGCCTTGCCGGTGTCGGTGTCGATCAGATTAACGGTGTTCAGGATCAGATCCTTGCCCACGCCGTCGGCGCCAAGCACCGCCAACCTGCGATGGCGCGCCGACACCACCTGCGGCGCCACGCGCGGGAACTCGCTGACGCCGAACAGCCGCGCCTCGCGCGCCTGGCCGCTGGCATAGTCCAGCGTGATCTGCACCGTGGCGCTGCGCGCCTCGCGGTACTCGCGCATGTCTCCGCGCATCGGCAGCGCGGGATCGGGCAGGACGTCGCCTTCGTGCAGCACCGCGTCCAGCCGCGTGCAGCCGCCATCCTCGAACGCGTTCCCGAGGTGGAAGACGGAGCGCGCCGGCAGCTCGAACACCTGGCGCAGTTCCAGCGTATTCTTGTCGATGACGACCGCGCGCAGCGGCCGCGTGCCGCCGTCCCATCGCATGCGCTCGGCCAGACTGAGGCCGGCATCGGCGCGCACGGCGTATGGCGCCACCAGGAAGATCAGATGGCGGCCGCTGACGACGAAGTCGTGCACCATGTTCAAGCTGGGCACCGGCACCATGGCGGTGCGCGTCACTTCGCCGGCGGCGTTCAGGCGATAGATGACCAACTGGTCGCCTCCAGGCGGATTGCCGAAGTTCCACAGCCCGCCATCGGGGTCCATCTTCGGATGGGCGGAGAAAGGCATGGCCTTCAAATCGGCGCGCCAGGTCTTGACGCCGCGCGTGGCCAATGTATCCGGATCGAGTTCGATCGCCGAACCGCCCTCCCACAGCGCGTACAAGGCGCCGTTGAACGGCAGCAGATTGGTATTGGCGACGTTGACGCTGTCATTGTTCTTCACCGCCCGGCGCGCGATCGCGGTGCCGAAGACCGGGTACAGGAAGCGCCCCGCTTTGCTCTCGTCCTCGAATTTTTTCGTCAACACGAAACGCCCACGATGACCTACCTTGCCGCCACCGACTTGCCAGCGCTGCGCAAAGCCGTCGCCATCGAACCAATGGTGATAGCGCTCGCCGCCCAACTCGAAACGTCCCGGCCCGTTGCGGTAGAACACGCCATTCAGGTCCGGCGGCATGCTGCCCCAAACCTGCGCCAGGCCCGCCTGTTCGCCGCTGGTATCGGCGTACACGGACAAACGCGGATTGCGCTCGAGCGCCTGGTGAAAACGGCCGAAGGTCCCGCTGTCGGCAAGCGCCGGTCGGGCGGACGCACCCAGGGCGGCAAGGCCGACGCCACGAAAAAGGAATTGACGGCGTTGGTTCATCATCGCCCTTTCAGCGCAGGTTGACGCTAACGGCGGCGCCGCCGGCCGGCACCTGGAAGCGCGCGTCCTCGTAACTCGGCGCGCTCCGGTTGCCCATGGCGTTGTTGCTGAAGGCGTAGTCCTCGACGGGCATGCCGACAGCGTTCAAATCCAGTTTGCCGTTGCCGTTGGCGTCGTGATAGACGGCGAACGCGTAGTCGCCGGCAGGCAGTTCCTTGAACGCCAGCGTGACGGCGCCCGCCGACGCGGGAGCCATCCGCGCCAGGGCCGGCTTGCCGCGAAAGGTCTCGGCGGAGTTGTACAAGGCGACCATCAACCGGCCATCGGCGCTGGCCACGCCTTCGACGGTGATGGTGAGGTCGCCCGCGCTGGCGCAGGCGCTGGCTGCGGCGAAAAGGAAGGCAAGGAAGGCTGTCGCGGTCTGGCGTGTCATATCGGGCTCCGTTGGATGTGGCGGTTGCGGTGGATGAATCGGGATTCCACTGTAGCCAGGCGAGCGTCCCGCCGCCGGCCGATGCGACGAGCGGCGCCCAAACGGCGCCAAATGCATACCGGTGGCGCGAAATGTATAAACCCGGCGCAAACCCCGGTGCAAATACGATATAGTGGACAAGTGCAACTCAAATAATCCAAAACATGCTGCCATGCGCGTAGGTCACGATACGGATTCCCCGGCCGCATCCGAGCGCTCCCTGGTCTCCGCCTGGACCGGGGGAGCCGGCGCGCCGGACACGCGACAAAGGCTGGTCGGGCTGGCGCTGCTGGCGCTTTGCTACGCGCTGGTGGCCCGCGCCAGTCTGCTGCTGGCCTTCGCCAACACCAACGCCACCCCCGTCTGGCCGCCGTCCGGCATCGCCTTCGCCGCCATCCTGTTGATCGGCTACCGCGCCTGGCCGGCTATCATGCTGGGAGCCTTCGCCGCCAATCTCGCCACCTTCCACGTCAACGGCCTGCCACTGGACGGCGTAGTGGCGCTGGCATCGGGCGCCATCGCCGGCGGCAACACCCTCGAGGCGCTGGCCGGCACCTGGCTGATACGCCGCTACGCCGACGTCACGCAACCGATAGGCCAACTGCAAAACGTCTACAAGTTCGCACTGGTCGCCATGGCCATGTGCCTGGTGAGCGCCGGCATCGGCGCCACCACCCTGGTGCTTTTCGGCCTGGCCGGCGCCGACGCCTACGCCACCGTCATGCTGACCTGGTGGGTCGGCGACACCGCCGGGGTGCTGCTGGTGACGCCGGCGATCATCGTCTGGTGGACGGACCGGTCGCTGGCCCGGCGCTGGCGTGGCGCGCTGGAGGTGGCGCTGTCCTTGGCGGCGTTGCTGGCGCTGATCGCCATGGTGTTCTTCCGCGCCTATTCGCCGCACGACCACCTCGGATGGCTGCCCTATCTGTTCGTGCTGTGCGTGGCCTGGGCGTCCTACCGCTACGGCCTGCGCGGCGCCAGCGCCGTGTACATGTGCGCCGCCGCCGGCGCGGTGCTGGGCACCGTCAGCGGCCTCGGTCCGTTCGCGGCAGGCACCCTGAACGACGCGCTGATCTCGCTCGACAGCTTCATCGTGTTGTGCAGCCTGATTGGCCTGGTGCTGAGCGCCGACGCCAGCGAACGCAAACGGCTGCAGACCAGCGTCCCGGAACACAGCGCCGCGCAATGGGCGACCTTGCTGGTGGGGGTGGGCCTGACGGTTCTGGTGTGGCACCTGGTGGCGGTGGACACCGAGCGCCGCGCGCGCGAGCGGTTCGACGCGGAGGCCGCCGAAATCGCGCGCAGCATCGTCCAGCGCATGACGCTTTACGAATCGGGGCTGCGCGGCGCCCAGGCGCTGTTCAATGCCGAGCAGGAGCCGACCCGCACCCAGTGGCGCGACTTCGCCGCCGGCCTGGACCTGGCAAACAACTTCCCCGGCGTGATGGGGCTGGGCTATGGAATTTTCCTGCGCCACGACCAGCGCGCGGGGCTGGAGCGCCAGGTACGCCAGGAGGGCTATCCCGAGTTCCGCGTCTGGTCGCTCGATTCGGCGGCGCACCCGCCGCCGTCCTCGGTGGCGGTGCTGTACCTGGAGCCGTTCGACGAGCGCAATCGCCGCGCCTTCGGCTACGACATGTTTTCCGAACCGATCCGCAAGGTGGCGCTGCGCAACGCCGCGCGCTCGGGCATGCCGGCGCTGAGCGCCAAGGTGGAGCTGGTGCAGAGCGCCCGGGACGGGCACCAGCCGGGCTTCCTCATGTATTTTCCGGTGTACCGCAAACAGGCGGGATTGTCCGCCGCCGCGACACCGGAGCAGCGCATGGCGGCGCTGCAGGGTTACGCCTACAGCCCGATCCTGGCTGCGGAATTGATGCGCGACTTGCTCGGCGCGGGCGGGCACGGGGAGAACCACGCGGGCGCGCACGCGATCCGGCTGGAGATCTTCGACGGCGACGAGGCCGACGCCAAGGCGCGCCTGTACGCCAGCGCCGCCGACCGCACCGCGGACGACCGTTTGCACTATCCCAATCCATTCGCGCGCGAGATGCCGCTCGAACTGCTGCAGCACCGCTGGACGCTGCGTTTCACGTCGCTGCCGGCCTTCGAGCGCTCCATCGACCGCCAGAAATCGCACATCGTGCTGCTGGCCGGCGTCATCATCAGCCTGCTATTCTTCGGCGTGGTGCGGGCGCTGACCGCGCGCCACGTCTACGCCACCGCGCTGGCGCGGCAAATGACCGGCGCGCTGCGCGAGTCGGAACGCTCGCTGATCGCCGCGCGCGACCTGGCCGAAGCGGCCAGCCGGGCCAAGACCGAGTTCGTAGCCAACATGAGCCACGAGATCCGCACCCCGCTCAACGCCGTGCTGGGAATGACGCATTTGCTGAACAACACGCCGCTGTCGGCCGACCAGCAAAAGTACCTGGAGATGATACGGACGTCCGGCAACTCGCTGCTCGGCATCCTCAACGACGTGCTGGACTTCTCCAAGATCGAGGCGGGCCGCATGGAGCTGTCGCCGGCGCCGTTCCAGCTCGGCGCGGTGCTGGAGGCGCTGGCCAACATCATGACCGTCAACGGCGGCGAGAAGGACCTGGAACTGGCCATCGGCATCGAGCCCGGCGTGCCGCAGGCGCTGGTCGGCGACGGCCACCGGCTGCAGCAGGTCCTTGTCAACCTGGTCGGCAACGCCATCAAGTTCACCGAAAAAGGCTCGGTGGCGGTGCTGGTGGAGCTGGTGGCCGGCACGCCCGGCGCCTCCGGCATCGACCAGGCGGCCGGCGCTCCGGCCACGCTGCGCTTCACCGTCAGCGACAGCGGCATCGGCATTCCGGCCGACAGCCTGGCGCAGTTGTTCGCGCCCTTTTCCCAGGCCGACGCCTCGATGACGCGCCGCTTCGGCGGCACCGGCCTTGGACTGGCGATCTCGCGCCGCATCGCCGCCTTGCTGGGCGGCGCGATCGAGGTGCGCAGCACGCCTGGTGTCGGCAGCGAATTCATGCTGACGGTGCCGATGCTGCGCGCCGACGCAGCGGCCGACGACGCGGCCGGCCTGCCCGCGCTGCATTTGCTGGTGGTGGACGACGATCCGACCAGCGCGCGCTACCTGTACAAAACGATACGCGCGCAAGGCTGGCGCTGCGACTGCGCCGGCTCGGGCGAGCAGGCGCTGACGTTGTTGCGCGGCTCGGCCGGCCGCTACGGCGCCGTGCTGGTGGACTGGAACATGCCGGACATGGATGGCCTGGAAACGATGGAGGCGATACGGGCGGCCGGCCCCGTCGCGCCGCCCATCGTCCTGATGGTCAGCGCCTTCGGCCAGGGCAAGCTGCTGCACGCCGGCGGCGCCCAAAGCGCCGATGCGGTGCTGCTCAAACCCGTAACCGGCCAACGCCTGCACGATACCGTGCGGCTGGCGCGCGCCGCCCGCGAGGCGGCGGTGGCCGACAAGAAGGATGCAGGCGATCCCGCGGCGCCGGGTTCCGCGCCCCCCACCGAGGCGGACCAGCCGCCGCCCCCCGGCCTGCGCGTCGACGGCGTGCGTATCCTGCTGGTCGAGGACAATCCGATCAATCAACTGGTCGCCAAGAGCATGCTCGATTACGCCGGCGCCAGCATCGACTCGGTCGAGAATGGCCGCCAGGCGGTCGACCTGCTGCGCACCGAGTCGCATCGCTACGACCTGGTTTTGATGGACGTGCAGATGCCGGAAATGGACGGTTTCGAGGCGACGCGCCTGATCCGCTCCGAACTGAAACTGACGCTGCCAGTGCTGGCGATGACGGCCGGCGTGATGGCCTCGGAACGCGAGCAATGCATCGCTTCGGGCATGAACGACTTCATCGCCAAGCCGATCGACGTCGAGGAAATGCTGCGCGCCATCGTGCGCAACCTGCCCGCGACACCGTCCGCCGACGGCCGTTAAAGCGCCTTCCCTGCCCGTCCCTCGTCCTCCGGAATTTGTGTCATGACCCGGCGCCGCCCGGCACCGGCGACCGTGCCAGAAATCGTAGACATGGCTTGGGAAAGCTTGCCGTTTCAGTCACATGATAGCGATCCCATATCGCAAGTCGTTGCCCATGAACAACGAAATTGTGACATTTCCGTATAAATTTAACCCAAATCAATGCCTTCCGGGCCACACTAAAAAGGACGATCAGGACAACCAAAACGTCCAGACGCAACCACCGGAGGGTACCCAATGAAACAAACCAAGCTTGCAAACCGCACTTTAGTCAGCAATCCAGTGTTGAATCCCGCGATGAAATCGCTGATGGCGCTGGCGATCCTTGGCGCCTTTTGCGCCACGGCCTACGCCCAGGACAGCCTGCCGATCACGATTAGCGGTTTCGGTACCGGCGCTGTCACGCGGACCGACACCGATGGCGCGGAATTTACACGTCTGAACCAGGCCAGCGGCGCGGGCAAGGATTGGCGCACCGGCGTCGATTCCAATCTTGGACTGCAGGTTACCGGGAAATTGAGCGACACCATCTCGTTCACCGCCCAAGGCCTGGTGCGCAAGTACGGCGATGAAGACAGCTACGGCGCCGAGTTGACTTGGGCCTTCGCCAAGTTCAAGCTCAACGACGATTTCTCGGTGCGGCTGGGCCGCGTCGGCCTGCCGGTCTACATGATCTCCGATGTGCGCAACGTCGGCTACGCCAACACCATGCTTCGCCCGCCGACCGAGGTGTATCGCCAGGTGCCGTTCGACAGCGTCGACGGCGGCGACATCACTTACCAGCATAGTTTCGGCGACAGCACCGTCACCGCCCAACTGGGCCTCGGCAACACCACGGTGCGGCTGTCGGAGGGATTCGATGTCGACTTCAAGCGCACCATGGCCGCGCAAATCCTGCTCGAGAATGGCCCATTCACCTACCGGCTCGGCCACTCGCGCACGAAGTTCACCATCGATGGCAGCCCGAACGTGACGGTCCTCACCAATTCCTTCACCGCGCTGAATTTGACCGGCCTGCTGGCACAAATCCCGTCACGCGACGTCAAGGGAACGTTCAATTCGGCCGGCATCAGCATGGACTACAACAACATCATCGGCATGACGGAATTCGCCAAGCGCAAGACCGACAGCCGCCTGGTGCACGACACCACCTCCTGGTACGTGATGCTGGGATACCGCTGGGGAAAATTCGTGCCGTTCGTGATGCACGGCGACGTGAAACAGGACAGCATCCGCAACTTCTCGACGCTGCCCACCACCGGTCCTCTGGCGCCGCTGGCGGCCGGCGCCAACGCCGCGCTCAAGGTGGGGCTGCAATCGAGCACTGCGATCGGCTTGCGCTGGGACTTCTACAAGTCGGCCGCGTTCAAGGTGCAGATGGACCGCGTCAAGACGCGTGACGGCGACGGCTACTTCACCAACCCCAAGCCCGGCTTCGCCGGCAGCACGGTGAATGTCTACGCCGCCGCCATCGATTTCGTCTTCTAAGGAGAACCACATGAAAACGACTATCGGCAAGCTGCTGCTGGCGGCGGGTGTGTGCGCGTTCGCCGCGCCTTCGTTCGCGGCGGAGATCGTGGTGATCGTCAATCCGAAGAACCCGGCCACGCGCATGTTCAGCGAACAGGCGGGCCAGTTCTTCCTCGGTAAATCGACCTTGTTCACGCCCGTCGAACACACCGACGGCGCGCTGCGCAACGAGTTCTATAAAAAGGTGCTGGACAAGGACGCGACGCAGGTCAAGGCCATCTGGTCGAAGCTGGTCTTCACCGGCAAGGCCAGCGCGCCCAAGGAATACGCGTCCAGCGCCGAAGTGAAGAAAGCCGTGGCGGCCGACCCCAGCGCCATCGGCTATATCGAGAAATCGCAGGTCGACGACACGGTCAAAGTGATCCTCACCGTGCAGTAACGATGCGCGATAAAAAACGCCCGGCCGCAGCCGGGCGTTTTTTTATCCCTCGACCACGATCACGGGCCGCAGCCGCTTGCGCGAGGCCCGCGCGTGCGGCACCCAGGCGTGGGTTTGCCAGCGATGCCACATGATCAAGCCGCGTATCCATTCATCGGCGACGTAGGCGATCCACACGCCGACCAGGCCCCAGCCCAGCACCACGCCCAGCACCCAGCTGCCGCCGGCCAGTACCAGCAGCATCGACAAGGCGCCCGCCATTACCGGAAAACGGGCGTCGCCGGCCGCGCGCAGCGCGTTGATCACCACCAGGTTGAAGGTGCGGCCCGGCTCCAGCAGCACCGTGATCCACAACAGCGCGATGCCGGCGTCGATGATCTGCTGGTCCTGCGTGAACCATCCCAGCAACCAGCGCCCGGCCAGCGCGGCGGCGGCGGCGATCGCCACGCACGCCACCAATCCGATCTTCAGCGCGCGCCGCACCACGGCGTGCGCCTCGCGCAGGTCGCCCGCGCCGATCAGGTAGCCGACCACAATCTCCACCGCCAGGCCGGTTGCGATACTGAACATCATCACCCCGCCCATCAACTGCAGCACGTAGGCCTGGGTCGCCAGGGCGGTGGCGCCCAGTTTCGCCGCCGTCGCCACGCTGAACATGAACGCCAGGCGGTAGGCGATATTCTCGGCCGCGCCGGGCAGGCCGATATGCAGCACCGCCGCCAGCTCGCGGCGCGGCAGGCGCCACCAGTCGCTGCGCACCAGCGTGACGCCAAGGTGGATGCGCCACAGCCAAAGGTGCAGCGCCAGGCCGATGGCGCGGCTGACCGCCAGCGCCGCCGCGAATCCGGGCAGGCCCATGGCGGGCACCGGTCCCCAGCCGTACATCAGCGGAATGGCCAGCGCCAGGTGGCTGACGTGCATGGCGATCAGCACCAGCAAGGTGTCGCGCGTGCGCAGATGGGCGCGCATCACGCTGGCCATGGAGGCGTTCCAGGCGTCGAACAGCAGCGATGGCGCCAGCGCCATCAACAGCGGCGCGGCCAGCGGGAAGACCTCGGGCGGCGCGTTGAGCAGGTGCAGCAGGCCGTTGGCGCCAACCAGCGCCGCGAGCGCGGCGACCGCGCCGAGCCAGGTGCTGGCGCCGACCACCGCGCGGGCGACATTGTCGGCGGCGTCACGCTGGCCGCCGCCGAGATTTTGCGTGACCACCACGCTGACGCCGGCGCCGATGATGCGGAACAGGATGAACAAAGTGGCCGAGACCTGGCTGGCGATCGCGAAGGCGCCGCCGGCGGCGTCGGAGATGCGCGAGGCCAGCGCGGTGCCGACCACGCCGGCGCCTATCGCCAATCCCAGTTCGACCAGCAGCGGCCACGCCAGGTTGAACATGGGCGGGGTGCCGGAGGGGGATTTGGGAGCGGACATGGATGGTTCGGGAGAGTTAGTGGTGCTGAGCTCTCCTAGTTTACAGCAATATCGGCCGGTGCATGGGTCGTCGACATGCACGCATTGGCGGATTACGCTGCGCTAATCCGCCCTACGTGGATCCTGGGTATACTTGGTTTCGTTGACATCGGTGGTTTTGCGCTGGTGGCGTCGATTTTGAAGGAGCCCACCAGTTGCGCCAGTTCCTTCGCTTGCGCCTGCATCGCTGCCGCCGCCGCTGCCGCCTCCTCCACCAGCGCGGCGTTCTGCTGCGTGACGCCGTCCATCTCGCCGATGGCGGTGGTGACCTGCCCGATGCCGTGTTCCTGCTCGGCGCTGGCGGTGCTGATCGCGGCCATGATGGCGGTCACCTTGCGCACGCTCAGTACGATTTCGTCCATCGTCGCGCCGGCGTTTTCGGCCAGCACGCTGCCGCTGGCGATTTGTTCGGCCGAGTCGTTGATCAGCTTTTTGATCTCCTTGGCCGCCGCCGCCGAACGCTGCGCCAGATTGCGCACCTCGGAGGCCACAACCGCGAAGCCGCGTCCCTGCTCGCCCGCGCGCGCCGCTTCGACGGCGGCGTTCAACGCCAGGATATTGGTCTGGAAGGCGATGCTGTCGATCACGCCGGTGATGTCGACGATCTTGTGCGCGTAGTCGTTGATGCCGGCCATCGTGCGCACCACTTCGGACACCACCTTGCCGCCCTTGCCCGCCACCTCCGACGCCGACAAGGCCAGCGCGTTGGCATGGCGCGCGTTACCGCTGTTTTCGCGCACCGCCGACGTCAGTTGCACCATCGCCGACGCGGTCTCCTGCAGCGCCCCGGCCTGATGTTCGGTGCGGCGCGACAGATCCATATTGCCGTTGGCGATCTCGCGCGAGGCCGAGTCGATCGCCACCGCGCCGTCGCGCACCCGGCCGACGGTGTGGGCCAGGCGGCCCGTCATGTGGCTCAACGCGTCGAACAGTTGGCCGATCTCGTCGCCGCGTCCATGCTCGATGACGGCATGCAGCTCGCCGGCCGCCACCTGTTCGGCCAGCGCCACCGCCCGCGTCAGCGGACGCACGATACTGCGCGTCAGCATCAGCGCCAGCACCGCGCCCAATGCAAGGGTGGCCAGTCCGAGCCCGATCAGCAGCGCGCGGCTGCTTCGATACTGGCTGGCCGACAGCGCCGCCATCGTCCTGGCCTCCTGCGTTTGATACGCCAGCAGTTTTTGCAGCGCGCCGGTGTACGCGCCGAAGGCGGCGGCGAGGCGGGTGTCGAGCAAGTCGCTCACCTCCTGTATCCGTCCGCCGTCCTTCAATTTGAACAAGTCGGCGCGCAGGGCCGCGTACGCCGCCCGCCTGGCGCCGACGGCGCGCAGCAGCTCGTGTTCCACGCCGTCCGCCGGCATGGCGGCCAACTGGCGGTCCATCGCCGCCGCCACCTTTTCACCGGCGACCAGCTGCGCATGGAAGATGTCGCCCACTTCCAGGCTGTCGCTGCGGGCGATTGAAATCGCCCGCAGCCCATTGAGCTCGGCCACGCCCAGCAGCTCGGACGTCAGCTGCTGCTTGGCCAGCTTTTCATCGACCAGGTTGGACGCGGTGTCGTTGGCCGATTGCAGGCGCCACAGCGACACGGCCGACATGCAGGCCATCGCGAACAGCAGCATGGCGAAAGACGCCAGCACGCGCGCGCCGGTCTTCAATTGAGGGAGTTTCATCGCGACAGTTCTTCCGAGTAATTAATGTTATAACACCGACATCAATCACTATACGCGACGAATATGACACCATAATTACCACGCGGCAATTTATACCACGGGAGTGGGAAGCGCGCGCCCTTCGAAATGCGCCACCAGGTTATCCACCACCAGTTGCCCCATCGCGTGGCGGGTCTCCACCGTCAGGCTGCCCACGTGCGGCGCCAGCACCACGTTATCGAGCTCGCGCAGCGCGGCCGGAACGCGTGGCTCGTCGTCGAACACGTCGAGCGCCGCCATCCCCAGCGCGCCTTCGCGCAGCGCCTCGATCAACGCCTGCTGGTCCACCAGCGAACCGCGCGCGATATTCACCAGCGTGCCCTCCGCCCCCAGCTCCGCGAGCACCTGCGCGTCCACCGCGTGCCGGGTGGCGGCGCCACCGGGGGCGCACACCACCAGATAGTCGCTCGCCCGCGCCAGCTCCAGCAGGGAGGCGCTGCGCTCCTGCGGCACGCCGGCGATCGCGCGCGGCTGGAAGTACAGCGTGCGCATGCCGAACGCCTCGGCACGCGCGGCCACCGCCTGGCCGATGCGGCCGAAGCCGAACACGCCGCAGACCTTGCCGCGCAAGGCGCGCGTGGGCGCCAGCGGCTGCCCCGCCTCCCAGGCGCCGCTGCGCACGTAGCGGTCCAGCGCCGGCAGTCGCCGCGCCGCCGCCAGCAACAACGTCAGTGCCAGATCGGCCACGTCGTCGGTCAGCACGCCGGGGGTATTGGTGACGGCAATGCCGCGCGCGCGGGTCGCCTCCAGCGCCACGGCGTCGGTGCCGATGCCGTTGACGGCGACGATTTCCAACGCCGGCAACTGCTCCAGCAGCGCCGGGCCGACGCCGATCGCGCCGGTGGTCAGCAGGCCGCGCACACCGGCGGCCACGCCGCGTATGTAATTGGGCTGCGTCTCGCGCGGCTGGCGCCAGGCGTGGTGGCATTCAAAGTGGACGTCCAGTTGCTCCATGACGGAGGCGGAGGGGCTGGCGGCCAGCACCAGTAATTGAGGTTTCATAGCGACGGTCTCATAGCGACTGCTTCATAGCGACGGTTTCATAGGGAGGGTAATTCCTTGTAAGGCGATGCTGACGGCGATTGTACAAGCGGCGGCGAATTCGCGCCGCAAGCATGGACTTTCGGCCGGCTATTCCGTATGCTGATAATCACTTGCCGGGAGAGTGCCCTGATTTGAACGCCCACGCCCTATCACCGCATGCCTGTATCGCCGCCCTTTGTCGACTTTTTCGGCTATGCTGTGTCGTCCCGCTGTCCCGTGTCGCCTTCGCGCCGGCGGCATGCCTGTGCCTTCTGGCCGGCGCGATGTCGTTCGGCCCCGCCCGGGCCGGCGCCGAGCGCTGGGATAAATTGGCCACCCCGCTGTTTGAACATCTCGGACTCGAACAAGGCTTGCCGCATCCGGTCAGCATGGCGCTGGCGCAGGACGGCGACGGCTACATCTGGATCGGCACGCAGAGCGGGCTGGCGCGCTGGGACGGTTACCGCGTGCGCAGCTTCCACCACAACGCCACCGACCCCACCAGCCTTCCCGGCGATTTCATTCAAACCCTGCACGTCGACGCGCGCGGCCGCCTGTGGGTCGGCACCGCCGCCGCCGGCCTGGCGATGTACGACAATCGCAAGGAACACTTCGTCCGCCTCAACGAGGAGTTGAGCCATGGCCTGGTGAGCGCGATCGCCAGCGACGCCAAGGGCAATCTGTGGATAGGCACGCCCGCCGGCCTCAAATTCTACGACGCCATCGCCGGCACCGTGACTAGCCATACCCGCGAGACCGCGCCGGGCCTGCCGGACAACCAGGTCCGCGCGCTGCTGGCGGACCGTTCGGGCAACCTGTGGATCGGTACCGGCACCGGACTGGCGCGGATGAAACCCGGCGGCGCCATCGCCGCCATTCCGGTCGGCGCCGCCGGCCAGGGCGGCTGGAGCGACACCGTCATGGCGCTGGGCGAGAACAGCCGGGGACAGATCGCTTTCGGCACGCTCAAAAGCGGCATCGGCACGGTCGATCCGCTGGCCGACAGGGGTCAGCTGGTCGCGCTCAAGGGCGTCAAGGACATGGAATCGAACATGGTGCTGTCGGTCGCCGAGAGCACGCCGGGCACCTGGTGGGCCGGCACCTACGGCGGCGGCATCGTCGAGTATCACACCGCCACGGGCCGCAGCAACCGCATACTGCACCAGCCGGCGGTGCCGCTCAGCCTCAGTAACGACCGCACCGCCGCGCTGCTGCGCGACCGCAGCGGCATGATCTGGGTCAGCACCGAGCGCGGCGTCGACATCCACGATCCGCACAGCGAGAGCATCGACTCGGTGTTCGGCGGCGAGGGCAAGCTGGAGGCGGCCGTCACCGCGCTGATGACCGACAGCCGCCGCGAGGTGTGGATCGCGCTGGCCGACCAGGGCATCGACATCGTGGCGACCGACGGCACCCGGCGCGCGGCGCTGCGCCCCGACCCGCACCAGCCGGAAACGGCGCTGCCCAACCGCGTGGTGCTGGCGCTGGCCGAGGCGGAGCCCGGCGAGGCCTGGATCGGCACCCAGCTCGGTTTGTACCGCACCCGGGGCGGCGGGCGGGCCGCCAAACGCATCGCCCTGCCGCAGGAAAACCAGTATCCGCGCATCGGCACCATCCTGAAGCGCGACGGCCAGCTCTGGCTCGGCACTTTCGAAGGACTGCTGCGCTACGATGTCGCCGCCGGCACCATCAAGCGCTACGTCCAGGGACCGCCGGAGGGCGGCGGGCTGACCGACAACCGCATCCACGCCGTGATCCCCGATGCCGACGGCGCGCTGTGGATCGCCACCCGCAACGGCCTCAATCGCCTCGATCCGGCGACCGGCAAGGTGGAGCAGATCCACGCCGCGCCGGCCCTCCCCACCGCGCTCTCCGAGGCCGTTATCAGTTCGCTGGTGATCGACGGGCGCGGCCGGCTTTGGGTGGGCACCTACGGCGGCGGCATCTGCGTGATGACCGGGCGCGATGCCAGGGGCGCGCCGGTGTTCGAACGGGTGGGCGTCGCCGAGGGACTGTCGACCGGCACCATCATGGCCTTGCAGTCGGACCCCGCCGGCCGCATCTGGGCCGCCACTTCGGACAGCATCGCCGTGGTCGACGCCACCACGCTCAAGGCGCGCGCGCTGGCCCGCGCCGACGGGCTGGCGTTCCGCACCTTCTTCATCGGCGCCAGCACCGTCACCAACGAACGCGATCTGCTGTTCGGCGCCACCTCCGGCATGGCGGTGGTGGACTCCGCGCGCCTGAACGACTGGGCCTATCGTCCGCCGCTGGTGATCAGCGCCGTGCGGGTCGACCAGCGCGCGCTCACGCCCGACCAGCTCAGCGCCCCCGAAGGTCCGACCCTGACCCTGACGCCCGACACCCAGAACTTCGAGGTGGAACTGGCGGCGCTGGACTACTCCGCGCCACAACGCAACCGCTACGCCTATCTGCTGGAGGGCTTCGACCGCCGCTGGACCGAGGCCGACGCCAGCCGCCGCGTGGCCAGCTACAACAGCCTGCCGCCCGGCACCTACCGCCTGCGCCTGCGCGGCAGCAACCGCGAGGGCCTGTGGAACGTCGATGAACTGTCGCTGCGGGTGGTGGTGCTGCCGGCCTGGCACCAGACCTGGTGGGCCCGGACCGGCTACCTGCTGGCCGCCGGCCTGCTGGCATGGGCGCTGGTGCGCTGGCGCGTCAGACAACTGCACAACAAGGGCGAGGTCCTGCAGGCGCTGGTCTACTCGCGCACCCGGCATCTGGAAAAACTCAACGCCATCGTCAAATCGATCAACGAGCAGCTGGACTTCGACGCGCTGCTGCAGACCATCCTGCAGGAATCCACCGTCATCAAGGGCATCGATTCGGCCCTGGCGCTGGTGCGCGAAGCCGGCACCGAGACGCTGACCTTGCGCGCGGCCTGGGGCCGCATCGACGCCGCCGCCGACGCCTACAGCATCGACCTGCGCCAGGCGGAGCTGCGCTACGCCCCGCCCGAATCCATGATCGCGCCGGACATCTTCGAAATCTACCATCACAATTCGCTGCCGGGCGACGTCTGCGCGATGCTGGCGGTGCGCGTGGTGATCGACGGCCAGGTCGAGGGCTATCTGATCTTCGAGAACTACCAGTACCAGACCAAGTTCGAAGCGAGCGACCTCGATCTGCTCAAGGCGCTGAAGGAGCCGTTCGTGTCGGCCTACCAGAAGGCGCGGGCGCTGCGCATGATCGAGCAGGCGCGCGCCAACGCCGAAGCGGCCACCCGCGCCAAGAGCGAGTTCCTGGCCAACATTAGCCACGAGATCCGCACGCCGATGAACGCCATCCTCGGCTTCGCCGGACTTGGCACCCACCTCGACCTGCCGCCGCAACCGCTGGACTACTTCCGCAAGATCGGCCGCGCGGGACAAAGCCTGCTCGAGATCATCAACGATGTGCTGGACTTCTCCAAGATCGAATCGGGCAAGCTGGAACTGGAGGCCCTGCCCTTCGACCTTCCCGACACGCTCAACCAGCTGGCCGACCTGTTCTCGTGGCGCGCCGCCGAACGGGGTCTGGAACTGGTGATCTGGTCGGCCCCGGACGTGCCGGCCAACCTGCTGGGCGACCCGCTGCGACTGAGCCAGATCCTGGTCAACCTGGTGGGCAACGCGCTCAAGTTCACCGTGCGCGGCCACATCGAACTGCGGGTCGAGCTGGACCCGAACCTGGCCGCCGCCGACGTGGTCCCCGGCGCGTTCGCGCTGCGCTTCACGGTGGAAGACAGCGGCCTTGGCATCAGCGGCGAGCAGCAGGCGCGCCTGTTCCAGGCCTTCGCCCAGGCCGACGCCAGCACCACGCGGCTCTACGGCGGCACCGGATTGGGACTGGCGATCTCGCAGCAGCTGGTGCGCAAAATGGGCGGCGTGATCGCCGTCGACAGCGAGCCCGGTGTCGGCAGCAGCTTCAGTTTCACCGTGCAGCTGCAACCGGCCGCCGACCAGACGCCGCGCCTGTTACCGGTTCCGGCGCAGGCGCTCGGCAAGCGCGTGCTGGTGGCCGACGATTGCGAAGCGGCGCGCCACATGCTGCAGATCCAATTGGGCGGCCTTGGACTGCAGGCGCGCGCCGTGGCCTCCGGCGCGGCGGCGCTGGCCGCGCTGCAGCTGGAACCGTACGACATCCTGCTGATCGACGCCGACATGCCGGAGCTGGACGGCATCGAAACGCTGCGCCGCATCGGCGCCGACCCGGCGCTGGCCGTGCCGCCGGCCATCCTCATGGTCACCGCCTACGCGCGCGAGCACAATATCGAGGCCGCCGAACAGACCCGCCGCATGCCCTTCATCGACAAGCCGGCCAATCCCTACCTGCTGCGCAGCGCGATCATGACGGCGCTCGGCCTGGACGCCGGACAGCCCGCCGTCAAGCTGCCCGCCCCGCCCTCGTTCGCGGTCCAGCGCATACGCGGCGCGCTTGTACTGGTGGTCGACGACAACAGCATCAACCAGCAGGTGGCGAGCGAAATCCTGCAGCGCGCCGGGGTCCGGGTCGACCTGGCCGCCAGCGGCGAGGAGGCGGCGCGCATGGTCCACGCGCGCCAGTACGACGCGGTGCTGATGGACATACAAATGCCCGACATGGACGGCTACCAGGCCACGGCGCTGATCCGCGCCGACGAACGCCACGCCGCGCTGCCGATCATCGCCATGACGGCGCACGCGGTGGCCGGCTACCGCGAGCGCTGCCTGAACATGGACATGAACGACTACGTCACCAAGCCTATCGATCCGGACACGCTGTACGCCGTGCTGGCGACCTGGGTGGAGCACGATGCGGCACGCGCGCCGATCGACGAGCCGGACGCGCCGCGCGGCGCGGGCCTGCCGCCGGCGGCGCCGCCAAGCGCGCGCCCGGGCATCGACATGAACGCCGCGCTGGAACGCCTCGGCGGCCACAGCGCCCTGCTGACGCGGCTTTTGAGCCTGTTCGCCCACGACTTCGGCGCCATTTTGCAACACATTCATGATGCAATCGACGCCGGCGATCTGGCCCGGGCGGCCGAACTTGTACACAAGATCCGTGGCGCGGCTGGAAACATTTCCGCGCCCGATCTTTTTAAGGCGGCGACGGCGCTGGAGGAGCGTCTCAGAGAGCGGGAAACCGCGTTGCCGCAACTGTTGAGCGATTTCGAGCAGGCCTTCGAGATCGTCATGCACAGCGCGCACGACGAGATCGCCAAACAATCAGCGGCGCCGCCCGCGAGCATGGAAAACACCGGGCAAACTCACTAGCATATTGCTATGTTGAAATTTCTTGAGGTCGGTCAGGCTTTGTCCTAGCATGGACTTGCGTATTGATACGCATCAACCTGCTCCCCGCATACGAAAGGTGACCACATGGCCTCGCATTCCCCGCAAGATCTCGACCTGCTGCTGTCCAAACTCTCCGGCGACGACAGCTTCCGCCAGAGCTTCCTGAGCGATCCGCAAATTGCGCTCGATGGCTTGGGCATCCGCATCGACGCCGCCCAGATTCCGGCCCTGCGCAGCCTGCCGTCGAAAGAAGTCCTCGCCGCCAATCGTCATGCGATCAAAGGCAAACTGGAAAACGCCGCCGGCGCGATTCCGTTCTTCCTATCAGGCCAGCGCTGAACGCCCAACCCACAGGGCCAGGCGGGGTCGGACCCGCGGGGTCCGACCCCATTGCGCCAACGCCGGCCCATCGTTTAGCTATGCGGGTTTGCAGTTTATTTAAAATTCACTTTCGCCAGTTCGCCCTTGTTGCCGCTGGCCCAAGCCGTCTTGCGGCCGGCGGCAAAGCTGATCGCGTCGAAGCCGGCGACCGATGCCGGATACGCCAACGGCGTCCACGTCCTGCCGTCATCCCGCGACACATCGGCGCCTGACGGACCGACGGCCACCAGCGACTTGCCGCCCCCGGGCAAGTACTTCACCGCCGAGCGGTAACCGGACAATCCTTTTTCACGCACCAGCGACCAGCTCTTTCCGCCATCGCTGGTGACGGCAACGTTGTTGACGGCCGCGCCTTCGCGCTTGTAGTCGCCGCCGACGATCACGCCATGCAGCGCATCGCGGAACGTGATCGAAAAGATGCCGGCCGACTCGCTGGTATCGAGCGGCGCCTGGACGACGCTCCAGGTTTTACCGCGATCGCCGGTGTGCAGCACCCGGCTGCCGGTGGCGATCCAGGCGTCGTCGCGGCCGACCACGGCGATGTTGGACCCGCTGGCCGAGAATGATCCCTCGTTCGGCAACGCGGGCGGCAGCGCGGCGGCGGGAATCTTGCTCCATGTCGCGCCGCCGTCGGCGGTGCGCAGTATCTGAAAGCGGCCGTCGATCGAATCGCCGATCACCAGGCCACTGTCCGCGTCCCAAAACGTCATCGCGTCGAGGAAGCCTTTTTCATCGGGATTGACATACTGCTGCGTCCAGGTGACGCCGGCGTCGGTGGTCTTGAAGATGCGAGAGGCCGTGGACGGCCCGATGCTCAACAAGTAGGCGGTGCGAGCGTCGACGGCGTCGATATCGCGGAAATCGAGCGGCGTGGCCTGGGCATCGACCGGCGGTGTAAGGCTGCGCCAGGTGGCGCCACCGTCGGCGGTGCGCAGCACGGCGTTGCCCGCGCCGCTGGCCCAGGCCACATTGTCATCGACAGCGCTCACGCCGCGCAAGCGACCGGCGACGCCGCTAGCCTGCTTGTCCCAAGTGGCGGAAGGTGCATCGGCAAACGCGCACCCGGCGAACAAAACGACCGGCAGCAAAAAAAGAGTTTTCATAGGCGGAGGATGTATGAGTCAACCATACATCATAAACACGTAGGGCGGATTAGCGAAGCGTAATCCGCCATGCAAGCGCCGTCAGGAACCCAAGTCAGCGTCACGGCTCATACCGCATCTCCACCGTATCCTGCGCCCCCGACGCCGCGCCGCACCCACAAACCGCCACCACCATATCCTTGAGCGGATCGAGCCCCAACGCCCGCTCGATATCCACCTCATTGACAGCAGCCGTCACAAAGGCCGGCATCCCCGCCTCCGTCGCCAGCAGATAAAACGTCTGCGACAAATGCCCCGCGTCCAACAACAACGCCCGATAAGCCTTGGCGTGATTACGGTACTTCCAAAAATTCCGTTCCACGCGCGCCGCCAGCACCACCATCATGGGCGCATCGACAAACCAATCCTGATCGGCCACCATGCGCATCGCCAGCTCCGCCGTCTGCGTGGTATCCATCGCCACCAGCGGCTCCAGCGCGTGCCGCACCGGGTGGTAGTGATACAACCCCGGCGCCACGCCCTCCACGCGCTGCGCCAGCACATACGCCTCCGTGGGATGCAGGCCGCCGGCCGAGGGACTGAGCTTCTTCAGCACAAAGGCATCCGGCGCCATCTCGCGCTCGCCCTGCGAGCCGAAGGCGCGTTGCAGCAAACGCGAGGCGGTGGCCAATGGCAGCGTGGCGACCGGATCGAAATTACGGCCGGTGTAGCGTTTGAAAAGCGTCTCGTCCAACCCGGCGCGCTCCGGAACCGGCAACATCAACGCATCAGCGGCGGCGCCGCGTTCGATGGCGGGGCCCGGCGGCGTGCCGTACGACTCAACCAGCTCCTCAAAGCTGGGAAACTGCATGCCCTTATCGACCCGCATATCGCCCCAGCGGCTAAACATATGCGCGGCGGCGGATAACGGCCGCCAGTGCTGCGAACGCAGTACCTCGTCGCGTTCCCGAATCGCCGCGCCCTCGGGCGCATCACTCATTAGCAGGCCGTGCGCGAGCAAACGCCCGATGACGTCGGCCGACGACTTCCGCTCGCAGACGGCGCGCTCCTGCCACAAGGTCAGGCTGATGCCACCCAGGGCCAGCATCTCGTCGCTGCCGATCTCGACCTCGGCGCCAAGATGCGGCGCCAGCGCGATCCAGCGCACCGTCGAGCCCAGCGCGCTCTCGCCGGCGAACAGCGAAGACCAATCGATATCGAGATCCTCGCGGGGCTCGACAAACAGCACGGCGCAGCGTCTGATCAGCATGATGGTTCACCTCGTAAAAACCCCTGCCAGTTTGTTCCAGTCTGACGCTAACTGCACCTTTGCAATCCACTGCCAAGTGCGAGCGTTCACAATGCCAGCCCACTCAACTCGTAACCGGTGCTGCGCCCTCCGGCATCCGTTTTGCGGAGCACTCCACGCCGCACAAGATCGGTGATATCACGCAGTGCCGTGTCGGTCGAACACTTGGCGATCGCGGCCCACTTGCTGGTCGTGAGCTTGCCTTCAAAGCCATCAAGCAATTTGTTGAGCAACTTGACCTGGCGCTCGTTCATCGGCGCCTCTGCCCATTGTCGCCAGAAGCGCGCTTTCCACAAAACGACATCGAGACCGAGATGAGCCTGTTCGACCGCGCTTCTCAGCGCATCGAAAAACCACAGAAGCCATTCGGTGACGTCCATCGCACCCTTCTGCGTCCGCTCCAGAATTTCATAGTATGCCTTGCGCTGGCGCTGGATTTGCGCGGATAGGCTATAGAAGCGCTGAGGACATCCCTCGGCGCGCGCCAGCAGCAGATCGCCGAGGGCGCGCGCGATACGGCCGTTGCCATCGTCGAATGGATGCAGTGTCACCAGCCACAAGTGTCCGAGACCGGCCTTGATCAGCGGAGGAACATTTGAATCCGTGTCTATCCAGTCGAGAAACAGTGCGGTTTCAGCTTCAAGCGCGCTTGCGGGAGGTGCCTCGAAGTGCACCCGTTGCCTGCCGACGGGACCGGAGACCACCTGCATCGGGCCGTTGACATCGTCGCGCCAGGCACCGACATTGATTTTGGAAAGGCCTGAATACCCGGTAGGAAACAGCGCCGCATGCCAAGCGAACAGGCGATCCCGCGTGACCGGCGCGTGGCAATTGGCCGTCGCATCGAGAACCATTTCAACTACGCCTTCCACATGGCGATCAACTGGCGCAAGGGCACCGATGTCGACGCCAAGACGACGGGCGATGGACGAGCGAACGGAGGAGACGTTGAGCGCCTCTCCTTCGATTTCGCTGGTTTTGACGACGTCCTCGGTCAGTGCGGCCAGACTTGCCTGGCCGCGCAGTACCAAGCCGACGTCAGCCAGACGACCGACCAAATGCCCCTGCGCCCTGCTCACCTCGGCCATGGGCGTAGCCAGCACGGCAAGCTCAAAGCGCCACGCCGGCCAATCCCGGGCCTGCCAGATATACGTGTAATAGCCGCTATTCATGCGGTGATTATTCGCCACTTTCGCCGCACAAGCAAGATATTTACCGCATCTATTGCGAGAATCGACCCGTGTGCACCGCTTGTTGCCGAACTAGAATTCATGCGCGCCGATAGCGACGGCAAGCCGATACTACGAGGTTGAACTAGAAAAAGTCATGATCGCCAACATGGATCAGTTGATAGACGAAGGCGACATTTTGCGCGACGACATGTCGGGGGCGCTTGTTCGCGGTTCGATGCGGTCTACGACCACGATGCGACGCCGAAACTCATTTGTCTGTTTGTCGAGCGTCCCCAAGTCAGGTTGATCTACTTCAATGACGACGTCATACAGCAGGCCGTTGGCGGGGTGATCGTAAAGTCGGCGATCGGTTTGTCTTCACCAGATAGCGAAACGGCGTCATCGTGCAGGTGCCGTCCTGTATCCCAAGGATTTGATGAAGTGACCTTGGCGAGGGTTTGAAGCACCTCATGGCACCTGAAAGTATCAATAGCAAGATGAGAGGTTACGGTAACGACATCCAGGCGATCTTGATGGTGGAGTGCATCAACTGGACCATCAATCGCTGGAAAACTCATGACCTGGATCCGAAAATAAGATTTCAACTCTATGCGCTGATTACAGTTGCAAAGTACACATACGATCAGACGGTATGGCCTAAGTGGTTCGGCGCTGAGAAGGCTCCCCAATTTTCGGGACGGCAGCAAATTATCTTTTCGGAGGCGTTGCGGGCCATGAAAGAATTTGAAGAGGACTTGGAGCGAACTGGCAAGAGCAAGAACGATTACAAGGTGCCACAAATTCCTTTCAAATACTGAATGTCAAAGAGCCGCAGATAGCGATTCAGTGTCACCAGCGAGAGGATTAAAGAAGGAAATCACCTCTTGCTACTGCGGAGAATGACCATACTGGCCTTCCCCCCAACGTCACGGACACTTCTGCTAGGCACATTTTAGATTTTCAAACTGTGCTGGCGAAGATAGTCAATGGTGGAATCCCGTCGACGTGATCAAAGATAAAAAGACCGTATTAGGCTACCGCAACATGGTTAAATCATGCCGAGCGGCCAACGCGCCACTGTGGTATACGCTGGTTGATTCTGGCCAATCCGGCTATGCAGCAGCACCAATTCCCGCACGGTCCACTGGATCGCCGGTACCGGCGCCGGAGCGGCGGTGACATCGTCGTACAGCAGCGTGACATGCGGCGTATAGCTGGGAGGATTGCCGGCGATGCCGACCTTGAGCAGCGCTTGCGCCAGATTCTTGTAGAGCGCCGTCAGCCCAACCACGCCGTCGCCGCCGGTCAGCACGAACGGCCGATTGCGTGAACGATTCACGAAGGTCTGCGCCGTGTCGAAGGCGACATCGAACTCGGGCGTTGCGGCGGCTATGGACGCAGCCGCCTGCTCCGCGCGCGCGACCAGGCTGGCCGGCATGCCCGGAAAGTCGCCCAGGTTGCACAAAGTGGCGTGCAGCTTGGCGTCGACGATGGGCCGGCCACGCATGCCGTGACGGGCTTTCAACTCCGCCGTGACCTGATTGATCCCGGCAACCGCCGCGCCATCCGGCATCACGGCAAAAAATATCCGGTCCGTCAGTTCCGGTTCAGGCTCGAAACCGGGAAATGAAGCTTGTGTCACTATTTAACCCGCTGCTTTTCCAGCTTGCGCGCCAGGGTGCGGCGGTGCATGCCGAGCCGGCGCGCGGCTTCCGAGATATTGAAATCGGTCTCCGCCAGCACCGTGTGGATATGCTCCCACTCCAAGGTCTTGATCGACGTCGACCGGTTGGTCAGCTCCAGCTCGGCCGAGCCGGCGACGTGTTCGAACGCCGCCTCGATATCGTCGGTATTGGACGGCTTGGCCAGATACTGGCAGGCGCCCAGCTTGATCGCCTCGACCGCCGTGTTGATGCTGGCGAAACCGGTCAGCACCACGATCAGCATCTCCGGATCGTGCTGATGCAGCATCTGCACGCAGGCCAGGCCGGACGAGTTGCCCTTCAATTTCAAGTCCACCACAGCGTAGCCGGGCGAGTGGTCCACCAGCACCGCGCTGGTCTCGTCGACGTTCTCGGCCAGCAGCACCTTGTAGCCGCGCCGTTCGAACGAACGGCTCAAGGTGCGGGCGAAAGCGGCGTCGTCCTCGACCAGCAACAGCAAACGTTGTTCAGTTTCCTCAGTACTCATGATTAGCTTGTTCCGATTTGATTTCGATGGCCGACAACGGCAGCGTCAAACGCACCATCGCCCCACCCTGCTCCAGGTTGCTGGCGGTGACGGCGCCGCCCAGGGTGCGCGCCACGTTCACCACCAGGAACAGCCCGAGCCCTCCGCCCGGCCGTCCTTTACTGGAATTATATGGTTTGCCGAATTGCGCCAGCATCGCCTCGGCGAAACCGGGACCGGCGTCGGTCACCTGCAGCACCAAGGCGTCGTCCTCGCGGCTGGCTTCCATGCGCAGCCACTGCGGCGACGCCTCCAGCGCATTATCCAGCACATTGCAGATCATTTGCTTCAGTGTTGAATCGGACACCACCGGCAGGTCGGGATCGATGCGATTCTCGAACTCGAACGCCACCACCGGACGGCCGATGCGCCACTCCGCCACCACCTCGTCGAGGAAGGTGTTGATGGTGGTCGCGGCCGACGATTCGCCGCGCGTCTCGCCCGCCGACAGCAGGATGCCGCTGACGATGGACTTGCAGCGCTTGAGCTGCGTCTGCATCTCGGCGATTTCCTCCAGCAGCACCGGATTGCCCTTGAACTCGGGCATGTGCTTCCAATCACCGAGGATGACGGCCAGGGTGGCCAGCGGCGTGCCCAGTTCGTGCGCGGCGCCCGAGGCCAGCAGGCCCATACGGATAATGTGCTCCTCCTCGGCCGCCCGCTGGTGCAAGGCGGCCAGCTTGGCGGCGGTGGTGCGCATGTTGCGCGTGATGCGGCTGATGAACACCACCAGCAGCGCGGCGTCGAGGATGAAGCACACCAGCATGCCCTGCACGTACAGGCTGAGGATGCCGCGTTCGTGGTCTTGAGGCAGCCGCAAAGGTTCGGAGAACAGCGCCAGCCAGGCGATGCAGGCGCCGGTGACGGCGACGATGGTCCAGGTCGACCAGGCTTCCAGCAGCACCGCGCCCAGGATCACGTGCAGCAGGTAGAGGAACACGAAGGGGTTGGTGGCGCCGCCGCTCAAATAGAGCTGGGCGGTCAGGCTGGCGACGTCCACCGTCAACGCGAGCAGCAGCTCGTTGTTGGAGACGAACTGGTTTTCCTGCCAGCGCAGGGTGCTGGCGATGTTGAAGGCGATCAGGCAGGCCAGCACGTTGAGCATGGCCGGCATCGGCAGTTGCACGTCGAGCAGCTGCGAGGCGGCGGCGATGGTGGTGATCTGGCCGATCACGGCGATCCAGCGCAGCTGGATCAGCTGCTGCATGTTCTTGTGGCCGGCCGCGTGCGTGATGGTGTTGGCCGACGCTTTCACGGCGGCCAGCGGTTCGACCACGGGGGCGTTGGGACGACCGCGGTCGAAGGGGTTGGGGTATTTTGTCGCCATCCCCGTTATTTTACGTGATCAACGTCCCCCACGTGTATCCCGTGCGACCCACCAGGTGGCGACAGCCACCATCAACGCCAGCCCAAACCAGGTCAAAGCATAAACCAGATGGTTGTTGACGAAGGAGACCACCGTCAGCCCGCCGATCGGGCGCACGGTTTCTCCCGGCAAATCGACCTGCGCTGAGGCGGCGTCGGCATCGACGTAATACGGCGCCACCGCCGGCAGACCGCGCGCCTTGGCGATCGCCTGCAAGTCGCGTGTGTACCAGTAATTGCGCGCCGGCTCGTTGGCCCGCAGCGAGCTGGTCTTTTCGCTGACGCGCAGCAGGCCGGTGACCGTCACCGCCGGGCCGCCAGCCACTGCCGCGCAGGCGTTGGCCGCAGCGGGCGCCGGCGCCGGACGCGGACTCCAGCCGCCCGTACCCGCCGGCACGAAGCCGCGATTGACCATGACGATGCCGCCGTCTTGTGTGCACAGCGGCGTCAACACCCAGTAGCCGATGCCACGCTCGAGCGACGCCAGGGTCCACGTGGTCGAGGCCGGCAGGTACACGCCGCTGAGGCGCACGCGGCGGTATTCGTCGTCCTCGGCGCTGAGCGTCGGCCAGTCGGCGATGCCGGGCGCGGCCGTCGGCGCGGCGTGCACGCGCTGGTCGACCCGCTCGATCAGCGCCAGCTTCCATTGCAACCTGAATATTTGCCACGTTCCCAAAGCAAAAAACCCTGCGAACATCACCCCGGCCACCAGGGCCAGGATGACGCGCAGGGCGCGGGAACGTTGGCGCGGTGCGCCAGTCGTCATTTCATGTCGTGCATGCTGTGCACATCCGAGCCCATCGACGGCATCATGTTCAGGTTCATGTGGTACATGACCCAGATCGAGCCCGCCAATACGATCAGCAGCAACACTGCGGTGAACAACAGGGCCAGCATCGACCAGCCGCCTTCGTTCTTGCCGTTCATGTGCAGGAAGTAGACCATGTGCACGACCACCTGGACGGCGGCAAAGGCCAGGATCACGGCGGCCGTGGTGCTGGACTTGTCGAACACCTTGGCCATCACCAGCCAGAACGGAATTGCCGTCAGGATCACCGACAGCACGAAGCCGATGGCGTAATCCTTCAGGCTGCCGTGGGCGCCCTCTTCGCCGTGGCCGTGGCCATGATCGTCATGACCGTGGCCATGACCGTGATTGTGTGGCGCGCTCATGGCAGAACTCCCATCAGGTAAACAAAGGTAAATACACCGATCCAGATCACGTCCAGGAAGTGCCAGAACATCGACAGGCACATCATGCGCCGATTGTTTTCGACCGTCAGACCGTGCTTTTTCAGCTGGAACATCAACGTGATCAGCCAGATCGTACCGAAGGTCACGTGCAGACCGTGGGTACCGACCAGCGCGAAGAACGAGGTCAGGAACGCGCTGCGCTGCGGACCGGCACCGATGTGAATCAGGTGCATGAACTCTTCGATCTCCAGGAACAGGAACGCCAGGCCGAACAGGCCCGTGATCCCCAGCCAGATGATGGCGAACTTCAGGCTCTTGCGCTGGGCGGCGATCATGGCAAAGCCATAGGTGATCGACGACAGCAGCAGGAACGCGGTGTTCAGCGCGATCGTGCCCAGCTCGAACAGCTCGGCGCCCGACGGGCCGCCCGCGTAGTTGCGGCCGAGCACGGCGTAGGCCGCGAACAGGCCGGCGAACAGCAGGCAGTCGCTCATCAGGTAGAGCCAGAAGCCCAGCAACGTGCCGTTCTCCGGGTGGTGGTCGGCTACGTAGTAGCGCGCGCTTGGGTCGTCGCTCATGGCGGCGTTAGCGGTTATATCAGACATGGCTTTCCAGCAAACGAGTGTGCGCTTCTTCGGTACGGATGACTTCTTCCGCCTTGATGTAGAAATCGCGCTTGTAGTTAAAGGTGTGCTTGATGATGGCGACCATCATGGCGACGAAGCCGACGATGGCCAGCGCCCACA
The DNA here is from genome assembly GCA_024123915.1 of Oxalobacteraceae bacterium OTU3CAMAD1. Classification (NCBI taxonomy): domain Bacteria; kingdom Pseudomonadati; phylum Pseudomonadota; class Betaproteobacteria; order Burkholderiales; family Oxalobacteraceae; species Oxalobacteraceae bacterium OTU3CAMAD1. The sequence goes on along the minus strand of CP099650.1, from coordinate 3,980,296 downwards.
TCTGCCAGACCAGGGCGAAGCCCATCACGAACGACAGCGACGAGATGATGAAGCCGGCGGCCGTGTTTTTCGGCATGTGGATGTCGACGAAGCCCTTGGTCGGACGCTTGTAGTTGTGCGCCTTCATGTCGGCCCAGCTGTCGCTGTCATGCACCACCGGCGTGAACGCGAAGTTGTAGTCCGGCGGCGGCGACGAAGTCGCCCATTCCAAGGTACGGCCGCCCCATGGGTCGCCGGTGACGTCGCGCAGCTTCGCGCGGTCGCGCCACGACACATAGATCTGGATCAGGAACGCGCCGATACCGCCGGCGATGATCAGCGCGCCGATGGCGGCGATGACGAACCAGATTTGCAGCGACGGATCTTCGAAGTGGTTCATGCGGCGGGTGACGCCCATGAAGCCCATCACGTACAGCGGCGTGAACGCGACCCAGAAGCCGACCAGCCAGCACCAGAAGCAAACCTTGCCCCAGAATTCGTCGAGCTTGAAGCCGAACGCTTTCGGGAACCAGTAGTTCATGCCGGCGAACAGGCCGAACACCACGCCGCCGATGATGACGTTGTGGAAGTGGGCGATCAGGAACAGCGAGTTGTGCAGCACGAAGTCGGCCGGTGGCACGGCCAGCATCACGCCGGTCATGCCGCCGATGACGAAGGTCAGCATGAAGCCCACGGTCCACAACATCGGCACGTCGAAGGTGATGCGGCCCTTGTACATGGTGAACAGCCAGTTGAAGATCTTCGCGCCGGTCGGGATCGAGATGATCATCGTCGTGATGCCGAAGAACGAGTTGACGCTGGCCCCGGAACCCATGGTGAAGAAGTGGTGCAGCCATACCAGGTACGACAGGATGGTGATCACGACGGTGGCGTACACCATCGAGGTGTAGCCGAACAGGCGCTTGGCGCTGAAGGTCGAGACGATTTCCGAGAACACGCCGAACACCGGCAGGATCAGAATGTAGACCTCAGGGTGGCCCCAGATCCAGATCAGGTTGACGTACAACATCGGGTTGCCGCCGAGGTCGTTGGTGAAGAAGTTGGTGCCGACCATGCGGTCGAGCGACAACATCGCCAGGGTAACGGTCAGGATCGGGAACGTCGCGACGATCAGGGCGTTGGTGCACAGCGCGGTCCAGGTAAACACTGGCATCTTCATCAGGTCCATGCCCGGCGCGCGCATCTTGACGATGGTGGCGATCAGGTTGACGCCGGACAGGGTCGTGCCCACCCCGGCGATCTGTAATGACCAGATATAGTAGTCAACCCCCACGTCCGGACTGGCCATGATGCCCGACAGCGGCGGGAACGCCAGCCAGCCGGTCTTGGCGAATTCGCCCACGAACAGCGACACCATCGTCAGCATGGCGCCGAAGGTGGTCATCCAGAACGAGAAGTTGTTCAGGAACGGGAACGAAACGTCGCGCGCGCCGATCTGCAGCGGCACCACGTAGTTCATCAGGCCGGTGACCAAAGGCATTGCCACGAAGAAAATCATGATCGTGCCGTGGGCCGTGAAGACCTGGTCGTAGTGGTGCGGCGGCAGGAAGCCGGCGTTGTCGCCGAAGGCCATCGCTTGCTGGGCGCGCATCATCAGCGCGTCGGCGAAGCCGCGCAGCAGCATGATGATACCCAGGATCATGTACATGATACCGATCTTCTTGTGGTCGATACTGGTGATCCAGTTCTTCCACAGCGGGCCCCACAGGCGGAATTTGAACATGACGGCGAGGAAGGCCAGGCCTCCCAGCGCCACCATGGCGAAGGTGCCGATCAGGATGGGCTCATGCAGCGGGATCGATTCCCACGACAGGCGACCCAGGATCGGGTGGTTGGGTGTCAAGGTATGTTCGGACATGGTCATTCTTTACGGGTAGGTTGGGCGGTGGCGGCAACGTCAGTCTCACAGACGTCTTTGTCCAGCGCTTTGACTGCGGCCGCCGCCTTGATGCGTGTGGCGTCCTGGTGCATCAGGGTGTTCATGCAGACCGAACCTTCAACGACGCAACGGTTCAGCACGAGGTCGTACAGACCCTTGTCGACGGTACCGAAGTGCATGATCGGGTGCTTAATGGTCGGCTTGTCCAGGGTCACGAACTCGGCGCGGGTAAGCGTGCCGGTGGTAGCCTTGGTCTTGGCGACCCACGCGTCGAAGTCGCCCTGGCTCACGCCGTGGTACTTGAAGCGCATCTGCGAGAAGCCGGCGCCGCTGTAGTTCGACGAGAAGCCGTCGTACACGCCCACCTTGTTCATCACCGCGTTCAGCTGGGTCTCCATGCCGGGCATGGTGTAGATCATGCCTGCCAGCGCGGGGACGTAGAACGCGTTCATCACGGTCGACGAGGTCAGCTTGAAGCGCACCGGCACGTCGATCGGAGTCACCAGTTCGTTGACGGTGGCGATGCCCTGCTCCGGATAGATGAACATCCACTTCCAGTCCATCGACACGACCTGGATCTCCAGCGGCTTGACGCCGGCGGCGATCGGACGGTTGGCGTCGAGGCGGCTGAGCGGACGGTACGGGTCCAGCAAGTGGGTGTAGATCCAGGTGATCGCGCCCAGCACGATGATGATCAGCAGCGGCGCGCCCCAGATCAGCAATTCGAGCTTGGTCGAGTGATCCCAGTTCGGTTCGTACTTGGCGGAAGTATTTGCCTTCCTATAGCGCCAAGCGAACAGACAGATCAAAATCATAACGGGTACGATAATCAACAGCATCAGCAATGTGGAAACAATGACAAGGTTTCCTTGCTGGGCAGCGATATCTCCGGACGGGTTCAACACGACCGTGTTGCAGCCGGCAAGCCACAACAACGGTGCGAGGAATAGCCCACGACGTGCGATAGGAGGAATCATGCGGTAATTTACGTCACAGAATATGGATAACATGCTACTGTACCTATTACGGAATGTTCTTGCCATTGGACACTTTGTCCTAGTGGTCCAGGGACATGATCGTAATAAAAATTAATTTACTTACGAGACGAGACCATGGCCAATACGACTACATTAACGGGCGTCGTCCCTGAGCATCAAACCAGCCAAGGCGCGCGTAACATCAATGCCAGGGATGGGGATATTTCACCAGGCGAAATCGCCATCGGCGTGGTCATCGGCCGCGCCTCCGAATACTTCGACTTCTTCGTCTACGCGATCGCTTCGGCGCTGGTGTTCCCGTCGGTGTTCTTCCCGTACGAGAGCCGCCTTGACGGAACACTATACGCTTTCGCGATTTTCTCGCTAGCATTTATCGCCCGGCCGCTCGGCACTGTGGCGTTTATGGCAGTACAACACCGGTTCACCAGGGAAGCCAAGCTGATGCTCGCGCTGATGGTGATGGGCGTGTCCACCGCCGGTATCGCCTTCCTGCCCGACTACGCGTCGCTGGGCACCACCTCCATCGTCATCCTGTCGCTGCTGCGCATCGGCCAGGGCATCGCCCAGGGTGGTTCATGGGACGGCCTGCCGTCGCTGCTGGCGCTCAACGCGCCGGAGCACAAGCGCGGCTGGTACGCCATGCTGGGCCAGCTGGGCGCGCCGATCGGCTTCCTCATCGCGGCCGGCCTGTTCGCCTATATGATGGCCACCTTGAGCTCGCTGGACTTCCTCGACTGGGGCTGGCGCTATCCGTTCTATGTGGCCTTCGCCATCAACGTGGTCGCGCTGTTCGCCCGCCTGCGCCTGGTTACCACCCATGAATACTCGCACCTGCTCGACGAGCGCCAGCTGGAGCCGGTCAGCGTCGTCGAACTGCTGAGCAAACAGGGCCGCAACGTGCTGATCGGCGCGCTTGCCGCGCTGGCCAGCTACGCGCTGTTCCACCTGGTGACGGTGTTCCCGCTGTCCTGGATCAGCCTGTATTCGCCGCGCTCGGTGTCCGGCTTCCTGCAAGTGCAGATGGTCGGCGTGGTATTGATGACGATCGGCATCATTATTTCGGGCCTGGTGGCCGACCGCTACGGCCGCCGCCGCACCCTGGGCACCCTCGCCATCATGATCGCCGTCTTCAGCGCGGCCGTGCCGTCGCTGATCGACGGCGGCGAAATCGGCCAGGACATCTTCATCCTGGTGGGCTTCGCGCTGCTGGGCCTGTCCTACGGGCAGGCCGCCGGCGCCGTTACCGCCAACTTCGAACAGCGCTTCCGCTATACCGGCGCGGCATTGACGTCGGATATCGCCTGGCTGGTCGGCGCCGGTTTCGCGCCGCTGGTGGCGCTGGGCGTGTCGGCGCACTTCGGCCTGGCCTATGTCGGCCTGTACCTGCTGTCGGGCGCCGTGGCCTCGCTGGCGGCGCTGAGCCTGAACCGCAGGCTCGATATTCGCAATTGATATAGAGTGATATATACTTAGCAAATAATAAGATGTAATCAAACCTGCTTCAGGAGGCGGGGCCGCACATCGCGGCCCCTTTTCTTTCAGAGGAGACAACATGAAAGTATGTATCGTCGGCGCCGGGGCCATTGGCGGTTTCATCGGCACCCGTCTGGCGGCTGCGGCCGCGTGTGATTTAAGTGTGCTGGCGCGCCGCGCGGCACTCGTTTCGCTGCAAGAAAACGGTTGGCGGCTGCGCCAGGGCGACGTGCTGACCACGGCCCCGGCCCACGCCAGCGACGACGCCTCGCAGCTGGGACGCCAGGATGTGGTCATCGTCGCTGTCAAGGGCCAGGGCTTGACGGCCGTGGCGCGCGAGATCGGTCCGCTGATCGGGCCCGAGACGGTGATCCTGCCGGCCATGAACGGCGTGCCATGGTGGTTCGGCCAGGGCGTGGCCGCCATCGGCGACCAGCCGCTGGCCAGCGTCGATCCGGAGGGCTCGATCACCGCCGCCCTGCCCTACGCCCAGGTGCTCGGCTGCGTCGTGCACGCCAGCACCTCGTCGCCGGAGCCGGGCCTGGTCGCCCACAAAATGGGCAACGGCCTGATCATCGGCGAACCCGGCGGCGGCGAGTCGGCGCGCGCGCGCCAGCTCGGCGCGCTGCTGGGCGGCGCCGGCTTCGACGTCACCGTCTCCGACAACATCCGCTACGACATCTGGTACAAACTGTGGGGCAACATGACGTTGAACCCGGTGTCGGCCATCACCGGCGCCACCGCCGACCGCATCCTGGACGATCCGCTGGTGGCCGAGTTCTGCCGCGCGGCCATGCGCGAGGCGGCGCTGATCGGCGACCGCATCGGCTGCCACATCGACGAGACGCCGGAGCAGCGCCACCAGGTCACGCGCAAGCTGGGCGCCTTCAAGAGTTCGATGCTGCAGGACGCCGACGCCGGCCGCGTGCTGGAGCTGGACGCGCTGGTGGGCGCCGTGCGCGAAATCGGCCAGCGGCTGCAATTGCCCACGCCCCACATCGACGCCCTGCTCGGCCTGACCCGGTTGTTCGGCCGGGTGCACGGCCTGTATCCGAATTAAAATCGAGCCCCCTCCGAGATGGCAACTCGACGCTTGCCGCCGCGCTTAGGGGTCGGACCCGTCGGGTCCGACCCCGCCTGGCTCTGCGGGTTGGGCCCTTCTACACGCCCGGCGCCGCGCGGGTGCCCAGGATGCTGAACACCTGCTGGCGCAGCTCGCCCGGACGCCACAGCAGGCCGCCGGCGATATTATTACTGCCGAGGAAGTTGAACTGCATATCGAGGCGGCGGCGCGGATCGGTGCTGCTCAGCAAATTGGTCAAGGTCGGCCCCAGCAGGGCGACGAACGAGATCCCCTCGACAGGCACCGGCGTGAAACCGGTCAGCAGCGGCACCGACAAGGTACCGGCCAGCTTGAAGAGCGACAATTCGAAGGTGTCCACCTGCTGCGCCTGCTCCATGAGGGCTGACATCTCCCCCGCCTTGAGGGCGTCCAGGTCGGTATAGCGATAGCGCAAGGTGCCCGGCAGCGTCAAACCGTGCGGACTCTTCAATAACAAGTTATAGACCAGCTCATCCATCACAACCTCCATAGGTAAAGTCACCGCAAACATGCCTGCCTCACGAGCGAGCCAGGATTTCAGCTTACCGAGGCGGGCGCACGGCGCCATGATCAGATCGACATCGGGACGATATTGATTCGTCATCGCCAGGTCACATTCCACGCGTAAGCTGTGCCCGACCCACACCGAGGAGCATTGCGTGAAATTGAACGAGCAGGAATTGCTGGAGCGCGTACACCGCGAGCTCACCGACAGCTACGACGAGGAATTGGAGATGGAGCTGGAGGACCGCGAGATCGACCCGGTCACCAAGCTGGTCATCGAAACGGAACGCAGCGAGGCGGCCAAGGCGGCCCGCCGCCATTACTTCCGCGAACTGTTCCGCCTGCAAGCCGAGCTGGTCAAGCTGCAGGACTGGGTGGTGCACACCGGCCACAAGGTGGTGATCTTGTTCGAGGGCCGCGACGCCGCCGGCAAGGGCGGCGTGATCAAACGCATCGTGCAGCGCCTCAATCCGCGCGTTTGCCGCGTGGCCGCCCTGCCCGCGCCCAACAACCGCGAGCGCACGCAGTGGTATTTCCAGCGCTACGCCTCGCACCTGCCGGCCGCCGGCGAGATCGTCCTGTTCGACCGCAGCTGGTACAACCGCGCCGGCGTCGAGCGCGTGATGGGTTTTTGCAGCGACGAACAATACGAGGAATTCTTCCAGACTGTGCCGGAGTTCGAGCGCATGCTGGCGCGCTCGGGCATCCAGCTGATCAAATATTGGTTCTCGATCTCGGACGAGGAGCAGAACGCGCGCTTCCTGGGCCGCATCCACGATCCGCTCAAGCAATGGAAACTGAGCCCGATGGACCTGGAGTCGCGCCGCCGCTGGGAGGAATACACCAAGGCCAAGGAAATCATGCTCGAGCGCACCCACATTCCGGAGGCGCCATGGTGGGTGGTGCAAGGCGTGGACAAGAAGAAGGCCAGGCTGAACTGCATCCACCACCTGCTGGGACAGATGCCCTACATCGAAGTCGAGCATCCGGCAATCCAGCTGCCGGAGCGCGAGTACCACGACGACTACGTGCGCCGCCCGGTGCCGTCCGAAATCATCGTGCCGGAGATATACTAGGGGTCCGTACAGCCCATCCACAGGAACCAGCATGACCCTCGGAACCATCACGCCCATCCTGCGCATCTTCGACGAAGCCAAGGCGCGCGAGTTCTACATCGACTACCTGGGCTTCGGGGTCGATTGGGAACACCGTTTCGAGCCGGGCATGCCGCTCTACCTGCAAGTGTCGCGCGACGGCTGCGCGCTGCACCTGAGCGAACACCACGGCGATTGCAGCCCGGGCGCGGCGCTGCGGGTGGTTAGCGCCGACATCGACGCCCTGCACGCCGAGCTGACCGTCAAGCACTATAAATACGCCCGCCCGGGCATCGAAACGGTGCCGTGGGGCGGGCGTGAGATGTCGGTCAAAGATCCGTTCGGCAACCGGCTCACCTTCGTGTCGCTGGACGAGGCGGAAGCCGGTCCCTGAGCATCAAGCGGTCTCGTCCTGGGGAGCGGCCTCCTCTTGCGGGGCCGCGTCGCCCCGCAGGCCGAACGGAAGCTGGGTGCCCAGCAAGCTGAAAATCTGCTGGCCGAACTGCCCCGCCCGCCACACCAGCCCGCCGGCGATGTCCTGAACGTCCAGGTTGTTGAACAGCAGCCGAAGCGGACGCGCCGGGTCGGTGCCGGCCAGCACATACCCGATGGGGCCGGCCGCCGTGGCCAGGCCGATGCCGGCCACCGGCACGGGACGCACGCCGGTCAGCAGCGGCACCGACATTGTCCCGGCCAGCTGGAACACCGCCACGTCGATGTCGACCGGCTGCGGCATCGCCGCCAGCACGGCGCCGATATCGCCGCTGGGCATGAGCGCGTCCAGATCGGTGAAGCGAAGACGCAGCATGCCGGGCAGGCTCAGGCCGAACCTGCTCGTCAGTATTATATTAAAGGCAATCTCATCCATCATAACCTCCATCCATGTTGAGCGGCCACCATGCGCGGGCAATGGCGGCGAAGGGAATTTCATTGGGGGATGTCATCGGCCGACATGCCGAACGGACGCTGCGTGCCCAGCAGGCTGAACTTCATTTGCTGCGGCGTGTTGGGTTGCCACAGCATGCCGCCTCCGATGTGCGTGGCGTCGAGGAAGCTGAACTGCAGGAACAGCTGGCGCGTGGCGTCGCCGCCGTTTAACAAGGCGTTCAGCGGCAGCGGCGTCATGTCGAAGCCGAAGAGACGGCCGGCGGCCGGCAACGGACGCGAGCCGGTCAGGAATTGCACCGAGATGCTGCCCTCCAGCTCCTGGGCGCTCATGGTGATAAAGGGCCGCTCCAGCGTCTCGGTCAACAGCGCGGAGACGTCGCCGATGCTTTTTCCGGACGCCGGTTCATCGAAAATGATGCGGAAACGAAGCGTGCCTAACAGGGCAAAACCAAGCGGACTCTTCAATAACAGATCATAAATAATCTCATCCATCATAACCTCCATGCGGGTTGAGCTGCCACCATGCGCTAACGATAGTGACAGCGAGAACTTCCCTGCCTGATGGGGCAGTAGTTCAGCTTACCCGGCCGATTTGGACGCATTCTGATCAGATCGATATTGCAATCGCGGCCCGCCGCTTCAGGCGCCCGCGCCAGCGCCACCCGCCATGTCCACACATTGTGATCAAATCGGCATGGTCGGCGTTGTATCGGCCCGCACGCTTGAGATTTTACATTTACAATTCCTGAGTGCAATTATTATAATAAGTTCCCTACTTCACACAGAGATTGGAATGGCTATGACCTGGACAACCAAGATGAACGCAAGCGTCGGCGCGGTGGCGCTGGCCTTGCTGTCGGCCGCCAGCCCGACGCATGCCGAGACCGTGACCTACACTTTCACCGCCGTGGTCGATCGCGTGCTCGCTCTGTCGAAAGGCCAGGGGGGCTATGTCGATAGCGCCAACTTGGCGGGCCATCACATGGCGGTGAACGACCAACTGACGGGACGCATCAGCTTTGATACGGCCAACCCGTCTTCCTTCTTCGACTACGGCAGCTACAGCCTGAGCACGTTGCCCACGTTCAGCATGGAATACAGCTTCAAGTCGGGCCAGAACAATTACGCCAGCGCCCACACGGGCGCGGTGACGGTGGTGAACGGACCCGGTAACGATTCGATCGCCCTCGACAACACCAATTATGAAGGGAGCGCACAGCCCGACCTGAGCGGCGGCGCGGGGCTGGGTTTCACGGACGCCAGTGGCGGCTATCTCAATTCGACAGCGCTGCCGTCGGCGCTCGACATCGCCTACAAGGACCTGGTGTCGACCATCGGCGGCGGCTGGTACCGTCAAAGCGACGACTACGGCGTCTCCTTCTGGGGCACGCTCACCTCGATCCAGCGGGTCCAGGTATCCGCCGTTCCCGAGCCGGAATCGGCCTTGCTGATGCTCGCGGGACTCGGCGTGATCGGCGCGGCGCTGCGCAAACGCCGCGCCTGAGCACCCCGGATGCAACAAGGGCGCCACTCCCATGGCGCCCTTCCCCACCATCCGCACCCGGCCCCCCGCTTCACATCGGGAATGCAAGCTGCGTGCCCAGTACACTGAACAGCAACGTGTCCGGCTGGCCTGGCTTCCAGGTCAGGCCGCCGCCGATGTGGGTGGCGTCGATCGGATTGATTTGCAGGCTGAGGCCGCGCGTATCGTCGGTGCTGGAGAACAGCACCGTCAGCAGGCCCGCCGGACTGCCGAAGCCGATGCCGCTGATCGGCACCGGCGTCAGCCCGGTCAGCAGCGGCACCGAGATCGTGCCCTCGGCCGGCAGGATGAACAGCTCGATGGTGGGCCGGTCGATCGTCGCGCCCATCAGCGCTTGCATGTCGCGGGTGCGGGCGTCGGCGGCAAGATCGGTGAAGCGGTAGCGCAACGTGCCAAGCAGGGTCAATCCTTGCGTACCCTTCAACAGCAGACTGTAGACAAATTCATCCATCATAACCTCCGTCCAGGTTGAGTGGTCACCAAGCGCGAGCAATAGTGACGAAGAGAACTTCCCGCCCGATATGGCGAAAGTCCAGCTTACCCAGCCCAACGGGGAGCGATATGATCCGATCGACATTTCCTGCTGTTCGTCGAACGATTAGTAGGCCGTTTGCGTGTACGGGCGCGCCGCCGCGCCCCTGCCCCACGCCTTGTTCGGTTCCTTGTCCATCGTAAACACCAGCTCGCCACCGGCCATGATTTGCTCGTGGCGCAGGAAAGTCTGCGCCAGCGGCTTGCCGTTCAAGGTCACGCCGGCGACATAGGCGTTGTCGGCGCTCATGCCCACCGCGCGGATGGTGAAGGTCTTGCCGTTGGGCAGATTCATCACCGCCTTGTCCAGGAAGGGACGGCCGATCACGTACTCGTTGCTGCCCGGCGCCACCGGATAGAAGCCCAGCGCCGTGAAGGCCAGCCAGGCCGACATCTGCCCCAGATCGTCGTTGCCCGACAAGCCCTGCGGCGTGGCGTTGTACTGCGACGCCACCACCTGCGTCAGGCGCTGCTGGGTCTTCCACGGCGCGCCGGCGAAGTTGTACAGATAGGCCACGTGGTGCGACGGCTCGTTGCCGTGCGCGTAGTGGCCGATCAGGCCGGAGATATCCTCCATGTGCGCGTAGACGTTGTCGTCGACCTTGGCGTCGAACATCATGTCGATCTTATTTTGCAAACCGGCATCTCCGCCGAGCATCTTGATCAGGCCGGCGTTATCGTGCGGCGAATACCAGGAATATTGCCAGGCGCTGCCCTCGGTGTAGTCGCTGCCGAAGTTCGAGCGCACCGGATCGAACGGCTCGCGGAACTTGCCGTCCGACTTTTTCGCCCGCAGGAAGCCGGTCTTGGTGTCGAAGGAGTTGCGGTAGTTCAGCGCCCGCTTGTAATAGCGCGCGGCGACGTCCTTCTTGCCCATCTTCTCCGCCATGCGCGCGATGGTCCAGTCGTCGAACGCGTATTCGACCGTCTTCGACGCCGCCTCCGGCTCCAGGTCGATCGGCACATAGCCGAGCTTCATGTAGTGCTGAAGGCCGCCGTAGGGACCATATTCGGCGCTACTGGTCATGGCCTTGAGGGCCTCCTCGGCGTCGAAGCCTTTCATCCCCTTCATGTAGGCGTCGGCGATGACCGGCACCGCGTGGTAACCGATCATGCACCACGTCTCCAGCCCGTGGTACTGCCACACCGGCAGGATGCCGTAGGGGCTGGCCTTTTGCGAGGCGATCAGCGAGCGCACGAAATCGACGTTGCGCTGCTCCGGCTGGATCATTGTCAGCAGCGGATGCAGCGCGCGGTAGGTGTCCCACAGCGAGAAGGTCGAATGGAAGCGGAAACCGTCGGCCTGGTGGACCTCGTTGTCCGGCCCGCGATAGCGGCCGTCGCGGTCCATGAACAGGCCGGGCGCCAGCATGCTGTGGTACAGCGCCGTGTAGACCATGGTCTTCATCGGCGCGGCCGCCTCGATCGCCACCGCGCCGAGCGCCTGGTTCCACGCGGCCGAGGCGCTGGCGCGTTCGGCGTCGAAGTCCCAGCCCGGCATTTCGGCCAGGTTGGCGATCGCGCCCTCCTCGCTGACGGCGGATATCGCCACCTTCGCCAGCAGCTTGCCGTCGGCCGGCACGCCGAATTCCAGCGCGCCGACCAGCGCCTTGCCCTCGACGAAAGGCTTGAGGTTCGGGTCGGCGCCGGGGCCGCTGCCCGGACTGGCGAAGCCCTTGTATTCGATATCGGTCTCCATGTTGCGCAGCGCGCGCGCCGTCAGCGGCTGCGAGAACGCGATAGCGAAGTACAGCTGGCGGCCGGCCGCCCAGCCGCGCGTCTCGCGCATGCCGGTGATCAGCTTATCGTCGCGCACGCGCAGGCGCGACCACAGGTTCTTGGCCTTGTAATCGTAGATGCTGCTGCGCAGGTCCAGTATCACCTTGGCCGGCGCGCCGGCCGCGTAGCGGTAGCGGTGCAGCCCCACCCGCTCGCTGGCGGTCAGCTCGACATCGACCTCGTTGTCGAGCAGCTTGACAGCGTAGTAGCCCGGCTCCGCGCGTTCGTCCTTGTGGCTGAAGCGTGAGCGGTAGCCGCTGAAGGGACGCTCGGGGTAGCCCGGTTCCAGCTTGGTCTCGCCGCTGTAGGGCATCAACAGCACGTCGCCCAGGTCCGAATGGCCGCTGCCGGAAAAGTGCGTGTGCGAGAAGCCGAGGATGCTGTCGTCCTCGTAGCGGTAGCCGGCGGCCCACGGATAGCTCTGGCGGAAAGGCCGCACCTGCGTGTCAGGGCTCAGTTGGATCATGCCGAACGGGCGGGCCGCGCCGGGGAAGGTGTGGCCGTCGCCGCCGGTGCCGATGAAGACATTCACGGCGGCGGCGGGACTGTCTGGCGCCGCCGCGGTGGCGGCCTGCGACATCGAGGGGATCAACAGGGCCAGCGCCAGCGCGCCGGCCGGCAGCAAGGTAATCGCGTTCATCGGCTTCCTTTATTATTTATACCAGGGGCGTGTCACTTGCAGCGGCCGGACGTCGAGGCGCATATCCAGCACCGTGTAGGCGTCCATCGTGGCGGAGCTGTAGCCGGTGGTGCCGGCGTCGCGCGTCAGCTTGAACTCGAATCCGAGGTCCTGGCGCGGGTCCAGCGGCCCGGCCGTGGCGATGCCGATCGCCTGCGTCTCGCTGTTGTCGACCAGCTTGGACATCAGGATCAGGATGGTGTTGTGGCCGAGGACATCGGTCGAATACACCGGCTCCTTCAGATACGGCTTTTTCGGATCGACCTTGCCTTCGATCTTGTCGGCGGACGGCGTGTACTTGTGCGTGGCCAGGTCGTAGCGGTCGTCGCGGTCAAGATAGCTCAGACGCACATTGGACAGGTTGAAGTCCTTGACCTTGGGATCGACCTTGGCCTGCGCCAGGTCGACCAGCAGCGCGCCCTGGTAGCCCACCACCTCCACGTGGCGGCGGCCGGTGATGATGACGGCCGAGTTTTCATCGATGCCGATGCCCAGCTTGTAGCCCTTTTTCAGCATGGCCGGCAGCATGCGCGCGAAGCGCCCGCGCGCCAGCAGGTGCTGGTCGACGAAGATGTCGTCGCCGATGAAACCGAGGCCGGTGGCCAGCTCGCGGCCGTTGACGCCCTCGCTCAGGGTCCCGAAGACGGTCTTGGCGTCGTAGAACATGGTACTGCTCATGATGGCCGCGCCGGCGCTGGTGCCTGCGATGACGCCGCCGCGCCGGTAGACATCCCAGATCGCCTCCAGCACCGCCGTGCGGGTGCCGTCCGGGCGCACCAGCGCCTGCGTGATCAGCGCCTGGTCGCCGCCGGAGAAGTAGACGCCGCCGGCGTCGCGGATCGAGGCGGCCAGCGTCTCGTCCTCGGCGTCGCGTTTGTAGTCGCGGTCTTTCATCTTCACGGCAATCGGCACCACGAAGGCCGCCGCGCCGTACTTGTTCAGCCCCGCCGCCAGATAGGCGCCGGCGCGCGCCGGATTGCCCGAGGCGCTGGGAAGCACGGCGATGCGGGCGCCGGGGCCGCCGGCCAGCTGCACCATGCGCTGCCAGATCACGGCGTTATCGCCGCGCACCGCGCCGCCGGCGATCAGCAGCGAGCCTTTGGGCGACTCGTCCTGCTGCTTGACCGGGGTGCGCAGCGGCTCCGTGGCGCGCGCCAGCGGCACGGCCGCCAGCAACATCAAAGCCAAAGGCACATTCAGTGCCAACCTGCGCGCCGCATGAACAATACTTGCCATATGTATGTACCCAAAGTGATATTGATGAAAGAGTACCAAATTTATTGGCGGTGGTGAGTATGAATTTGGTAATATGGCTGGTTGCCTTTTCCATCACCCCCATGCGCGAACACCTGCTCACCCCCTCGCTGTCGGCCCACGCATCGCCGGCCACGCTGTATTCGATCAGATCGAGCTTCCTGGTCGCCGTGTTCGGCGGCCCGCTGGCGATCCTGCTTTACGCCTCGCTCAATTCCTGGCGCCTGCGGCGCGCCGCCGACATCCCGGTCTACATCGCCGGCCTGGCGCTGCTGGTCGCGCTGCTCTACGCGGCGATCGCGGCCCCGCACACGCTCTCCGGCCTGGCCGGATTCCTCGGCAAGGACACCATGCGCGCCCTGTCAAGCGCGCTGTCGATGGGACTTTGCGGCGTGTTCTACCTGCTGCACAAGAAACAGCACCGCTCCGCCGCGCTGTTCGACACCAAGCCGCCATCGCCATGGATACCGGCCATCGCCTGCATGGTGGCGGGCTACTTCGGCATCCGCGGCATCGTGACGTTGATGGCGGGATCGCTGGCATGAGCGACGGCGCACAACTGACACCGCGCGCCTATGCGCTCCAGCTGGAAGGCTTGATCGAGCGCCGCCGCTACCAACAGGCGCGCGAACTGCTGGCCGACGCGCTGCGCCAATATCCCGACGACCCGCGCCTGCTGTTCTCCTCGGCCCACGTCGATTATCTCACCGACGACAAGGAAGACGCGCGCCATACGCTGCAACAGATCCTGGCGCGCCACCCGGACGACTACCTGGCGCGTTCGCTGATGGTCAACATCCATCGCGACGCCGAGGAGCTGGAGCAGGCCGAAGCCGTGCTGCTCGATCTGCTGCGCGAGTATCCGGAGGCGGCCTACGAGTACGCCCGCTACGCGATGCTGATGTACCGCACCATGCATATCGATAAAGCCAAGGAACTGGCGCGCGAGGCGCTGCGGTTGGACCCCAACGACGAACTGGCGCTGACGGCCTGCCTGATCGGCGACATCATCGACGGCCGCCCCGACGCCGAACGCGCCAGCCTTGCGTCGCTGATGCAGGGGCATCCGGAGAGCGAAAGCACGGCGCGCATGCTGATCACCCACCTGGTCGGGCGTGGCCGCTACCGCGCCGCCAAGCGCATCGCCATTGAACTGCTCAAACTCTACCCGCACTCGCGCGAGGTGCTGGAGCTGGTGGTGCAGCTGGAAGCGCTGAGCCACTGGAGCATGCTGCCGCTGTGGCCACTGAACCGCTGGGGCTGGGGCGCGTCCGCCGCGCTCTACTTCATCGCCCTGCTGGGGATGAACCTGATCCGCCGCGACGCGCCGCTGGCCGCCGATATCGCCACCTACACGATCCTGGGATACTGCGCGTATTCCTGGGTCTACCCCTCCCTGCTCACGCGCTGGCTCAAACGCCGCGCCGGACTTTGAACGGAATGACCATGCACCGCGAAGAACTAGAAACCGCCCTGGTAAGCGATCCATTCAACGTCGCCAACCGCCTGGCCTACGCCGGCCTGCTGCTGGCGGCGGGCGACGCGCAGGCGGCGCTGACCCAATTCGAACTGGCCGAACGCCAGCGCGCCGACGCCGCCGCCCTCACCGGCAAGGCGCAAGCCCTGCTGGCATTGAAACGCGACGCCGAGGCGCTGGCCGCCTACACCGCCGCGCGCCAGCACGACGGCTTTGCGCCGGTGGAGGAGCTGGAACAGCTGCAGCAGCGCGCCCGCCCCTCGTCCGGTCCGGCCTTGTCGCTGGTGGGCGCCTCGGCCAACGTGGTCGCGCTCAAGCCGCAGCCGCCCGGGCAGATCGGCTTCGCCGACGTCGGCGGCATGGAGGACTTGAAGAAGACGCTGCGCTTGCACATCATCGAACCGTTCCTGCGCCCCGGCCTGTTCGCCAAGTTTAAAAAGAGCGGCGGCGGCGGCATCCTGCTGTACGGACCACCCGGCTGCGGCAAGACCATGATCGCCCGCGCCATCGCCGGCGAATGCAAGGCGTCCTTCATCTCGGTGGGCATCAGCGAAGTGCTGAACATGTGGATGGGTGAGAGCGAGCGCAATCTGGCGCAACTGTTCGAGAAGGCGCGCGCGCAAAAACCGTGCGTGCTGTTCTTCGACGAACTCGACGCGCTGGCGTTTTCGCGCTCGAAGGCGCACAGCGAGCATAGCCGCACCATCGTCAACGAATTCCTGTCCCAGCTCGACGGCTTCGAGCGCGACAACCGCGACGTGCTGTTCCTGGCCGCGACCAATATGCCGTGGGACGTCGACCAGGCCATGAAACGCACCGGACGCTTCTCGCGCCAGCTGTTCGTGCCGCCGCCGGACGCCGAGGCGCGCAAGCATATCGTCGAGATCAAGCTGCGCGACATCCCGGTCGAAGGCGTCGATGTCGACGCGCTGGTGGCGGCCACGCCGCACTTCTCCGGCGCCGACATCGACGGCCTGGTCGACCTGGCCAAGGAAAGCACGCTGCACGATATCCTGTCGGGCAACCCGGAGCGGCCGATCGGCCCGGCCGATATTGCCTACGCGCTCGACCTGATGCAGCCGTCGACGGTGGAATGGCTCAAGACCGCCCGCAACCTGGTGCGCTACGCCGGCAGCGACGACAGCTACCGCGACGTCGAAAAGTACCTGAAGAAGACCAAGTTCGTTTGACGCCGCTTGTTCAGCGCCCATTCACCCAACCCAAACTGACCGCCGACACCGTGGATACCAACACCCAGCAAGGCAATGAACTCAAGCGCGGCCTCAAAAGCCGCCATATCCAGCTGATCGCGCTGGGCGGCGCCATCGGCACCGGACTTTTCCTCGGCATCGCGCAGACGATCCAGATGGCCGGGCCGTCGGTGCTGCTGGGCTACGGCGTGGCCGGCATCATCGCCTTCTTCATCATGCGCCAGCTCGGCGAGATGGTGGTCGACGAGCCGGTGGCCGGCTCGTTCAGCCACTTCGCCGACAAATACTGCGGCAACATGGCCGGTTTCCTCTCCGGCTGGAACTACTGGGTGCTGTATGTGCTGGTCAGCATGGCCGAGCTGACGGCGGTCGGCATCTACGTCCAGTACTGGTGGCCGGGGATACCGACGTGGGTGTCGGCGCTGGCCTTCTTCGTTATCATCAACGGCATCAGCCTGGCCAACGTGAAAGCCTTCGGCGAAATGGAATTCTGGTTCGCCATCATCAAGGTGGTGGCCATCGTCGGCATGATCGGTTTCGGCGGCTATCTGCTGGTGTCGGGCGAAGCAGGCCCGCAGGCCACCATCGCCAACCTGTGGCAGCACGGCGGCTTCTTCCCCAACGGCTTCGGCGGCCTGGTGATGGCCATGGCCGTCATCATGTTCTCGTTCGGCGGCCTGGAACTGATCGGCATCACCGCCGCCGAGGCCGACGACCCGACCCGCACCATCCCCAAGGCCACCAACCAGGCCATCTACCGCATCCTGATCTTCTACATCGGCGCGCTGGGCATCCTGCTGTCGCTGTACCCGTGGCAAAAGGTGGTGACCGGCGGCAGCCCGTTCGTGCTGATCTTCCAGGCGCTCAACAGCAACATGGTGGCGCACGTGCTCAACGCAGTGGTGCTGACGGCCGCGCTGTCGGTGTACAACAGCTGCGTCTACGCCAACACCCGCATGCTGTACGGCCTGGCGAAACAGGGCAACGCGCCGCGCGTGCTGCTGACCGTGAACCGGCGCGGCGTGCCGCTGGCGGCGCTGGGCGTGTCGGCGCTGGCGACCGGCATCTGCGTGGCCGTCAACTACTTCATGCCTGGCAAGGCCTTCGGCTTCCTGATGGGGCTGGTGGTGTCCGCGCTGATCATCAACTGGGCCATGATCAGCTGGATCCACTTGCGCTTCCGCGCGCGGAAAAAAGTCGAGGGCAAGACCACGCTGTTCCGCAGCCTGGGCTACCCGCTGACCAACTACCTGTGCCTGGCCTTCCTGGCCGGCATCCTGGTGGTCATGTACCTGACGCCGGACCTGCAGCTGTCGGTGTACCTGATCCCGGTGTGGCTGATCGCGCTCAGCGCCGGTTACTGGTTGCGCCAGCGAAGGGCCGGCGCGAACTGAGGAGGAAATGCGTTGCGCCGGGGGTTACGCTTGCGCCGGCCCCTCGCGCGCATAGCGGCTCGGCGGCTGCCCCACATGCCGGCTGAACGCGATGCTGAACGTGCTCGCCGAGCTGTAGCCTACCCGTTCGGCGACCTCGGCTAGCGCCAAACCGTGGCGGCGCAGCAGATCCTTGGCCAGCGCCATGCGCCACGCCAGCAGGTATTCCATCGGCGGCATGCCCACAGCGCGCAGAAAGCGCTCAAAGAACGTCGAGCGCGACAGCGCGGCGTTCTTCGCCAGCTGCGCCATCGTCCACGGACGCCCGGGATCGGCGTGCATCTGCCGCATCGCCAGCGCCAGCCGCGCGTCGGCCAATCCCCGCAGCAGCCCCGGCGGCGCATCTTCGCCGGGTGTCGAGCGCAGCGCCTCGATCAGCAGCACTTCCACCAGCCGCGTGAGCACCAGGTCACGCCCCGTCCGTTGGGCCACCGCCTCCTCTCCGACCAGCCGCACCAGCAAAGCCAGCCGTTCAACGCCCCGTATATGCATCTGCGCCGGCAGCAGCGACACGAGCAACGCGGCGTCAGGCGAATCGAAGAGGAAGAAGCCGCCCAGCAAGCGCACATCGGGCGGCCCGCCTTGCGTGCCGTGGCGGATCTCATCCGTTGGCGCCGGCGCCGCTTTGGGGTCGATGTCAATCGGCGTCACCGGCTCGAAGCCCGACAAGGTGAAGCCCGGCGTGGCTGGCAACAGCACGAAGTCACCGGCGGCGAGCGTGATCGGCTGCTGGCCGTCGACCGCGAGCAGGCAGGAACCCTCGAGCACGGCGCAAAAGCTCGGCTGCCCGAAGTCGCCGTAGCGTACGCCCCAGCGGCCGGCGCCGCTGATGCACTTGGAATACACCGTGCGTGGCTGGAGCATTGCGATGACCTCCGAGAGTGGGTCGTTCATGTCTGGACTCTTGTAAGCGGATTCTGGACTTTCGATTGTAGTTCGTCCGGCGCATTTTCGCTATCGTTAAGCCTTGCTAACCAACAAGGACCAACATCATGAAAACAGTACTGATCACCGGCTGCTCTTCCGGCTACGGCCGCGCCAGCGCCCTGCACTTCCACGCCCAGGGCTGGAACGTGCTCGCCACCATGCGCACGCCGAGCGAGGACGGGCTGCCGCGCTTGGACCGGCTGAGCATCCTGGAGCTCGACGTCACCAAGCCCGAGAGCATCGCGTCGGTGCTCGACGCCTGCGGGCCCATCGACGTGCTGGTGAACAATGCGGGCATCGGCGTCGTCGGCGCCTTCGAGGCCACGCCGATGACCACCGTGCGCGAGGTATTCGAGACCAACACCTTCGGCGTGATGGCGATGACGCAGGCGGTGCTGCCCCAATTCCGCGCGCGCAGGTCCGGCGTGATCGTCAATGTGACCTCCAGCGCGACCTTGGCGCGGATGCCGTTGGCCGCCGCGTACACCGCGAGCAAGGCGGCCATCGAAGGATTCACCGGGTCGCTCGCGTTCGAACTGGCGCACTTCGACGTGCAGGCCAAGCTGGTGGAACCCGGCTACGGCCCGACGACGAACTTCGCCAGCAACGGCGGCGCGCGCATGGCCGGCCTGATTCCCGAGGCCTATATGCCGTTCGCCGAGCCGATCTTCGCAGGATACGCGCGGCCGGCGGCGGTGACCACCGAGCCGGACGTGGCCGAGATGGTATGGCGCGCCGCGAACGATATCACCGGACAGCTTCGATTCCCGGCGGGCGCCGATGCGATCGCATTGGCACAGTCGAGGTGAACGGAGATAACGCGCGCGGTCGGCCAGCTCTCCTACATGGCGCTACGCGGTATTCCTATGTCACCGCTTTTCCCAAACGCGCACCATCTTCCGACGGGCGTCGCGGGAGGCCGCGCCGCCTCGTGCTCAACCACACCATGAGGAGAGACCCACATGTTTGCCCACAACAAAAGGCTGCAATACACGGTGCGCGTCGGCGAAACCAATCCCGGCCTGGCCAATCTGATGCTCGAACAATTCGGCGGTCCGCAAGGCGAGCTGGCCGCCGCCATGCGCTATTTCACCCAGGCGGTGGCCGAGGACGACCCCGGCCGGCGCGACATGCTCTACGATATCGCCACCGAGGAGCTCAGCCACCTGGAGGTCATCGGCAATATCGTCGTCATGCTCAACAAGGGCTCCAAGGCCGAGCTGGCCGAGGGCGTCGACCAGGCCGGCGAGCTGTATCGCAAGATCAGCGGCGCCGGCAACGACAGCCACGTGACGCAGGTGCTGTACGGCGCCGGCGCGCCGCTGACCAACTCCGGCGGCGTGCCGTGGACGGCGGCCTACATCGACACCATCGGCGAGCCGACGGCCGACCTGCGCTCGAACATCGCCGCCGAGGCGCGCGCCAAGATCGTCTACGAGCGGCTGATCAACCTGACCGACGACCCCGGCGTCAAGGAGGCGCTGGGCTTCCTGATGACGCGCGAGATCGCGCACCAGAAATCGTTCGAGAAGGCGCTGTACGCGATCCAGCCCAACTTCCCGCCGGGGAAAATGCCGGGCCAACCCGCCTTCACCAGCGTCTATTTCAACATGTCGCAGGGCGGACCGGAGGTGCAAGGGCCGTGGAACGAAGGCGGCGACTGGAAAGTGGTCAGCGACCGCGACCAGCAGATGGCGGTCGACGGCGGCGACGGCCTGGCCACCGTCCAGGTCACCAACGAGGAGCGCGCGCTACTCGACCAGATGGCGGTGCGCACCATGTCCGATCCCGAGACCGAGCCGCTGACCGGCGCCGAGCTGGGCATGGGCATCGGCCAGAACATCGCTGGCAAGGACGGGACGGCGTCGCACTAGCAACGGCCGCACGCCCGATAGCATAAAGGGCTCCATCGGAGCCCTTTGTTCATGCCTGCGCCGGTCGCCCGGCGGCGGTTTTTCAGCGCACCCGGCCGCGCCGCACCAGGTTGACGACCGCCAGCAGGATCAGCGCGCCAATGAACGACACCCCCAGCGACGCCAGGCTGAAGTCGTCCGAATTGATGGTGCCGGTCCCCAGCATCGGCGCCAGCAGCCAGCCGCTCAGCAACGCGCCGACGATGCCGACCACGACATTCAATATCAACCCCTGCTGCGCGTCCGTCTTCATGACCAGGCTGGCAAGCCAGCCCAGAATGCCGCCTATGACTATCCAAAGTATCAGATTCATCGCATCCCCCTTGTTGGAAAAAGCCGGCCGGGCGGCCGGTCGAGTGATTATCCAAAGCCTGAGACACCGCTGCTATCGGCTCTCACGCCGCCCCCGCGTGGGACTGATCCTAGCCCGCTTGACGGCCGTTTTGCTGACCCTGTTGCTGGCTTGGTTGCTCGGTCGAGAACGGCCGCGCATCGGCCGGCAAGTCGATCGTCACGGTCGTGCCGCGCTCGGCCGAGCTATCGATCAGCACGCTGCCGCCATGCGACTCGGCCACATGGCGGACGAACGGCAAGCCCAGGCCCCAGCCCTGCACCCCGCCGCGCGCATGGCGGTGGAACATCAGGAACACATCGGCGATCCGGTCCTCGGGTATCGGCTCGCCGCTATTGCTGACGGCGATGCTGGCGCGGCCCGGCGCGGTGGAGATGGCGATCCGCAAAGGCCGCTCGCCGTCGCCGTACTTCCAGGCGTTGCGCAGCAGGTTCTCCAGCGCCCGCTTGAGCATGCGCCGGCTCCAGTGGCCGGACGGCGCATCGCCCTCCAGCTCGTAGGGGCCTGGCCGCTGCGGTGCGTCGCGCAGCACCTCCTCGGCCAGCTCGCGCAAGTTGAAGCAGCTGATATCGAGCGGCAGCTTCTGGGCGCTGTTCAGCGCGGCCGTATCGAGCAGCTCGCGCACCATGGCGTCGATGTGTTCGACATTGGACTGGATGCGGGCGGCCAGATCGCCCGCCTGTTGCGGCTCGGGACGCCGTGCAAGCAAGGTCGCCGCCATGCCGATCGTGCTGAGCGGCGTGCGCAGATCGTGCGCCAGCGTGGCCACATAATCCTGGCGCAGCCGTTCCTGCGTCGCGGTGTAGGCGGCAATCGCCTCCAGCACGGCGGCATCGACCGATTCGTGCACCTGCACCACCTGTTCCGGCGTCAACGGCACCCGTTCCCGTTCGACCATCCGCAGGAACACGCGCTTGAAGATCTGGTACTCGGCGATCAACTCGTGCGGCTGGTAGGTGGTCATGCGGGCCCGCTCGTCGCCGTGGGCCGAGGCGATCCACGTGCCCGCGACCGCGTTGCGGCGCGGGTAGCCGGGCGCCAGCGCCTGGACCAGATTGTCGTAAAACGTCGGCAGTGTATTGATCAGTATGGGCGGCAGCAACTGGTTGGCCCGCTGGATGTCGGCCAGGATCGCCGCCGTCCAATCGCCCATCAGTTGATCGCGCAGCGCAAGCAGCTGCCGCGCCAGCGGAGGCAGCTCCCCAGGCCGGTCCTGGTAGTCCGTACCGATCAGTTCTGGCGGGCTTTTTGCTGGCTGGATATCGCTCATTCATACTCCCGGCAGTGGAAACAGGTTGGCGCCATGGCAGGTCGCCTTGCAGATCTCTTCAAGCGCCACCTTGGGACTGCGGTCGGCGTTGAGCAAGCCGTTGGTCTCCTGGAAGGTGTCGGTGAACTGCGTGTAGCAAAAGCCGCTGAACATCGTCGTCTCCGACACCGCCTTGAGCAACTCGGTGTATTGGGCCAGGAACGACCCGGCGTCCGTCGCGCGCGAGTAGCCCCAGGTGCGGCTGCCGGTGGCGCGGGTGTCGTAGGCGATGCCGCCGAACTCGGTGAGCACGATGGGCTGGCCGCGGTGCGGAAATCCGTCCAGAGTGAGGATGCGCCCGCCCGGACGGCGCTGGTCGAACAAGGTGCGCACCGGGTCGGCCACCTCGTAGCGCTGGCGCAGCCGCAACGGATCGGCGTCGTAGTCGTGGATGCCCAGGATGTCCGTGGCCGAGGCCTCCCAGCCGTCGTTGCCGATCACCGGGCGCGTGGCGTCGAGCATGCGCGTCATGTGGTACAGCGCCTCCACGGCATTGCGATGCGCCTGGGTCGACGTCAGGTTCGGCACGCCCCACGACTCGTTGAACGGCACCCACACGATCAGGCATGGATGGCTGTAGTCGCGCTCGATCGCCTCGGTCCACTCCTTCAGCAACCGGGTGATGGCGCGCGCGCTGAAGGCGTAGGCGGACGGCATCTCGCCCCACACCAGCAGACCCAGCTTGTCGGCCCAGTACAGGTAGCGCG
The DNA here is from genome assembly GCA_024123915.1 of Oxalobacteraceae bacterium OTU3CAMAD1. NCBI lineage: Bacteria > Pseudomonadati > Pseudomonadota > Betaproteobacteria > Burkholderiales > Oxalobacteraceae > Oxalobacteraceae bacterium OTU3CAMAD1. The sequence goes on along the minus strand of CP099650.1, from coordinate 3,957,243 downwards.
GGTCCTCGATCTTCTGGTGCTTGCGCACGCCGTTGAAACCCATCTCCTTGGCCAGTTCGACATCGCGGCGCAGCGCTGCGTCCGACGGCGCCGTCATCAGCGTGTCGGGCCAGTAGCCCTGGTCGAGCACCAGCCGCAGCGGATACGGACGGCCGTTGAGCATGAAGCGGTCGCGGTTGATCGCCACCGAGCGCATCGCCGTGTACGAGCGGACCCGGTCGATCACCTGGTCGCCGTGGTACAGGGTCAGTTGGGCATCGAGCAGGGTCGGGCTTTCCGGGCTCCACAGCAGCTCGTTGCGCGAGTCGTCGATGCCGGGGTCCGACAGCACGATCTTGCGGGTGGCCTCCATGCCGACCATCAGGTAACGGTCCGCCGCCAGCAGCGTGTCGCCGTGGGTGACGCGCACCTCGACCGACATGTTCCCGCGCGGATCGCCGCCGGCCAGCACCTCGCAGCCGATCTCGAAACCGTCGAACACCGGCGTCCAGCGCAGCGCGCGGATGTAGGTCGCCGGCAACGGTTCGAGCCAGACGCTTTGCCAGATGCCGGTGGTGCGCGGGTACCAGATCGAATGCGGCTCGAGCTGCCAATCCTGCTTGCCGCGCGGCTTGGCCAGGTCGGCCGGATCGTCCTCGGCCCGCACCACCAGCGTTTGCACCGGCCCATCGACCAGCACGTCGGTGATGTCGGCGCAAAACGGCGTGTGGCCGCCCTCGTGGTCGGCCACCAGCATGCCGTTGACCCACACCCGCGCGTGGTAATCGACCGCGCCGAAATGCAGCATCGTGCGCGGCGCGCGCCAAGCGAGCTCGAAGCGGCGCCGGTACCAGCAGACGCAGTGAAACGATCGGTCGCCCAGCCCGCTCGCGGCGGACTCGGGCGCGAACGGCACGTTGATGCGGTGGGTCCACTCGACCTCTTCTCCGGCCATGCCGTGCCGGCGGTCGCCGTCGAAGGCGAACTCCCATTCGCCGTTCAGCGATTGCCATTCGTCGCGCACCAGTTGCGGGCGCGGATATTCAAACAGACGTTCAGTCAAACTCATGCGACTCCCCGCGTGTGCAAGCGACGGCGCCACCGTCAGATCGACTCCATGCTACCAATCTTGCGGCCCGCCCGACGTTCAATTCCGAGCGGAAGCAAATGGCGGGCTGCGCCTGACTGGCCGGGCGGCGGAGCCCAAAACATGGCATCATGATTCGACTCCAACTCTTGATGGATGTTAAGAATTCCGCATGGCAACTCCAGTACAGTGGTGATTCGCGAAGCGGGCCGACAAACGGCGGCTATCGCGCGTTCACCGATACGGAGCGCCACATGCCGCAATTGCCCTGTTTGCCACATCCCGCACGCCTCGCCCTGACCATGGGCGCCATCGCTTTCTACTTGATCTCCACAGCGCCGATTGCGGGTGCGGAACCCAGCGCCAGACAGCCGCGTGATGCGTTGACTGCAACGCACGTCGGCCTCTATCCCGGAACCGATTTTCGCATCGCCAAAGCCGACTGCAAGGACTGCCCCGCCTCCCCTCAAGCGCTGTGGTACTTCGGCGACGACATCGTCGCCGTCGCCAGCAATAACGCTGTCGGCTCGACACCCCATCTGCGCGCACAGGACGACGTCCGCGCCTGGCTGGCCGCCACCTCCGCCAAGGCCCAAGGCAAGCCGCCGCCACTGCTGTGGATCGGGTCTCCGCAAGTCGCAGAAGGACGCCTCGCCGGGGACGCGGCATCGCTGATCGGCACAGGCGCCAACTCCGCGCTACCGGTGGCACTGACCGCCAGACTTGCCAGCAACCGCTCGTACTTCGACGCCAGCAGCCAGGCCTACTTCGCCGGACGCGAGATGAAGGCGCGCGGTGTGCTCAAGGATGGCACGTTCCACGCGCGCACCTTGTGGCCAAAGGACTACGCCATGCCCGCCCTGCCCGTCCTGGCTCCGCTGAAGAACGGCGAATCCATCGAAAGCCTGGTGCGCGTCAACGGCGGCGGCGCGCGCGAGCCGTTCTCCGCGCGCACCCTGTGGCGGCGTGACGGCGCCGGCGCCGGCGAATCCTCCCTGGCCGGAAAACCGGCGCTCGCCTTCATCCTGAACGGCGCGCAGGGCGACGACGATGAAGCCTATGGCGGCCATTTCGCGGTGACCACCGGCCGCTTCGATCCGCAAGGCGGCTGGGACAACTGGCTGGTCAACAACTTCTACAACCTTGGATCGGTCAGCGAAAAAGGCATCATCGCCTCGACCTTGCCGATGGACGCCTACATGGCGGACTTGAACAGCGGTCAATCCTGGTACCGGCCCTCGTACATGCTGGTCGCCGTCATGAAAGACCAGCGCGTGCCGGCGCTTTACCAGGAGGCGATCAGCCGCGTCTTCAACCACTTCTACAGCCAGGACTTCCACTACCGCCATGCGGGCACCAACTGCGCCGGCATCAATGTCGAAACGCTGCGCACCCTGGGCTGGAACATTCCGCGCCTGGGCGGCGAAAGTCCGTTGAAGGCGGCCGTGGCGCTGCCGTACATGGCGCTCAAGGAGGTCAGCCTAGCCAGCGGCCAAAGCGCCTACGACTACCTCAAGACCGAGCGCACGGAATTGATGCCCTTCGTCGCCTTCAACACGATCGGCGACGACTTGTTGAACCGTCTGGCGGGCAAAGGCGGGGCGCGCGGCGCGATCGAAGCGCAACTGGCGGATGATCTGGAGGCGATCGTCTTCGTGCGCATCCCGCAGTTCCCCTCTTCCCGCGCGTTCGGCTCCGATCCGGTGATGTCGCTGAGCGAATATCAGAAGCGCGCCCCGGCCGACCGCGCCGACTGGAAAATCATCCCGGTCGGGCCGCGCGACTTTCCGGCATCGATGAAAAATCCGCTGGCGCCGAAAGAAAAGCGGCCGCAATCGGTCACCGCGACCTACGTCCTGGCGGCCGGCCTGCTTTGCCTGTCGGGCGGCGTCGCGCTGGCCTGGCGCAGAAGGCGGCAAAAGGTACGATCGCGTACAGACATCTGAGCGGCGACGGGCGAAACTCGCGCCACTACGATTGAACAGACCGAGTCATGACGCCAGCCGCCCCCACCCATGCCAGACCATTCCGACTGCCGGCGCTTGCCGGCTGGTTGTTGCTAACCTTCGGCTTCGCCGCCATCGGCGCCTTTGCGTCGGCGCAGGCGGGCGCGTTCTACATGCAGCTGGACCGGCCCGCGTGGGCGCCGCCGGCATGGCTGTTCGGCCCCGCGTGGAGCGTGCTGTATCTTCTGATGGGCATCGCTGCATGGCGCGTGCAGCGCACCGATGATCAAGCCAGCGTAAGGTCGGAGATGACGCTGTATGTGGTTCAACTGGCGTTGAACGCGTTATGGACATGGTTGTTTTTCGCCTGGCGCCAGGGTGCGTGGGCGTTCGTCGAGATCCTCGTGCTATGGCTGCTGATCGCAGCAACGATCCGCGCGTTCGGACGGCGCGACAGGATCGCAGGGTTGCTGCTGGTGCCATATCTCCTGTGGGTCAGCTACGCCACGGCGTTGTGCTACAGCATATGGCAGCGCAACCCGTCAATGCTAGGGTAAAGCGACCGCACACCGGGCCATTCGAATACTACAGAGACACGTAGGGCGGATTAGCCGAAGGCGTAATCGGCCAAGAGCCGCCCAGAACAGAGCAATAAGGGCGAAAAAGCTCCCCATTTGCGATACCACAATCGCCCTTGCTATTACCGGAATAGCCTAAGTGACTCTCCAAGGAGGCTCACATGTCAGAGTACAAACGCCTATATGTTGATGGCGGCACATATTTCTTCACCCTCGTCACCGCGCGCCGGGCACCGGTATTCTCAGCGCCCGAGGCCCGGCTGATACTTCGCACCGCCCTACAAAAAGTGCGCCAGCGGCATCCCTTCGAGATCGTTGGCATGGTCGTTCTCCCCGACCACTTGCACGCGCTCTGGCGCCTGCCTGCAAACGACAGCGACTTCTCATTGCGTTGGCGTTTGATCAAAACCCATATGACCCGCTACGCCGGACACGGGAAGCGGCTTTGGCAACAGAGCTACTGGGAGCACGCGGTCCGCGACGAACGTGATTTGTGCAACCACCTGGATTATTTACATTGGAACCCCGTCAAACATGGATTGGTTGAACGGGTACAGGATTGGCCGTGGTCGAGTTTTCATCGTTATGTCGCGGCTGGGGTGTATCCGGTGGATTGGTGTGGGTCGCGTGAATTGGCCGATTACGCCTTCGGCTAATCCGCCCTACGTGTCTCCGAGGTTCGGTAGCGTCCCGTGCCCCAGTGGTCGTAGCATTCGTCCCTTGTCGTTTCCATCGTTCTCCTCGCCGTGATACGATCTGCAAAAAGCTGCGAAGGAGACGAATGAAGCACCAAGTTCTGGCCATCGACGAGGGCCGCCAGCAGCTGTCGCTGATCGACACCACCAATCCCCGATACGGCTGGACGCGCAGCCTGGCCGACTTCCCCGCCGCGCGCGACATGCAGCGCATCGGCCCGAACCGCGCCTTGGTCGGCTTCGAGCGAGGCTTCTTCGAACTCTCCATCTCCTCCGGCGAAGTGCTCTCCACCTGCGACCGCTGGGACAACGTCACCTCCGCCCGCCGCATGGTCAATGGCGCCATCCTGGTCACCGGCCAGAACCTCGACGGTACTGGCGGCATCAACGTGCTCACCCTCGACCGCGAGTACCGCCAGGTCTCCAGTGCGCGGCGCGATGGCGACTACGTGCGCCTGATGCGCACCACCGATCTTGGCACCTACCTGTTCTGCATGAACGGCCATATTCTGGAAACCGATACCTCGCTGATCGCGCTGAACGCGATGCGCGCGCCGGGCTTCGAGCACGCGTGGAAGGCCGAGCGCATGGCCGACGGCTCCACGCTGGTGTCGGCGGGCTACGGCGCCTTCATGGCGCGTTTCGACCGGCGCGGCAATCTGATATCGACCTTCGGCGGCGTCAACGCCATGCCCGAGGAAGTGTCGCCGTTTTTCTACGCGACGTTCCAGGTGCTTGACGACGGCCGCGTCATGGTCGCCAACTGGCAAGGCCACGGTCCCGAAAACGGCCACAAAGGCCGCCAGTTGCTGGAGTTCGGCGCGGCCGGAAAGCTGCTGGATAGCTGGTCCGACCCGCACAAGATATCCTCGCTCCAGGGCATCCTGATACTCTGATCGGTCAAGCCACCCGCCGCACCTCGAAGTTCTCGATCTTTTGGCGCGACTGCGTGGTGCGGAAGCCGAAGTAGCCGCCGCCCGCCAGCGGTCCGGGCGCCGAGAAGAATTCACGGTCGTCGACATACAAACGCGTCCCCCTGGCATCGACCACGATCCGGATGCGATAAGGGTGATTGGACTTGAGCAGATACTCCGGCGCCAGGTATTCCTGCAGTAGCTTGCGATCGCCGCTGCCGTCGTAGTAACGGAAGCGCGACGTCGTATTCGTATTGCCGCCTATGCCGGCGTAAAACATCGGCACCTTGTCGTATTCTTCCAGTTTGCCCGAACGGCGGAACGGCTCGGGAGCATCGCCGCCCGCCAGTTGCGCTTCCCAGAAAAAGTTCAGATCCGACAAGCGCTCGCGCGGTTTACCCTCGGCCAGCACGGTCCGCGTGAAACTGATCTCATAGTGGCCGATCAGCTGCCTGCGCAGCCAAACCGTCAAGCCACGACTGGCGTCCAGCACCAGCGCGCGCGATACCGCCTGCACCGCCTTGCCTGCGTCGCCGGCCTCCGCTTCCACCGCCCAGGCCTGCGGATCGAAACGCTGGAAGTCGTCCCTGTAGACAGTGGAATTGGTGGTATCGAGCGCCATCATGCCCAACGCGCCAAGCCCCCATTGGGCGATCGAATTGGTCGAGATCTTCGGCGCCTCTTCCACCTCCGTCAGCACAACGGGAGGCTTCACGCGGCGCGATACCATATCCTTCTCAACCAGGCCCGCCCGCCCCTCGTAGAACTGCGCCCAGGCGCGCTTGAGCATCGCGCGGTCTTGCCACTGGACCGCTGCGTAACCCAGCAAGCGGGCATGCCCCTGCCCCAGATTCAGCTTGCCGAGATCCTGGCCAAGTTCTGCCTTCTGCTCTTGCCCACTGGCGTTATACAAACGGCAGTAGCGCAGCCACGCGTCGCGGAAAGCCGGCTGTGGAACGGTGCGTATCAATTCGCTGCAAATCTCCGGCAGCCCGAAGACCGCGCTCAGATGCGAGACATCGACCTTCTTCTCCCGATCGATGACATACGCGCCGGTGCGCAGGTCCATCACGCCGCCACCGGCGAGGAACCCAAGCGGCTGCGCGGCGATACTGGCCATGCTGGTCAACAGCTTGTCGCGATACTTAGGCTTGCCGGTTCGCTCCCATTCGGTGAACCACGCCGCCGCCACCGCGCCCCAGTCGGTGCCAAAGGCGACGCTCGCGTAGTTTTTCGGATCGTCCGCCGGCGCCACCTGGCCGATCTTGCGGCCCGGGATAACGGTGCGCAGACGTTCCACCGCATCGACCTGTTCGCTCAGCAGATCGCCGATCCGTTCGTCGGCCGTCAGGTAGTACATGAAGCGGCGATTGACGGCGGTCGAAATGCGCAGCTGCTTGGCGCTGTCGCCCCAGTGCTGGACGCTGTGGCGCGAACCGAGCGGCGCGAACGGGCCGATATGGTGGACATCGACTTCGCCGGTGTGGCGCGTCATCGCCTCGGCCATGCGGAACACGTCGGCGCGGCCGCTGTGGAGGAAGTAGTGCCACAACCAGATATCGGTGCTCAACTCCGAGTTGTCCCAGGCGTAGCCGCCCACGTCATAGCGCCAGACGTGACGCTGCTCGTCGTAGGTGTGCATCACATCGCCGTAATCCCAGAAACCATACCATTTGCGGTACTCGACCTGGTTGCGGTAAAAGTCGAAGCTCCACGCCAGCTGCTTTTCCAGCTTGGCCGCTTCCGGCGACGGACGTTCCTGCGCGGGACTCCAGTATTCGCTGAACACGCCGGCCCGATACAGGCGCGCGGGGGAAGCCAGCAGCTGGGGCGGAGACTGGATGCGGCGGCTGATCGCCACCAGATCATCGGCCGCCGGTGTCGCCGGCAGCAGCTGCCATTCCAGCTCGCTGGTGCGCGCCACGCCGTATGGCGTGCCGAATTCCGGCTCGTAGTCCTCGTAGGTGATGTCGAGCGCCGCGCGCTGCTTCTCGAACGTATCCTCGCCCATGCCGTCATGGTAGAAGCGCAGATCCATCGCGGCAGCCTTCGGCGCCCACAGCCACATCGTGACCGTGGCGAGCGAGGTTTCGGCACCGCTGATATCGATCTGGCCGGGATAACTTTGCCAGAAATTGCGCACACCGAAAGCGACACCGCCGTCCGGCGTGCCGACGTAACCGGTCCCCGTGGCGCGCGCCCCGGTGGCGGCATGTATCCAGCCCTGGCCGGCCTTGGTGCGCTTGCTGATCGAGAAACCGTCCGGATGCGATTGCAGCAGCGTGTAGTGGCCGAAAGCCGGAATGTAAGGCAGGCCCTTGGTCACCGCCGCGGACATCTCCTTCAGCGGGACCGCGCGGCCGGACAATTGGGCGTCGTAGACGGATTGTCCGGCATCGCGGCGCAAGCCGGTCAGGCCGCGCACCGCCTCGCCGAACACGCCGCCGTTATCGCCAACGAAGCGGATGTGACGGTCGTGCAACGGGCTGGCCAGCGGCACGCCGAAACGCAGGCCCACGCCGCGAATATAGGCCTTGGCCGGGTCGGCGTCGTACACCAGCGTGTGGACCAGGCGAACCGTGTCCGAATTTTTGTAAAAGTAGAGTCGAACCACGAACGGCAGCAGCCTGGCGCCATCCGCGTGCCGGTGGCTGCCGTCGACGCGGACCACCGCGCGCAGGGGCCCGTTCTGCTCAAGCGTCACCTTGTCGATGGCGCCGTCGTACGAGCGGCGCGCCGCACCTGCGGATTCGTCGTCGATGGAGTCGTCCACCAGCAGCACCAGCCGGCCGTCGCGCAGCAGCGGTTTGCCGGATCGCTTCATCGCCGTCACCAGCACGGCGCCGGCGCGGGGGAGCACGCATTGCAGCACGCCCGTATCGATGTCGATGCCGCCGGATCCGTCCTTTGCCAGCATCCCGCCGGGCGCGGCGGCGTTGGAGGCTTCCGCGCCGATCAGCGGATGCAGCGTATAGCCGGCTTCCGGTTTGCCGCCGCCGGCGTCCGGCGGTAGCGCGTGCGCCGACCATTTGAGCGTGCCATCGGGCCAGTAGGCCAAAGGCCAGGATTGCACGGCCTTCACGCGCCCTTTGCCGCTTCCCGCGCCAGCGGCCCCACGCAACTCGAATGCCGCGTTCTTCGGCACCCGTCCCTGCGGCCATGGCACGCCCCATGTCGCGCCGGTAAAGCTGGCGGGAGCGCCATCGAGCCAATGCAGGGCCGTCTCCGCGGCCGGCGTGCTGACGCCCTCGCCGGAACCCGGGCTCTCGGCGGCCAGCGCCTGACCGGGCAAGACGTCGGCCAGCACGGCGACGCCGCCCGTCAGCAAAGACGCCAGTTTAAGAAATTGACGCCGTTCCAGTGTATCGCTCATTTGCCGCCGCTCCGTACTCAGTATTTGTAAGCCAGAGTCGCACCGATCGTGCGCGACTCGCCCAGCCAGCCCCAGACCGTTCCGTAGTCGCCGCTGGAGAGGCGGCGGTAGTACGTTTTGTCGAAGGCGTTGTTGACCCAGAGCGAGGCGCTCCAGTCGCCGCGTTGGAGCTTACCACCGGTGCCGGCCGAAAACGAGGCCAGGCCATAACTACTCACGCGGGTGAGCGAAGAATTGTCCACCGTGCCGTACATCCAGCCACGATAGGAATAACGCGCGCCGACGAAATTGTTCAAGCCATTTTCGCTGCGCCAGCTATAGCGCGCACTGGCGTTCCACGTGACCTTCGGCGCGTTGAACACACGCTGGCCGGTGAGGTTGCACGACGGCGGCGGTTTGGGCGACAGCGTCACCTCCGGCGCGCAGCGCGCGTTGTCGTAGTCGGTGTAGGTGGCGTCGTTGTAAACGGCGGCGAAATCGACCTCCAGATTGCGCGTGAGCGCCGCCCGGATGCTGGTCTCGGCGCCGCGCGAGCGGAAGCTGCCTGCGTTCATCAGGTAGGTCTGCTGGTCGTCCGGATTGTAGCCCTGGGTCTGGAAGTCGCTGATCTCCGTCACGAACAGGTCCGCCTTGACGGTCACCTTGTCGTCCCACAGCGAGCCTTTCACGCCCAATTCGGCGGTCCTGGTCTTCTCCGGCTTGATGTACAGCGAGTCGTTGCCGGCCTGCCGCGCGGCGCCGGCGGAGACATTCAGGCCACCGGACTTCTCGCCGTAGGAGCCGGCCAGATAGGTGTTCCATTCCGGCGTCAATTGATACTTCAGCACCAGCGTGCCCGATGGCAGCTGGTGGTATTCCTTCAGGTTGCCCGAATTGAAGGGGACGCGGTTCAGGCGCACGAACTGGCCGCTCTTCTCCTCATAGTTGAAGCGCAGGCCGCCGTTCAAATCCCAGCCGGGCGCGATGTGCCAGGTGCCCTGCGCATAAGGCGACAGCATATGATCGCGCAGCTTCCCGAAGCGGATCACATCCAGGTTGTTGTAAGCCGCCGAGCCGTAGTAAACACCGGCCAGGGTGCCGGCCGCATAGCGCGTATGCGCCACCGTGTCCAGATTCTGGCCCAGGTAATTCAGGCCGACCGCGTAGTCGAAATCCTCGCCGACCGGGGATTCCAGGCGCAGCTCCTGCGACCAGGTATGGTCGCGCACCTGGGTGCCGGTATTGTTATAGATATTGACGCTGAAGCCGTCGGCCATCGTTGGCCTGGTGCGGAAGTAGCGCACAGATGTCACGGAGCGCAGCTTGTAGCCGCTGTCGAGCTGCCAATTCGCCACCGCCGATGCGCCACCCTGCACCACGTGCACCCGGTTTTCGTCGTCCAGATCGATCTGCGGACCGAACACGATGTTATTCCCGATCGCCTTGGACCTCGCTACGTAGCCGTCGGTGCCGCCGAAGACATTGGTGGCCAGTAGCACCGGCGTCGGCTTGCTGTTGCTGTTGCTGTAGTCCGCGCTCAAACGCAGACGGAACGCGTCGCCCTGCTTGTACAGCAGTTGTCCGCGCGCGCCGGTGCTTGAGCCGCCGTTCAAACGATGGCCGTTGCGGACATTGGTGACGGCGCCATCGTTGTTGCTGTAGACCAGATTCAGGCGCCCCGCCCAGGAATCGGACAGTGGACCGGAAACCATCGCCCGTCCGCGCGTGTAGCCATTTTCTCCGATCGACACGGTGGCCGATGCCTCGGGCGTGAACGATGGCTCCCGCGTATGGATATTCAACACGCCGCCGGTGGCGTTGGCGCCGAAGGCCGCACCCTGCGCACCGCTCAGCACCTCGGCATACGCGATGTCGCCCAAGCCATTCCCCAGCATACCGGCACGCGCAAGGTACACGTTGTCGACGTAAATCGCCACGCTGCTCGGCATGCCGATATTGGCGTCGCCGCTGGCCTGACCGCCGCCGTCGCCCACGCCACGGATCGTGATCTGCGTGTCGGACGGATCGGTGCTTTGTATTACCAGACCCGGAATCAGCTGCTGTAGATCCTCCAGTGTCGTCAGGTTCTGCCGCTCTGCCTCGTCGCCGGTCACGCGGTACGACGATGTCGGCGCGCGCTGGATATTGTCAGTCTCCTGATCGGCGCTGTTGCGGCGGGCGCCTTTGACCGTCACGCGCGCCAGCACCTCGGTGGCCGGCGTCGCGGCGACAGCGGCAACCGGTTGCCGCAGCGACGTCTGCACAATCGGCGCCTGGACCGGCGCGATGGAGCGAACCGGCGCCACAGGCGCCGCCGCCCGGCGTATCGTCAGCGTGCGCCCACCGGCGCTGGTGGCGAGCTCGAAGCCCGTGCCTTCCAACGCCCGCGTGATCGCCTCGGTGGCGCTGAAATGGCCACTGACCGGCGCCGAGCGGGCCGACTCCACCAATTTCGGATCGTACGCCAATGCCACGCCGCTTTCGGCGGCGATGCGCAAGAGCGTCTTGTCCAGCGGCGCTCCGGCCATTTGATATGGCTGGCGGGTGGCGTCCTGCGCCAGCGCGGCCGGCAAGGCGAGTAATTGGGTGGCGGCCAGGATGGCCAGCATGTGGTGTGGTTTCTTCAAAACGTGCCTCACAAGAGTGGTTATGCACCTCAACCGAGGCGCTTCACAAGACATGTGCGGCGAGAATCGAAAAGCGTCAGCACGTTGCGAAAATATTTTTTTAACCCGCACGGCCAAACGGGGTCGTACCCTGCGGGTACGACCCCTAACAGGCGGAGCAAGCGTATCGCCAACAGCGGGCGGGTTGGGGTTAGCTAAACACGGCCACATAGCGGCCGTACCGCGTCAATTTGACGGGCAACGCGGCGGCCACCTGCAGCAGCGCGCCGTCGATATCGTCGAGGCGGAACAAGCCGCTGATCTCCTGGGTCGCGGCTTTTCCACCGGCGCGCAGCAGTCCTGCACGATAGCGCCCGAAGACCTCCAGCAGTTCCGCCAGCGGCAGGCGGTCTGCGACGAAGACGCCGCGCGTCCAAGCGCTGACGGCGGCGAACGACAGGTCGCTGGCCCTGGCGCCATGGCGATCGAAATAAAAAGTCTGGCCTGCCTCGATCGGCACGGCGGCACGTCCCACAGGCCGCAGCAGCGCGCTGCCCGCCTTCACCGACACCACGCTGCGCTCGCGCAGCCGGCCGACATTGAGCACCGCGCCGCTGGAGACGACGGCGCCGTGCGCGGTGGAGACGGTGAGAACGCCGATGGATTGCGGTGAAGCCTTCAGCAGCAGTTGCCCCTGCCGCAAATCCAGCAAAGGCGCGGCGGCGCTGCCGGCAAGATAGATACGGCTGTCCGCATCGTAGGCCAGCGGCGTGCCATCTGCCAAGACGCCCGCGCCACGCTCACCCACGGGGCTGCGCCAATCGGCGTCCAGCCCCAGTCCCAGCGCCCCCTCGCGCGCGCCCCACGCGCCGACGCCCAGCGCCAGCAAGGCAAAGGCTCCGCGCATGGCCCGTCGTCTTTCTGTCGAAGGCACCCGCAGCGCATGCGCCATCGCCGCCGATGCGCGCGATCCGCCGCCGCCCATTCGCGCCAGCCGCTCCTGCAAGGCGTCCCAGGCCTGCGCGTTGTCCACCGTGGCGCCGCGCCACCTCTCGAAGCCGCGCAGCGCCGCGTCATCGGCGTCACCTTCGCGCAGGCGCACCTCCCACATCACCGCCTCCCGTTGCGGGGACAATGCCGCCGCCATCACGCGCACTCGCAGCATGCCATCAAGGCCTGTGCGATATATTTGCGAACCATGCTGACGGATACACCCAGGCGCTGCGCGATCTCCGCATACCCCAGCTCCTCGAACTGGCTGAGGACAAACGCTTCGCGCGCCCTGGCGCTGACGCGCTCCAGCGCCGCGTCGATGCGCAGCAGCTCGTCCACCGCCAGGCACACCTCCTCCGGCGAAGCGTCGAACTGCTCGGGCACCAGCGCCAGCTCGGCCAGATACTCGCGCTCCAGATCGCGCCGGCGCCAGAACTCGTAGGTCAGGCGCCGGGCGATGGTGGTCAACAACGCGCGCGGCTGGCGGATATGGCTCACGTCATCGAGGCCCGCGAGTTCGGTGAAGGCGGATGCGGCCAGGTCCTCGGCATCGTTGCGCGAGCCGACCAGCCGCTGCATGCTGGCGGTCAGCCAGCCGTAACTGCGGCGGAATTCACTGCCCAGAAAAGTGTCGCGCGTGGCGGAAGCGAAGGAAACGGTACTCATGGCCGCCAATATAAACGGGCGGCTTGCGTAATAAAACGAACAATTCCGATCTAGCTTATTCGGAAATCAGCCGGAAATCAGCGGCAACATGCCTGAAGTAAGCGCGCTCACGAAAGCTGATCGCGGCGGCGATTTTGGTTATCGCGGCAGGCCGGCCGCCGCCATCGCCAGATGACGCTGGATCGTCGCGAACATTTGCTCGACATCGATAGGCTTGGCGATGAAATCGTCCATGCCGGCGGCGATGCATTGCTCGCGCTCGGACTCCATCACCCCGGCCGTCATGGCGATCACCGGTAGTTGCAGGCGCAGCTCCTCGCGTATCAGGCGCGTGGCGGTAAAGCCGTCCATCACCGGCATCTGCACGTCCATCAGCACCAGATCATAGCGCTCGCCACGCAGCAGCTCCACCGCCACCGCGCCGTTTTCAGCCACGGCCACCACCGCCCCGGCCTGTTCGAGTATGCCTTTGGCGACGTTCTGGTTGATCGGATTGTCCTCGACCAGCAGCAGCCGGACACCTGCCAGCTCCGGCGAAGGCGGCGCCTCCGCCACGCCGACCGCGCCCGACTCGCGCTGCGCGAGCGCCGTCTGTACCGCGTCGAACAGGCTGGAAGACGTCACCGGTTTCGTCAGATAACCCGAAGTGGATACTTCCGCCAAATCCTCCATCAGCTTCCCGCGCCCATAGGCGTTGACCATGCAAACGACAGGCACGCTGGCATCGGCCATCTGCGACTGGATCGCCCTGATCGTCTCAACGCCGTCCATGCCGGGCATGTGCCAATCGACCAGCACCACGTCGTAGAGGGCGCCACCGCGCAAACGCTCCAGCGCCTCCGGCCCGGACGCCACGCTGTCGCACGCCCAGTTCCAGGCCTCGATGGTCTTGCAGATGAACGAGCGGCTGGTGTGGTTATCGTCGACCACCAGCAGTCGCAGGCCGGCGGGCGCCGTGCGCGCCGCCGGCACCGATGCCGAAGCCTCGTCGCCGGCCATCATCGGCAAGGTGAAGCGGAACTCGCTGCCGGCGCCGGGCGTGCTGCGCGCCTCGATATCGCCGCCCAGCAGTTCGACCAGTCCCTTGGAAATGGTCAGTCCCAAACCGGTGCCGCCGAAGCGCCGCGTGGTCGACAGGTCGCCCTGCGTAAAGGGCAGGAACAAGCGGGCCAACTGCTCCTCGCTCATGCCGATGCCGGTGTCGCGCACGACGAAGCCCAGGGTCAGTGGCAGAGGCGCCACCAGCTCGACAAGCACCGACACCTCGCCGCTTTCAGTGAACTTGATGGCGTTGCCCGCCAGGTTGACCAGCACCTGCTGCAGGCGCAGCGCGTCGCCCACCAGCGCGCGCGGCACATCGGGTTCGACGCCGATGCACAATTCCAGATCCTTGTCGCCGGCGCTCACGCTCATGATCGTCGCCAGCGCGTGCAGCACTTCGTCCAGATTGAAGCGCACCGGATGCATCTCCACCTTCCCGGCCTGCATTTTGGAGAAATCGAGGATATCGTTCAGGATGCCCAGCAGCGACTGGCCCGAGGCCCGTATCATTTCCAGATAGCGGGCCTGCTCGGGCGACAGGCCGGTGGTGCCCAGCAGGTGGGCCATGCCCAGCACCGCGTTCATGGGCGTGCGCAGCTCATGGCTCATGTTGGCGACGAAAACGTCCTTGGCAGCGTTGGCTGTCTGCGCCTGCTTCACCGCCGATTGCAGCTGGAGCGTGCGCTGCTCGATCAGGTTTTCCAGGTGATGGCGATAGCGCAGCAATTCGGCTTCGACCGTGCGCAGTGTCGCGATGGCGTCGTCGGCTTCGCGAAAGCTCAGGCGCTGGGGCGGCGCCGGCATGCCCCCTTTTCCTGCCAGCCTGACCACGGCGGACGACAAGGCGCTGACGGAACGGGCGATATTGCGCGCGAAGTACCAAGCCACGCCGAAGCCGGTGGCCAGCAGCACCAACAGGAACGCGGTGATCCACTTGATCGACGCCAGCATCTCGGACAGCACCACGCTTCTCGGCACGCCGATGACGACGGCCCAATTGCTGGTCACCGAGCGGCTGAACATCGAGTACACGGGAATGCCTTCGAGCGTGATCGCCTCGATCGCGTCTTCCAGTTTGAAAGGCAGCTTCGCCAGCAGCATTGGCGCGCCCTTGTGGCCGACGAAGCGTGCCGCTTCGTGCGTTCGCGCGACAATCACGCCTTTCGAATCGAGGATGGCGATTACCCGGTTCGGCGGCAGCCGCTGCTCCTTGAGCACCTGCCCGAGACGCTCCGGAACGTAGGCGGTCGAGATGACGTAGGTGACTTTACCGTCGCGCACCACGGGCACATGGATGGCCACCAGCGGCCGTTTCAGCGCGCCGCCGATGAACAGGTCGGAGATCAGCGGTTTGCCGGTCTCGAACACCTTGCTGATCCGCTCGGCGCTGCCGGGATCGGGCAGCAACGGACCATAGGGCCGCGCGGTATTCATCAACTGCACCGAATCGCGGTCGCTCAGGACGAAATTAAAGCCGGGGAATTCAGGCCGCAGCACGCTGGAGGCCTGCTTGTAGAAAGCGGCGATGTCGCCGCTATCGAGACTGGGCGAGTTGGCCAGCGCCAGCGCCACGGTGATCCCGGTGTTCAGGTCCCGGTCCACCGCCTGGATCAGCGCGCGCGCGGTGATCAAGGTGTCCTGCTTGATCTGGGTGCGCTCGCGCTCGTAAAAATTATCGGTCAGCAGCGCAAACCCTATGATGGCTGGCAATGCGCAGGCCCAAACCAGACTGTAAATCTGCGATCGGATGGTTGGCAACGTGGCCACATACCCCTGGTTCCCACGCTCCTGCCCCATAAAAGTCCTTCCTGACCGGTTTCTTACTCAGGAAGAAACTTTATCACAACCCTAGCGTGCTCCCCAAGCGCAATACGGCTGCGATGTTGCGCGCCGACACGCGCACATTGCGCGCCGCGTCGGCCAGCGCCTGCTCGACCGTGCACGGACGGCTGACGGCGCCGAAGACGGCGTCTATCCCGTGCTCGTGCACCGCCGCCGCGCCGGGCGCCAGGCAGCCGGCGATGGCGATCACCGGCACACCGTGGCGCCGCGCCACCCGCGCCACGCCGACCGGCGTTTTGCCGTGGATGGTCTGGCTGTCGATCCGGCCCTCGCCGGTCACTATCAGATCGGCGTCCGCCACGGCCGCGTCCAGGCCCACGGCGGCGGTCACGATCTCGCTGCCGGGCCGCAGCCGTCCGCCCAGGAACACCAGCATCGCCGCGCCGATGCCGCCGCCGGCGCCGGCGCCCGGCACGTCGGCCACCGGCCGCTCCAGATCGCGGGCGATGATGTCGGCGTAGTGGCGCAAGCCGGCGTCCAGCTGCTCGACCATCTCCGGCGTCGCGCCTTTTTGCGGCCCGAAGATGTGCGAGGCGCCCTGCGGCCCGACCAACGGATTACTGACGTCGCAGGCGACATCGAACAGGCAATCCGCGATGCGGGCGTCGAGCGCCGACAAATCGATCCTGTCCAAGGTCGCCAGCGCGCCGCCGCCCGGCGCCAGGTCCTTGCCGGCGCCGTCCAGCAGGCGCCCGCCCAGGGCCTGCAGCATGCCGGCGCCGCCGTCGTTGGTGGCGCTGCCGCCGACGCCCAGCACGAAGCGCCGCGCGCCGGCGTCGAGCGCGTCGCGTATCAACTCGCCGGTGCCGTAGCTGGTGGTGCGCATCGGATCGCGCAGCGCCACCGGCACCAGTTCAAGGCCGCTGGCGGCGGCCATCTCGATCACCGCCGTCTCGCCGTCGCCCATCATCCCGTAGAATGCCGATACCGGCTCGCCCAGCGGACCGCGCACGCGCAATTCGACCAGGCGCCCGCCGCTGGCGTCGATCATCGCCTGCACGGTGCCTTCGCCGCCATCGGCCACCGGCACCTTGAGGTAGTCGGCGTCGGGAAAAATCTCGCGAAAGCCGGCCTCGATCTCGTTGGCGACGGCCATCGCCGACAGGCTCTCTTTATACGAATCAGGCGCTATGACGATTTTCATCGGTACTCCCACTATCGATTGACCAGCCTGGCCGGCACACGCAACACGAGTATCGCACCAAGCAGCATCACGCTGGACAGAATATACAGCGCCACGTCGGTGCTCTGGGTCGCATCCTTGATCCAGCCGACCAGGAACGGGCTGACGAAACCGGCGATCTGGCCGAGCGAATTAATCAGCGCCAGGCCGCCCGCCGCCGCCGCGCTGCCCAGGAAGGCCGCCGGCAGCGCCCAGAACATCGACAATGCCGCCAGCGCGCCCATGGTCGCCATGCTCAGGCCGGCGATGACGATCACCGGATTGCTGGAGAAATTGGCCGCCAGGGTCAAACCAACCAGCCCCATCAGCATTGGCGCGGTGACGTGCCAGCGTCGCTCGCCGTGGCGGTCGGCCGAACGTCCGGCCCAAATCATGAAAACGGCGGCGAACAGATACGGCACGGCGCTCAGCCAGCCGACCGTGACCGCGCTCTGGTAGCCGAGCGACTTGATGATCGACGGCAGCCAGAAATTGATCGCGTACACGCCCATCTGGATACAGAAGTAAATCACGCCCAGCATCCACACATTACCGTTGCGCAGCACATCGCCGAACGACTGGCCGACCGTGCTGGTGGACTGGCGCTGCTTTTCATCGGCGGCCAAGGCGTCCTGCATCGCGCGTTTCTCGTCGGCGCTCAGCCATTTGGCCTGCGAAATGCCATCGTTCAAGTAGAAATACACGCCTATGCCGAGCAGCACGGTCGGCAGGCCTTGCAGCAGGAACAGCCACTGCCAGCCCATCATCCCGCCCTGGCCGGCCGAAAAGTGCGCCAGCATCCAACCCGACAGCGGGCCGCCGATCAGGCCGGAGATCGGAATCGCCGACATGAACAGCGCCATCACCTGGCCGCGCTTCTGCGAAGGGAACCAATGCGTGAAGTACAGCACCATGCCGGGGAAGAAGCCGGCCTCCGCCACGCCGGTGAAGAAGCGCAGCACGTAGAACGACAGCGGCGTCGTCACGAACAGCATGCAGGCGGACAAGGCGCCCCACGCCACCATCATCACCGCGATCCAGCGCCGCGCGCCGAGTTTGTGGAGGATGAGGTTGCTCGGCACGCCGCTCAGCACGTAGCCGATGAAGAAGATACCGGCGCCGAGGCCGTAGACGGTGTTGCTCAGCTTGAGCGCGTCGAGCATTTCCAGCTTGGCGAAGCCCACATTAACGCGGTCGAGGTAGTTAAAGAAGTAGCAGACGAAGATAAACGGTATCAGGTGCCACGTCGCCTTTTTGTACGCCCCCTCGAGGACGGATGCCGCAGGCTGTCGCGCGGCGATGGACGGATTGCTCATTCCAGGTCTCCTAAGTTTTTTATAGTGGAGCTGATTATCTGGAATAGCCCACCAAAAATCATCGGCCAAACGCACGAGAATCGGTGGCCTGCGGCGGAGATTACTGGGCATACGCACAAATATTTCCCCAATAAAAGGTTAGAATCACCACTATCCTTGGGAAATTATTACAACAGAAACTACCATGAGCATACTAAGCACCCAGTTGGCGCAGGACATCGTCACGCGCACGATGAAAATCATCCCCTACAACGTCAACGTCATGGATGTCAGCGGCAGCATCATCGCCAGCGGCAATCCGGCGCGCATCGGCGAACTGCACACGGGGGCGATGCTGGCGCTGGCCAAGAAGCTGGCCGTCGAGATCGACAGCGCCAGCGCGCGCAACATGCACGGCGCCCAGCCCGGCATCAACCTGCCGCTGACGGTCAACGGCCAGCTATGCGGCGCGGTCGGCCTGAGCGGCGCGCCCGACGAGGTGCGTCAATTCGGCGAGCTGGTGCGCCTCACCGCCGAAATGATCCTCGAACAGGCGCAACTGACCGGTGAATTGCAGCGCGATAGCCGCTACCGCGAGGCCTTCGTCCTCAAACTGATCAACGGCGACGACGCAGATCACGCAGGACTGGAAGCGTGGGCGCGGCGGCTGGGCGTCGATTTCGGGCGCACCCACCTGGTCTTCGTGCTGGAGGTGGACGACAAGGCGGCCGGCACCGTCGAAGCGCTGACCGAAATCCAGCGCCTGCAAATGCGCATGATGACGCGCCAGCCGACGGCGCTGACGGCGGCGGCCAGCTCGCATGAAATGGTCATCCTCGACTTCCACGATGCGCCGGGCACGGCCAAAACGCAGGCTTCCGGCCAGACCCAGGACGCCCAGGCACGGACGCAGAAGCGGCTGCAATCGCTCTCTGCCATGCTGAAGGAGGAAGGCGGCGACGCCCACACGCTGACGATGGGCATCGCCCTGACCGGCATCGAAGGCGTCGCCATCTCCTACCAGAGCGCGCGGACGGCGGCCCGCATCGGCCGTGCGCGCCAGCCGCGCGGCACCCGCTTCAACTACTACGAGCAGGCGCTGCCGGTGCTGCTGTCCGGCCTCGGCTCGGGCTGGCAGGCGACACAACTGAAGCTCCCGATCGCCCGGCTGCGGGCGCATGACAAAAGCAAGGAACTGCTGCAGCGCACGCTCGAAGCCTGGTTCACGCACGACGGCCACCCGGCAGCGACGGCCGAAGCGCTGCACATCCACCGCAACACGCTCGACTACCGCCTGCGCCGCATCGGCGAGATCACCGGCCTCGACCTCGCCCGCCTGGAAGACCGTTTCCTACTATACGTCTCCGCGCTGCTGACGGACCGATAAACAACCGGGGTCACAACCGGGGTCAGGTCCGACATTCGGACACGGGCCCGTCAGTCATATGACTTCTTGCACTACAGGAAATCATTAATTCGTATCAAGTTCCTGTATCATTTGGCGGCGCCGCGATCCGGCGCGAGGGGCAGAACCCCACACCACAGACACAGACAAACACAAAAATAAATGGAGCCCAATTTTGAGCCTTTTTAGAACGAAGAATCTGGATGAGATGATCGCCAACGCCCGAAAACCCGGCGGCTTGGCCAAGGTGCTAGGTCCCTTCGACCTGATATTGATGGGCATAGGCGCCATCGTCGGCACCGGCATTTTCGTGCTGACCGGCACCGGCGCCGTCACCGCCGGCCCCGCCCTGACCTTGTCGTTCATCGTCGCCGCCGTCGCATGCGGCTTCGCCGCGCTGTGCTATGCCGAATTCGCCTCCACCGTGCCGGTCGCCGGCTCGATCTACACCTACACCTACGCAACCCTGGGCGAACTGGCCGCCTGGATGATCGGCTGGGACTTGCTGCTCGAGTACGGACTGGCCACGTCGGCCGTCTCGGTCGGCTGGTCCGGCTACTTCCAATCGCTGATCGCCGGCTTCGGCTGGCAGCTGCCGACGGTGCTGACGGCCGCCCCGGGCGCCGTACCCGGCGTCACCACCTGGATCAACCTGCCGGCGCTTTGCATCATGCTGGTGCTGACGGCCATGCTGAGCTGGGGCGTGCGCGAATCGGCCCGCCTGAACAACATCATGGTCGCCATCAAGGTCGGCGTGGTGCTGCTGTTCATCGCCGTCGGCTCGCGCCACGTGCAGCCGGTCAACTGGCAGCCCTTCATGCCTTACGGCTATAACGGCATGCTGAGCGCGGCCGCGCTGGTGTTCTTCGCCTTCATCGGCTTCGACGCGGTGACGTCGGCCGCGGAGGAAGTCAAGCGTCCCGAACGCGACCTGCCGATCGGCATCATCGGCTCGCTGGCCGCCTGCACCATCCTGTATGTGATCGTGTCGGCGATCATGACCGGTATCGTGCCCTATCAGCAATTCCTCGGCGTCGACCACCCGGTCACCCTGGCGCTCAAGTACGCCGGTGAGAACTGGGTCGCCGCGTTTGTCGACCTCGGCGCCATTCTCGGCATGACCACCGTGATTCTGGTGATGGCCTATGGCCAGACCCGCGTGATCTACGCCATGTCGCGCGACGGCCTGCTGCCGAAGCGTCTGTCGACGGTGCATCCGCGTTTCCATACGCCGTTCTTCGCGACCTGGCTGGTGGGTATTGTGTTCGGCCTGATCGCCGCCGTCGTGCCGCTGAATATTCTGACTGAGCTGATCAATATCGGTACCCTGGCCGCGTTCAGCCTGGTGGCGATTGCCGTGGTTATCCTGCGCAAGAAGCGTCCTGATCTCAAGCGCGCGTTCCGTTGCCCCGGCGTGCCGGTGATTCCGGCGCTGGCGGTGATCTTCTGCGTCATGCTGATGACTTACCTGAGCTGGCATACCTGGGTCGCGTTCATTATCTGGATGGCGATCGGGTTGCTGATCTACTTCGGTTATGCGCGCAAGCATTCGGCGATGAACTAGATACGCTGTTGGCGGCTCGTGGCGGATTACGGCGTACCGCCTAATCCGCCCTACGTGGAACCGTTGGAACGCGAATGCCGCCAGGGAATCAAACGTTATTCCAAGGAACGCGAACGCGGTCGGGGAATCAACGTTATTCCGAAGGAACGCGACGCGGCCAGGGAATCAAGCGTTATTCTGAAGGAACGCGAACGCGGCCAGGGAATTAAGCATTATTCTGAAATACGTAGGGCGGATTAGCGAAGCGTAATCCGCCATCTACGAGCCGTTGTCAGCCCATCCATAACCGAACATCCGCAACGCGTGACGCAAAAAATCCGGCGCGACCACCAGGTCGCGCCGGATTTTTTCTATCGACTCTCCCGCTTTAATTGACGGTTAATTTCCCCGTCCCCGCGTTACTCAGCACCGACGCCTTCACCGCCGACGCCCCCAACGGCGAATACGAATACGGCACGGTCCAGCCGACCGCGTTACTAAAGCTGCACGCACCCGCCACATTCAACGCGCTGCCGTTCAACAACGATCCCGTATCGACAATCGCGCCGGTCATACTCGACGAGCCTGGATTCTTGACGATATCCGGGCAGCTGCTCGCCCCGGCGATCTCAAACGCGTTGTTGGTCGAGATCATCTTCGCCTTATAGGCCACGCCAAGGCTGTACTGATGCTTGTACACCGGATGGCTGCGCGAACCCTCGAAGTAGTTGTTGTACACGTGAACCTTACCGAAACGCACACGCGGCGCGCGGTCGCTTATGTTCAGGTAGTGGTTGTTGTTGAAGGTAACCGTCAAATGGCCGTCGTCCGTGGTCCGGCTATCGGAAGATCCCACCAGGTTGTTCTTCGCGTGCAACTCGAAGCGGTTGTTCGAGACCGTCACATAGTCCGAGGCGTTCTTGACGTCCAGCGCGCCGTCGTGGCATTGCTTGAGCATGCCGTTCTCGATCGGTAACTGGTCATCGGTCTTGGGCGCGTCGGTGAAGACGTTGTGGTCGACCCAGACATTGGTCGACGCCAGGATGGTGATGCCGTCATACTCCGAGTTCCAGTTGCCGTTGGCGCCGTCTTCCGGGTCCCACAGTGGATATTTGTCGCATGGCAGGCTGATGTTCAAGTTGCGCACGATGACGTTCTTTTTGCCGTTGATCACCAGGTTGGCATTCACGAGCTTGGCATCGCTGCCCACGCCGATCAAGGTGGTGTTGCTGCCCAGCTTGATCTGCAGCCGCAAGGCCTGGTCTTCCTTGCTGGAGTATGGGCCGCCGTTGTCCGACGAGGTCGGATCGATGGTGCCGTACAGCTTGATGATCTTCGGATTGTCGCCCTGGGCCTTGATCGCCGCCATCAGCTGCGAGGCAGAGCTCACCTTGTAGATCGCCGTGGATGGCGCGGCCGCGCCGCCGGTGGTGCCGCCGTTGGTGCCGGCCCAGCCCGATGCAGGCGCCGATTGGTACGTGGCGTCGCCCGGAGTTGGCGTAGGTGTCGGTGTCGGCGTTGGGGTGGGAGTTGGCGTCGGCGTCGGGGTAGGCGTCGGTGTTGGCGTTGGAGTTGGGGTCGGCGTCGACGACAGCGGACCGACCGCGCACTTCTCGCTAATGCCTGGATTCGGATCGGCGCCGAAGGTCGCCGTGGTGCAAGCGATGTCGCCGGACAAGGTTTTGATCACCCACTTGTCCTTCAGGCCGAAGGACACTTGCCGGCTGCTGGCGCCGGCCTTGCAAGTGCCACCCTCGTCGGCGCACTTCGAAAAACCGCTCGGCCAATCGACGGCCTGGGCGCTGGTTGAAAACAGCGCTGCGAGCGCCGCACACATTACGGAATATTTTGGTGCCATGATTTTTGTCTCCAAACGGGTTAGTTACGGGCCTTCAAAAGGGCCACTTGAAATGAACAACTGCAACAGAACCGCGCCCGGGGAGAAATCTTGGCGCCACCGTGGTAGCCTCGAACAGGCTAAGGGGAACGCCCCTGTGATCGCGGGGCGTGGATTGCTTCGAATAGTTTTAGTTGACGGTCAGCTTGCCCGTCCCCGCGTTGCTCAGCACGGAGGCTTTCACCGCCGACGCCGCCATCGGCGAGACGCTGTAAGGCACCGTCCAGCCGACCGCGTTGCTCTGGCTGCATGCGCCGGCCACATTCAGCGCGTTGCCGTTCAACAGCGAGCCGGTGTCGGTGATCGCGCCAGGTTTGCTGGACGAGCCGGGATTCTTGACGATGTCCGGGCAGCTGCTGGCGCCGGCGATCTCGAACGCGTTGTTGCTCGATATGATCTTGGCCTTGTAGGCGACGCCGATGCTGTACTGGTGCTTGTAGATCGCGTGGGTGCGCGAACCCTGGAAGTAATTGTTATAGATGTGCACCTTGCCGAAGCGCACACGCGGCGCGCGCTCGCCAATGTTCAGATAGTGGTTGTTGTTGAAGGTCACCGTCAGATGGCCATCGTCCGTGGTCCTGTCATCGCTCGAACCAACCAGGTTGTTCTTCTCGTGCAGCTCGAAACGATTGTTCGACACGGTCACGAAGTCCGAAGCGTTCTTGACGTCGAGCGCGCCGTCGTGGCACTGCTTGATCTTGCCGTTCTCGATCGGCAGCTTGTCGTCCGTCTTGGGGGCGTCGGTGAAGACATTGTGGTCAACCCAGACGTTGGTCGAGGACAAGATGGTGACGCCGTCATACTCCGAATTCCAGTTGCCGGCGCTGCCATCGTTCGGGTCCCACACCGGGAACAAATCACACGGCAGATTGATATTCAGGTTACGGATGATGACGTTCTTCTTGCCGCTGATGACCAGATTGGCGTTGACCAGCTTGGCGTCGCCACCCACGCCGATCAGGGTCGTGTTGCTACCCAGTTTGATCTCCAGGCGCGCCTTTTGATCGGCCACGCTTTTGTACGGGCCGCCGTTATCGGCCGCGGTGGGATCGATGGTGCCGTACAGTTTGATGATCTTCGGATTATCGCCCTGCGCCTTAAGCGCGGCCATCAGTTGAGCCGCCGAGCTCACCTTGTAGATCGCGGTGGACGGGGCGGCCGCCCCGCCGGTGGTGCCGCCGTTGGTGCCGGCCCAGCCGGTTGTCGGCGCTTTGTCGAGGGTGGCGTCGGCGGCCAGCGCGCCGGTCGAGAACAACGCCGCGAGCGCGGCGCACATTACAGTAATTCTTGTGGTCATGGGTGTCTCCAGAATGGTCTAGTTTCGGGCCCTTAAATGGGCCGCTTTTATCATTCGCAACGATGTCAGAATGAAAATTAAGACTAGCAGCCAGGGCTAACGAATTCTTGACGCTCCGAAATAATCAGACGCTTGATTATTTTGTAACTGGTCAGATGTCGTATAACTTATTTGGACTGTCTGGTGCGATCGTTGGGACTGTTTGCTGAAACAGAACTACGCCCGGGGGAAGCATGGCGCCACCGAAGTAAGCCATTGATTTAAAATGACTTAAAGGAACGCCCCGGCAGTATCGGGGCGGTTTTGAAGAGTCTAGCGACCTTGGATCGGGTCAAAGATTTCTTTGGAGAAATCATATCTCATAAGCAAGGCATATGACAAGTCAAGTTTTTTGGGAGTTGTTTTTTTGCGCCTTTAGCCTTGCATGCTGAAATGCACGGATGTGCTTTTCAGCGCTAGCTGACGATAAATCCTAGTTCCCGCAGAAAACTGGCCGCCTGGGCATGCGAAATGACCGCTCCCTTGAACATTCCGGCGTCGGCCAATTTCACACCCTCGATATCGGTGCCGCGAAGGTCCGCGCCCTGGAACTTGGCCAGCTTCAACACCGCGTTGCGCAGGCTGCCCCCTTCAAAGACGGTGTCGCGGAAATCGCAACCGGCCAGATAGGCGTCGGACAGGTCCAGCTCCTTCAACGTCGCCTTGCGGAAGGAAAAGCCGCGCATGTCGGCGCCGACCAGCAGGCTCTCCTCGAAATGTATGCCCAGATGCGACACCTCCTCGAACGAGGCGCCGGTCAGCTTGCAGCCGCGATACGATGCCGATGGCAGCTTGGCGCGCCGCCACTTGGTGTTGTTCAGGTCGCAGCCTTCGAAACGCGCGTCGACGGCGTCGACCGATTCGAAATCGGCGCCCCCTGCCCGGCAACGCAGCCAGATGCTGCGGGCCAGCTTGCAAGCGAACAATGTGGAGCCAAGAAAAGTGCAGCGTTCGAAGGTGCAGCCCTGCAAATCGAGCCGCGACAGATCGGCGTCGTCGAAGGCGCAGCCATCGAAATGGCGGACCGATTGCGACAGGTGCTGTTCAAGTTCCGCCCTGCCGAGCGTCACGCCGGAAACCGTAGAGTTGTTATGTATCATCAAGGAGAATTTTATCAGAAGCGAATCGCATGAAACGTGATATCGACATCATCCGCCAACTGGACGACACCGAGGACGCCATCAAGCGCGCCCGGCTGCGCACCATGCAGGCGGTCGCGCTGGGTTTGCTGGTGCTCGCCGCCCTGCTGTTCGCGCTGGCGCGCTCGCAACACGGCGGCCATCCGGCCTGGGGCTATCTGGAGGCGTTCTCCGAGGCGGCCATGATCGGCGCCATCGCCGACTGGTTCGCCGTCACGGCGCTGTTCCGCCATCCGCTCGGCATTCCGCTGTGGCACACCGCCATCATCCCCAACAGCAAGGACAGCATCGGCAAAAGCCTGGGCAACTTTGTCGAAAACCACTTCATCACCGAGGAAGGCATTGCCCAGCGCATCCGCCAAGTCGATATCGCCGGCCGCGCCGGCCGCTACATGCAGACCAACGCCGCGCAACTAAGCGCCTGGGTCGGGCCGGCGCTGGAAAGGCTGCTGCAAATGGCCGACCACGACAAGATCCGCCGCATGCTGCGCGAGGTCGCCACGCGCGAACTGGCGCGCATCGACCTGTCCGGACTGGCAGGCGATTGTGTGGAAGCGCTGGTCGCCGAAGACCAGCCGCAACAGTTGGTGGACGCGGCCCTCGACCAGTTCGTCGTCTACCTGTCCGATCCGGCCAACCACCCGACCATCGAAGCGATGGTGCAAAGCGCCGTCAACACGGAAAGCTCGGTGCTCAAATATGCGTTGCGCAAGGCCATGCCCAGGATTATTCGTTCGACCACCGAGAAAGTGGCGGAGATGCGGCTGGACCGCTCGCACGAGCTGCGCCAGCGGCTGGGCGTGTGGATCGCCAACAGCGCGCTGCGGCTCAAGGGCGATCCGGCCTGGCAGGAGGCCATCGGCCGCTATCAACAGCAGGCGCTGACCAGCGACACGGTGCAGGACCTGTTCGACGGCATTTGGGATACCTTGCGGGCACGGCTGCTGGCCGACCTGCACAGCGAAACGCCGAGCATTCCCGCCAGCGCCCGGCGGCTGGTGGAAAACGCCGGCAAGCTATTGACCGACAATCCTGCGGTGGGAGACAGCTTGAATCGTGCGATCGAGGCCGGCAGCGCGCAGCTGGTCAAAAAGTATCGCGGCGAGGTGGGCCTGTTCATCGAGGCACAACTGGCTACCTGGACCAAGGAGGAAATGAGCAACCGCATCGAACTGTCGATCGGGCGCGACTTGCAGTTCATTCGTATCAACGGCACCCTGGTCGGTGGATTGGTTGGGGTTGTGATCCATTTCATCGTGACGTTGTTCTGAGCGGCTATTGTCAAACGCCAACGAAACGTGCATCCTGACGTCATCACGTAGGGCGGATCAGCGCAGCGTAATCGGCCATGCATGCGCTGCCAGCGGCGCATCGATGGCCGATTACGGCGTTCCGCCTAATCCGCCCTACGTGTTTCCTCAACGCTCAGGCCTTTATCCATGATCACTTGCTTTGACATCGGTGGCAGCGCCATCAAATCCGCCGCCGCCGGCGCCGACGGCCAAATTGGCGAGCTGCGCCGCGTTCCCACACCCGCGCACGACTTTGCCGCTTTCAGCGCCGCCATGAAAGAGCTGATCGCCGCCGGCGGGCCGTCGCGCGGCGTGGCGATCTCCATCGCCGGCGTCATCGACCCCGCCGACGGCCGCATCAAATGCGCCAACATCCCCTGCATCGACGGCCGCACCCTGGCCACCGACCTCGCCGCCGAATTGAAACTCCCGGTGTGGATCGCCAACGACGCCGACTGCTTCGCGCTGGCCGAGGCGCAGGCCGGCGCCGGACGCGGCCACGCCAACGTCTTCGGCCTGATCCTCGGCACCGGCGTCGGCGGCGGCCTGGTGATCGACGGCCGTCTGATCGGCGGGCCTGGCGGCTTCGCCGGCGAATGGGGACACGGCCCGGTTGCGCCCCACTTCGCCGGCACGCCGCCGCAAGCGATCCCGCGCTTCGCTTGCGGCTGCGGCCAGACCGGCTGCCTGGACGCCATCGGCGGTGCGCGCGGACTCGAACGGGTGCACGCCGCCCTCCATCCCGGCATCTCACCGCTCGACAGCCGTCAAATCATCGACGCGTGGCAGGAAGGCGACGCCAATGCCGCCCGCACCATCGACTGCTTCGTCGACATTCTCTCCGGCCCGCTGGCGATGCTGGTCAACACCATCGGCGCGTCGGTGCTGCCGGTCGGCGGCGGCCTGTCCAACAGCGCGCCGTTGATTGCCATGCTCGATCAGGCGGTGCGCGCGCGCATCCTGCGCAAGACCGGCGCCGCCATCATCGTGCAAGGGCAGTCCGGCGCCGAGCCGGGATTGATCGGCGCCGCCTGGCTGGGGCTCGCCGAATCGAGAAAACAACCATGACCAATCCCGCCGCCGCCATCACGCTGGAAGTCTGCGTCGACAACGTCGAAGGCCTGTCGGCCGCGATCGCGGGCGGCGCCGACCGCATCGAGCTATGCGGCGCATTGGAAGTCGGCGGCCTGACGCCCACTTCCGGCCTGCTGCGCGTGGCGGCGGCCAGTCCGCTGCCGGTGGTGGCGATGATCCGTCCGCGCGGCGGCGACTTCTGTTTCGACGACGTCGAGATCCAGTTGATGCTCAATGAGATCGACGCGGTGGCCGCCATCGGCCTGCAAGGCGTGGTGCTCGGCGCCTCGCTGCGCAACGGCGAACTGGATCACCAAACCTTGGAACGTCTAGTGCGGCGCGCGCGCGACCACGGGCTGGAAAGCACGCTGCACCGGGCCATCGACCTGTGCCCCGACCTCGCGGCAGCGACCCGGCTGGCCATCGACCTGGGTTTCGCGCGCATCCTCACGTCGGGCGGCGCGCCCCGGGCGTTGGAGGGTCTGAATGGTTTGCAGCGCTGCTTCGACGCCGCCGGCGACCGCATCACCATCATGCCCGGCGCCGGCATCAGCGCCGACAACGTCGACAGGCTGCTTTTCAAGCTGCCGGTGCGGGAAGTGCACGCATCCTGTTCGGCGCCGGTGGCGGCCAGCACGCCGCCGGTCCTGGCCTTCGGCTTCGACACCGGCGCGCGGCGGCAAACCAGCGCGGCACGGGTGGCGGCGCTGAGAGCCGCGCTGGACGCCAAATAATGTGCTTACGCACCGAACGGCCGCGCTTGAAACGTGCCCCGCTTTGTGTGACACTCGTGACTATTGATGTGAAACCGATTGCGCTTTTCAGGTTGGAGCTCACTATTTGACGTTCGACCCCACGCTCCTCGCGCCCTATCTCCCCGACCTCGCGGCCGGCGCACGTCTGACGGCGCTCGCTTGCGCGCTCGCCCTGGCCGGCGGCCTGGCGCTGGGTGTGGTGGTCGCCCTGCTGCGCGCCTCGGCCACCCCGCTGCCGCGCCGTTTTGCCGACATCTACGTCGACATCTTCCGCAACGTCCCTTTCATCGTCCAGCTGTTCTTCCTGTTCTACGGTCTGCCGGAAATCGGCATTGAGCTCGACGCCTTCAGCACCGGCGTGCTGGCGCTGTCGCTGGCCGGTGGCGCATTCACCTCCGACGTTATCCGATCCGGCATCCTGGCGATCGATCCCGGCGTGATCGAAGCGGCCCAGGTCAGCGGCCTGTCGCGCCGCGTCATCTATCAAAAGATCGTGCTGCCGATCGCCTTGCGCACATCGGTGCGGCCGCTCGGTTCCGTGTTCGTCAACCTGATCCTGACGTCGTCCATCCTGTCCGCCATCACCCTCAACGAGCTGACGGGCGCCGCAAAGATCGTCGCCGCCGACACCTTCGCGCCGTTCGAAGTCTACGCCCTGCTGCTGGTGGCTTACGTCACGCTGACCTATCTGGTCTCGCTGACGGCGGGCGCCCTGCACCGCCGCCTTAACCGCGAACGCGCGCTCGGTGCCAACTGATGCGCTATACCGACTTCACCGCCCACGACATCCTGTTGCTGCTGCAAGGCGCGGGCGTGTCGGTCGCGCTATTCGTCGCCACCACGTTGATTGGCCTGCTTATTGGCTCGAGCTGGGCGGTGCTGCGCTACTACCGCACGCCGGTGCTGGCGCCCTTCTTCGCCGCCGTGGCGGAACTGCTGAAAAACTCGCCGGTGCTGGTGCAGCTGTTCCTCGTCTTCTTCGGCCTGCCGGTGCTGCTGGAGACCGACATCACGCCGGTGCAGGCAGCCGTCATCACCTTGTCCGGCAACACGGCGGCGTTCATCTACGTGATCGCCGTCTCCGCGATCGAATCGATAGGCCGCGAACAGCTCGAAACGGCGCGCGTGTTCGGCTTGAGCCGCTGGCAAATCCTGCGCAAGGTCGTCGCGCCGCAGGCGGCCGCCTTCGGCCTCGGACCGCTGACCGGATTGCTGGTCAACCAGCTGCAGGTGACGTCGCTGATCTCGGTGATCGGCGTGCTCGATCTGACCAAGATCGGCGCCATCCTGAACCTGCGTACGCTCAAGCCGTTTATCGTCTGGACGGTGGTCGGCCTGCTGTACTACCTGATGGCCAAACTGATCGCCACCACCTGCGCGCGTCTGGAAACCCGGCTGCGCGCCCACAGCCAATGGAAAGGCCTGTAGCATGATTCAGATCGAAGGCGTCGGCAAAAGCTTCGGCCAGACCAGGGTGCTCGATGGCGTAAATCTGCGGGTCGCGCCGGGCGAAGTGGTCTCCATACTGGGCGCCAGCGGTTCGGGCAAATCCACGCTGATCCGCTGCATCAACGGGTTGGAGAAGCTGGACAAGGGCAGCATCTCCATCGACGGCTTCCGCGTCGACGATCCCAAACAACTGCAACAGGCGCGCCGCTGCTCGGGCACCGTGTTCCAGTTGTTCCACCTGTACCCGCACATGACGGCGCTGCAAAACATCACACTGGCGCCGATCGAGGTGCTGAAGGTGCCACGGCGCGAGGCCGAAGACGCCGGACGCGAGCTGCTCGCCTCCGTCGGTCTGTCGGACCGCGCGGACGCCTACCCCGCGCAGTTATCCGGCGGCCAACGCCAGCGCGTCGGCATCTGCCGCGCGCTCGCCATGAAGCCGCGCTACCTGCTGCTCGACGAAGTCACCAGCGCGCTCGATCCCGAGATGACCGCCGAGGTGCTGGACATCCTCGCCAAACTGGCCGCCGCCGGCACGACGATGCTGTTCGTCACCCACGAAATCGACTTCGCGCGCCAGATCTCCAGCCGCATCGTATTCCTAGAACAGGGCCGCCTGCTGGCCGACTTGCCGACGGCCGAATTCTTCGCCGCCGACGGCGGACTGGCGCACCCGCGCATCGCCCAATTCCTCTCCAAGATGAAGAAAGACCATTGATGAAAATGCTGCTTGCCAACGCCGAGGCCTGGCCCGGATTCGACACCACCGTCGACCTGCTCAAACAAGACGGTGCCGGCATCGACGCCATGATCGCCGGCATCGCCAAGGTCGAACGCGAAGCCAAGGTGCGCAGCGTCGGCTACGGCGGCTGGCCCAATATGCTGGGGGAGATGGAGTTCGACGCCGGCGTCATGGACGGCACCACGCGCGACGTCGGCGCGGTCGGCGCCGTGCCGGCCACGTTGCCGGTGTCCGCGCTCGCGCACGAAGTCATGAAGCACCTGCCGCACGTGATGCTGACTGGCGCCGGCGCGCGCCGCTTCGCCACCGAGCGCGGATTCGCGCTCGACGAGACGCTGCACCCGGACAGCAAGCGCGTATGGTGGGAACGCCTGCAAAAGGAAATGACGCCGGAGCAGCTGGCCGCCTTCCCGGACATTCCCCTCGCTCCGCTCAGCAACACCATCACCGACCCGGAACGGGTGCGCGACACCACCGTATTCCTCGCGCGCGACGCCTCGCGGGGACTGGGCGTGGTCACGTCGACCTCCGGCTGGGCATGGAAATATCCGGGTCGGCTGGGCGACTCGCCCATCGTCGGCGCCGGGTTCTACGCCGACAGCCGGTACGGCGCCGCCGCATGCACCCACACCGGCGAGATGACGATGCGCTGCGGGACTTCGCGCAGCATCGTGCTGGCGCTAAGGCTCGGGCATTCGCTCGACGACGCCGTCAAGCTGGCGGTGGAGGAACTGGGCGAGTTGAAGACAGGCTTCCTCGCCGGAGTGGTCATCCACGCCATGGACGCGGTGGGCAATCACAAGGTCTTCAGCTTCCGCTGCGATGAAGAGATACGTTACTGGTACTGGGACGAACGCATGGCGGCGCCGGAACTGCGCCTCGCCAGTGCCGCAGAAACTAAATAAGCTGAAAAGGGAGTCAACATGCCGCAATTGAAACGCATCGCCGCCATCGCTGTCTTAACCATGATCGCCGGTTCCGCCGTGGCCGGCCGCATCGAGGAGATCAAGGCGCGCGGCTACGTGCGGATCGGCGTCTCGCTCGGTGGCGAGCCGGTTGGATTCCGCAATGGGAAGAATGAACCGGTCGGGTATGACGTCGATGTGGCCACGCAGCTCGCCACGAAGCTCGGCGTGCCGGTGCGGTTCTCGGACGTGTCATCGGATGCGCGCATCTCGATGCTGATGTCAAAGCAGCTGGACCTGGTGGTGGCCAATGTATCGATCACGCCGCAGCGCGCGCGCGTGGTCGACTTTTCAAAACCTTACAACATGGCGGGGCTGCGCGTGATCGTGCAGAAAAGCGCCGGCATCAAGACGCTGGCCGACCTCAAAGGCAAGCGCGTGGTGGTCGGTCGCGGCACCACGGCAGACGCATTCCTGAAGCAATCGGCGCCGCAGGCGGCGTTTGTCTATACCGACAATTTCGCGCCGGACGGGGTGCTGCTGCTCAAGCAAAAGCGCGTGGATGCCGGGATCGAGGACTCGTCGCTGCTCGACTACCTCGCCAGCAAGAACGACCAGCTGGAAGTCCTGCCGGGCATCTACGGCCAGACGCCGATCGGCATCGCCATGGCCAAGGGCGATCCGGAACTGCTCAAGTTCGTCAACGGGTTCGTCTCCGATTACGTCAAGACGGGCGAGTACGCCGTCAATTACCGCAAATGGTGGGGCGAGAAAAGCGTGCCACCGGCGTTGTAAGCACGAACAGCACCGTAACAATGCGGCGGCCAAGCCCCGCACGAATCATCTAAAACACGTAGGGCGGATTAGCGAAGCGTAATCGGCCATGTATGGGCCGACAACGGCGCATGCATGGCCGATTACGGCGTTCCGCCTAATCCGCCCTACGTGGAACCGTGGCGACATCCAGGTCACGTGCCAATCTTCTCCGGCACCAGCGCCAATTCGCGCACATGTGCCCTATCCCACAGACATTCCCCGGCAATATTCCTATCCTGACCGCAGGAGTATCGCCACGAATGAAAAAATACCGCAAGCAACCTTTCGATCCAGCCAACACCCGGCGTCTGCTCGAGCCCGGCCCCGTCGTGCTCGTCACCTCCGCCTGGCAAGACCAAACCAACATCATGACCATGGGCTGGCACATGATGATCGGCTTTTCGCCCGCCCTGTTCGGCTGCTACATCGACGAAAGCAACCACAGCTACGACATGGTCACCCACAGCAAGGAATGCGTGATCAATCTGCCAACCGCCGACCTGCTGGAGCAGGTGATCGGCATCGGCAACTGCAGCGGCGCCGACACCGACAAATTCGGCCTCTTCGGGCTGACGAAGGAAGCCGCGACCGATGTCGCTGCGCCGATGATCGCCGAATGCTACGCCAGCTTCGAATGCCGCCTGGCCAACGCCCACCCCAATCCCAATCACCCGCTATTCGTCTGGGAGATCGTGCGGGCGCATGTGGCCACCTCCCCCAAGCTGCCGAAAACCCTGCACTACCGGGGCGACGGCGAATTCATGACCTCCGGCCGCGAGTTGAACACCCTGCGCCAGTTCCCCAACCAGACCCGGTGAAGAACCCTCGTCACTCCACCGCCACCAAGGAAACCGCGTGAACACCAATCATTGGTTCCTGCTGGTCGGCCTGCTGATGCTGGCGCGCGGCCTGGCCGCGACCACCATCTCGCGCTCGCCGTTCACGTCGGCGATGGTCTATCTCGGCTTCGGCATTCTGCTCGGCCCCACGGTGTTCAACATTCTCGACTTCGATCCGATGCTGCAATCGGATCTGCTGGAGGTGCTGACCGAGATCGCTATCCTGATCTCACTTTTCTCTGCCGGGATCAAGATGCCCGTACCGTTCAAGCTGCGCCATTGGGACGCCCCGTTGCGCCTTGCCTGGGTGTCGATGACGTTGACGGTGGCGCTGGTCGCGGCCTTCGGTTACTTCGTCCTCGGCCTGCCGCTAGGCGCCGGCATCCTGCTGGGCGGCGTCCTGGCGCCGACCGATCCGGTGCTGGCCACCGACGTCCAGGTCCGACACGCCGGCGACAAGGACCAACTACGTTTCACGCTTACCTGCGAAGCCGGCATGAACGATGGCAGCGCCTTCCCCTTCGTGTTCCTCGGCCTGGCGATGCTGGGCATGGGCGACGACACCGGCGCTTATCACTGGCGCTGGTTCCTCGTCGACGTGGTCTGGGCCTCGGGCGCGGCGATCGCGGTGGGCTACCTGGGCGGCGCGCTGACGGCGCGCCTGGGCTGGCGCCTGCGCATCATCAAGCCGCAGCATGAAATCATGGACGATCTGGTCGGACTGGGCTTGATCGCCGTGGTCTACGGCGTCTCCAGCCTGATACACGCGTGGGGCTTCCTGGCGGTGTTCTTCGCCGCCGTGGCGCTGCGCCAGACCGAGTTGGTGCTGGCCGGCGCGCCCAAGGACAGGCAAGGCTTGCTGGAGCAGGACGTGGCGAAATCGGCCGCCGCCAGGACCAGCGAGACACACGAAGTGCCGCTGACCGTCAGCACCGAGTCGCTGGTCTTCAAGGAGCACCTGGAGCGGTTGTCGGAGCTCACCCTGGTGCTGCTACTGGGCGGCATGATCTCGCTGCATAACCTGGATTGGGATGCCGTCTGGATGGCGGTCTTCCTGTTCTTCATCGCGCGGCCGGCCAGCGTGTTCCTCGGCTTGGCCGGCAGCGACACCAGCATGCGGCTGCGCTCGATGACCGCGTGGTTCGGCGTGCGCGGCATCGGTTCGATCTACTATCTGATGTATGCGATCGAACAGGGTTTGCCGCCGGACTTGGCGCAGCGGCTGACGCACATTTCGCTGTTCGTCATCATGCTGTCGATTGTGGTCCACGGTTTGAGCGTCAAGCCGTTGATGGAAAGCGTGTGGCCCCGGCGCCAGTGACGAACCGGTTCAAATACCTTCGAGGCTAAGCGCCCTCACTGCGCCGCGCAGCAGTCCATGCAAGCGCACGCGCTCCTCATGGTCCATATCGGGGAACATCTGCATCTCGACTTCCCGCACCTTGCCGTCGCACTGCGCCAGGATCGCGTGACCGGCCTCGGTCAGCTGGATCTGGATGATGCGGCCATGCGACGGATCGGGCGTGCGCTCGATCCAACCCTTCGCCTCGATCGACTTCACCATCTCGTTGGCCGACTGCGGCGACACCATCGTCCGCACCGCCAGCTGCGCGTTCGATAACGCGCCCTGCGCCCGGAACACCGACAACGCCGTGTACTGCGGCACCGTCACGCCGGCCGGCGCGCAGCAATCGCGCAGGCGCTTGTTCAACACGTGATCGAGACGCCCCACCAGGTAGGCCAGGCCCAATGGTTTAGTGCTATCGGAAAAATCTGCTTTGACCATAAAAATTTTCTTGTAAAACAAAAGAGGTGGGTATAGTATAAGTCACATATCAGGCAGCCTGATACTTAAATCTAAAGCTTAGTCTGAAGATTAGCCAACTAAAAGGAGACACATTGTATGTCCAAATATGAAGCCCGCTGGGAAACCGTCAAAGTCGATGTTGAAAAAGGTATCGGCTGGATCACCCTGAACCGTCCCGACAAGCGCAACGCCATGAGCCCGACCCTGAACCGCGAGATGATCGACGTTCTGGAAACGCTGGAACTGGACGAGGAAGCGCAAGTGGTCGTACTGACCGGCGCCGGTGACGCCTGGACCGCCGGCATGGACCTGAAAGAGTACTTCCGCGAAAACGACGGCAAACCGGAGATCTTCCAGGAGCGCCTGCGCCGCGACTGCTCGCAGTGGCAATGGAAGCTGCTGCGCATGTACAGCAAGCCGACCATCGCCATGGTCAACGGCTGGTGCTTCGGCGGCGCGTTCTCGCCGCTGGTCGCCTGCGACCTGGCCATCGCCGCCGACGAAGCGGTGTTCGGCCTGTCCGAGATCAACTGGGGCATCCCGCCCGGTAACCTGGTCAGCAAAGCTGTCGCCGACACCATGGGCCACCGCCAGGCGCTGCACTACATCATGACCGGCGACACCTTCACCGGCCAGGAGGCAGCCGCCATGGGCCTGATCAACAAGAGCGTACCGCGCGCCCAACTGCGCGACGAAGTCATCGCGCTGGCCGAAAAACTGCTGGCCAAGGCGCCGACCGTGCTGCGCATCGCCAAGAACGGCTTCAAGCGCTGCCGCGAACTCAATTGGGACCAGAACGAGGACTACCTGTACGCCAAGGTCGACCAATCCAACTACCGCGATCCGGAAAAAGGACGCGCGCAAGGCCTCAAGCAGTTCCTGGACGATAAGACGATCAAACCAGGTCTGCAGACTTTCAAACGCGGCTAAACTCTACAACAAAAATAAAGGAGACCACCATGTTTGATACCGATCTGCTGATCGGCGGCCAAGGCGCCGCCGCCCAAGACAATGCCACCTTCGAACGGCGCAGCCCCGCCACCGGCGAGGTGGTTACCCGCGCCGCCGCCGCGCAACTGGCCGATGTCGACCGGGCCGTGAAGGCCGCGCAGGACGCCTTCCCCGCTTGGTCGGCGATGGCGCCCGGCGCCCGCCGCGCCCTGCTGCTCAAAGCCGCCGACACGATGGAAAAATACCGCGCCGAATTCGTCGCGCGCGGCGTCGCCGAAGCGGGCGGCAGCCCGATGTGGTATCAGTTCAACGTCACCCTGGCCGGCAACATGCTGCGTGAAGCGGCGTCGATGACCACCCAGATCAGCGGCGAAGTCATTCCATCCGACGTCCCCGGCTCGATGGCGATGGGCCTGCGCCAGGCCTGCGGCGTGGTGGTCGGCCTGGCGCCGTGGAACGCCCCGATCATCCTGGGGACCCGCGCCATCGCCATGCCGCTCGCTTGCGGCAATACCGTAATTCTCAAGGCTTCCGAATTGTGCCCGTCGCTGCATCGCCTGATCGGCACCGTGTTCGAGGAAGCCGGCTTCGCGCCCGGCGTCGTCAACGTCATCACCAACGCGCCGCAGGACGCGCCGCAGGTGGTGGAACGCCTGATCGCCGCGCCGGCCGTCCGCCGCGTCAACTTCACCGGTTCGACCAATGTGGGCCGCATCATCGCCCAGCATTGCGCCCGCCACCTGAAACCCGTGCTGTTGGAACTGGGCGGCAAGAACCCGCTGCTGATCCTGGACGACGCGGACCTCGACGAAGCCGTCGAAGCGGCCGCGTTCAGCGCCTTCTTCAACCAGGGCCAGATCTGCATGTCGGCCGACCGCATTTTGGTCGACAACAAAGTGGCGCCGGCCTTCCTGGAAAAGCTGGCCGCCAAAACCGCCACCTTGAAGGCGGCGCAAAGCGACGCCCCGTTGTCCGGCATGATCGATCCGTCGGCCACCACCCGCGTTGCCGCCATGCTGCAGGATGCCCGCGATCGCGGCGCCAAGGTCACCCAAAGCTCGGCGGAAGTGGTCGGCAACATCATGCAGCCGGCCATCGTCGACGGCGTCACGCCGGAGATGAAGGTCTATCAGGAAGAATCGTTCGGTCCGATCGTCTCGATCCTGCGCTTCGACACCGACGAGGAAGCCATCGCGCTGGCCAACGACAGCGAATACGGCCTGTCGTCGGCGGTCTTCAGCCGCGACATCGGCCGTGCCATGGCCGTCGCGCGCCGCATCGAGTCGGGCATCTGCCACATCAACGGTCCGACCGTGCACGATGAGGCGCAGATGCCGTTCGGCGGCGTCAAGGGCAGCGGTTACGGGCGTTTCGGCGGCAAGGCGGCCATCGCCGAGTTCACGGAGCTGCGCTGGATCACGATCCAGACGACCTCGCGCCACTACCCGATCTGACAGGAGCTCCGCATGAATCAAACGATGATCGCGGAGCAGTCCAGCGGCACGGCAAAGCGACGCCCGGTCAGGCTGGGCAATCCGCAGATCGCGGCCTACCAGGCCGACGGCCTGTGGCACGTGGACGCCGTCACGCCGCTGGAGGCGTTCCCGTCGCGCTTTACCGACCGTCTTGAATCGGGCGCCGCCGCCCATCCAGAGCGCACCCTGGTCGCGCGCCGCGCGGCCGATGGCGACGGCGAATGGATACGACTGTCGTACGCCGAGGTGCTGCGCCGCGCGCGCAGCATCGGCCAGGCGCTGCTCGATCGCGGCCTGTCGGCCGAACGTCCGCTGGTGATCCTGTCCGGTAACGACCTGGAACACTTCCAACTCGCGCTGGGCGCGATGTACGCCGGCATTCCGTATGCGCCGGTGTCGCCTTCGTACTCGCTGGTGGCGACCGACTTCACAAAGCTGTCCGAAATGCTGGCCAAGCTGACACCCGGCGCGCTGTTCGCCTGCGACGGCGCCGCCTACAGCCGCGCCATCAAGGCGGTGATGCCGGCCGACGCCGAACTGATATTGGCCCAGGGCGAAGTGCCCGGTCAGCAGTCCAGCAGCTTCCAGTCGCTGCTCGACGTCGCACCGTCGACCGTCGAAGCGGCGCATGCCGCCGTCGGCGTCGACACCGTAGCCAAGTTCCTGTTCACCTCCGGCTCCATCAAAAAACCGAAGGCCGTCACCACCACCCACGGCATGTTGTGCAGCAACCAGCAGATGCTGCTGCAAACCTTCCCGTTCATGGGCGACGAACCGCCGGTGCTGCTGGATTGGCTGCCATGGAACCACACCTTCGGCGGCAGCCACAATGTGGGCATCGTGCTGTATAACGGCGGCACCCTGTACCTGGACGATGGCAAGCCGACCCCGCGCGACTTCCCGACCACCTTGCGGAACCTGCGCGAGATCGCACCGACGATGTATTTCAATATCCCGAAAGGGTTCGAGATGCTGACCGACGCCATGAAGACCGACGCCAAATTGAGCGCCAACTTCTTCTCGCGCGTCAAACTGTTTTTGTGCGCCGGGGCCGGCCTGTCGCAGGCCGCGTGGGATAGGCTGGACAACGCCGCCATTGCCGAAACCGGCGAGTCGGTGCGCATCATCACGGGGCTGGGCATGACGGAGACGTCGCCATCGTGCACCTTCGGCACCGGCAACATCATCAAGGCCGGCTATGTCGGCGTGCCGGCGCCGGGCTGCAAAGTCAAGCTGGTGCCGTTCGGCGACAAGCTGGAAGCGCGCTTCAGCGGCCCGCACGTGATGCCCGGTTACTGGCGCGCGCCGGACCTGAACGCCGCCGTCTTCGACGAGGATGGCTACTACTGCACCGGCGACGCCCTGCGCTTCGTCGATCCCGAAAAACCGGAGCTGGGGTTCATGTTCGACGGCCGCATCGCCGAGGACTTCAAGCTCAGTACCGGCACCTTCGTCAGCGTCGGTCCGCTGCGCGCGAAAGTGATCAGCGCGGCCGCGCCGTATGTGCTGGACGCGGTGGTCACCGGCATCGACCGCAACGCCATCGGCCTGCTGCTGTTCCCGCGCATGGAGCATTGCCAGGTGCTGTCCGAGCTGGGCCCCGACGCCGGCGCCGCCGAAGTGCTGGCCAGCGCGCCGGTACGGGCCTGCTTCGAACGCTTGCTCAAGTTGTTGAACCAGGACGCCAGCGGTTCGTCGATGCGCATCGACCGGCTGCTGTTACTACCCGAACCGCCGTCCGTCGATCATCGCGAGATGACCGACAAGGGTTCGATCAACCAGTCGGCGGTGCTGACGCGGCGGGCCGCCGTGGTCGACGCACTGTATGAAGGCACCGATCCACAAGTAATCATCGCGGCATAAACTAAAAAAGACGGAGACAAGCAATGAAACTTAAAAAACTGGCCAACATCGGCATGGTCGTCAGCGTGGCCCTGATCGGCATGAACATCGGCGTGGCGCAGGCGCAGGACACTATCAAGGTCGGCGTCATCGCCGCGCTGACCGGGCCTTTCGCCAACACCGGCAAGCCGTTCGAGGATGGCATCAAGACCTATATGCAGCAGAACGGCGCCACCGTGGCCGGCAAAAAGATCGAGATCATCTACCGCGACGACGGCGGCACCAACGCCGACATGTCCAAGCGCGCGGCCCAGGAGCTGATCTCCCGCGACAAGGTCAGCTTCCTGATCGGCTTCTCGCTGACGCCTAGCGCGCTGGCGGTGGCGCCGATTGCCACCCAGGCCAAGATCCCGATGATCGTCATGAACGCCGTCACCACCGGCATCACCGCCAAGTCGCCGTACATGCTGCGCACCAGCATGACGATGCAGCAGATGACCGAGCCATTCGGCACCTGGACCGCCCAGAACAAGGTCGGCAAGGTGTACACGCTGGTGAGCGACTACAGCACCGGCATCGACGCCGAAGCGCGCTTCGGCAAGGGCTTCACGGCCGGCGGCGGCAAGCTGGTTGGCTCGTCGCGGGCGCCGCTGGCCAATCCCGACTACTCGCCATTCATCCAGCGCATCAAGGACGAGAAGCCGGACGCCTTGTTCTTCTTCGCCCCCGGCGCCGAAGACGGCACCGCCCTGCTCAAGGCCTTCAGCGACAAGGGCCTGGACAAGGCCGGCATCAAGTTCCTGGGCGTGGGCGACATGACCAGCGACCATCCGACCCTGGAGGCGCTGGGCGACCGCGCACTCGGCGCCATCACGGTGCTGAACTATTCGACGGCGCTGGACAACGCGGCCAACAAGTCCTTCCTGACCGCCTATGCCGCCGCCCTGCCGAACGCCCGTCCGCCGACCTTCGTCACCGTGGCCGCGTATGACACGATGGCCATGCTGTACGAGACCATCCGCAAGCTGAACGGCACCGTCACGGGCGACACCGCCATGAAGGTACTGTCGAGCATGAAGCTGGACAGCCCGCGCGGTCCGATCAGCATCGACCCGGCGTCGCGCGATATCATCCAGAACATGTACGTGCGCGAAGTCAAGAAGGTCAACGGCAAGCTGGTCAACGCGCCGATCAGCACCATCAAGGACGTGATGCCGAACTAGTAGTCAGCCTTACCCCGCTCCACCCCGCAGTATCCCAAGCCGGTCCCGACGCAGCCACCAGAACGCTGCGCGGGACCCGCGCGTCCATCGCTTTGCAAGAACAGAGGAGACAACTCGCATGAAAAGCCGCGACACCAACCCAGCCACACCCCCGATGATTCCGCTCGCCACCGCCATCGCGGCGGCCATGCTGCTGAGCGCTTGCGCGGGCGGCGGCGGTGACAGCATCGACAGCACCGGCCTGCCCCGCCTGGCGGCAGCCACCGGGGCGGCGCTGCCGTCCTGCACCGATCTGGTCACCAGGATCCAGCTCGCCAACACCACCATCACGGCCGCCAACAGCATTGCCGCCGGTACCTTGCGCGTCGCCGGCAAACCCATCCCGGCCCATTGCCAGGTGACCGGCCGCATGTTCGATCGCGTCAGCACCGTCGATGGCGCCCGCTACGCGATCGGCTTCGAAATGCGCCTGCCCCTGAACTGGAACGGCCGCTTCTTCTATCAAGGCAACGGCGGCCTGGACGGTTCGGTCGTGCCGGCCACGGGCCAGGTTGGCGGTGGCGGTCCGCTGGATAGCGCGCTCAACATGGGCTTCGCCGTCATCAGTTCCGACGCCGGCCACGGCGCGCCCAATCCCGCCTTCGGCATCGATCCGCAAGCGCGTCTCGACTACGGTTACCAGGCCGCCGGCAAGCTGACGCCGATGGCCAAGAACCTGATCCAGATTGCCTACGGCAAGGCGCCGGCGCGCTCCTACTTCGGTGGTTGCTCCAACGGCGGCCGCCACGCGATGGTGGC
This sequence comes from Oxalobacteraceae bacterium OTU3CAMAD1, assembly GCA_024123915.1. NCBI lineage: Bacteria > Pseudomonadati > Pseudomonadota > Betaproteobacteria > Burkholderiales > Oxalobacteraceae > Oxalobacteraceae bacterium OTU3CAMAD1. The sequence goes on along the minus strand of CP099650.1, from coordinate 3,915,799 downwards.
GGCGGCGCGCATCGCCGATCAATACGACGGTTTCCTGGTCGGCAATCCAGGCTTCCGCCTGCCGTTGGCGGCGATCGCCAACATCGCCGGCGGACAGGCCTACAATTCGCTGGCCACCACGCCGGGCGACTTGTCGACCGGCTTCACCAAGGCCGAACGTACCACCGTCGAGAACGCCGTTCTGGCGAAATGCGACGCGCTGGATGGCGCCACCGACGGCCTGATTCAAAATACGCAGGCGTGCCAGGCGGCCTTCGACCTCAATCGGGACGTGCCGACCTGCACTGGCGCGCGCGACGGCAGCTGCCTGAGCGCGGCGCAAAAAACCACGATCGGGGGCCTGTTCTCGGGCGCGACCACCAGCGCCGGCGCGAAGTTCTATTCCAGCTGGCCATACGACGCCGGCATCTCGACTGGCGGCTGGGCCGACTGGAAGTTCAACAGCCCGCTGACCCGCGATTCCGGCGCGGTTGGACTGATCTGGCAAGCGCCTCCGGAAAACCTGGCGACTTTCAACGGACCGCAGTTCGCGCTGACAGGCAGTATCGACAGCATGCTGGCGCGGGTCGGCGCCACCACCGCCGTCTATACCGAAAGCGCGCTGTCGTTCATGCTGCCACCCAACCCGACCAACCTCGGCACCTTGAAGAACCGTGGCGGCAAGATGATGGTGTACCACGGCACCGCCGATCCGATCTTCTCCAGCGACGACACCACCGCCTGGTATGACGGCTTGCGCGCGGCCAACGGCGGCGACGCCTCGAACTTCGCCCGCTTCTTCCGCGTGCCCGGCATGAACCACTGCGCCGGTGGCCCGTCGGCGGAACAGTTCGACATGCTGACGCCGCTGGTCGCCTGGGTCGAACGCGGCCAGGCGCCGGACAACGTCATCGCCAGCGTGCGCGGCGCCGGCAACGCCGGTGGCGTCAATGCCGACGTGCCGGCCAGCTGGGCGGCCAACCGCACCCGTCCGCTGTGCCCGTATCCGAAGGCGGCCAAGTACAAAGGCAGCGGCAACATCGAGGATGCGGCCAGCTTCAGCTGCGAGTGATGTCTTCCCGGGGCCGGCTGTCCGGCTCCGGGTATCCCCAACGAAAACTTGCGCGCGAGGCGGCAGGCCAGCAACGGCGGGCTCTATCGCTTGCTTGATCTGCCGCAGACGTGTTCCGGTGTGAGCCATTAGGCTGGTGGAGCTGGCCTGATCCATTCCACCCTCCACCGGAGAAACACCATGACTTACTTGTCCAACAAAATGCGGCCGCTGTGGCCGCTAACGATGCTGATGTTGCTGGCGGGGGCCGCGCAGGCCCAGACCCGCTATGAGATCACCCCGGTGCGTGGGCCGGCGGCGAACATCTATGCGACTGCCCTCAACAATCGAGCCCAGATCGCCGGCAACATGCCCGTCGGTGGGTCCACACAGGCGGTATTGTACGATCGGGGCAATGTCACCCTACTGGGCACGCTGGGCGGCGACTCCAGCTATTCCGCCGACCTGAACGAACGAGGCCAGGTCGTAGGGGCCTCGTACAACAGCGCAGGGGAGTCGCGCGCATTTCTCTATTCGGACGGCACCATGCGCGACATCGGTACGCTGGGGGGCTGCTGTGCCGACGCGCAAGGAATCAACAACGCCGGGCAAATCGCCGGTGGCTCGGCCACCAGCAGCGACTCGTGGCACGCCTATCGTTACACGCGCGGCGTCATGATGGACCTGGGAACCCTTGGCGGCATCTTCAGTGTCGGAAACGATATCAACGCGCGTGGCGATGTCGTTGGCAACTCAATGACCGCCGAAGGCGACATACACGCCTTCCTCCATAACGGGAGCGCCATGCGGGACCTCGGCACACTGGGCGGCCCCTACAGCTTTGCGTCCGCCAACAACGAGCGCGGCCACGTCGTCGGATTCGCCCAGAGAGCCGATAACTTCTACCATGCATTCCTTTACGCCAATGGCATGATGCAGGATCTTGGCACGCTTGGCGGCACGTTCAGCGTCGCCCAAGGCATTAACGCCCACGACCAGATCGTGGGCGAGTCGCTACTCGCCGCCCCCGGCGCCCCGACCCATGGCTTCATCTACAGCGGCGGCGTCATGCGGGACCTCAATTCCCTGATCGATCCGGCATCGGGTTGGTCGGTCGAACATGCGTCGGACATCAACGACCGGGGGCAGATACTCGGTTACGGCTGCAGGGCCGGAGACTGCGCGACCTTGCTGCTGACGCCGACATCACGGGCGATGGATTAGCGTCGAACCGCGGATGCCTTAAGCGCACGGGCCAGGTACGGCGCCGTGCGGCTGTGCTTGTCCTTCGCCAACGCCTCAGGCGGGCCTGCAGCAACGATCGCACCGCCCTCCTCGCCCGCGCCCGGGCCGACGTCGATCACCCAATCGCTGTCGGCCAACACCTGCATATTGTGCTCGACGACCACCACGGTGTTGCCGGCGTCCACCAGCCCGTGCAGCTGCGTCATCAGCAACTCGATGTCCGACGGATGCAAACCCGTCGTCGGCTCGTCCAGCACGTACAAGGTGTCGCCGCGGCTGGCGCGCTGCAACTCGGTCGCCAGCTTGATGCGCTGCGCCTCGCCGCCGGACAACTCCGTCGCCGGCTGGCCCAGCCGCAGATAGCCCAGTCCCACCGCGCGCAGCACATCCAGCGCATGCCGCAGCGGCGCCTCTTCGGCGAAGAACTCCCACGCCGCGTCCACCGTCATCCGCAACACCTCGGCGATATTGCGGTCGCGGTAGCGCACCGCCAGCGTATCCGGGTTGTAGCGCGCGCCCTCGCATTCCGGACAAGGCGCATACACGCTCGGCAGGAACAGCAATTCGACCATGACAAACCCCTCGCCCGCGCAATTCGGGCAGCGGCCCTTGGCGACATTGAACGAGAACCGCCCCGCGTCGTAATGCCGCGCGCGTGCCGCCTTGGTGGCCGCAAACAGCTTGCGCACATGATCGAACAAACCGGTATAAGTCGCCAGATTGGAACGCGGTGTTCTTCCGATAGGCCGCTGGTCGACCTGCACCAGGCGCCGCACGCCGTGCATGCCTTCTATGACGCGGCCGCGCACATCGCCGCCGCCCGTATCGTCCAGCGCCGCCTCGGCCAAATCGGTGTCGGCGTCGCTGGCCGCCACGCTTTGTCCCAACTGCGCCAGCACCAGCTGAACCAGCGCCTGACTCACGAGGCTGGACTTTCCGGAGCCGGAAACGCCGCTCACGCTGGTCAACACGCCCAGCGGAAAATCAGCGTCCACGCCATGCAGGTTATTGCGCTCGACACCGCGCAAACGTAACCAGTCCGCCGGCGCGCGCACCGCGCGCGGCGAACGCTCGACACGCTCGAACAGATGGCGCGCGGTGCGCGACTCGGCCACGTCGGCAAGTCCATCCGGCGCGCCGCTATACAGTATGCGGCCACCTTGCTGACCGGCCTTCGGCCCGACGTCGACGATCCAGTCGGCGTGCCGGATCACATCCAGCGCATGCTCGACGACGAACAGCGAGTTTCCCGCCGCCTTGAGGCGGTCCAATGCCCGCAACAGCGCCTCGGTATCGACGGGATGCAGGCCGGCCGACGGTTCGTCCAGCACATAGACCACGCCGAACAAGCTGGAACGGACCTGCGTCGCCAACCGAAGCCGTTGCAGTTCGCCGGGCGACAACGTCGGCGTGCCGCGTTCGAGGCTCAGATACCCCAATCCAAGGTCCAGCAGCACGGCGAGCCGCGCCACCAGATCCTGGGCGATGCGCTGCGTGACGATCGCTTTCTCCGGATGGCGTTCGGCGTCCTTCGCCTTGGCCTTGGTCTTGGCGGCCGGCGGTTTCCCCTCCGCGTAAGGCGCCAGCAACTGCGCCAGCCGCTGTAAAGGCAGGCGCCCGATCTCGGTGATATCGTGACCGCGGAACGTCACCGACAGCGATTCCCGCCGCAACCGCTTGCCCTCGCAGGTCGGGCAATCCATACCGACCAGGTACTGGGACACGCGTTTCTTCATGATCGCGCTTTCGGTGCCGGCGAACGTTTGCAGCACATATTTGCGCGCACCGGTGAAAGTGCCCTGGTAGCTCGGCGTCTCCTTGCGCTTGTGCGCGCGCCGCGCCTCGGCCGGCGTCAGGCCGGCGTAAACCGGCACGGTGGGCTGTTCGTCGGTGAACAGAATCCAGTCTCGCTGTTTCTTGGGCAGCTCGCGCCATGGCGTATCGACGTCGTAGCCGAGCGTCACCAGGATATCGCGCAGATTCTGTCCGTGCCAGGCGGTGGGCCACGCCGCCACGGCGCGTTCGCGTATCGTCAGGCTGTCGTCCGGCACCATCGAACGCTCGGTCGCCTCGTACACCCTGCCCAGTCCATGACACTGCGGACACGCGCCCTGCGGCGTATTGGGCGAGAACGATTCCGCATACAGCAATTCCTGGCCGGGCGGATAGTCGCCCGCGCGCGAGTACAGCATGCGCAGCGAATTCGATAAAGTACTGACACTGCCGACCGATGAACGGGTCGTCGGCGCGCCGCGCTGCTGCTGCAACGCCACGGCAGGCGGCAGACCATCGATGGCGTCGACCTCCGGCACCGCCATCTGATGGAACAGGCGCCGGGCATAGGGCGACACCGACTCCAGGTAGCGCCGCTGCGCCTCCGCATACAGGGTGCCGAAAGCCAGCGACGATTTGCCGGAACCCGATACGCCGGTGAACACCACCAGCGCGTTGCGCGGGATGTCGACATCGACGTTTTGAAGATTGTGCTCGCGCGCGCCGCGCACGCGGACATAGCCCGAGTCTGCGGTCTCGATGGCGGATCGGGTCTGTTCGCCGGGACTTGAAGGGCGGTGCTTGGCCATAAAACGTTCCTATAACAATTTAATCCCAGCATTATCGATTCGGGGAAATTAGTATGTACGGCAACGTACGGGATCGCCAACCGGAACGCATCCGACCGGGCTTTCATCCCTCATGGCGGACTCTTCGTTGCCTATCGCCAAGACAGCATAGACGCGTGCGCTCCGTACGCGTTACCAGCGATAAACTGAACAAATCCAATCATTGATCAGGAATTCAATCATGGCCAAAACAGTCGCCGAAGTCGTTATCGAAACTCTGCAGCAAGCCGGGGCCAAACATTGCTGGGGCATTCCCGGCGATTCGCTGAACTACATCACCGACGCCATCCGTCGCAGCGAGATCGAGTGGGTTCATGTGCGTCATGAGGAGGCCGGCGGTTTCGCCGCCGGCGCCGAGGCCATCGTCGCCAACCGCCTGACCTTGTGCGCCGGCTCCTGCGGCCCGGGCAGCCTGCACTTCATCAATGGCTTGTTCGAAGCGCACCGCAACCGCTCGCCGGTGGTGCTGATCGCCAGCCAGATCACCCGCGACGAATTGGGCACCGACTTCCCGCAGGAGGTCGACTACAAGCCGATCTACGACCATTGCAGCGTGTTTCGCCAGGAGATCCGCACGCCGGCCCACGCCAAGCGTATCACCGCCATGGCGGCGCAGGCGGCGATGACCAAGGGCGGCGTGGCGGTGATCATACTCCCGGTCGACCTGTCCAAGGAATCGGCGGTCGACGAGCCGCATTTCTCCGTCCACCTGCCGCAGCCGCAAACCCGCCCATCGGACACGGAAATGAACCGCATCGCCGAAATCATCAACGACGGCAAGAAGGTCGCGATCTACGCCGGTTCCGGTTGCGAAGGCGCGCACGGTCCGCTGATGGCGCTGGCCGAGCGTATCAAGGCGCCGATCGCCCACACCTCGCGCGCCAAGGATTTTGTCGAGTACAACAACCCGTACAACGTCGGCATGACCGGCATCTTCGGCATCGACTCCGGCTACCACGCGGTGACGGAGTGCGATACCCTGCTCCTGCTCGGATGCGACTTCGCCTGGCGCCAGTACTACCCGGCGCACGCGCGCATCATCCAGATCGACATCGATCCGACGCACCTGGGAAGGCGCCACCCGGTCGAAGTGGGCGCCGTCGGCGACATCGCCACCACTTTGGCCGCGCTGCTGCCGCGCGTGCAGATACGCGGCGACCGCGAGTTCCTCGACCAGTGCGTCGAGCGCCACCAAAAAGCCGTCGAGCATCTGAACGAGCGCGCCACGCCGGGCGACGGCAGCACGATCCGCCCGCAATACCTGACCGCGATGATCGACAAGCACGCCGACGACGACGCCATCTTCACCGCCGACGGCGGCTCGCCGATGGTATGGGTGCTGCGCCATACCCGCGCCACCGGCAAACGCCGCACGCTGGTCAGCCTGACCCACGGCACCATGGCCAACGCCATGCCGCAGGCGCTGGGCGCGAAAAAGGCCTTCCCGCAGCGCCAGGTGATCTCGTTGTCCGGCGACGGCGGCCTGACGATGATGATGGGGGACTTGATCACGGCGGTACAGGAGAATATCGCCATCAAGGTTGCCGTCTACAACAACGGCTCGCTGGGCTTCGTCGAACTGGAACAAAAGGTGGAAGGCCTGCTCGACGCCTACACCGAACTGAAAAACCCGAACTTCGCCGCCGTGGCGGAGGCGATCGGCATCTACGGCCGCCGCGTCGAATCGGCGGCGGAGCTGGAAGCCGAAGTCCAGGCATGGCTGGCGCACCCGGGTCCGGCGCTGCTTGACGTCACCACCGACCGCTTCGAACTGGTGATGCCGCCGAATATACAGGCGTCCCAGGTGCTGGGCACCGCGCTGTACTCGGTCAAGGCCGTGCTGAGCGGACGCGGTGGCGATGTCGTCGACATGATCAAGGACAATTTCGTCAAATAGGGCGCCGGCCGCACCCCCTAAAGCCACTAAATGTTTGCGCATAACATTTAGTGGCATTTTTATGTTGACAACCCCGGTGGGTCGAACCTACACTGAAATGGTCGCGCAATCATCCAAGTGATTCGCGCCCCGGCCCCGCCCCTGTCACATGTGATCCGGGACCGGCTTGGTGAATTTTTTCTGTAACGGGTTCTAGCTCTCCTGCCCCATCCCCCGGGGCAGTTTGTACACCGTCGCCTTACAGCGACGGTGTTTTTTTAACTGGATTTTTAGGAGCACCATGCGAGCACCGACACGACGCGCCGCGCTAACCTGCGCCTTCGCGCTGTTTCTGCTGGAGGGTGGCGCCGCGCTGGCGGCCAATTCCGTCCCTTACCTGCGCAAGCAAGGCACTGCCACGCAATTGATGGTCAACGACCAGCCCTTCCTCGTCCTCGCCGGCGAACTGCATAATTCCTCGGCATCGCACCTGCCGTACCTGAACAAACTCTGGCCGGCGCTCAAGGGCGCGGAGCTGAACACCGTGCTGGCGCCGGTGCAGTGGGACCAGATCGAACCGGTTGAAGGCCGCTTCGATTTCACCGTCCTCGATGGCATGCTCAAACAGGCGCGCGCGAACGACAAGAAGCTGATCCTGCTGTGGTTCGGCGCCTGGAAGAATTCGATGTCGACCTACGTGCCGCCGTGGGTCAAGCGCGACGCCCAGCGTTTCCCGCGCTCGCTTGCCCGCAACGGCGTAGCGCAGGAAGTGCTCACGCCTTTCAGCCCCAAGACGCTGGCCGCCGACACCGCCGCCTACCGCGCGCTGCTGGCGCACCTGAAACAGGTCGACACCGAGCGCACCGTCGTCATGGTGCAGGTGGAGAACGAGATCGGCATGCTGCCGGACGTGCGCGATTACAGCCCGCTGGCCAACGCCGCCATCGCCGGCCAGGTGCCCAAGGCCTTGACCGATTACCTGGGCGCAAATCGCGCCAGGCTGCATCCGTCGGTGCAGGCGCTGTGGGCCGCCAACGGAAATCGCGCCAGCGGCACCTGGGCCGAGGTGTTCGGCACGTCGATCGCCGCCGAGGAGGTTTTCCAGGCCTGGGGCTACGCCACCTTTGTGGAAACCATGACGGCCGCCGGCAAGGCCGCCTATCCGCTGCCGATGTACGTCAACGCGGCGCTGAACCGGCCCGGCAAAAAGCCTGGCGAGTATCCGAGCGCCGGTCCGCTGCCGCACCTGTTCGATATCTGGAAGGCAGGCGCGCCGTCCATCGACGTGCTGGCAATCGACACCTACTTCCCCAACTTCACCGAATGGGCGCCGCAGTTCAAGCGGGCGGACAATCCGCTGTTTGTGCCGGAGGCCGACAACGCCGGCCGGCATGACGCGGCGGCCAAGGCTTTCTACGCGATCGGCGAGTTCGACGCGTTCGGCTTCTCGCCGTTCGGCGTCGAGGACAGCGAGCCTACCGACCCGCTGCCGAAGGCGTATCGCCTGCTGCGTCAGTTGACGCCTTTGATCAACCAGGTGCAAGGCAGCGGCAATATGCGCGGCTTCAAGGCCAAGGTGTCGTATGACGGCGTGGTGGATGCTTCGCCGCAGCAGGTGACGATGGGCGGCTTTAACTTGCAGGTCAGCTTCAGCAACCCTTGGGCCAAGACGGACAGCAAGGATCTGGAGGGTTGCGGCGGTTTGATCATCAAACTGTCGGACGACGAGTTCCTGCTGGCGGGTAAAGGGCTGACGGTGAAGTTCACCGACGCCACCGGCGCGGGGGATTTGGTGGGCCTTGAAAAGGTGACCGAAGGGACCTACGAGAACGGCAAATGGAAAGATGGTCGCTGGCTCAATGGCGACGAAATCCACCAGGGCCGGCAGATCATGCTGGTGACGGGGGACTTCACGATGCAGAAGGTGAAATTGTACCGCTACCGGTAAGTCAAGATGGCGGATTACGCGCTTCGCGCTAATCCGCCCTACGTGATTCCGAGGTAGGCAGACATCACCTAAGACAACGCACACGCGATCCCTCGAAGAGTCACGTAGGGCGGATTAGCCGGAACGGCGTAATCCGCCAGGAGCCGCCAGCGGCCCCTCCTAATTACCCCACCATCAACTTCACGGACTTCAACTTCACGCTATCCGGACCGGCGTGAATGGTAAAACTACCCGGCTCCACCACCCGCTTCATCTGCGCATTAAAGAACCACAAATCCGACGGTTTGATATCGAACGTCAGCGTGCGCTTCTCGCCCGGCTGCAACGTCACACGCTTAAACGCCTTCAATTCCAACACCGCGCGCGTCGCCGAACTGACGTCATCCCGAATATAGATCTGCACAACCTCGTCACCCGCCAGCTTGCCGGTGTTGGTCACATCCACCTGCACCGACGTCGAGCCGGCGATGCCGATCGAGGCCTTGGTCAAACGCGGCGCCGAGATATCGAACGTCGTGTAGCTCAGTCCAAAGCCGAACGGATACAAGGGCTTGGTGCTGCCATCGATATACCCACGACGCGCCGACGGCTTATGGTTGTAAAACACCGGCAGTTGACCGACATTGCGCGCGATCGACACCGGCAGCTTGCCACCTGGGTTGGCGCGGCCGAACAGCAGGTCGGCAGCCGCATGGCCGGTCTCCTGCCCCATGTACCAGCCCTCGATCAGCGCATCGGCCTTCTCCGCCAGCAGGTTGACCGACAGCGGACGGCCGTTCAGCAGGAACACGACGGTCGGCTTGCCCAGCGCGAAAATCGCCGCTGCCAGATCGTTCTGCTGGCCCATCAAATCGAGGCTCGCGCGGTCGCCCAAATGCTCGTCGGCCCACGCCTCGCGGCTGGTCTGTTCGTTGTCGCCCAGGACCATGATGATGGTGTCCGCCGATTTCGCCGCCTGCACCGCATCGGCGATCAGCTTCGCATTGACCTCCGGCTTGACGAACTTGATCTCGTCCTTGCCCCAGATGCGCTCCTCGGTGATGCGCACACCTTCCGAATACGCCAGCTCGAAGCCCTGCGCCTTGCTCTCCGCCAGCAAGCCGTCGTAGATCGACACCACATGGCGCGGTATATCGGAGTATCCGCCGATCGGCGTATCCTTGGCGTGGGTCCCGAGCAGCAGCACCTTGCCGACCTTCTTGGCGTTCAGCGGCAGCAGGCCCTTGTCGTTCTTCAGCAGCACCGGCGTGCGCGTCGCGGACAGGCGCGCCAGCGCGATCGCGTCCGGCGTCGCGGTCAAGCTGTCGGCCACCTTGGCGTCGACGTAAGGCTGCTCGAACAGGCCGGCCTGGAACTTCAAGGTCAGCACGCGGCGCACCACGACATCGATCTCTTTTTCGCTGATGCGCTTTTCCTTCACCAGCGCCGCCAGGGCCAGATAGCCCTCGCCGTCAGGGGTTTCGACATCTACGCCGGCTTTGAATGCCAGCAAGCCGGCTTCCTTGGCGTCGACAGCCAGTTTGTGACGCGTGACCAGTTCCTTGATGCCGAAATAGTCGGACACGGTCAGCCCCTTGAAGCCCCACTCCTCGCGCAGCACCTTGTGCAGCAACCAGTGGTTGGCGTGCGAAGGGATGCCGCCGATCTCGTTATACGACGGCATGACCGCCCCGACGTTGGTTTCCTTGATCAGTTTTTCGAACGGCGGGAAGAAATCCTCGCGCAAGGTGCGCTCGCTGATTTCGGCCGGGCCGATGTTGGTGCCGCTCTCCGGCTGGCCGTGGCCCGTCATGTGCTTGAGCGTGACGAAGACCTTGTCCTTGGCCAGAATCTTGTCCTTGCCGGCGAAGCCGATCACCGCCGCCTTGCCCATCTCGCCGCACAGGTACGGGTCCTCGCCGTAAGTTTCCTCGATGCGTCCCCAGCGCGGTTCGCGCGCCACGTCGACCACCGGTGCCAGCGCCAGATTGGCGCCGCGCACGCGCATCTCGCGCGCCGCCACGCTGAAAATCTTCTCGACCATCTCAGGGTCGAACGACGACGCCAGGCCGATCGCCTGCGGGAAGCTGGTGGCGTCGCGCGCCACGTAGCCGTGCAGCGCTTCCTCGTGCGTCAGCATCGGAATGCCAAGGCGGGTCTGCTCGACCGCCCATTTTTGCGCCGCGTTGACGTAGTTCGCCGTCTCCAGCGCATTGCGGTTGGCTTTTTCGCCGGTGTCGCCGGCGCCGGCCGCCTGGCCGAGCTGACGGTCGGAAGGACGGCCCAACATGCCCATGCCGTTAGGGTAGTTCTTTTTGGCCTTCTCGGCGGAGAACTCGCCGGCGGCGTCCTGCATCTCGGTTTTCTTTTGCCAGATGCACTGCAGCTGGGCGATCTTTTCGTCCAGCGTCATGCGGCCCAGCAGATCGTCCACGCGCTTTTCCAGCGGCAGCGAAGGATTCTTGTAAGGCGCCTGCGCGGCCGCCGCCAGCGCCATTGGCGCCGACATCACGGACAGGCCGGCGACGCCGGTCATCGAGGACAGGAACTGCCTGCGGTTACTTTTCATGTGCTGCGTCTCCAAATGTTTTTAGTTGGTTTTACCTGTGCTACTTTTACTGATACTTTTCGTTTACTATAATATGAAAACGATTTCAGGGGTATGAAAACCCCGTTTTCAGAACTGATGCTGGATCTGGCCTGGCGTAGGCACGCGGAAGCGGAACAAACCGCCGGCCAGCGGCTGGGTAGCCAAGGCCTCCTCCGACAAACCCTTGCGCGCGGTGGTGACGAACACCGTCCGCAGGTCATGACCGCCGAACGCGATCTTGGTGATGTTCGAACAAGGCATAGGCACCGTGTCGATCAACTCACCCTGTGCCGAATAGCGCTCGATGCGCGCACCGGCGAACAAGGCGATCCACACGGCGCCGTCGGAATCGACGGTCGTGCCGTCCGGGTAGCCTTCGCCCGCGATCCGCACGAACACTCGCTTGTTGGTCAAATGGCCGGCATCGTCGATATCGAAGGCGTAGATGGTCTTCTCGAGCGTGTCGGTGTGATAGAAGGTGCGGCCATCCGGGCTGCAGGCCGGCCCGTTGGTGATGACATAGCCCTTGTCCTTGCGGCGCGGCTGTCCCTTGCGCTGCACGCGGTACAACGAACCGCTGGCTTGTACCTCGCCGTTGTCCATGGAGCCGAACCACAAGGCGCCGTGACGGTCGATATAACCGTCGTTTAAACGGTTGCCAGGCAAATCCGTCTCCACTTCATGCAGCAGGTCCAGGGCGCCGCTGTCGAACGAAAACCGCATCAGCTGCCCCGGCAGGCCGCAAACGAAATCGCCGCCGCGCATCGGCAGTGCGAAGCCTACTTCATCGGGCAGGCTCCAGCTCTGACGCAAGCCGCCGTCCTCGCCGCAGCGGTGCACCTTGTGCTGTTTGATATCGACAAAATACAGGGCATTGTTCTCCGCGTGCCATACCGGGCCTTCGCCCAGGGTCGCAGCCAGGGGCCAAATGCATTCGGGTTCAATTTGGAATGTGCTCATGCGCCGTACCACCCTGCATCGACGAAGTAATCCCGGCCGGAACAGCGGCCGGCGTTGTCCGACGCCAGGAACAGCGTCATCGCGGCGATATCCTCCGGCTCCACCCGCTCGCGCAGACATTGCGCATCGAGGATTTCCTGTTCGCCCTCCGGCGTATGCCACAGCGCCATCTGGCGCGGCGTCCGCACCGATCCGGGGATGATGCAGTTGACGCGGATGCCGAACGGACCGAGTTCGCGCGCAAGTCCGCGCGTCATGCCCTCGATCGCGGCTTTGGCCGTCACGTACAGCGTCAGCTTCGGCAAGGCCAGATGCCAAGAGATCGAACCGAAATTCAGGATCACGCCCGTGCCGGCGGCCTTCATGCCCGGCGCCACGGCCTGCGCGCAGAAGAACTGGTGCCGCAGATTGACGGCCATGCTCTCGTCCCAATACTTTTGGGTGACTTCCTGGACTTCATGCCGGTGATCGTTGGCGGCGTTGTTGACCATGATTTCCACGGCGCCGCACTCGCTTTCGATCGTGGCCATCACCCGCGCCAGCGCATCGAGGTCGGTCAGGTCGCAGTGAAAAAAGCGCGGCGGATGCTTGGCCGCGCCGAGGCTGGACGCCAGCTCACGCGACGCTTCCTCCACGATATCGATGAAGCACACCTGCGCGCCCTGCGCGGCAAATGCCTCCACCAGCGCCGCACCGATACCGGTGCCGCCGCCGGTGATCAACACCCGCTTGTCGGCCAGGTTCGGATACGTCGCATACACCATCTTCTTCTCTGCGGAAGTTGCTTGGACCATCTTGTTCATCTCCGTTTTATTTTAGTTTGAGTCAGGTCCCGCTATGAAGCTAGTTAAGTTATATCCCCCAACAGGCCGCGTTGCGCCAGATTGCGGTACAGCGCGCGCACGCCGAACGTCCATGGCGCGATGGCGTCGCTGCGCTGTACATGATTGACCAGCGTACCGAGCGAAGGACTGGCGATGCTCACCCGGTCTCCCAGCTTGTGGGTGAAACCCGCCCCCGGTGCGCCACGGTCTTTGATCGGCGAGAACATCGTGCCGAGGAAGAGCATGAAGCCGTCGGGGTACTGATGGTGCGCGCCGGCGGTTTGTGCCACCAGGTCCAGCGGATCGCGGCTGATTTCGCGCATGCGGCTCTCGCCGTCCAGGCGGAAGCTGTCTTCGGCGCCCTCGATCAGCAGACGCAGTTCGGCGTTGCGCACGGTGTCGATGGTAAAGGAACCGTCGAACAGGCGAATGAATGGCCCCATGCCGCAGGAGCCGTTGTTATCCTTGGCTTTACCCAGCAAAAGCGCGCTGCGTCCTTCGATGTCGCGCAGGTTGACGTCGTTGCCGAGCGTGGCGCCCACCGCCTGTGCGCGGCTGTTCACTGCCAGCACGATCTCCGGCTCGGGGTTGTTCCACTTCGAATCCGGATGCAGGCCGACATCGGCGCCAAAGCCGACCGCCGACATGGGTTGCGCCTTGGAGAACACCTCCGCATATGGCCCGATGCCCACTTCCATATACTGCGACCAGGCGCCGCGCTCGATGAACTGCTGCTTGAGCTTTTCCGCTTCCGGCGAGCCGGGTTTGATGGCCGACAGGTCGGCGCCGATATCCTTGAGCAGGGTGCTGCGCAGCGCGTCGGCGCGCGCCGCGTCGCCGCCGGCCTGTTCTTCGATCACACGTTCGAGCAGACTGACCGCGAAGGTGACGCCGCAAGCCTTGATAGCCTGCACGTCGCAAGGCGCCAGCAGGCGCGGGCTGCGCGTCGCAGCATCCGCGCCTAGCGCGGCCTCGATCAGCGCCTCCACCCGTCCCAGCGACTCGCCCTGTGCGGCGCGCGCGAAACCGGCGGCATCTTCCCTGTCCAGCAGATCGGCCACGGTGGCGCTGCTCGCCGTGATATCGAATACTTCGCCGTCGCGCACGACCACCACGCATGGGCCATTCACGTCATCGCGCCACACACGGCCGATAAGCAAGGCCTGCGGCAGATCGGCGGGCAAATGCACCGCTGTCGGCGCGTGCTTCAGTTGATTTTTCATGTTCTTCCCAGACTCGGTTTGTTAGGGTAATACGTCCATTCGGGCACCAGATAGCGCATCGCCATCGCGTCGTCGCGCGCGGTGGATGCCACTTTCTTATACAGTTCGTGGGCGGCCTCGATGCGATCCATGTCCGGCTCGATGCCCAGACCCGGCTCAAGCGGCACCTTGACCTCGCCGCCGACGATTTGCAGCGGCTCGCGGGTCAAGCGTTCCTGTCCTTCCTGCCAGATCCAGTGCGTGTCGATGGCGGTGATTTTACCCGGCGCGGCGGCCGCCGCATGGGTGAACATCGCCAGAGACACATCGAAATGGTTATTCGAGTGCGAGCCCCAGGTCAGGCCCCATTCGTGGCAAAGCTGCGCCAGTCGCACGGAACCCTGCATGGTCCAGAAGTGCGGGTCGGCCAGCGGGATGTCGACCGCGCCGAGCAAATGGGAGTGGGCCATCTGGCGCCAGTCGGTGGCTACCATGTTGGTAGCCGTCGGGATGCCGGTCGCGCGGCGGAATTCGGCCATGATTTCGCGGCCGGAATAGCCGTTCTCGGGGCCGCAGGGATCTTCGGCATAGGCCAGAAGGTGACCCTTGCCGCGACAGATATCTATCGCCTCGCGCAGCGACCAGGCGCCGTTAGGGTCCAGCGTCACGCGGGACTCGGGGAAGCGCGCCTTGATCGCCGCCACCGCCTCCATTTCCTCGGCGCCTTGCATCACTCCACCTTTGAGCTTGAAATCGCGGAAGCCGTATTTTTCCACCGTCGCTTCGGCCAGTTTGGCGATGGCGGCGGGCGTCATCGCTTCCTGGTGGCGCATGTGGTACCAGTCGCCCGCTGCTGCGCCCTGCCCGGCCAGATAAGCGAGGTCCGTGCGATTACGGTCGCCGATGTAGAACAGGTAGGCCAACATCGGCACGCTGTCGCGCTGCTGGCCTGCGCCCAGCAGCTCGCACACCGGCACGCCAAGGTGCTGGCCGAGCAGATCGAGCAGCGCCGCCTCGACTGCGGTGACCACGTTCTCCAGCCGCAAGTTGATCTCGTGCGGCTGCTTCAACACCTGCGCCTCCGCCTCCGACGTCACCTGGTACTGCTGGCCGCTGACATCCTTGTTGGCGATGGCGTCGCGGATGCCGTTCAGGGTGCGGTTATAGCGCCCGATCTGCGTGCCGACCACCAGCGGGACGGCGTTTTCCAGCGCGCGCAATATGCCCGCGCCGCCGGGAACCTCCCCCATGCCGGTATGCCCGGCGCTATCCTTCAACAGCACCAGATTGCGGGTGAAGTATGGCGCGTGCGCGCCGCACAAATTGAGCAGCATGCTGTCGTGGCCCGCCACCGGGATGACCCGCATTTCCGTGATCACCGGCGCTGCCGACTTGTCTAAATTTGTTGCCTGTACCATGCCTTTACCCTAAAATGATAAGCGCTAACATTTAACCAGTGTGAAGGATTTATGCGACCAAGTCAACACGCGTCACACGTCCGCTTCGGCGGATTGTTGGTCACCGCCCTGGCGGCGATCGTACCCGCTCTTGCGCTGACCGCCTGCGCCTCGCTGAACGGCCCTGCCACGGGCGGAGAAGTCCTGCCGTCGGACGGGCGCTGGGTCGCCTCCTGGGGCACGGCGCAGCAGATTCCCGACGCGGCCAACGAGCTGGCCGCCGCGAACTGGCGCGACGGCAGCCTGCGCCAGACGGTACGCCTGTCGCTCGGTGGCAGCCGCCTGCGCGTCCGCCTCAGTAACGTGCACGGCACCGCGCCACTGATGGTGGAAGGCGCCAGCGTCGCCCTGGCGCTGGCGCCGGGCAAAGCGCAAATCGACGGCGCCACCTCGCGCACGCTCACCTTCGACGGCAGCCCCTCTGTGATGATCCCTGCCGGCGCCGAATATTATAGCGACGCCGTGGCGCTGGACGTCAAAGCGGCCAGCGACCTCTCGGTATCGCTGTACTTCAAGGAGGCGCCGCCACGCCAGACCAGCCATTCCGGCTCGCGCGCCACCAGCTTTTTCGCCAAGGGTAACCGCATCATGGACGCCGATTGGGCCGAAGCCGGCACCATACCGCGCTGGTTCCTGGTAAGCGACGTCGATGTGCAGGCGCCGCGCGGCACCGGCGCCTTTGTCGCCATCGGCGACTCGATCACCGACGGCTACGGCGTCGCCACCGACAGCAATACCCGCTGGACCGACCTGCTGGCGGTGCGTCTGCGCCAGGATGGCCAGCAAGTGGGCATCGTCAACGCCGGCATCGGCGGTGGCCGCATGCTGCGCGACGGACTGGGACCGAATCTCGCGTCGCGCTTCGACCGGGACGTGCTGTCGCGCGCCGGCGTCACGCACGCGCTGGTTTTCATAGGCGTCAATGACCTGGGCGGCCAGCACCGCAACACCCCGGACCTGCCGGCCGACCGCAAAAAACTGCTGGCCGATCTGCGTCTCGCGCATCGCCAGTTGGCCGAACGCGCGAAGGTACGCGGAATCTGTATGATCGGCGCAACCATTACCCCATATGTGGGCAGCGACTACTACCACCCGGAGCCGGAAAACGAAGCGGACCGCCAGGAAATGAACAACTGGATACGCAACTCCGGCGTATTCGACGCGGTGGTCGACTTCGACGCGGCCATACGCGACCCCGCCGACCCGAAAAGAATCAGCAAACCGCTCGACTCCGGCGACCACCTGCACCCGTCGCTGGCGGGCTACCGCGCCCTGGCCGACGCGGTCCCACTCGATCTGCTACGCCGAAACTGCAAAAAACCAGGAAACTGACAGGAGAGACACCCAAGAACCACGTAGGGCGGATTAGCAAAGCGTAATCCGCCAAGCTCCGCCAGCGGCCAAAAAAAAGCCGACAAACACAAAAAATAGATAACCACTAAAAAAATGAGACAACTCTACCTCGCAGGCGCCGCCCTCCTGGCGCTGTTAACCTGCGCCCTCCCCGCCCAGGCGCTAGGCCAAAAACGCCTGACGACATTCGACACCCCTGCCCCCGACGCCGTCACGCTGGCCAATGCCGGCCGCGCCGCCACCATCTACGTCGACAAAGCCGACCACCCCGGCGTACTCCGCGCCGCGCGCGACCTCCAGGAAGACATTGCCCGCGTCAGCACCGCCCGTCCCGCCCTGGAGCAAACCGGAAAACCCACCGGCGCCGACGTCATCATCATCGGCACCATCGGCAAAAGCCCCCTGATAGACCAGCTGATAAAAGCCGGCAAACTAAACGTCACCGCCATCAAAGGCAAATGGGAAGGCTGGCAGGTCCAAACGCTGCGCAACCCGCTGCCCGGCGTCGAGCGTGCCCTGGTCATCGCCGGCAGCGACAAGCGCGGCGCCATCTACGGCATCTACGAGATCTCCGAGCAGATCGGCGTATCGCCGTGGCAGTGGTGGGCCGACGTGCCGGCGCAAAGCCACGCCAGCATCTACGCCTCCGCCCCCGCCGCCGTCAGCGACGCCCCGGTGGTGCAATACCGCGGCATCTTCCTCAACGACGAACAACCCGCGCTGACCGGTTGGGTAAAGCAGCGCTACGGCGGCTACAACCACGAGTTCTACACCAAGGTGTTCGAGCTGCTGCTACGCCTGCGCGCCAACTACCTGTGGCCGGCGATGTGGAACTCCGCGTTTTACGACGACGACAAATTAAACGGCAAGCTGGCCGACGAATACGGCATCGTCATGGGCACCTCCCACCACGAGCCGATGATGCGCGCGCAGCAGGAATGGAAGCGCCAGGGCAAAGGCCCGTGGGACTACACCAAGAACGCCCGCGTGCTCGATGACTTCTGGAACAAAGGCCTGCGCAACACGCGCGACTACGAGAAAATGATCACCATCGGCATGCGCGGCGACGGCGACGAGCCGATGTCGGAGGAATCCAACGTCTCGCTGCTGGAACGCATCGTCAGCCGCCAGCGCGAAGCCATCGCCAAGCAGATCAACCCGGACGTCACCAAGGTGCCGCAAACCTGGGCGCTGTACAAGGAAGTCCAGGAGTACTACGAAAAAGGCATGCGCGTCCCCGACGACGTCATGCTGCTCTGGTGCGACGACAACTGGGGCAATATCCGCCGCCTGCCGACGCAGGAGGAGCGCAAGCGCGCCGGCGGCGCCGGCGTCTACTACCATTTCGACTACGTCGGCGGCCCGCGCTCCTATAAATGGATCAACGTCACGCCGCTGCCGAAGATATGGGAACAGATGCATCTGGCGTGGCAGTACCAGGCCAACCGCATGTGGATCGTCAACGTGGGCGACCTCAAACCGATGGAAGTGCCGATCGAATTCTTCCTGACTTACGCATGGAATCCCGCCGCCTGGCCGGCGCAGCGCCTGCCGGACTACCTGAAACTGTGGGCCACCCGTGAATTCGGTCCCGAACATGCGGACGACATCGCCGACATCGTCGCCAAGTACGCGAAATACAACGGCCGCCGAAAGCCGGAGCAGCTCGAACCGACCACCTACAGCCTGGTCAACTATGGCGAAGCGGCGCGCATCGTCGACGAGTACCGCGACATCGCGGCGCGCGCGGAACGCATTTCGGCCGCGCTGCCGGCGGCCAAGCGCGATGCCTTCTTCCAGCTGGTGCTGTATCCGGTGCAGGCCAGCGCCGTGGTCAACGAGTTGTATGTCACCGCCGGCATGAACCGTCTTTACGGCCTGCAGGGGCGCACCTCCACCAACGATCTGGCGGCGCGCACGCGCCAGCTGTTCCAGCAGGATGCTGAGCTGGTGCGTCGCTATCATGAGGACATCAGCGGCGGCAAATGGAACCACATGATGTCGCAGACCCACCTGGGCTACACCTACTGGAACCAGCCGCCCCGCAACGTGATGCCGCCGGTGACGGAGGTACAGGTTCCGAAGGAAGGCGACATGGGCGTGGCCGTCGAAGGCAGCGCCAACGTATGGCCCGGCCCCGCCGGCGACACCCTGGCGCTGCCAGCCCTCGACGCGTTCGAGGGACGCTCGCGCTACATCGAGATCTTCAATCGCGGCCAGCAGCCCTTCGACTACAAGATAACCGCCAACACCCCGGGCATCGTGCTCGATAAGCCTGCGGGACGGGTGGAACGCGAGCAGCGCGTCGGCGTCGATGTGCGCTGGGCGGACGTTCCGTCAGGCGTGGACCGCGCGACCTTGACCGTTTCCGGTCCGAACGGCGCCAAGACGACGGTGGCCGTGCCGCTGCGCCGCCCAATCGGCATGGCGAAGGCCGCCAAAGGGGACTTTATCGAAACCGCCGGCGTGGTGTCGATGGAGGCGGAGCATTACACCCGGGCGGTGGCGCCGGAAAAGCGCGAGTGGCTGCGCATTCCCGACCATGGCCGCACGCTATCGGGCATGACCACGCTGCCGGTCGATGCGCCACCGGACGGCGTGCCGCAAATGCGGCTTGAGTACCAGATGCAGTTGACCACGAAGGGCAAGGTCGCCGTGCACGCCACACTGGCGCCGACCCAGAAGATCCAGCCGGGACCCGGCCTGCGCTACGCGATATCGTTTGACGACGAAGCACCGCAGATCGTCAACCTGCACGCGGACAGCTCCGAAAAAGCATGGGAGCGTACCGTCTCGGATGGCGCGACCGTCATGACGTCCCAACACACGATCGAAAGCGCGGGTAAGCACACCTTGAAATTCTGGGTGATCGATCCCGCCCTGGTGCTGCAAAAACTGGTGGTCGACACCGGCGGGCAGCGCGACAGCTATCTCGGCCCGCCAGAAAGCCCGCGCGCGCGCTGATTAAAAAAATACAAACGGAGACAAGATGGCAAACATATTTATCAAGCTGATGGCGACTGTATTGTTGTCGTTGGCCGCTGCGGCGCCGGCATGCGCCGCCGACGAAGACGGCTACGACCTGTGGCTGCGCTACCAACCCCTGGAACGCGCGGCGCAGGCCAAACTGCAGCCGCAGGCCCGCACGCTGGTCTTGGTGGGCAAGCCCTCGCCCACCTCGCAGGCCGCGCTGAGCGAACTGCAAAAGGGACTGCAAGGCATGCTGGGAAGCGCCCCGGCGACATCGACGGCAATACGCGATGGGTCGCTGGTGCTGGCGACGCCGGCGACGCTGCCGGAACTGGCCGCATCCTCCTCCCCGCTGCGCGCCGAGCTGGCGACCTTGGGCCAGGAAGGCTACCTGCTGCGTAAAACCCGCGTACAGGGCCACAACGTGACGCTGATCGCCGCCAATAGCGACATCGGCCTGTTGTACGGTTCCTTCGCCTGGCTGCGCGCGGCCGCCACCGGCGCGGCGCCGGAGGCCAGTTCGGCGCCCAAGCTGCAACTGCGCTTACTCAACCACTGGGATAACCTGGACCGCACGGTGGAACGCGGCTACTCCGGCTTCTCTATCTGGGACTGGTGGGCGCTGCCGGACATCGCCGACCGCCGCTACACCGATTACGCGCGCGCCAACGCCTCCCTGGGCATCAACGGCACGGTCCTCAACAACGTCAACTCCAAACCGGAAGTGCTGACCGCAGCCTTCATTGCCAAGGCCGCGGCCGTCGCCGACATTTTGCGCCCCTACGGCATCAAGGTGTACTTGTCCGCGCGCTTCTCGACGCCGCTGGAACTCAAAGAGACCGACACCGCCGATCCGCTCTCGCCGGCGGTGCAGGCATGGTGGCGCAAGAAGGCCGACGAGATCTACCGAGTGATCCCGGACTTCGGCGGTTTCCTGGTCAAGGCCAATTCCGAGGGCCAGCCAGGCCCGCAGGACTACCACCGCACCCACGTAGACGGCGCCAACATGCTGGCCGCCGCCGTGGCGCCGCACAAGGGCATCGTCATGTGGCGCGCCTTCGTCTACGCGCACGGCGCCGACAAAGCCACCGACCGCGCCAAGCAGGCCTACGACGAGTTCACGCCGCTCGACGGCAAATTCGCCTCCAACGTCATGGTGCAGGTGAAGAACGGCGCCATCGACTTCCAGCCGCGCGAACCGTTCCATCCGATGTTCGGCGGCATGCCGAAGACGCCGCTGATGATGGAATTCCAGATCACCAAGGAGTATCTGGGCTTTTCCACCGACCTGGCCTATCTGGGCACCATGTTCGAAGAGACGCTGCGCGCCGACACCAAACGCGCGCCGCAAGGCCTGACGGTGGCGCAGGTGGTCGAGGGCAAGGCCCTGCCGCCGGCGTCGGCCGAGCGCCCGACCCTGACCGGCATGGCCGGCGTGGCCAACATCGGCACGGACCGCAACTGGACCGGCCACCACTTCGACCAGGCCAACTGGTACGCGTACGGCCGCCTGGCGTGGAACCCGCAGGCGTCGGCGCGCGACATCGCCGTCGAATGGGCCGCCCAAACCTTCAGTCCCGACGCACGCGTCACCGCGCCGGTGGTCGACATCATGATGAAATCGCGCGAAACCGTGGTCGATTACATGACGCCAATGGGCCTGCATCATATGATGGGTACCTCCCACCACCACGGCCCGGCGCCATGGATCGACAATCTGGAGCGCGAGGACTGGAATCCGGTCTACTACCACCGCGCCGCCCGCGACGGCATCGGCTTCGACCGCACCGCCAAAGGCACCAACGCGCTCGCCCAGTACGCGCCGGAGATCGCGCGCCAGTATGCCGATCCGCGCACCACGCCGCCGGAATTCCTGCTGTGGTTCCACCACCTGCCGTGGGATTACTCAATGCCGTCGGGCCGCACGCTGTGGGCCGAACTGATACACCACTACGACACCGGCGTGCGCGGCGCGCGCGAGCTGCAATCGCGCTGGATGGCGCTGCGGCCGCTGATCGACGCCCGTCGCCACGCGGAAGTGGCGCAGCGCCTGCAGCGCCAGGTCGCCAACGCCGAGTTGTGGCGCAATGCCTGCATCGCCTACTTCCAGTCGGTGAACGGCTTGCCGCTGCCACCGGGCGTACAGCAGCCGCCAAAACCGCTGGACTACTACAAGGCCATCCACTTCCCCTACGCGCCGGGCCGGGGATAACAGGAAAATCATTTGCTAAAATCGCATCTACAGCCCAGCTCGTGTAGCATTGGTGGACCTGACCCTGGAGTGAAGATGACAAGTAGAGAGCAAGGCCCCCTGGACCCGCCGGCGCAAGCACCGACAATGACCGATGTCGCCAAGCTGGCCGGCGTGTCCCCGATGACCGTGTCGCGCGTGATGAACGGCGACGCCAAAGTGAGCGAGAAAACCCGCAACCGCGTGGCCGACGCCGTCGCCGCCCTGAGCTACGTACCCAATCAGGCGGCGCGCCGCCTGGCCGGTTCGCGCTCGATCCGCATCGGTTTTTTGTACAGTAACCCAAGCGCCGGCTACCTGAGCGAATTTCTGGTCGGGCTGCTCAACCAGGCCGGCCCGAACAACGTCCAGCTGGTGGTGGAAAAATGCGAGGCCGATGAACACGGCGTCGAACAGGCCCGCCGCCTGATCGCCAATGGCGTCGACGGCATCATCCTGCCGCCGCCGCTATGCGACTCGAAACAGCTGATCGACTTGATCACCGATGCCGGCACGCCGACCGTGACGGTCGCCTGTGGCCAGCCGGACCCGCGTGTCAGCGGCGTGAGCATCGACGACTACGCGGCCGCCCATGCGATGGCCTGCCATCTGATCGCGCTGGGACACCAGCGCATCGGCTTCGTCGCCGGCCATCCGAACCAGAGCGCGAGCGCGCGCCGGCTGGCTGGTTTCAAGGCAGCCATCGCCGAGCATCACGCGCAGGGCGCGCCGGAGCTGATCGTGCCGGGGATGTTCACCTATCGTTCGGGGTTGGACGCGGCGGAGATCCTGCTGGCGCAGGAGCCGCGACCGACCGCCATCTTCGCCAGCAACGACGACATGGCCGCCGCCGTGGTGGCGATCGCCCACAGATTAGGACTGGACGTGCCGGGCGACCTGACCGTGGCCGGCTTCGACGATACCGCATTGGCGACGACGATCTGGCCCGAACTCACCACCGTGCGCCAGCCCATCACCGGCATGGCCGAGGCGGCGCTTCGGTCGCTGGTGCAGCAGGTCCGCGCCCGCCACAGCGGCGCGCCGCAGGCGCCGGAACACGCGTTGATGGACTACGCGCTGATACGGCGCCAGTCGGACGCCGCACCACGCATGCGCCCCCCGGCCAGGATCGTCAAGCGCGGCGCCAGATAAAACATCGTCGATCCCCGTGATTGGCGGACGCAGTATGGGCGCGGGTCAAAAACAGTTTCCTTCAGTCTAGAACGCGACCCGGCGATACACGCTTTCGCATCTGTGAACTGCGCCCCGGGTCCATGACACCATTTAAGACTAGTCCTACAAACACGCCGCGAGAACGCCTATACCGCCCGAGCTCAGGTGTAGCTAAGATACGTATCAACACTACACCAAGGAGGTCACCATGAAACAACTGAATGTACCCGCCAAGTTCGCCTTTGCGTTGATCCTGACTGCCGCAGCTGTTACCGGTTGCAAAAAGCAAGAAGCCGATCCAGTTACACCAGAAGCCACGACCGCCCCAACCCCGGCGCCTAGCGCGACGCCTTCGACGCCGACACCGGCTCCGGACGCGACCACGCCACCGGCCGCTGGCAGCACTAACCCTACGGACGCCACGACTCCACCGGCAACGACCACGCCAGAGTCGACGCCTCCGGCTCGCTGATTGGTCCCGGCGCCGCCTAGCGCGGCGTAGTATGATGCAGCACCGGCCCGAGGGCGGCATTGCCGCCCTCGGGCTGTTGTGCGTGAACTGCATGCACCGCGTGTACGCCGGTTCGCGCGAAATCATGCCGACACACCCGATAATATAGCGATGGCGCAGACTCCCCGCGATACCACTTTCCCGCCACATCCGGTGACTGCGTTCGAATGCACGCAACTGCTGTCCGGCCGCGCCAAACCAGTCCGTTACGCGACCGCCTCGATCGACGATCAAAACCGCACCATCGCCATTGAAGTGACGATGAACTACGGTATGCCGACGCTCGCGGCGCGGGTTCTCGGCCAGTCCAGACGCGTGCCGGAAGACCGCTTCAGCCACTACACGCAACTGGCGGACCTCGGATTGCGCAGATACTGGAGCCGCACCATCACCTTGCATGGCGTCGACTACGCCGTGACCGTCTCGGCGCGGCACTCGACGGACGGCCTGCCGCTGATCCTCGCCCACACCGGCAGTCCCCTGCTTGGGCCGTTAAGCTGCCGGTCCAGCAATCCCTACCCTCTATTGCGCGGCAACCTCTACTACGAGCCCCGGCACGAAAGCGACGCCGACGCCATGTTCGCGATGACGGCCGCGCACGAGATCGGCCACGCCTTTCTCACCAGCGCCTTCGGCATACACTGGTCGTGGGGACATGGCGGAACATCCTCGATCTTCGGACGGATAGCGGCCGTCGCGCCCCCGTACCCAAAGTCCGGAGAGATCGCGTTGATGAACTACTACCGTAACAACCCGGCCGCGACGATCTATCGCGATGACATACTGCGAAGGACCATCGCGAGCGAGAACGACGTCAAGACCTTGCTATACATCGCCGGGCGGGAATAGCATCACTTCAGGGAGATGGCCAGGTCGATCAAGCCCACCTGGCCGTTGCCGATCGCCGAATTCGCGACCGTCCCCGTGCCATTGACGGGCACCGCCGCGCCGGTGGCCAGCTCAACCCGGTACAGCAGGCTCGCGCCGTTGGTCGAGCTGCGCAACGCCGCCAGCGCCAGCCCATTGGCGCCGCCGGCGATGTCCATCGCCACATCGCCCACCGCGTTGACCCCGAGCGATCCGACGTTGACCAGGATGCCATCGTTCGGTGGATTTTGCGTCACCAGGTTGCCGCCGCTGGTGTTGATATCGTAAAGCACCGTCGCCGTGGCGCCCGCGTAGCTGTTGGTGTAGGCGGCCGCCGTCACGCCGTTACTATTGACCGGACCATCGGTCGTGGTGGCGCCGTTGTCGACGTTGATGCGCAGGTTCTGGCCAGAATCGCTAATCACGCGCAAACGGTCGGCGACCGGGTTGAAGTCCACCGCGAAACCGGTGCCGATCAGGTTCGAGAACGGCGACGAGCTGTCGGCCGTGTCGGCGATCAATGTCGCCTTGGCGGTGATGGCCCCCGTGACGGGATCGATGGTCACGATGCGGCCGGTCGAGGACAGGCCATACAGCAAACCGTCCTTGGGACGAATATCGAAGCCCAGCAGCCGCTCGCTGCCGGACAGGCCGCTGATCGCCACACTGGTGTCCAGGGTATTCGGCGTGGCGGTCTTGAACGAGACGATACGACCGTCCGAAGTCAGGCCGTAAACCACCGGCGCGGCCGGAGTGCGGACGGCGACCCCGCGCAAATCCTCGCTGGCGCCAACAGCGGCGACCAGCGTGGCCGGATTGGCCGTCGCGCCCAAGTTGATGGTATACAGATTGCGCGCTCCGCCGACGGTCATGACGGCGTAGCCGGTGTTGATGCGCGCATCGATGTCGAAACCGGCCACGCTGGTGGCGGCGACGCCCAGCGCCACCGGGCTGGCCAGGGTGCCGTTGTTGGGCGGATTCTGCGTGTACAGCATGCCGTTGACGGCATCGATGACGAACAGCGTGGTGCCGGCGGTACCGGCAAAGCTGTTGGTGTAGGCGGCGGCGTTGACGGCGGTAGTAGCCGCGCCGCCGTTGATCGATCCGTCGGTGGTCGTGGCGCCCGTGTCGACGTTCACACGCAGGCTCTGGCCCGTGTTGCCGACGATGCGTAAACGGTCGGCTGCGGGATTGAAATCGACGCCGAATTCGGTGCCCGCGAGCGCCGTGAACGGAGCGCTGGCATCCGCGCTATCGGCCGCCAGCGTGGACTTGAGCGTGGCGGCGCCGGTGGCGCCGTTCAACGTATAAATGCGGCCGGTGCTGCCAACGCCATACAGTTGGCCGTCGGCGGGACGATAGTCGATACCGAGCAGATTTTCGCCCGCCTGCAAGCCGCTGATGGTAGCCGTGGTGCGGATGGTGGCCGGGGTTCCACGGTCGAAGGACAGCAGCTTATTGCTGGCGGTCAAGACAAATACATCGCCCGTCTCGCTGGCTTGCGGCGGTTTGTCATCGTCGTCCTTGTCGATATCCTCGGTGAACCCGCAAGCGGACAGCGAGGCGGCGATGGCGGAAACCAGTAACAGTTTGCTGAATGGCAGTGGCATGGTTAGTCTCTTCTTTTAAAAGTGAGTGGGCGTGCCGCCCGGCCGTGATGACGAGGAGCGCACCCACACACTACCCATGGCCACTGCTTTTGGATGCAGCGCACGTAAAAAATAGTTTATAGCTAAGATTTTACGCTACTTGGTCACAACTCAAACACCTAAACACTCAAGCGGCCATGCCGAGCCACACGCCGGCCAGCGCGATAAAACCGCCGCCGGTGCGCAGCCAGCCGCTGTGGCGACGGACTGCGCGCCCAAGTCCCAGCCCCACGATGTGCAGCGCGGCGCTGGCGGCGACGAAGCCCACGCCGTACAGCCAGGCGTCGCCCATGGCAGGCATCTCGGTGCCGTGCGCGTAACCGTGGAAGACGGCGAAGCCGCCGACGATCAGCGCCGCCGGCAGGGTCTTCAACTTGACGGCGAAGCCGATCAACAAACCAAGTAGCAGCACAGAAGTGACGATGCCCGCTTCCACCATCGGCAGCGCCGCGCCGCTTACGCCCAGCGCCGCGCCGGCGGCCAGGAAAGCCACGAAGCTGGCCGGCAGCAGCCACTGAGCGCGGCCGCCCAATTGCGCACCCCACAGACCGACGGCCAGCATCGCCAGGATATGGTCGATGCCCGTCAGCGGATGCATCAGGCCAGCCATCGCGCCGTCCGAGTGGCCCGGATGGGCCAGCGCGGCGCCGCCATGGGTCAGCACCAGCAAGGTCAAGATCAGTTTGGATTTCATGGGTACTCCTTTAGGTGGATAATAAATTTGATGTTAAGCGTCCGGGGCTCAGCGCCACGCAGTGCCGGTGCGCTCCGTCAGCAGCGCGGCGACCTTGCCGCGGTTGATGTGATAGCCGATGAAGACCAGCTGCGAGCGCCGCGCCGCAACCCTGGCGGCATCCGCCCGCAAGGTCAGGCGGGCGCGCACGCCCTGCACCAGCACCGCATTGTCCGTGTCGCGCAACCGGATATAACCTTTGCTGCGCAGGATAGGCTCGGCGCGCGCCGCTTCGAGCAGCGCGGATTTGAGCTGTTCCTCGTCCTGCGGCGCGTCGCTGCGCAGCACGAAAGACAACCAGCCCGGGTCCTGTTCGTGAAAATGCTTGTGGGTGGCCAGTCCGTGGCTGTGCGCCCCCAGACCGGAATGCGCGTGGCCGTTCAGGCGGCTCTGGCCGGCCAGCGGTGCCGCCTGCGCGCCCGGTATCGTCGCCAGCGGTGTGAAGACGTGGGTATGCTCGGTGCGGGTGGGCTGATGCAGCCGCAGACCCAGCGCCAGCCGGATATCGAGCTGCGCGCGGTACGCCAGCTCCAGAAAACGTACCTTGGGTGCCCTACGGCGCACGCGCGTCTCGGCCTGCAGCAGCGCCGCCTCGTCCAGCTCATCGATCTTGTTCAGCACGACCACGTCGGCGTATTCCAGCTGCTGGTCGAACATCGTGGCGGCGGCGTTCTCGCCATCTTGCTGTCCGTATTCGAAGCGGTCGGACAGCAGCAACGGCGTGTCCACCACCGCCAGCGTGGCGTCGAGGATGAAATCGTCGGCCAGCTCCGCGCTTTGCAGCAATTCCATCACCGCCGTCGGCAGCGCCAGGCCGGATGTCTCGATCAACACATGGTCGATCTGCGCGCGCCGCCCGGCAAGCGCCCGCATGGCCGGCACGAACAGCACATCGTCGCCGTACGCGATCAAGCCATGGGGGAAGTCCTGGATGCATACCTGGGGGTCGTCGCCGACGCCATCGCGCACCAGGGCGCCGTCCACCGATATCTCGCCGAATTCGTTGATCAGCAAGGCCAGACGGCGCGTCTGCCGGCGCTCCACCAAGCCGCGCAGCAAGGTCGTCTTGCCGGCGCCGAGAAAGCCGGTGACGATGGTCACGGGGATCAGCTGCTTCATAAGGCCGCGCATTCCCTGATCGCGTCGGCGACGTCGGCCACCATCGCCGGGTACTCGATACGCGGACGCGCCACCACCAGCAATGGAATGCCCAGCGCTTTGGCCGCCAGCACCTTGGCCTGGTAGCCACCCGCGCCGCCGGAATCCTTGGTCACCACGCAATCGATGCCCCAGTCGCGCCACAGCGCCGTATTGAACTCGGCGGAGAACGGCCCCTGCATGGCGCAAATGCGTTCGCGCGGAATACCGAGGGCCAGCGCGCGTTCGATGAGTTCCGGCTCGGCGGTCTGGCGCACGAACCACTGCTTGCCGGCGGCGCCAGGCGTGCGCATGAACGTCGCCAGGTCCTTCGATCCCGTCGCCAGGAAAATACGCAGTCCCAGGGCGGCGGCACGTTCGGCCGCCTGTTCCATGGAGGCGCAAAATTCCCCGTCTTGCGACTGATACTCGCTCGGGCGTTCATAGCGCAGATAAGGGATGCCCAACTCCTTCGACAATCCAATCAGCTGTTCCGACATGCCGCTGGCGTAGGGATGGGTGGCATCGAGCAGCAGACGGGCGTTTTTCCCCGTCAGCACGCGGCGCCGCGCTTCCACGCCCTGGCGCCCGGACCAGACGCTGACGCCGGGACAATCCTGGCGTGCCATGTCGCCGCCATGGTCGCTGGCCGCCGATACCACCACTTTTCTATCCTGTTCCGCCGCCAGCTGCGCGGCCAGGTCATTGCCGTCGCTGGTGCCGGAGAACACCCATAGCGCGTTGTCCGGCAGTTCCACCTCCTGCGACGTGTCCTTCGCCTCCGGCTGCGCCCAGTCGTTATAACCGCGCGGCGTGAAGATGCTGCCACGTTTGCGCATCGTGAAGCGGTTGCCGACGACGATGGTGGTCAGCATGTCGAACTTCAGCGACGGCAGCTCGTCGAGCCGGTAAATCGCCACTTCCTGGCCGGGACGGTAGGCATTCTTGACCACCCCGCACAGCGTGTCCGGCGCTTTCGATTCCAGCATCAGCTGGAGCACGCGGTAGACGCCCTCCTGCCGGCTGGCGCTTTGCACGTTGTACATCACGCAGGCCAGATCCGCCTGGGCGATATGGCGGGCGCGGTGCTCGATCCACTCCCAGGGGCAAAGCAGGTCGGAGAGGCTGAGCGTGGCGAAATCGTGGGACAGCGGAGAGCCCAGCAAGGACGCGCAGGCATTGGCGGATGTGATGCCCGGCACCACGTTCACCTCATAGGTGTCGTCTTCGCGCATCTCCTCGAACGCCAGCGCGGCCATCGCGTAGATGCCGATGTCGCCGCTGGAGATCAGCGCGACCTTGGCGCCGGCACGCGCGTGCTCGATCGCCAGCATGGCGCGTTCGCGCTCCTGCGTCAGCGGTGGCGTATGGATCTCCTTGCCCTCGATATGGGGCGCGATCCAGCGCAGATACAATTCATACGCCACGATCACGTCACTGTCGCGCAAGGCCGTAATGGCGCGTGGCACGATCAAGTCGTCGAAGCCCGGTCCCACAGACACCAAATTCAAAACACCACTCATCAGATTTCCATCCATTTATCCAGTACCACTGCGACGGCGACGCCGTCCAGGCTTGTTTTCGGCACCAGCAGCGCGCCGCGCGCACTGGCCACCAGGGCGCACGGCTCGCACACGCCGTCCAGCCCCACGTTCTGCCGCACCCAGTCGGACGGCTTGCCGACCCAGGGCCGGGCAGCCAGATCCGCCCGCGAAAACACGCGGAGCGGCAGATCGTACCGGGCGCAAAATTCCAGCAGGCCTGGTTCCGCCGCCTTCAGGTCGACGGTCGCCATTTCGCGCACGTCGCCGATGCCGTAGCCGCCGCCCGCCTTCAGCGCCTGCAGCACGGCGGCCTCGATGCGGTCCGGCGCGACGCCCTTGCGGCAGCCTATACCCACCGTCAGCGGCTTGAGCGCGTCGGTGGCCGTCGTCACGACCGGTACCGCGCCAACCACCCTCCCGACCCGATAGGCCAGCGCATTGGCGCCGCCTTCATGGCCGGCCAGGAGCGCGATGGCGAAGCGCCCCGCCTCGTCCAGCACGACAACTGCGGGGTCGGTGTGCTTGTCGGCCGGCAGACCGTCCAGAAAACGCACGGCGATGCCGCTGGCGGCCACCATGATCCATTGGGCATGGAGCCGGTAGCCGGCGGCGAATTGCACCTTCTGGCTGCTGTCGGGCGACAGCCATGGGCGGTAGATCTCGCCGCCCAGACGCGCCTGCAGGGTGGTCGCCAGCGCCTCGCCCTCCGCGCGCACCAGCCATATGCCCAGGGTCGCGGTCAGGGTCAGAGTCACGCCGCATCCTTCTTCTTCACCACGCGGAACAGATGGGTAAAGTCCTTCGAATACAAGCTCGATTCGGCGGCGATATTCTTGTCCAGCGCGGCGCCGATCAGCATCATCGTGGTCAGGTTCCACGCACCGCGCTTGGTATCTTGCAGCACCGTCCCTAGCGTGCCCTGGTAGATCTTCTGCTGCGGCCAGCTGGCGCGGTAGACCAGGCTGACCGGCGTGTCCTGCGGATAGTGCAGCGACAGATCGGCCACGATCTTCTTCAGGTGCGGGCCGGAGAGGAAGATGCACATGGTGGCGCGATGCTCCGCCAGCCGCGCGATCGATTCCAGTTCCGGCACCGCCGAGGCGCGGCCGGAGACGCGCGTCAGTATCACGCTCTGCGACACTTCAGGCTTGGTCAATTCCGACTGGATCGCGGCGGCGGCCGCCGTGAACGACGATACGCCGGGCACGATCTCGTACTCGATACCGAGTGCCTCCAGGCGGCGCATCTGCTCCGCCGTGGCGCCGTAGATGGCCGGATCGCCCGAATGCAAGCGCACCACGTCGGTGCCGGCCGCCTGCGCCCGGACGTAGCAGGCCTGCTGCTGCTCCAGATCCAGTTCGGCGGTGTCGATCAACTCCGTACCGGGTACGCAGTGGTTCAGCATTTCGGTCGGCACCAGCGAACCGGCGTACAGCACCATGTTGACGCTGCCCAGCAAGCGCGCGCCGCGCAAGGTGATCAGATCGGCGGCGCCGGGGCCGGCCCCTACAAAGTAAACTTTCATCTCAACGTTCCTTTCGCGGTGAGCGACGCACCAGCAAGGTGGCCAGATAACCCATCGCCTCGTCGGCCACCAGTTCGCCGACGCCGGAGGCCAGCAACTCTCCCGGCAGTCCGATACGGCGGGCGAACGCGCAATGCCGGGCGATGTCCATCTCGCGCAGCAGGTCGAGCACCCAGCCCAGGCGCGCGCCAACCTTCATCAGCACGACAATATCGTGGCTCTCGATGTCGCGCCGCAGCTCCTCCGGCGTTTCTGGACACGGCAGTATCAGCACGCGTTCCTTGCCTTCGCCCAGCGGCCATGACAGCGCCGATGCCGCCGCCGCGTAGCTGGTCACGCCCGGAAAGGTGCGATGCGGCAGATCCGGTATGCGCTCGCGCAGCGCCGCCAGCACGTAGCCGTAGGTCGAATAGGTCAGCGTGTCGCCGATGGTCAGGTAGGCGACATTGCGGCCGGACCGCAGCTCGGCGGCGATCATGTCCGCCAGCTGCGCATAATGTTCGCTCAGCACCGCTCGGTCCGGGTCCATATTGAATTCGATCTCGCGCAGCTTGCCGGCATCGGGCTCGAACCCGGTGCCGGCCAAGCATTGCAGCGCCACCGAATCGGCCGCGCCGCGCGCACGCGGGGCATACACCAGGTCCGCCTGGCGCAATGCTTCCAGCGCCGCCAGCGGCAGATAGCCCGCCGGACCGGGGCCGACGCCGATGCCCCACAGGGTGCCGACGCCGCTCATGCCCGCTCCCCGAGCAAATTGCCGGCCAGGTCGAACAACCTCACCTCAAGCCGTTTGACCGAAGGCACGCGCGCGTGCGCCAATTCGCCGATGCGGCGCTCAATCTCGCGCCAAAATGCCGGAGCACCGGATTCCCGCTTTAATCTTTCCATTGCCGCTTCCACTGTATTTGCTGTTTCAATATCGTTCACTACTTCCGGGCAGTAGCCCCACTGCGCGGCCACCCGCGCCACACCGCCCATGGCCATGTTGCTCTTGCTGGAATGGGTATCCCAGGCGCCGTCCAGCACCTTGGCCAGCTTGCCGGGATGGCCGGCCAGCCACAAGACGTCCAGCGTGCGGTCATCCTCCGCCAGCGCCGATTGCGTAAAGTCGAGCGCATCGCCCAAAAAATTCGCGATCTGCACGGTGCGCTGCTCCGGCAGCCGCAGCACATCGCGCGCATACTCGCGGCCTATCTTTCCCGGCAGGTAGGCGACGCATTGCTGGCCGCCAGCCAGCGCTACCCGCACATACACTTCGATCGACGCTATCCAGGTCGACAGCGACATCGGCTCGACGATCCCGGACGTTCCGAGGATCGAGATACCGCCAACGATGCCCAGCCTCGGATTGAAGGTCTTTTTGGCGATGATCTCGCCGCCCTCGCAGCCGATGGTCAAATCGAAGCCTGCATCGGCCGGTTCGCCCATCGCGTCTTCCAGCACCTCGTCCACCGCCCGCCGCATCATTTGGCGCGGCACCGGGTTGATGGCCGGCTCGCCGACCGCCACGCGCAACCCCGGCGCGGTGGCGATGCCGACTCCGCGCCCGGCAAAAAACCGCACCTCGCCGGCGGCGTTGCGGCGCACCTCGGCGAAGATGGTGGCGCCATGCGTGTTGTCAGGATCGTCGCCGCCATCCTTCAGCACCTCCGACCTGACCGCCTGTCCGTCCAGCCAATCGACGTGCTGTATCGGCACCGTCAAATAATGCACGCCATCGGGCAGGCTGATATCGACCTGCGCGTCACGCTCGCCGTGCAGCAGCAGATTCAGGGCGGACTTGACAGCCGCCGTGGCACAGCTGCCCGTTGTGCGTCCGCGCCGCAGGCCATTCATGGCCGGCACGCTCAGATCGAAAGGCTGGCGTTCAGCCGGCATCATCTCCGGCGCCATATCCGGCGCCATATCCGGCGAGCTGGTTCAGCCCATCGATCAACAGGCCGTTGACGACGCTGGCCGCCCACGGCGAACCGCCGCGCGTGCCGCTGTTGGTGATGCGCGGCACTTGCAGGCAACGCCGCAGCGCGTCCTTGCTCTCGCGCGTGCCAACGAAACCTACTGGCAGTGCGATCACAAGCTGCGGACGCCAGCCATGGTCGCGGATCAACCGCACCGCCTCGAAGATCGCCGTCGGCGCGTCGCCGATCGCCACCACCACGTCGTTGCCGAACTTCTCCCAGCCGCGCCGGATACCCGCCGCCGAGCGCGTGATGCCGTATTGTTCGGACATCAGATGCGTCTCGCGGTCATGCACGCCGCACCAGGTATCGATGCCAAGTTCCTCCAGCAGCGCGCGTTTCAGGCCGGTCTGCACCATCGTCACGTCGGTCAGAACGCGCTTGCAGCGCAACAGCGCGCGGATGCCGCTGTCGACGGCGCCCGGCGAAAAATAGATGTCGTTGACGGCGTCGAAATCGCCGCTGGTATGCACCAGGCGTTGCAGCACCGTCAGTTGATCCGACGGGAAGGACGACCAGTCACGCCCCGCCGCGATGATGCGGAAGCTCTCCGCCTCGATCGGATGCGGATCGTAGGGTTTGTAGACCGGTTCCGCACCCGGCGGCTGCCCGCCGCCCGCATCCGCCTGCGCCAGCAATCCGCGCACCGCGAGATGGTGAGCGCGCTGCGGTTCACCCACCTGCTGCTCGAAGCCGACGATCTGCACGCGGTATTTGCACAGCGAGCAGTTCATCGCCGCCCTGCCCGCCACGGCCTCGCGCGCCCGCTCGATCATCACGTCGGCGACGAGGGGGTGGACGCCGAAGTAGCCCGCCTTCAGCAGCTCCAGCCCGGGCTCGCGCTCGCGCAAGTCGTCGGCCGCCGCATAGATGCGTTTCACCAGCACGCCGTCGAACAGGAAGAACGGCAGCACCACGATGCGCGCATAGCCCAGCCTTGCCGCGCTGCGAAGTCCATCCGCGACCAGCGGCTGCGCAGTACCGGAGTAGCACACGTAGGCGGTGCCGAAGCCCATGCCCTCCTCCAGCATGCGCGCCAGCTTGGCCACTTCGCCATTGGCGTCCGGGTCGGTCGTGCCGCGCCCCACCACCACCAGGCAGGTATCGGAACGCCTGATCGTTTGCGACGACGTCGCTTCGGCGGCGACGATGCGCTCCTGCGCCAGCTGCAGCAGCTTGGGGTCAAGGCTCATCGGCGCGCCGAAGTGGAAGTCGATCTCCGGATAATCGCGCGCCACCGCCTGCATTTCGGCCGGTATGTCGTTCTTGGCGTGGCGCGCGGCCAGCAGCACGCCAGGCACCACCGCGACCTGGCGGGCGCCGGCCGCCAGATTGTCCGCCACCGCCTCGGCGATGGTCGGGCTGGCGAACTCCAGGTAGCCGTGGCTGACCGCGTCCTGCGGCGCGCGTTCGCGCACCAGTTCCACCAGCGCCTCGAACTCGCGCACGGCGTCCGGATCGCGGCTGCCATGGCCGGCGATGACGATGCCAAACTTTTCGATGCCGAATTTCTCGCTTGCCGTCATTTCAGCGGCGCCGCTTCGATCTGGCTGTCCATAGGCGCCAGCGTGCGTATCAACATGATGCTCATGTCGGAACATTGGTGCTCGGCGCATTCGGCCAGCGTGCCGTGCCATTCGGCCTCGCCCCGCGTCAGGTTCTCCCAAACCTCCGTCGGATGCGACGGCGGAATACCCTGCTCGATCAGGTAGGCGGCGATATGCCACGGCATGAACGAACGCGCGGCATCCCATGGACATGGAATGACAATGGCGTTGCGCTGATCTTGCAGCACATGGACCAGATGGCGCTTGAACGGTTCCAGGTCCCCACGGCGGTGGAAGGTGATGAAGGTGGTTTCGTCGAAGCAGACCTTAGCGCGCGACGCGAGTATCTGCGCCGACGAGATGCCGGGCAGCGATTCGACGGGATGGCCGCAGGCGCGCTCGACCCGTTCCAGGTACTGGAAGCCGCTGAAATGGATATCGCCCATGAAAACGACGACACAGCGCTTGCCGGCGTGGTGTTCCAGCGCCACCTTGTCCAGCTGTTCGACCTGATCGCGATAGCCCATGCTGACCACTTTCGCGGTCTCCGGTATCAGGCTGCGCACAACATTGAGCACGGCCTCGAAACCGGCGACGACGTCCGCCTCGCGTATCAGCTGCGCGCCGCGTTGCGTCAGATAGCCGATGTCGCCCGGCCCCGCACCTATACAAATGATCATGCAACTACTCCTAAGTTATCTCTTTATGCGCCGGCCAGCCTGGCGCGCACGGTCAGCGCCAGGTTGTCGGCGGACAGTTCTTCCAGCGTCAGGCACTCCGCCTTCAGCGCCTCCGCCAACCGCGCGGCGCGGCCGAAGCGCGTATAGCCGCTTTCGGTGTCGATCACCAAAGATGGAATGCGCCGTTCGGACAGCATTTCCGCCAGCTCCAGCGACTCCCGCCACGGGTCGCCGGCGTCGGCCAGCGGCACGTTGGCTTTACCATCGGTCATTAACACAAGCAGCGGCGGCCCGCTTTGCGCGACTTTTCCCGCGCTCTCCACAACCTCCAGCGCCAGTTGAAGGGCATGTGGCAGCGGCGTGCGACCGCCGGTCGGCAGCTCGCGCAAATTCCGCTCTGCCAGATCGACGCTGCGGGTTCGGGCCAGCAGCAGTTGGGCGTCGTGTCCACGGAAGGCGACGACCGCCACCTCGTCGCGTTGCTGGTAGGCGTCGGTGAGCAAATTCAGCACCGCGCCCTTGAGCGCCTCCATGCGGCGCTGCGCCGCCATCGAGCCGGAGGCGTCCACCACGAATACAATCAGGTTGCCGCTGGTGCCGGTCTTGACTTGCTGATGCAGGTCGGCGCGGACCACGCGCATGTTCGCGGGGTCGCGCAACGCCGCGCTGCGCAACGTCGCGCCGATGGCGATACTGGTCGGCTGTTCACTCGGGACGGCGCGCAGCATCTGCCCGCGCGCCGTATTATTCGCCGCACTGCGGCGTCCTTGTGCCTGCGCGGCGTTGGTGGTCGCTTCCACTGCAATGCGCGGCGCGACGCCGTCGGCGGAGGCGGCAAATACCTGTTCATCGTCGCCCTGGCCCGGCTGTGTGTCCTCCGGCGCATCGTCGCCATGCTCACCGGACGTGTGCTCCGACGGCAGCGGTTCGCTGGCCGCCTGCGGCATCAAATCGTCGAGGCGTTGCTGGTCCAGGCCTGGCTGCTCGAAAGGCTTGCGCCGGCGGCGATGCGGCAGCACCAACTCGGCGGCGCCACGTATGTCCCGCAAATCCACCACCTTGCGGCCCTCCAGCGCTGCAAGCGCGCGCGCGGTCTTGTGCATGACGATATCGGCGCGCAGACTGGCGACGTCGAACTCACAGCACAGGTGGCTGATCAGATCGAGCATGGCATCGTCCAGCACGACCTTGGGCAGCAAAGCCTGCGCCGTCGCCAGCCGGCTTTGCAGCGCATCCTGCTGGTCGCGCCACTGCTCGAGGTAACTCGCTGGATCGGCCTCGAAGGCGATACGGCGCCGCACCACCTCAGACCTTTCCGTCTTCTCGCGTGGCGCGGTCACTTCGACCATCAGGCCGAAACGGTCCAGCAGTTGCGGACGCAAGTCGCCCTCTTCCAGATTCATCGTGCCCACCAGCGTAAAGCGCGCCGGATGGCGGATCGACAGCCCGTCGCGCTGCACACTGTTGACACCCATGGCGGCGACGTCCAACAGCACGTCGACCAGATGATCGGCCAGCAGATTGACCTCGTCGATATACAGCAGGCCCCGATGCGCGGACGCCAGCAAGCCCGGTTGAAACGCCTTTTGCCCCCCTTGCAGCGCACGCGAGATATCGAGGCTGCCCAGCACCCGGTCCTCGGTCGCACCCAGCGGCAGCGTGACGAAAGGTACGGCGGACAATTCCGGCGCCCGTTCGCCGCACACATCGCAATGCTCGCACGGCGCGCCGGCGGCACAATTGAACGCGCAGCCTGGTACCCGCTCGATGCACGGCAAGACATCGGCCAGCGCGCGCGCGGCGGTACTCTTGGCGGTGCCTTTGTCGCCCCGTATTAACACGCCGCCTATGCTCGGATCGACCGCGCACAGCATCAGCGCGTTGCGCAATGTCGATTGGCCGACGATGGCGGTGAAGGGAAAGTTCATATGGCGCATCCTATCCATGACGCGGGGTCTCGCCGCGTTCCTCAAGTAGTTCTTCGCTGCGCAGATACAGTTCGCGCAATTGGTCCAGCGTCTCCGGGCGCGGCTCCGCCCACATGCCCCGGCTGGCGGCCTCCAGCAAACGTTCCGCGATGGCGTTCTGCGCCCAGGGATTGGCGTCCTGCAGGAACTGCCTCATCGCCGGATCAAAGGCATAGGATTGCGCCACGTCCTCGTACATCCAGTCGTCCATGACCTGGGCGGTGGCGTCGTAGCCGAACAAATAGTCGACCGTCGCGGTCAACTCCAGCCCTCCCTTGTAGCCGTGCCGCTGTATGCTGGCGAGCCACTTGGGATTGACCACGCGCGAACGGAATACGCGCAGCGTTTCCTCCTTCAGATCCCGCACCTGTGCGCGCGATGGATCGTGGCTGTCGCCGAAATAGTGGCGCGGCTGTTGGCCGCTCAGCGCGCGGATGGTGGCGATCATCCCGCCGTGGAATTGCAGGTAATCGTCACTGTCGAAAATATCGTGTTCGCGGTTGTC
This sequence comes from Oxalobacteraceae bacterium OTU3CAMAD1, assembly GCA_024123915.1. Taxonomy (NCBI): domain Bacteria; kingdom Pseudomonadati; phylum Pseudomonadota; class Betaproteobacteria; order Burkholderiales; family Oxalobacteraceae; species Oxalobacteraceae bacterium OTU3CAMAD1. The sequence goes on along the minus strand of CP099650.1, from coordinate 3,877,718 downwards.
CTGGTTGTGCAGCGCGATCTGCACCCCGCTCAGGCGCATGCGGAAGGCGTCGCGCTGGTCGGCGCCCTGCATGCCACGCGCATAGGCGTAGCCACCCCAGTTGACGTAGGCTTCGGCGAAATCGGCATCCGCATCCCAGTTCCGATGCTGGATCAACGGCAGCACACCTGCGCCATAGGCGCCCGGCTTGGCCCCGAAGATGCGATAGCCGGCGCGGCGCGCGGCTTCATCCCGATCGACACCCTGCCCAAGCCAGTCCGCCAGCTCGGCCAGGTAGTGCTTGCGCACGAAGTTATGCGTAGGAGGTTCGTCCAGCGCGATGACCTGGTTGACGGCATCGTCGATCAGATCGATCAATTGCGGGAAGGCGTCGCGGAAAAAGCCGCTGATGCGGGTGGTGACGTCGATACGCGGGCGTTTCAGCTCGTCGAGCGGAATGATCTCCACGCCGCTGACCTGGCGGCTCTCCGCACGCCATACCGGCCGCACGCCCAGCAGCGCCAGGATTTGCGCGACATCGTCGCCGTGGGTGCGCATCGCGCTGGTGCCCCAGATGCTGATGGCGACGCTCTCCGGATAATCGCCGCTCTCGCGCTGATACCGTTCCAGTACTTCACGCGCGAGCTGCTGGCCGACCCGCCACGCCGACTGCGACGGCACACTGCGCGGATCGACCGAATAGAAATTGCGGCCGGTCGGCAAAATCTGCGCCATGCCCCGCGTCGGCGAGCCGCTCGGGCCGGCCGGCACGTAGCGGCCTGACAGGCCATTCAACAAATTATCGATTTCGTCGGTCGCGCGGGCCAGGTTCGGTACAAGCTCGCGGCAAGCAAAACCAAGGATGCGGCGAATGGCGTCGAAGCGCGCAGGGCCGCTTGCGACGGCGGTTGCAAGCGATTGTGGACGCGACTCCGCCGGTTTGGCGCGCGGTTTGCCCATCTGCGACAGGACATTGGCTTTCGCACGTAAGGCCGGCTGCAGCAAAGGTGTGGCGGCGGCCGCGGTATCGAGGGCGCCGAACACCCTGTCGATTACCGCGTCGATATGCGCCGGATCGTAGCGCCGGGCGCTTAGTTCTTCGTACAGACGCAGGCACAGGATATCCACAGCGTCCAGCGCATTGGCACGCGAAACGACGGCGCGACCGGCCAGCCGTGCCAGCGCCGGCACGACATTCAAACGACGCGCCTGTTGGTCCAGCAGCATTTCCATGGTCAGGCCGAACAGCCGCGCCACCTCGGATTGCAGACCGGGGATGTCGAGGTTGGGCAAACGGGTGAGCGATACCAGCATGTCCGGCATCTGTTCGTCGTCCGGGCAGCGGCCCAATATGTGCAGGCCGTCGCGTATCTGAGCCGAACCCAGTTCGCATAGATAACCGTCAAGGTCCTCGATCAGGTGGGCCACATCGGAGCCGCCCATCGCCGCCAGTGCCGCCGGCAGGCCGTCACCATGATCATGGTCATGGTCGTGATGGTGGTCGTGGTCATGATGATGGTGCGCATGGCCATGATCGTGATCATGGTCATGATCGTGATGCAGTAGCCGCATCTGCAAATCAGAATTCAAATTGGTCTGTTTGACCAGCTCCCAGATCTGCTGCTGCAACAACGGCAGCTTGGCGGGGTCCAGCACCTCGACCTGATAGTATTCATCGACCAGTTGCGTCAACTGGGCTAGCGCGCCGTACGTGTCGGCGGTGGTCATCGGCGGCGTCAGGTGATCGACGACGACCGCGTGGCCACGCCGCTTCGCCTGCGAGCCCTCGCCCGGATCGTTGATGATGAAGGGATAAAACAGCGGCACGTCGCTCAGCAACGCATCCGGGAAGCACTCCTCGGACAGGCCGACACCCTTCCCCGGCAGCCATTCCATCGTGCCATGCTTGCCGACGTGGACGATGGCGTCGGCGCACCACTCGTCCCGCAGCCAGCGATACAGCGCGTAGTAATGATGCGTCGGCGGCAGGTCCGGCTGATGATAGATCGCATCCGGGTCCATGCCATAGCCGCGCGGCGGCTGCAAGGCCACGAAAACATTGCCCATCTCGATTCCCGCCAGGGACAAATGGCCGTCATGAACATACGCCTCGCCCGGCGCCTCGCCCCACTGCGCGGTCATCTTGTCCCGCAACGACACCGGCAGCTCCGCGAACCATTGCGCATACCGCTCCGCCGGCACCCGCCCGGCGGCGTGCTTCAACTGCTCGGCGGTCACGTAGATATTGTCGTAGGAGCAGCGCGCTATCAGGTCATGAATCAACGCCGTGCCGTCACCCGTGGGTTGACCCGCATCGTAGCCGTCGGCACGCATCGCCTCCAGGATGCGAATCAGCGACGCCGGCGCATCCAGTCCGACCGCGTTGCCGATCTGCGAAGCCTTGCTGCTCGAATTGGTGAACATGAAAGCCACACGTTTCTCGGCGTTGGGCACGCGCTTCAAACGCGCGAAACGCGCGGCGATGCCGGCGATGCGCGCCACCCGGTCAGCCACCGGGTCGTACTCGACCGCCTCGTTCGGCAAGCCGGCCGCGCGCGCCTTGAACGACATCGGTACCGTGATGATGCGGCCGTCGAACTCTGGCAGCACCACGTTCATCGCCGTATCGAGCGGATTGAGGCCGCGCGCCGACTGGCTCCACTGTTCCAGGGTCATGCCGCTGGCGATGGCCTGCAGCACCGGCACGTCGAGCGCCTCCAGCACGCCGACGGACCATCCCGCAGGCGTAGTGCCGCCCGGCGTGATCTCGCCCATCGCGAAGGAGGTGGTATTGATCAGCACATCGATGTGCGCTCCCGACGCATCGGCAAGATAGCGCAGCGCGCTGGGCAAGCTGCCGCCGTCGCCTGCACCTGCGCGCAGCGACGACGTAAACACCGGCAGCACATTCATGCCGCGCGCTTCCAGCGCGGCCAGCATGGCGTCGATGAAGCGCGTGTTCCCGCTCATCCAGTGGGCGCGGTAAAACACGATGCCGGCGCTTGGACGCGCCGGATCTCGCAGCGCCAGCCAATCGGCCAGGCCTGCGCCGGGCCCCAGGTCGGGATGATAAATGCCGTGTTCCGGCAGCGGGTGCGCGGGCTCGAAACCGAAGCCGGTCAACAGCAGGTGGTCGGACAGATAGCGCAGCAGTTGCGCCAGATTGGCGCTGCCGCCGGCCTGGAAGTACTTCAATGTCATCTGCAGCACGTCCGCCGATACCGCCGACACGGCGGCCAGCTCGGGATCGGGCTCGCCGGTGCCGCTGACGACGATCAAATGCCGGCCATGGCGGCGCGCGTGATCCACAAGTTCCGTAAATCCGGGAACGCCGCCAAGCCTGCCCAGCACGCGCACGATGATCACCCGCGCCGAACGCAGGCCACCCTCCAGCAAAGCCGCCATCGAGGTATCCGCATCGAGCGACTGCAGGTTGACGCCCGCCACGCCACCGAAGCCGGAAGGCAGTTGCGCCCGCGCCTGGTGTAGCACCGTCAAATCGTTGGACGCATGCGTCAGCAGCGCGATGTGCGCGGGGCCGCCTGTTGTTTCAATCATCTTTGGGTTCCGGTGCGCAGGTATCGCCTTCACCAAGGCGATGGAATACCAGGTCGCCGACTTCGCGCCCGCCGATCAGGTGTTCGTTGACGATGCGCTCCGCATTCGCCTCGTTCACCCGCTGGTACCACACACCTTCCGGATAGACCACCATCACCGGCCCCTCGTAGCGGCAGGCCACCATGCAATGGGTGCGCGTGCGCTTGACGGCAAGCTCCGGGTGGGCGTCGATCATTTCGCCCATGCGCTCGAACACGGCCTGCGCGCGTCCCTCGACGGGCGCGCAGCGCGGCCCGACGCACATGAATATGTGACGGTGGTGGGTTCTCATCGCTCGGCGAAGCGCTTGTGGAAGACGCCAGTCAGCGCGCCCAGCACCAGCCAGAACACGCCATTGGCGAGCGCCGTGGCGTAGACGAAGGAACGCTGCAAATGTTCTGGCGCGACGCTGGCATGGACCAGCGGCTGTGGCGCGCCGACCAGATGCGGCACCACCAGCAACGCCACGGCCGCCAGCTTCAGCGCCCAATGACGGCCGAAGGCCAACATCGCCAGCGCGGTGGCGGTCGACATCGCGGTTGCGATCCACCAGCCTTGGCGGGCAGCCACCGGCGCGGCGGCGGTGCCGGGCAGCTCCGGCGGCAATCCGATCGACGGCGCCAGGAAGAACACCGCGTACCCGGCGGCGCCCCACAACAGGCCGGAACGCCAGTCGACCGGCCGTCCCCGCAACCCGATGGCAGCGGCCAGCAGCAGGCCATAACCGACGGCCATGCTGACGTCGGCCAGCGCGGTGTAAAGCGTGCGCTCGACGCCGTCCTCCGGCTGCCAGCCCCCGTGTTCATGGGGCGATTCTTGACCCGCTTCTTGTGCCGCTTCGTGCACGTGTTGCGCGCCGTCGGCATGCGTATGCACCACCGGCTCCGCTTCGCCCGTCGATTCCAGCACCTCGGCCTGCGCGATGATGCGCGTCACCTGCAAGTGCTGCACGCCGGTTAGCAGCAAACCGGCCAGCAGGCCGGCCGCCGCCGCGGTGCGCACCATGCGATTGAACACGCCGGCGCCCGCGCCGGTCCAGGCACGGCTCAATGACACGGGAAGCCCGCCGAATGGCGGCTGTCGTGGGCGGCGTTATGCAGCGCTTCCATCGACGCGAACCCCGCGCCGAACAACAGCACCGCGCCCAGGCTCGCTGCCATCAAGGCCGCAATCAGTTTGTCTTTCAGTGCGACGGGACGGGCGTGCGCATCTGCCTGGCCGGCGTGGATGGTATTGATGGACATATTGGTTTCTCCGAAAAGCGGCGACGACCACGGGGTCGAAAAGCTCGTATCGGAAGATGGACCAGGGGAGAGACGAATGCGGCGCCAGGGAGGACCGGAACGAAGATGTGCGGATCGAGCCCTGACAGTTCTCCACCCGTATCGCCCTCCGCAATACAAACGTGTTTACCGCTACTGGCTGGTTTCCGGGCTGGCGAGTGGGCATCCATGCGGACACACCTGGATTTGCGCCTTCCCATGCAGTCGCACAGTGGCATCGTACAAATCCTTGACCTCGCTTACCGTTGCGGGGGCAGCGCCGGCATTGCCGTTCCAGCGGAACGACGCACCGGCTTCCCATTTAAATCTGCAAACGATCATTTGCAGATACCAGAAGCTGACTACCGGCGCAGTATAGGTCTGCAACTGCGGAATTGCAAGACGATCATGCCATCGTGCGCAGGTCGGTGACGAGTCGGCCCGGTTTTCAGCCGTCCACCGGATGCGCCGGCGTGGCGAGCATGAGCTGGTAAAACGCCAGGTCCAGCCAGCGGTCGAACTTGAAGGCGGCATGACGAATAGTGCCTGCGTGCACGAATCCCAACTGCTCGTGCAAGGCGATGCTGGCCGCGTTGGCCGCGTCGATGCCGCCGACCAGAATGTGCAGGTCGGCCTGCCGCGCGGCCTCGATGATGGCGCTTAGCAAAGTGCGTCCCAGCCCCTTGCCGCGCTGGTCGCCGCGCACGTAGATCGAGTGCTCGACCGAGTATTTATTGGCCGGAAATCCGCGAAACGCGCCGTAGCTGGCGAATCCCAGCAACTCGCCGTCATCGTCCTCCAACCCGATGACCGGGTAGCCGCCGGCGCGCTTGGTCGCGAACCAGTTCTTCATCGTTTCCATCGTGCGCGGATGGTACTCGTAGAGCGCGGTCGAGTTGGCGATGGCGTCGTTAAAGATGGCGAGGATGGCTGGCGCGTGGCGTTCTTCCGTACAGCTGACGAGTTGCATTTAGGCTCCGAAATAATGGCTTGGATTGAGGCTGCTCAACATGATAGACGATAAATCTCAAGCCTTTCAACGGCCATCCCTGCCATCCCGACATTTTCGTACAGAAAATAAAAACAAAGGGATAGACTGGCTGACGAATGCACTTTCCTTATTGTAATATTGCAGAAAAAAGGAGGTATCGCTCCTCATCAAGAATAATTACAGCGAGGTAGCATCAATCATGAAATTAGCTCATGCGCCGTCCATTCGAACCAGGCTGATCTGGCTGGTGGTGGTGTGCGTCGTCCCAGCTTCGCTGATGGTGGTGAAGATGATCGCCTCCGACTACGAACTCGCGCGCGCCGCGTTCATCCGCAGCGCGATGACGACCGCCCACGCCAACGCGATGGCGATCGACAAGGAATTCGCGGTCATCGAATCGACGCTGAAGGTGCTCGCCACCTCCCCCAGCCTGCTCGGCGAGGACCTCAAACCGTTCTACGATCAGGCGCGCGCCATCTGCGCAAGCCAGGATATTTTCAACATCGTGCTGGAAGACGGCACCGGTCAGCAGCTGATCAACACATTCAAACCCTACGGCACCGAGCTGCCCAGCACGAGCATCGACCATTTGTTGACCTACATGCAGAACAACGACACCACCGCCATTTCACAGGTGTCCATGGGACCACTGTCGAAGCGCTATATCGTCGCCGTCGCCGTCCCGGTCACCAGAAAGTCGAACGGCTTCAACGCGCTAAGCGCAGTGGTGACGGTGGAACGCTTCAGCACCATCCTCAAACAGCAGCAATATCCCGAGCACTGGATCGCCACCATCCTCGATAACAAGGGCACGGTGGTCGCGCGCACCAGCGACATGCAGCGCTATGTCGGACAGCACGCGATTCCCGAAGTGCTGGAACGGCTGAAGGAACTGCCGGAAGGGGTTTTCGAAACCAGAACGCTCGACGGCAAGGCTATCCTGGCCGTGCTGGCCAAGGCCCCCAATTCGCAGTGGACGGTGGCCATCGGCATTCCCATCGAGGTGTTGAACTCCCAACTGCTTGCCAAACTATGGACGCTGGTGCTGTCGACCATCCTCCTGCTGGGCGGCGGCCTGCTGTTCGCCTGGCACATCGGCAACCGCATCAGCCGCTCGATCCGCGACCTGGTGGCGCCGGCGCTCGCCCTCGGCGCCGGCGACAGCATCGAGCCGGCCACCTACGGCCTGCGCGAGGCGAACGAGGTGGGTCAGGCCCTGGTCAAGGCGTCGAAGATGCATGCGCTGGCCAAGCACCAGGCCACGCACGATCCGCTGACCGGCCTGGCCAACCGCGCCATGTTCACCGAATTCCTCGCCCGCCAGCTCAATCTCAGCGAGCGCAATCAGGAGCCGATGGCGGTGCTGTACCTGGACCTGGACAACTTCAAATTTATTAACGACACCTATGGCCACGGCGCCGGCGACGAGCTGTTGAAAGACGCCGCCGACCGCCTGCGCTCGGAACTGCGAAAATCCGACATGGCGGCAAGGCTTGGGGGCGACGAGTTCGCGGTGGTGCTGGTCGCCAGCGGCGAGGACGACGCGGCCGGTGTGGTCGACAAGCTTTCGCAGCGCCTGTCCATGCCCTATGAGATCGACGGCCATGAACTGCTGGCCGCCGCCAGCATCGGTGTGGCCGTGTATCCGCAGTCGGCTGGCACCGCCGACGACTTGATCGCCTTCGCCGACGATGCCATGTACAAGTGCAAGGCGGAGCGCAAGAAGGCGCGCGCCGTCACGATCGACTGAGGCCGTCCAAGGATCGGCCAAGCTGCGGGTCAATCCCGGCCGGCGCCCTCCACATACACCTCGTCGCCGCAGCCCACCGCGCGCGTGCGCGCGGGCGCGGCGTTGCCCACCATTTGCTTCAACTCCCCGTCGGTGTTGAATTCGAGCGGCAGCGACATGCGGATCTCCTGCAGATATTTACGTTGCGTGCAAATCAGCGTGATGCTGTCGGCCACCTGGGCGCCGTAGCTCGCCTTGACCCGCGCGAAAAAATCGTTGACGCGGAACGACTTGCCCACGCTGCCCAACACGATCTTGCCCACTTCCGAATCGTTCACCACCCGCACCGCCGACACGGCCTTGATGAAATAGTCGTCCGGCGACAGCGACTGGCACTTGCCATGCTTGTTCCATTCGTAGGCGCCGAAGGTGCGCTCGTAGAAGAAGTTAGGCATCCACGGCGCGATCTTGTCGATGGTCTCCTGCTTCAGCGAGAACTGCTCGCCCTTGCAGCTGCCGTAATTATTGCCGCACTCCTTCTTGTTCGGCCACAGGCCGTGCAGGTTCAGGTTCTTCGCCTGCAGCGTGCCGCCGTTCATGGCGTCGCACTCCGGCTTCTTGCCGTTGTATTTAACGTGTTCGCAAAAACCCGGCTGCCAGGTGATCGCCAGCAGATAGCTATCCTGCTGGTTGGCGATGTTGCACGAGCCTCCGGCGGCGGCGGCCGCTGCGATCTCGCGCCCGCGCTGGGCCTTGCTCGGCTTATCGCTCAACTCCGGCGTGCCGCACTCCTTGCGCACCCAGCGCAGCGATGGCTGCGCGCCCGGCACCTCGACCCTGATCCAGTCGTAATCGACCTTATTGATTTCGCGGACCGTGTATTCGGTCCCCGGCACGATTTTCTCTGCACCCGGGTTATTCTGCTTGGCGAAGGAGGAAAACGCCTCGCAGCTCTGGGTGGCGGTGAAGCTGCCGTTGGCCGATTCGCTGGCGCTGCAACCGAAGGTGGTAAAAACCAGCAAAAAGGCGGCTGCGGGGACGGTGTGGCGGGGCATATCGGCTCCTGAATAAACAAAATGCCGATATCTTAGCGGACTTTCTTGATAAAAGGCTACGGTGTGCCCGATACGGTGACTATGTCGATTTCAGACTGCTCCACCCGATGCAACCGCGTTGACGATCAACCGCCGCAGGTCGCCGTCGTGGCGGAAGCCTGCGCGCTCGGCGGCCGACGCATCGAGCGGCGGCTGGCGGCCGAAGCCCTGCTCCAGCCGTTCGTCCGGCCGATATTCGACCAGCGCGCGCCGATCGTCACCAAATTCCATGGCCAGGCCATCCACCACCTCGGCGATGGTGAGCCGCAGCACCGGCAAGGTGTAGTCGCGGCGTTCGGCCGTTTGCGCCGGCGCCATGCCCGCCCCATGCAGCAGGTTGTCGACGCAGCAGCCAAGCGACATCCACCAGGCGACCGCCTGCGCCGACACAGGACATGTGAACCGCTCGCCATCCTTGAGACGCCAGAAGATGTCGCTCATGAAGGCCGACAGCAAGCCGGATGGCGCCGGCGGGCGCGCGACGATGCCCGGCAGGCGCAGGATGCGCCCATCGAGCCAGCCACGCCGGCTGTAATCCTGGATCAGCACCTCGCAGGCCAGTTTGTGGGCGCCATAGCTCAGGTGCGGCCGCATCGGCGTGTCGTCGTCGATATGCGCCGGCAGCGGCGCGCCGTACACCGCGATGCTGCTCGAATACACCAGCACCGGTGGCTCGCCCTGGCCTTGGGCCTGGGCGCGGCAGCACTCCAGCAGCGCCATCGTCGCATGCAGGTTGACCGACAGGCCAAGCGCGAAATCCTGCTCCGCCGCCCCACCCGGCACGCTGGCCAGGTGGAAAAGTACATCGACCGGTTGCGCGAAGGCTTGCGCCAGCAGCGCGGTGTCGGCCACGCTGCCCTGCAACCGGCGCAGGCGCGGATCTGTCGCGGCAGCGTCGAAATGCATGTCGATCGACGTTAGAGCGGTTACAGCGCGGCCGCCGACACCATCCGCCAACAGCCGCCGCACCAGCGCCAAGCCGACAAAGCCGCTGCCACCCGTGACCACGACGTTCACGCGGCGCCTCCGGCGGATTGCACCACGCGCTGGTCGATCACGCCAAACGGACCGTCGGCGCCGTCGTCGTCGCGCGCCTGCATGCGCACGCGGTCGCCGAACTTCATGAACGGCGTGCTGGCGAAACCGGCGTCGATGATCTCGATCACACGGCGCTCGGCGATGCATGCCGAGCCGGCGGCACGGTCGACGTTCGAGACCGTGCCCGAACCGACGATGGTGCCGGCGCTCAGGCGGCGCGAGCGCGCCGCGTGGGCCACCAACTGTCCAAAACTAAACTGCATTTCACGTCCGTGCGGTTCGCCGAAGCGCTTACCGTTATGCTGGACTTCCAGCGTCAGATGTACGCGTCCCTCCTGCCATGCCTCGCCCAGTTCATCGGGCGTCACAGCCACCGGCGCGAAGCTGGTCGACGGCTTGGCTTGCAGGAAGCCGAAACCGGTGCGCATCTCGCGAGGTCCCAGCGCGCGCAGGCTCCAGTCGTTGATCTGCACCACCAGCCGCACGGCGTCGAGCGCCTCCTGGGGCGTCGCGCCCAGCGGCACAGGGCCGACCACGACGCCGAACTCGCCCTCGAAGTCGATGCCATCCGCCTCGCTGGGGAGCGCAATGTCCACGTGGGGGCCGAGCAAATCGTCGCTCGCGCCCTGGTACATCACCGGAATGGTGTCGAAGTCCGGTATCGGCGTGGTGTTGAAGGCCTGCTCCATCAAGCGGCCGTGATTGAGGAACGCCGAGGCGTCCAGCCATTGCGGTGCGCGCGGCAGCGGCGCCCCGCAGCGCTGCGGGGCGAAGGCGAAGCTGGCCTGCGCTCGGCCGGCGTTGAGCGCTTCATATAGCTGTTCCAGCGGCGCCTTCACGCGGTCCCATTGTTCCAGCGCAGCCAGCAAAGTCGGCGCGATGGCGCCGGCATCGACAGCCGTTTTCAGATCGCGCGACACCAGCAGCAGGCGGCCGTCCGCGTGGCCGGTGGTAAGTGTGGCAAATTTCATGTTGGTCCTCTATTTATGAACGGTCACTGACCGCATTGACGCCGGCTTCGATCTCCGGCGCGTAGCGCCCGCCGACAAGGACGAACAGCATGCGGCAGACGCCGTCGGAGCGATTGGCCCAGGCATGGTTGGTGCCGCGCTGCACCACCACGCTGCCGGCGCCGAGGCGCACTTCGCCCCGGTCCAGTATCAACGTCAATTCGCCGTCGATCACCACGCCGTAGTCGATAGACTCGGTGCGGTGCATCAGCGGATGCGGCGAATCCTCCGCCACGGTGGATGCCCCGGCGTCGCCGGCCTGCGTGAACGCCTTGTGCATCTTGTCCGCGCCGTGGGCCAGGAATTCCTCAGTATCGGGTGGAATATCGACGAAACGCACGCGCGTGCCGTTACGCGGCGGCGGCAGCATCAAGGGAGCGAGGGTGGGATCGGCGCCGTTATCGAGCGTTGCCGGGGTGTCGTCGGTGCTCCACACTTCATGAAAAACCGTTCCAGGGATGGCCGCGATCTCGATCACGCTGGGTAGCGGACCGTCTGAGGCGACCACCGCGCGCCCTTGCGCGTCGTGGCCGGTGACGACGCGATGGATGGCGGGCAGGCTCGTGCCGCCGGTCATGGCGCCACCTCGGCGTCGTCGAAGATCGCTACGGCGCGGGTCCAACCGGCAGAAGCGCGGCGGATCTTGTGCGGGAAGCAGCTGATGGTGAAGCCATGCGACGGCAGCGCCTCCAGGTTGTGCAGCTTTTCCAGATGACAGTAGCCGATGTCGCGGCCGGCCTTGTGGCCCTCCCAGATCAGCGAGACGTCGCCCGTTTCCGCTACTTTTTTAGCGGTGTACGAAAATGGCGCGTCCCAGCTCCACGCGTCCGTGCCGGTCAGGCGCACGCCGCGCTCCAGCAAGTACATGGTCGCCTCGTAGCCCATGCCGCAGCCCGCTCCCAGGTAGTCGGCATGACCGTAGCGCGAACCGGCGCGGGTGTTGACGACCACGATATCGAGCGGTTGCAGCTCGTAGCCGATGCGTTTCAGTTCTTCTTCCACATCGGCGGCGGTGGCCACGTAACCGTCGGCGAAGTGGCGGAAATCGAGCTTGACGCCGGTCTGGAAGCACCACTCCAGCGGGACCTCGTCGATGGTGATGGACGGCTTGCGCTCGCCCAGGCTGGCGTCCATCGTCGAATGGAAGTGGTAAGGCGCGTCCAGGTGGGTGCCGTTATGCGTGGTCAGCGTCACCCATTCGGCGGCGGCGGCCTCCCCCTCCGGATAGTCTTCCACCTTGGTCCCCGGCAGCATCGCCATGAACTCGGGCAGCGTGTCCGCGTGGGTTTGATAGGTGATCTTCGGCGCCAGCGGCGGTGGATCGGACAGCACGTCGTTTTCCAGGTAAATCGATAAATCGACGAAGCGATACGAACGTTTGTTCTTCATACACGAACCTCACAGGGATGGAACAAGAATGGGACGGGATTGCGCGCGGCGGAAGCTGATCACGGCCAGCACAGCCAGTACGACAGCGGCAATGCCGATGCTGCCGTAACCGGCGGTTTTCACGAGCGTGCCTCCGAGCAGAGGTCCAATGGCCGCGCCGGTCATCAACGTCGCCGGAGTGGCCGCAGCCGCCCGGCCGCTGGGGTCGAGCGCCGCGATGGCGCCGAAGGCGAAGGTATGGGTGAAAATCAGCACGCCGACCAGCATCGACGTGGCGACCGCATAAAACGGAAAGGTGGCGCTGTGGGTGATAGTCATCACGATTGCAGCCTGCACAACCGGGCCGGCCAGCATCACGCGATTCGCGGAGAGTCGTCGTTGCAGCAGGACCGCCATGGGCGCGGGAACCAGATTGACCAGGCCCACCGCGATCAACACGCCGGAAACGGCGGCGAAACCGAAACCATGGTCAATGCCGATGCGCTCGACGAAACTGAAGGTCATCGACTGCACCAGGGCCAGGCAGCCGATGCCGAACACCACGCACCACACGGCCGGATCGAGCCGCCCCGCCGCCGGCACATGGCCAGAAAGCTTGACCGACGGCGGCGATTGCGGAAATCCTACCGCCGTCGCCAGCGTGGCCACGGCCATGATGGCCGCGAACAGCTGGAACAGCGCACCGCCACCAAAATTGGCAACCAGTTGCGGTGCGACGGCGAAAAACGCCAACGCGAAGAAGCCGATGGCGACACCGACCAGCGCGAACAACCGGTGCGGATCGGCGCTGCGGCCGATGGTGCCGTGGGTGAAGCTCAACGCGCAGCCGGCCGACGCGCCGGCCAGCGCGTGCAGCGCCATCATGACGGTGTAATCGCGCGTCATCGACAGCGCCAGGAACGACAGCACCGTCAGGCCGAAGCCGCAGGTCGCCGCCAATCGGCCGTTGTAGCGCGACAGGCGCGGCGCGAAAAACAGGCTACTCAGGACCGCGCCGACCAAAAACAGCGTAGCAAGGCCGCCGGCCTGCTGTGGATCGAGTCCATACTTCGAAATCAGGGTGCCCACCCACACCGGCAGCGCCACCAGGTCCAGCATGCCGGCGCAATGCGCCACCATCAGGACGCAGCGGCCCGTGAAACTATCGGTCTTGATCATGATGCGGTCTCCGTTTTTATTGTTGGTGCGATCAGATCGGCTCGGCCAGCGCCATCATCGAGGCGCGCATGATGGCGGCGTGTTCCTGCTTGTCGCCGCCGTTGATCTCGATCACGCCCAGGCGGTCCGAATTGTCGACCACCATGCGGCAGCGCTCATACCGGCGCTCCTGGAAGCGGCGCAGGGCCTCGTCGACGCTGGCGGCGCGGCCCAGTTCCTCGGCCACCACCAGGCCGTCCTCGATACCGATGCAGGCGCCGGAGGCCAGGTGCGGCGTGGTCGCATGCACCGCGTCGCCGATCAACACCACGCGGCCGCGATACCAAGGATGCGGCAGCAACAGGCTTTCCAGCGGGCGGTAGATCACCTGCGAATCCGGGCCGATCTGATCGCGAATCTGTTGCATCAGCGGCGCAGGGAATGGCGCCAGCAAGGCGCGCAGCATCTCTGGCTGCTCCTCCAGCGGAATGTGGCAGTTGATTTCGCGGTCCTCGGTGACGAACAGATACAGTTCGGACTCGGATACCGGATTGACGCCGGTCTTGATCTTGGGTCCCAGCCACATGGCCGGGCGCACAAGGTCGGCGGGCCGTGGCAGCACCGCGCGCCAGACGCCCTGCCCCGAGTAGCGCGGCAGCGGCGCGTCCGGGAACAACAGCGCGCGCATTCGCGAATACAGGCCGTCGGCGCCGATCACCACGTCGTAGCGGTGCTTGCCGCCGTCGGTCAGTTCGACCTCGACGCCGTCGTCGTCCTGCGTCAGCGATGTGAAGCTGCAGCCCAGGCGCACGTTGACGCCCGCCTCCAGCGTGGCTTCGGCCATCAGTTTGGCCAGCACCGGCCGCATGATGGCCGCGCCGCCCGGAACGTTATCGCCAGCGATGCGCGGTGTGGGCAGTTGCGCCAGGTGGGCGCCGTGCGGCGTGTACAGGTCGACGCCGTCAGCCGCATAGCCGCGTTGAAGAAAGCGTTCGAGGATGCCCAACACGCCGAAGGCGCGCAAAGTGGCCCCTCCCAGGCTGATGCCGGCGCCATAGGAGCGCCACTGCGGGTCGATCTCGATCAGGTCCACCTCGATGCCCCGCTTGCGCAGTTCGATCGCCGCCGCCATGCCGGAAAAACCACCGCCCACGATCAGGGCCTTCTTCAATGCACTCATTTTTATCTCCTAGTTTATATTTTGTCCAACCGATGTTCCAACCACAGGTCGCCATTTGGCGCCACCGTCACCGGCGCCGGGGTCAAGCCCTGTCCAAGGCACGGTCCGAGCGTGCACACGCCGGTCGACGGTTCGAACTGCGCGCCGTGCGCGGCGCACACGATGCGCGTGCCGTCGGCGTTCAGATAAGCGTCGCTACGCCATGCCAGCGGCGTGTCGCCGTAATGCGGACAGGCGTCGCGATACGCGTGCACGCCGCCCTGCACACGCAGCACGAACACGCCCCAGCGCGCGAAACCCTTGCTCGCGCCCTCCGGCAATTCGTCGGCGCGGCACAGCAGCGTGCGGGCGTTCATGGTTTCGGCGGCGGGCCGCTCGGCGCCCATTTCTCGCGGTGCTGGAACAGGAACAGCTGCGAGGCGTCGGCGCCCATCGGCGCCACGCGCGCGGTCCATTCATCGTCGTGCAGGTCCATGTCGGCGTCGTACTCCACGTGGCAGCCCAGCGGACTGTTGAAGTACCAGAACCAGTTGGAGCCGAACAGGTGGCGTCCCGGTCCCCAGAAAGACTGGTAGCCCTTCTCGACGAAGCGCGTCCCGGCCAGCATCACTTCGGTCGGTCCGCCCATGTGGAAGGTGAAATGTTCGCAACCCTTCATGAAAGGCGGTGTCTGGATCATGAACAGCGTGTGGTGGTCATCGCTGCCGCCCGGACGCAGGAACGGCCCGACGCCGGTGAAGCGGTCGGTGCAAACGAAGCCCAGGCGTGTGTAGAACGCCTCGGCGGCGTCGGCATCCGGCACGAAATACACCACATGCGACAGCGAGCGCGGACGCGGCTGGGCGTTGATATCGAAGGCGATGCGGTTGGCGCCGCGCTGCGCCGGCGCGCCGGGGGCGTTGACGGTTTCCGCCGCCAGCGTGATGGGACGACGCACGGTGATCTGGAAGCCCAGCGTGAAGCCGGCGTTGTCCTCTGTCTCCAGCGAGCCGTCGGCGAGCTTGCGCACTTCGCGGTCGCGGCCTACCTCGTCGGCAATTTGATCCAGCGTGGCCTGGTCGGCGACGCCGTAAATGGTTTTGCGCAGCATGGTCGCGGTGGGCATGGGCGCAGGCAGGCCGGCGTCGTCCTTGTGAGCCAGCACGACAGCGGTGCCGTCCAGCGCCTCGAAACGGTTGCCGCCGACCGGCTCCAGGCCGTAGTCGGTCAGGTATTGCGTGCATGCGGCCATGTCGTCGACGCCAAACAGCAGCGCATCGGGTCCGATGATCTTCATCTTGTTTCCTTGTTAGTTGGTTGGAGCGGTGCGGCCGCCCAGTGTTTCGGCCACCCAGTCGGCGATGTACGCACCGGCGTTGGCCGAGTTGTCAAAGCTGGAGTGCTGCACGCCGCCTTCGCGGTCGGTGAAGATCTTCAGTTCGCGGCGCGGGCTGTTGACCAGCTGTTCGTAGGTGCGCTCGGCCCAGTGCAGCGGTATCTGGCTATCCTTCTCCCCGTGCGTGACCAGGAACGGCACCTTGATGCGGTCAAGGATTCCGTCCAGATGCACGTCCTCGGCGATGCGCATGAAATCGTCGTTGTCCTTGGCGCCCCACACCCAGCGCACGTGCGCCCAGTAGTGCGGCACCGGCAGGTTGCCTTCCTTCGCCATGCGGCGCTTTTGCACATCGCGCCAGTCGTGATTCGCGCCCCACACTACGCCGCAGGCGAAACGCGGCTCGAAGGCGACCGCGCGCGGGCAGTAGTAACCTCCCAACGACACGCCCTCCATGCCGATGCGCTTCGTATCGACGTCGGCGCGCGTCTCCAGCCAGTCGACCACACGGCTGGCCCAATGCTCGCTGTCGTAGCGCGCGGTCAGTCCGCGCAGGCGCAGCGCGTCGCCGGTGCCCGGCTGGTCCACCAGCAGCGAGGCCACGCCGCGCTTGGCCAGCCATGCCGGCAGGCCGACAAGGTATTTCATCTCCTTGGTCGAATCGAGGCCGTTGACCTGCACCAGCAAGGGCGCCGGGCCTTCGACGCCTTCGGCCGGCGCATACAGCCCGCTGAGGAAAGTGTCGCCGTAAGGGATGCGCACCTGTTCGCAGGGCACGCCGGACAGGCGCGCACCACGCTCGAACACTTCAAGGAAGCGCTGATACAGCTCGACTCTTCCGGGCGCGCCATGCGCCTGCAACCGTTCGCAGGTCAGCAGATAATTGGCGGCGCGCAGATACTTGTCGCCGGCAGATATCTTGCGGCCGCGTGCCTCGTCGTCCTCGGCCAGGCCGCATAACTTGTCGGCCATGCGCTGCCAGGTTTCTCGGAAGGCGGCGGTGCCTGCGGCATCGGGCTGGCTGGCCGCTTCCTGCAGCGGCGCGCACATCTCCTCGATCTCGCCAATCTTGGCGCCCATTTCGATCGAGAGATCGACGGACAGATTCCAGACGTAGTTGGTGGGGAAATAACGGAACATGATGATCAACTTTATGTCAGGGTGGATGAAATATCCGCCTCGGCCCTGGCCGGACGGAAGGAGGACGTCCCGGCCTGCGCGGACGCGGGCCGGGATGGACGCAACAGGAAATGCGCCAGCGCCGGCAACAGGATCAGCGCGCCGAGCATATTCCAGAGGAACATGAAAGCCAGCAGCAGCCCCATATCGGCCTGGAACTTGATCGGACTGGCGACCCACGTGATCACGCCGGCAGCCAGCGTGACCCCTGTCAGCATGACGACCTTCCCGGTGAAGAGCAGCGCCTGGTGATAGGCCTGCGACAGTGTGGCGCCGGCACGCATGCGCGCCAGGGTCACGCTGAGGATATACAGCGCGTAATCGACGCCGATGCCGACGCCCAGCGCGATCACCGGCAAGGTGGCGACCTTCACGCCCATGCCCAGGGCGACCATCAGCGCTTCGGCCAACACGGAGGTGAGCATCAGCGGCAGCACCGCCACCAGCACCGCGCGCCAAGAACGGAACGTGACGAAGCACAGCACCGCCACCGCGCAGTAGACCAGTGCCAGCATCTTGCGCCAGGCGTCGCGCACCACGATATTGGTCGCGGCCTCGATCCCGGCCGATCCGGCAGCGAGCAGGAACTTGGTGTCGGCGGTGTCGTTGGCGCGGGCGAATTCCTCGACGCTGGCGACCACCGTCGCCAAGGTTTCGGCCTTGTGGTCGCGCAAATAGGCGTACACCGTCAGCAGGCTGCATGAGTCGTTGTACAGGCCACGGGGCGCACCGGCGGTGACGGTGTTGAGCATGTCCTGGTTGGACAACAGCTCGTACCATTTCGGATTGCCCTCGTTCAGGCCGACCAGCACGCGGCGGTTCAGCAGGGCCAGCGTGTTGGTGTTGTCCACGCCGGGCAGCTGACGCAGGCGCCATTCCAGCGCATCGACCTTGTTGAGGGTATCGTAGCGCGAGCAGCCGCCTTCCGGCGTGGTGACCATCACCGCCAGCACGTCGCCCGCCGCGCCGTAGCTGCTGTTCATGAAGGCGGCGTCGCGGTTGTAACGGCTGCCGGCGCGCAGCTCCGGCGCGCCCGGATCGAGGTCGCCTATGGCCAGGTGCTGGCTGGCCATGAAGCCGCCAGCGCCCAGGATGACCGCGACAACCACCGCCACCGTCGCCCAGCGCCGCTGCGTGAAGCGGTCCAGCACACCGGCGATGCCGGCCGGACGGTCCTGCGGATTGCGTCCGCCGGACGCGGCTTCCGCCTTGCGGTCGGCTTGCAGGCTACGCTGCGCCGCCTTGGCGCTGACACCCGTGTAGCTCAGGAGGATGGGCAGCAGGATCAGATTCGTCACGATCAGCACCGCCACACCCAGGCTGGCAGCGGCGGCCAGTTCGCGGATGGCCTGGATGTCGATGATCAGCAGCACCGCGAAGCCGACGGCGTCCGCCAGCAGCGCGGTCAGACCGGCCAGGAACAAGCGGCGGAAGGTCAGGCGCGCGGCGTCCAGCGGCGAGACCCCGCGTCCGATATCCTGCATGATGCCGTTCATTTTCTGCGCGCCGTGGCTCATGCCGATGGCGAACACCAGGAACGGCACCAGGATCGAATACGGATCGAGCGAGTAGCCCAGCATCGGCAACATGCCGAGCTGCCACAGCACCGCGACCAGCGAAGCACCCACCACCAGCAGGGTAGAACGCACGCAGCGTGTGCTCCAGTAGACGGCCGCCATGGCGATCAGCACCGCCGCGACGAAGAAGCCCAGCATGGCGCGCACGCCGGCGATCAGGTCGCCCGATATCTTGGCGAAGCCGGTGATGTGGACAGTGACTCCCCGAGCCTCGTACTTCTGGCGCAGCGATTCGAGGCGCTCCGACAACATGCCGTAGTCCAGCGGCTTGCCGTCCGCCTCCTGCAACAGCGGCAGATAGATGACGGTGGAGCGTCCGTCGGTGGCGACCAACTGGCCGATTTCGCCGGAACGCGCGACGTTCATTTTTAGCTGCGCGAGGCTGGCGGCGGCGCCGTCGTAGCCCTCGGGGATCACCGGGCCGCCTTCGAGGCCATCTTCGGTGACGCCGACCCAGCGCGTCGACGGCGTCCACAGGGATTTCATCTGCACCCGGTTCACGCCGGGGACCAGGAACGCCTCATCGCTCAACTGGCGCAAGGTGTCGAGGTACTTGGCCTGATAGATGTCGCCGGCCGGATTGGCGACAGCGATACGCACCGCGTTGCCCAGTCCCGTGAGCTCGCCCTGCCAGGCGAGGTAGTTGCGCACGTACGGATGCTGCGCCGGGATGGTCTTCTCGAAACTGGCGTTCAGCTGCAAGCGCGTGGTTTGCCAACCCAACAAAGCGGTGATGACCGCGCAGATCAGCAGCACCCACAGGCGATGCGTGAAGAGCAGGCGTTCCAGCAGGCCGGCCTTATCGTCGGTGTTTGGACGGTTGGAGGAGATCATTTGGCGCCTCCGTTGGCGGCGATGCGCACCGGGCCGGCGAAGCTCAATGCCAGCATTCCGCCATCCTTGAGCGGCAGCACTCCGGCCAGCGGCGCCAGTGGCGCGCCGGCCCGAAGTTTGAATGTGTCGCCGTCGCTGCGCAGTATCTGGCCGGCCTGGTTGACCAGCACCAGGTCAGGCGCCGACGTAGTCGCCGGAACCGCCATGAGCGCCGAGCCGGTGATCGACACCGGCAACGGCGTGGCCCATTGGGTCCAGCTGCCGCCGCCGTCGCGGCTGCGCCAGACATTGCCCCGCAGGCCGGCGAGCATCATGTCGCGGCCTTCGGCATCAAGGAATTCGGCGGTGAAGAAGCTGCCGTTGTAGGGCGTAGCGAGCTTGCGGAAGCTGCGGCCACGGTCATCCGAGCGCAATGCCAGCCCTTGTTCGCCTGCCACCAGCAAGGTGTCGCCGTGGGCGCGCAGCGCGTACAGATGCATCGCCCTGGGATTGTCCATGCCGGCCATCAGGCTTTGCCAGGTGCGGCCGCCGTCGGCGGTGCTGAAGGCCAGGTTGTATGCACCCACCACGAGCCCGTGATCCGCGTCGTAGAAGTGCAGGTCGAACAAGGGCTTGTCGGCGCCGTCGGCCTTGAGCCGGCGCGCTTCGGCCAGGTAGCGGGCGTCGCCGCTCGCCTCGGCGGCGGCCAGCGCGATGCCGGCGGCCATGTGGCCGTCCAGGCATTTGGTCCAGGTCTGGCCGCCATCGGCCGTGCGCAGCACCACGCCGCTGTGGCCGACCGCGTAGCCGCGCCGCGCATCGACCAGCCGCACCGCCGTCAGCGTCACGGCCACCGGCACGGCGGCCTGGCGCCAGTGGACGCCGGCGTCGTCGGACCACAGCGCGATGCCACGTTCGCCCACCGCCACCAGGCGTTGCCCTGCCTGCGCCGCGCCCAGCATCAACGCCCGTTCGGGCGCCACCGACACCGGCGCCGCGCGTTCCAGCGCGTTGCGCACCGGCGCCGGGCCGGCTGCGGCCGACACACCGGCGACATCGGCGGCGGCGCAGTAACCGAAGCAGACCGCCGTCAGCGCGATAGCTCCCGCCAGCTTGATGGGACGTCGGAACTTCATCGCACACTGTCCCCGGCCATCGATTCCGGCGTGAAGACGCTGTCCGGGTAGCGCGGCTTGAGCACGTAGTGGGCGCTCTTGCTGTTATACAGATCGCCGACATAGGCGGTTCCCGACAGCAGATCGTTAAAGCCGAAAGAGCCGATCACGGTGCCCGGCAGGTCCGGGGCGACAAAGGAGGCCGACCACAATGTCTTCCACAGCTGGCCGTTGGCGTCCCAGCGGTCCCCCAGCACGCACGCCCAGGTATCTTCGTCGCAGTAGTAGCGACTCTTCACGGCCGGGTGGCGCTGGCCACTGTGCAGCGTGGCATCCACCACCCAGGTGCGGTGCAGCTCCCAGCGCTGGAAGGCGGGATTGACGCCGATCTTCGAGATCACTTCGGCATCGGTCTTCGGCTGCAGCAGCTTGTTGCCGTTGTAAGGTATCAGCATCTCCTTCTTGCCGACGATCTTGAAGTCGAAGCGGTCGAGCCGCCCGGACCAGGTCTGAATCTCGTCAAAGCTCATTAAACCGCCGGTGACGGGCGACGGCGTATCGCAGCATGGGTTGGGCAGCTTGCGCACGCGGCGCTGGCCGGTCAGGTACACCCACGACTGGGTCTTGGCCAGATCGATCTGGTCGCGGCCCATGATCGCCTCGCCGGCGCGGATCGGCGGCCCGTTATTGATCAAGCGGATCAGGTAAGTCTCCGGCGCCTTGGCGAAGCTTTCCACCGTAGCTTCGGGGTAGTAATAAGGGATCTGTGCGTCGATCACCCCTTCCGAAACCACCACGTCCTTGCCGGCGGCGGTGATCTGGTGCTGTGCGTACTGCGTCTGGAAGGAGCTGCCGCGCCAGCGCAGCATGTGGTTCCACATCACCTCCTCGCCGGTTTTAGGCAAAGGGAACGGAATACCGCCCACCACGTCGGCCGGCACCTCGTTGACGATCTTGCCGCGCGTGGCGTTCTTGAAGGTGTTGTCGTAGACGTACTGCGGCGCGGCGGCGGTGCGGTGGGTCGGGTAGACGTCGAGCCGGTACTCCGGATACTTTTTCAAGAGCGCCTTGACGCCGTCGGTCAGCTGCTCGGCGTATTTGTCCATATTCTGCGCGGTGACGGAGTACAGCGGCTTCTCGTCCTTGAACGGATCGCCGCGACGGCCACCAGGCTTGTCGCCGGGAATGGCGGTGGTGTGGCCGCCGGTCCAGGCGGGAATGGTGCCTTCCTTGTTGCCGGCTTTTTCGGCGCCGAACGGTGTCAGCTCCGACTTCAGTTTGGCCGCTTCGGCGGGCGTGGCGGCTGCCGAAGCGGCTCCCGCCTGCAGCGCCAGCGCAAGGCCGGCCAACGCGGTGGAAATAAGGTGCTTGTTCATCATCTGTCTCCGTAGCTGTTTGTATTTATTAGAATGTGCGTCGCACGCTGAGCGAAACGTAATCGCGGTCGCCGAGCGGATTGCCGTCACCGAAGGCGGTGGTGCGGTAGTCGGTTGACGGCACGCTGGCGCCGATGTAGTGGTTGTAGTTCAGCGAGATCTGCCACACGTTGAGGTAATTGCCATCGAGGCCGATGCTGGCGTTGCCGGTGTGGCGCGGTCCCCAGGCGGTCACGCTGGAGCGGCCCGACAGGGTGTAGCGCGCGCCGATCGGCACGCTCAAGTCGAGTCCCGGCAAGGCTTGGCGATACGTCGGCGTGTAGGTGAACTGCACGATGCTGGCGTCGCGCGTGCGGCCCTTATCCAGCTCATTGTTTGGATCGTCCATGCTCAGTCGGCGGTTCCACGCCGCCTCCGCCACGAAGGCGCTCTCGCTGGCGATGAAGTTCGGACCGAAGGTCGCGAGGGTCGACAGGTTCAGGTGCGCGGTGCGCCCCACCGGTATCGCCGGGCGCGGCGTGCCGGCCGGGCCGAAGTAAATGGCGTTGTTCACCACCAGCGGCATGTTATCGCGCACCGAGGCTTCCGCCGAGACGTTGAAATCGCCCACCGAGCGCGAAGCGCTGATGGCGGCAACCTTGATATCGTCGCCGAACACGAAGTACCAGCGGCTGTCGGTGGCCGGCGCACCGGGGTTGAGTCGCCCGAACAGCTGGCCGAACTTGTCGTGATAGCGGGCGAAATAGAAGCCAAGGTCGGTCTCGTCGAGGCGCCATTTGAGCTGGAGGCCGAACTGACCGCTGTCGCGCGGGTGTTCGTCGCCGCCCGGCATCAGCACATAGTTGCCGGCCACCGGCCCGGCGGGGATGCCGACGTATTCCGGCCCGGTGGAATTCCACGGGATGTTCGCGCTGGAGAAGTAGCTGCCGGCCGGTGGCACCCTGCTCTCCTCCCAGCGGAACTGCAGATAGCCGCCGATGCTGACGTTCGGCGTCACCTGCCACTGCGCCGACAACTGCGGCACCGGCCGCACGATCTCCTTGAACTGCGCGTTCGGCGAGGCCAGCAGCTTGGCGATGTCGGTTGGCCCCTGGGCGGCGGCGATGGCGTTATCGCCAAAGAACAGGCTCTCGCCATACACCAGCGCGTGGCGGCCGAGACGCGCGCTGACTTTGCCGCCGCCATCGAGCGTGACGCCGCCGAAGACGAAGGCGTCGAGCAGTTCGGCCTTTTCGCCGGCCATCTTGCGGGTGTAGGATTGGAAGCGATTGTATGGTTGCTGGCCGAGCGTAGGATCGCTGGCGGCGTCGGTGTCGCGGTGATAGGCCCGGTCGTACCAGGCGGCGCCGCTGACGCGCAGGCCGAAATCGCGCTTGTAGACCAGATCGAGCTCGGACAGCAGATCGACCCGTTGCGACACCACGCCGGCGTTGCGGAAGTTTTGATCGCCTGCGTTGAAGTTGAGCGCCTGCGGGCTGCCATTGGCATTGAAGGTGTTCACCAGCGATGGATCGGCGTCGTGCAGACGGTAGATGGTGCTGGCTTTGACGGTGTTATCGAAGCGCAGTGCCACATCCGGATTGCCGGTATCGAGATCGACCGCTTGCCCTGGGGCCGCCGCCAGCGCCGCCCCCGCGAACGCGCACCTCCCCACCGCCAGTCGCAACTGGCCCTGCCTGGAACTCTTTTGCATCGCTGTCTCCGTTGTTGTAGGTATTTTTATTGGCGATATTCCTGATCGCCTGGAGCCAGCTTACGAACCGTGATCCATTTGGTAAAATGGTTTGTATCAATGCAATGTATTGACGCGATCAATACATTGGCTCAATACTTCAGCTCGATACAATAGATAACAATAAAACAAGAGGACGACAATGCGGCTGAATAAGCTCGATCTGAATCTGCTGGTGGCGCTCGACGCGATGCTGACCGAGACCAGCATCACCGTCGCCGCGCAGCGGCTGCATATGAGCCAGTCGGCGATGAGCAATGCGCTGGGCCGGCTGCGCGACCATTTCCAGGACAAGCTGCTGGTGCAGGTGGGGCGGCGGATGGAGATCACGCCGCGCGGGCTGGTGCTGCGCGAGGCGGTGCGCGATGTCCTGATGCGCATCGATACGACCATCGCCGCGCAGCCGGAGTTCGACCCGGCGAAGTCGGAGCGCGAATTCACTTTGCTGGTGTCGGACTACACGTTGATGACATTGATCCCGCGCGTGATCGAGCTGGCCAACCAGGAATCGGAGACGATCCGCTTTCGCATGATGGCGCAGGTCGACTCGCCGCAGCGCGCGCTGGAACGCGGCGAGGCCGACATGCTGGTTTTCCCCTCGGTGTACTGTCCGCCCGAGCATCCCACCGAGGTGTTATGGCAGGAGCAGTTTGTCTGCCTGGTGTGGAACCGGGGCCGCCTGGCAGGAAAAAAGCTGACCCTGGACGACTATCTGGAAGCCGGCCACGTGGTGATGCAACCGCCGATCGGGGTCTCCAGCTTCGAATCGGCTTATCTGGAGCGAGTGGGTATCAAGCGTAGGGTCGACGTGATCACGCACAGCTTCCTGTCGGTGCCGGTGCTGTTGACGGGAACGGAGCGGATCGCCACGGTGCACCGGCGCCTGGCGTACAGCGTGGCGCGGGTGCTGCCGGTCAGCATACTGCCCATGCCGATGGAGATGCCGGTCATGGA
The DNA here is from genome assembly GCA_024123915.1 of Oxalobacteraceae bacterium OTU3CAMAD1. Classification (NCBI taxonomy): domain Bacteria; kingdom Pseudomonadati; phylum Pseudomonadota; class Betaproteobacteria; order Burkholderiales; family Oxalobacteraceae; species Oxalobacteraceae bacterium OTU3CAMAD1. Next base: position 3,853,251 of record CP099650.1, on the reverse strand, counting down.
ACAGTCGCTCCAATGGCACAAATACCGCACCCTCGATCCGGGATTGACGTGGCTGCGCGAGTTGATACACCGCGCGGTGCTGCGCATGGACGCCACGCTGCTGCCCGAAGGCGCCACGCCCGCGCGTTCATGACCGGATCCGCCGGCGATCCTACAACTCGTTCATCGGCGTGCGATAAGTCTCCTTGGCCGATGCCGCCGCAATGGCGGAAATGGTGCTGGTGATGCTGACGAAAACAGCGACCGGCACCCAGCCCCATTCGCCGGGTTGCAGTATCGCCGCGCTGATGGTCGGGGCAAAACCACCCAGCGCGAAACCGATCTGCGTGCCGATCGCCATGCCGGACAGACGCACACGCGTACCGAACATTTCGCCGTACATCGCCGGCCACACGCCATTGGCCGCGCTGTACACGACTCCGGAGAGCAGCAGGCCGAAGACGAAGATCAGCGGCACGTTCATGGTGGCGATGGCCCACAGGTAGGGCCAGGCCAGCGCCGCCGCCCCCAAGGCGCCAAAGATGAACACCGGCTTGCGCCCGACCCGGTCGGACAAGGCAGCGAACATCGGGATGGCCACAAGCGCGACGACGTTCGCCAGAACCAGCACCGTCAGCATCGTGGAACGCGGCAGGTGCATGGTGTTGACCGCGTACGACAAGGTGAACACGCTGAAGATGGTGCTGACGACCGACACCAGCGCGGCGAAGATCACGCGCACCAGGTTGGACTTGTGGTTGGTGATCAGTTCCACCAGCGGCATGCGGTCGTCCTTGTTGGCAGCTTCCTCCTCCTTGAAGGCCGGGGTCTCGGGCAGCGTGCGGCGTACCCAGAAGCCCACCGCCACCACCACGGCGCTGAGCAGGAAGGGAATGCGCCAGCCCCACGACAGCATGTCCTCCTCCGGCAGCGCGGACACCGGCAGGAACACCAGCGTGGCCAGGATCAGGCCCGCCTGGGTGCCGCTCAAGGTGAAGCTGGTGAAAAAGGCGCGGCGGTGCGCCGGCGCGTGTTCCAGGGTCATGGAGTTGGCGCCCGCCTGCTCGCCGGCCGCCGACACGCCCTGCAGCATGCGCAGGATGACCAGCATCACCGGCGCGGCGATGCCGATTTGCTCGTAGGTGGGCAGCAGGCCGACGGCGAACGTCGTCACGCCCATCAGCAGCAAGGTGAAGGTCAACACCTTCTTGCGGCCGTATTTGTCGCCTATATGGCCCAGCATGACGGCGCCCAGGGGACGCGTGATATAGGCAACGCCGAAGGTGGCGAAGGCCGCCACCGCGCCGACGGCCGGATCGAACGAGGGGAAGAAGATTTTCCCGAACACCAGCGCGGCGGCCGTGCCGTAGATGAAGAAGTCGTAGTACTCGACGGCGCTGCCGATCCAGCTGGCGAAAGCCGCCTTGCGTGGCGAGCGTTTCGGCTCGGGGTGGGCTTCCTGTGCCGCCGGTTTGCACGTCTCTGCGGACGCCTGCATTGAAATCGTTGTGATAGCCATGTCTTCCTCCAGATTATAAGTGTAGTCCGAGTGCGTTAGAACCGGTGCAGGATGCCCAACTGAAGCCCGGTCAGGCGCCGGCCGTTGATGTCGTCCCCCGCCAGGTTGGCCGACGGCGCGGCCGAGCTGCTAAAGCGGAACCCCGCCGCGTCGTCGTTCTTCATCACGCTGGCGAAGCCATACAACTGCGTGCGCTTCGACAGGTCGTAATAGGCGCCCACATTCGCCGACCGCACACTGGCCCCGCCACCGCTGGTGTCGTGCGCGCCGCCCAGCATGGCGCCGATGCGGAACGCCGGGCCAACCCGGTAGTCGGCCGAGAGCTCCCACAGGTTGTAGTAGCGCCGCGCGTTGGCGTCGGTCCCGGCTAAGAAGTTGTTCGGACTGCCGACCAGGCTTAATATCGCGCCGGTGTTGGCGCCGTTGGCGTTCGAAGTGGAGTTGTTGCTGCGTCCCGCCGCCAGATAGATCTTCCCGGCGCCGTACTGGTAATTGACATAGAGGTTGTGGTACTCGATACGCTCCCGCACCGTCGCGGTGGCGCGGTTGGGCGTCGCCAGCACGCCAGCGTAACCGGCACGCCATGGGCCGTTCTGGTAGTCCAGCGCCAGCTGCCACACGCCCCTGTTGTTCGTGGCGGCGGTATTCTCCGGCAGCGCGTAGTGCACATCGAGCTGCAAACCGGCGATGCGCGGCGACTTGTAGGACAGATCGTTGTCGTAGCGCGATGGCACGCCGAAGGTATTGAACATGGAGCCGAAAGTGGTGCGCTCGGTGTAGTCGATGGCGCCGCCGATATAGAACACCTGGGTATTCTGTCGCCCGGCGCGGAACTCGCCCACCGGCGTCACGACGCCCAGCCACGCCTGCCGGTCGAACAGGCGGTTGGCGTCGGCGGCGGCGCCGGTATCGGCGCCGATACCCTGCTCCAGCGTGAACGTGATGCGGTAGCCGCCGCCGATATCCTCGACGCCCTTGAATCCGAGGCGGCTGCGCAGGATGGCGCCGTCGTTCAGGCCCGTGACCTGGGCGCCGCTGCTACTGCGGATGACACCTATATATTCGTCGAAGGTGCCATAGATGGTGGTGCTGGATTGTGCCTGGGCTTGGGCGCAGGCGGCCGCCAGCGCCAGCAGGCCGCCCGCTGTCAAAGTTTGTCTCATGATTGTCTCGTTTTGTTGTTATGGGTGCGCTTATAGGTGCCGCACCTCGGGGTTTTCTTGGTCGCGGCCTTTATGCCATCGCCGCGTGGCCTGCGGTGGCCTGCAGGACGGTCAGGCTGCGCCGCAGCACCTGGTCGGTCACCCACTTGGCCGAGCGGTAGGCCCGCTGCGCCACCACCTCCGGCGAGAACTGCAGGTAATCGTCGTTGAACACCTCGAAACTGAAGTCGCCCCGGTAGCCGTTGCGATTCAGCTGGCGCAGCATCACGGACAGCTCCTTCGCGTGACTGCCTTCGCCGGGGAACACGCGCAGATGGCGCGCGGTCTCCAGTCGTTCCTCCGCGCTGCGCAGATCGCGCCACATGTAGTCGGACAGCTGCACCAGCGCGATCTTGTGTGCCGGGATATCGTCCAGTTCCGTCAGATCGGCGCCGTTGGCCAGCATGTGGAAGGAATCCAGCACCACGCCCAGATTGGCATGCCCCGCCCGTTCCACCGCCTCCCACGACTGCTGGTACTGGTTCACATGGCGGCCCCACGACAGCGCCTCGTAGCCCACCTTCACGCCGAGCGGCACCGCCAGCGTGGCCAGCTTGGCCAGGTCGCGCACGATCTTGTCCATATCGCCAACGGCATGGCTGGAGGTACTCGAGCACACCATCAGCAACGGCGCGCCGACCGCTTTGCAGACCAGCAGCATCTGCTTGGCGATATCGAGCTTGTAGTCGTGCAGCGCACCCTCCAAGCCTTCGTAATCGCGCATGACCTGGATGCCGGTGACGCGCACGCCGCTGGCGCGCACCACCCGCACCGCTTCCCCGATGCCGCCCGGATGGTTGGCCAGGTCCTTCGCCCACAGCATCAGTTGCGAGAAACCAGCCGCCTTCGAGGCGCGCAGCTTGGATTCCAGCGGCCCGGCCAGGGTGATGCTGTCCATGCCGAAGTTAGCCAGGTTCATAGCGCCCCCAATTCACGGAATTCATCGGATGACACGCCCGGCCAACCAAACAGCGCCAGGTACAGGGGCGCCTGCTCGATCAGCATCTCCTTGCCTTTCTGGATGCGGCAGCCGAGCCGTTGGGCCTCGGCCAGCAGCTTGGTCATTTCGATCTTCATACCGCAATCGGCGACGATGCACTCGCTGGACACGCCGCGCAGGTCGATGGGCATCGCGTCATCGGCGTGCATGCCGAGCGGCGTGCAGTTGACCACCAGATCGTAGCCCTCGGCCACCGGCTGGCCCTCCGCCACGTGGCAGACGGGGAACGCCGCCTGAAGCCGACCGCGCAGGGCGGATGCAAGTTCGAGCCGGTTGTCGCAGATCGCCACCTTGGCGATGCCGCGCACCGCCAGTGCTTCGGCCACAGCGCAACCGACGCCGCCGCTGCCGACCACCAGCGCCCGCGCCCCGCTCCAGTTGAAAGGCGCGCCGGCCAGGGTGCGGTCCAAGGCGCGCACAAATCCCTCGCCGTCGATCAGATCACCCATGATGCGGCCGTCCGCGTCCCTGTAGATGGCGTTGCAGGAGCCGGCCAGCAGCGCGCGGCTACTGGGCACGTCGACCGCCTCCACACTCATCGGCTTGTGAGGAATCGAGACGAAGATGCCGCCCACGTTCTCGATCCCCATCAACAGGCGCACGGCGGCCACATAGCCGTGCGGGGCCACCTTGAGCGGGACCACCCTGGCGTCGATGCCATGGCGCTGGAAGTAGGCGTTGAACAGCGTCGGCGCCTTGACTTGTTCCACCGGCCAGCCGATGACCGGGAAAATACGCGTGGTGCCGGTAATTTCAAGCATGACCGCCTCCCTGGCCGCCGGCGACCAGTTCGAAACTCACGCCGCCGCGATACAACTGGGTGAGAGCGCCACGTTCCGTCGGCGCCTGCGGCGCGCGGTCGATGAAGACGATCCCGCGCCGCTGCAACTCGCGCACCGCGCCGATCACGTCCGGCACACCGAGGCCAACGCGGATCAACTGTTCCTCCCATTGCAGGCCGCCGGCGCCCTCCGGCGGCTCCACCAGTTGCAGATAGAAGCTGTGGCAAGGACTTTCCAGCAGCACGCCCTTGGGCACCACGCCGAAGTAGCGTCCCTCCGGCAGCGGGCGGAAATCCATCAACTGCTGGTAAAAGTCGACCCACTCGGCGCTGCGGCCCTCGCCGATGGCTTGCACCACGCCGAAAAAGTGCAGACCCGCGACAGCCTCCGGCCGTGCCGGCACATTGGGGATGGCCTTGAAATCGACGTCGTAGATCGAGAAGTCCGCGTAGCGGTCGACAAAATAGAGGATGGAATCGCCGGCGCCGTGCACGCCCGGGATGTTCAGCTCCATCGCCCCGGCGCGGGTCTGGATGGCCCACGCGCCCATGTCGATGGCGTGGCGGTAGGCCGCGTCGGCGTCGCGCACGCGCAGCGCGATGGCGCTGATCACGGTCGCTTGCGGCCCCTCCTCTCCCTGCGGCAGCGCGCGCGGATCGGCGTTGACGATCACGTTCATGCCGCCCTGGCGGTACAAGGTCACTTCGCGCGAGCGATGGCGGGCCGTCGCGCTGAAGCCCATCTGCTCGAGCAGCGCGCCCAGTGCCAGCGGCTGCGAGGTGGCGTATTCGACGAATTCGATGCCGGCGATACCGAGCGGATTATTCGGTTCCGGTAGCTGTTCCTGGATGATCATGTGAGGGTCTCCCGCGTTTTTGTGCTTAAAGTCAGGCCAGTATAGGAAGCACCACGCCGCAAAAAAACCCGTGAAAACCGGCTATACTGCGCTAATCGCCCCACTTGCGCGATTAGCGCACAAAACATGAAAAAGCCGCAGCTGCTGGATGTGCAGGTCGCCGAGCGCGACCTGATCGATGGATTGATCACGGGCCTCAACGTCATCACCGCGTTCAACGACGACACCGCGCGCCTGACCGCCACCGAGTTGGCCGAGAAGGTGGCGATCAGCCGCAGCGCGGCGCGGCGCTATCTGCTGACGCTGGTCCATACCGGGATGGCCGCCACCGACGGCAAGACCTTCTGGCTCACGCCCAAGGTTCTGACCCTGGGCCGCTCCTACCTCGACTCGGCGCGGCTGCCGCGCGCCATCGTGCCGTACCTGCAGAAGCTGACGTCGGAGCTGCAGGAGTCGACCAACTACTCGGTGCTCGAGGGCGACGACGTGGTGTATGTGAGCCGCGTGAACGCGCCGCGCCAGCTCACCACAGGCTTCGAGCCGGGTACCCGCCTGCCCGCCTACGCATCGACGGCGGGCCGGGTGCTGTTGTCGGCACTCCCGGATGAAGCGCTGCACGCCTATCTGGCGCGGGTGGAGCCGGTCGCCTACACGCACCTGACGGTGACGGACAAGCAGCAGCTGTTCGACGAGCTGGTGGCGATCCGCGAGAGCGGCTTCGCCGTCACCGAGAACCAGTATGAGATAGGCTTTCGCGGCATCTCGGTGCCGGTCAAGAGCAGGCGCGGAAATCTGATCGGAGCACTGAGCGTCTCGATGATGACGGCCAGTTCATCGCGGGCGGAAGCGAGTTCGCGCTGCGTGCCGGCGTTGCAGGCCACGGCCAATACGTTGATGCTGTGGGTGTGACCGGCTTAGAATCACGTATCCTAGACTGTTCACACATCTATCCGTGGAGCGCACGCCATGGCGACAAAACCAGACACCAAACCCGAGCCGGCCCTGCTATCGGGCGGCAATCCGCAAATCCCCAAAGCTTACGGCGACGCTCCCGTCCAAGCCTACATCGCAGCGATGCCGGGCTGGAAAAGCGATCTTGGACGACGTCTGGACGAGATCATCGTCCACACCGTTCCCGGCGTGAACAAGGCGGTCAAATGGAACACGCCGCTATACGGGATCGCCGACCAAGGCTGGTTCCTGGGTTTTCATTGTTTTACCAAGTATGTGAAAGTCACCTTCTTCAACGGCGGTTTTCTCGATCCGCTCCCGCCGGGGACGTCCAAAACCGCCGGTGTGCGCCACCTCGACATCCGCGAGGACGACCCGCTCGACGAAGCGCAATTCGCCGAGTGGGTCCGCCAAGCCAGCCTGCTGCCCGGCGAGCGGATGTAAATCCCGTCAGGCCACTTGCGCGACCCGCGCCGGCGCCAGCCGGCTGCCCTCACGCGCCGATGCGGCGTAGATGGTGTCGGCGATGATGTCGGCCGTCGCCGCCGACAGCGTCCAGCCCAGGTGCCCGTGGCCGGTGTTGTAGAACACCGTCGGCGCCTTGCCGCGTCCAACGCGCGGCATCAGGTTGGGCATCATCGGGCGCAGTCCGGCCCATGGCGTCACGCTGCGCGTGCTCACACCGGGGAAGCATTGCTGGACCCAGTTCACCAGGGGCGCGATGCGGTCGGCGCGGATATCGCGGTTAAACCCGTTGAACTCCGCCGTGCCGGCGACGCGGAAACGGTCGTCGCCCAGCCGGCTGGTCACCAGCTTGGTCTCGTCGTCGAGCAGGCTGACGGTCGGCGCGGCTTCCCGGCTGGCGGCGTCGTTCAGGTGGACCGTGATCGAATAGCCCTTGACCGGATAGACGTTGACGCGGTCGCCCAGCATGGCCGCCATCTCGCGGCTGGCGGTGCCGGCGCAAACGACCACCGCGTCGTAGCGGCTGGTGGCGCTGAAGCCATCCTCCTCGACGGTGATGTCAACGCCGTCCATGCCGGCCCGCAGGGCCGTGACGTGCTGGCCGAAACGCAGGTCGGCGCCCAGCCGTTGCGCCGCCCGCGCCAGCCCGGTGGTGAATTTGTGGATGTCGCCGGTGCTGTCGCTGACGGTGTAGTGGCCGCCGTAATAGTCGCCGCGCAGGGTCGGCTCGATGGCGCGCATCTCCTCAGGGGTGACGGCGCGGCGCGACAGGCCGCCCTGCAACAGCAGCTTCGACACCCCGGCGGCGTGCTCGAATCCCGCGCGGTCGCGGTAGATGTGCAGGATGCCTTCGCGCTTGAGGTCAAAGGCGATGTCCTCATCCCTGGCCCACTGGAACAGGTGCTCGCGCGCGGCCAGCGCCAGCTGCGCGGTGGCGACGGTGTTGTCGCGGTAGTGCGGGATGGCGGCGATGAATTCGCCGAACCACGACAGCTTGTGCCAGCTCGGTTTGGGATTCACCAGCAGCGGCGCGTCGTTTCGCAACATCCACTTCAGTCCCTTGGCGATGGTGGAACGGTGATTCCACACTTCCGCATTGGAGGCGGACAGCTGGCCGCCGTTGGCGAACGAGGTTTCCATCGCCGCGTAGCGGTGGCGTTCCAGCAAGGTGACGGCGAAGCCGCGTTTGGCGAGGGCGTAGGCGGTGGTGACGCCGGTGATGCCGCCGCCAATGATTGCTATGGTTTTCATGAAGGATTCCAGACCGTCAAAGGGGATGGTCTCTGCGCACATGCGCAAAGACACCCCCTCTGTTCTGGACCTGAGAGATTCACGCCGGGCCGCGATGGCGGCAGCGCTTGCTCCTTCGGTGCGGGGGGACGACGTCCGAGTCCTGCCGCTCTTCAGAGTTTAAAGTGCTGTATCGGTCCTTTTGCCTGAGAGTTTCCGGGGCGGTTGCTCCTTCGGCGCCGTTCGTCAGCTCATGCTGGAACAGTCTCTCCCGATACGGCGGTGGCTTTTGACCACAACGCGCCTAGCTTACCTGAAAAATTACGGCTTTACTACCCACCCCCGTATCCCGCCCCGCGCATTTCGTTCGCGGCAATCAGTGGCGGGGTTTATGGGATAATTGGTCTTTACCCCAAAAGTCACCCCATGGAACGTACCACCCGCCAGCGGACCGCGATCCGCGCGGTCATCGAAGCGGCGGGCCGTCCGCTCAGCCCCCAGGAGATCCTGGCCGGAGTGCGCGCATCGGTCGCCGAAGTCGGCATCGCCACCATTTACCGCAATCTCAAGGCGCTGTTGGGCGAAGGGGTGATCCAGACCGTAAGCCTGCCCGGCGATAACCCGCGCTACGAGATGATGCATGTTGCGCACCACCATCACCACCACTTCCACTGCGTGCAATGCGACCGCGTGTTCGATATCGAAGGCTGCCCGGGCCACATGGACAGTCTGGCGCCCAAGGGGTTTACGATCGAACGCCACGAATTGACGCTGTACGGCGTCTGCGCCGAATGCTCGGCCGCCAACGCCGCACCGCCCCGGACGACGCCGAAGCGGCGCAAGCGCGGCGATCCGCCCGCGACCTGAAGCCCGATCACAGATTGAGGCGTTTGCCGCGCCACAGCAGCAAGCCCGCCAGCGCCGCAATGCCCCACATGTACAGCGCGGCGGCGCCGCCGATCATGCCGTTTGGCGGCGGCGCCGGCTCGAAACGGGGAATTTCCCGATGCGCAGTGAAGTTCATCCGCCCGGCGCATCCCGGACAGGCTTGCGTGGGCCGCGCGGCCTCCGCCAAGGCCCTCGGCCAGAAAAAGGCGCGCAGCCGGTCGGTGTGGGCCCGTGCCGCCAGCAGGAATTCCCGATGCCGCTCGATGCCGGTGCCCGCCGCCTGCTGCAGCATGGTGTCCAACACCATCGCCGGCGACAGCCAGCGCACCAAGCCCGCTTGCGCGCCGGCCATGTCCACCGCGCGCGCCATCGCGGCGCTGCCCTCCGCCGCGCGCCGCTCCACCGCCTGCTGGACCGCGATCTGCTTGGTCGCATACGTGACGGACTTGATGCGCGCGGCGATCGCGCCATATTCCGGGCGCGCCGACACATACGCCGTGAAGACCGCGTCGCGCTCGGCCGGTGTCATGTTGTTGATGCGCCGAAGTTCGTCGAGATACGCCAGCGCCGCCGGCGCCGGCGCGGTTTGCTCGATCAGCAGCGCGCCGGCCGCCGGCACCACGAACGTCAACACCACCCAGATCGAAACCAGGCGCAGGTAGCTCGCAACAACGCCGCCACGGCTGGCGACCAGCGTGGTCACTGCGACCCAGAACAGCGTGAAGCCGGCATACGCCGCCAGCAGCGCGAGCATCGTTCCAGGATCGGATATTTGCCACAGCGGCACGCCGGCGGCCACCAGCGCCAGCAACGCGGCCACCACTGCGAACGGCACGCAAACCGCCGCCAGCGCAGCGAATTTGAGCATGACCAGCCGCCGGAACGACGGCAGTTGCGCCAGCATCAGCACCAGCGCGCCGGAGTCGCGCTCGGCCGCCAGGCGCGCGCCACCCAGCGCGATGACGGCCAGCGGCAGGATGACCACCAGCACAAAGGCGAAATCGAATTCGCCCAGCGCGAGGAAGCGCGGATTGATAAAGTCGAAGGCGCTGCCGGGGGGCGCCACGTAGTCCAGGTCCGTCTTCAGGTAGAACGGCAGCAGGCGTGACTGGCCGATGGCAAGACCGGCCAGCGGCGACGGCGGCTTGACGGCGTAGGCTTCCAGCCCGTAACGCATGTAGCCGGAGACGTCCGACGGGTCCTGCCAGTACGGCAGTTGCGCCGGCGCCGGCTGACGGTAACGGGCCACCGCCGCCTGCTGGCCGGCCAGCTTGCCCTCCACGTGCAAGGCTATGCGGTCTATCGTCGCCTGCTGTTCGCGCGCCTGGTGCTGGCCGTTGACGGCGCCCCACCACATCGCGCCAAACAACAGCGCGCCCAGTATCCAGCTAAAGCGGGACGCCAGCAGCAATCGGATCTCGATCCTGAACAAGGCCGAAAATGAGGCGCGCCTCATGGCCGCACTCCCTTCACAGCGCGCCACGCGGCGCCGGCGGCGAGCAGGCACCACGCCAGCAGCATTGCCAGCGGCGCCAGCGCGTTGGCCAGTGCCATGCCCAGCGTCGGCGGCCGGTAGTCGAACGCCGGCACCGATTCCCAGAAATCGCGGCCCGTCTCGACCGGACCGTCACGGCCCGCGTGCCGCATCAAATCGCCATTGAGCCGGTTGATCGTCGTGCGCCGGTAGCTTTCGGCGGCGTCGATGAAATGGCGGTGCTGATGGAAATCGGTGCCGGCGACGGCGCTGCCGGCAGCCTGCAAGGCCACCGCCGGCGTTAGCGCGCCCAGCCAGCCGAAGGCGCGGTCCTGGGTTTCGATGGCGTCGTAGAAGCGGCCCAGAAGGCGGTCGAAAACGACGTGCGACTCGCGTTCGGATTGGTCCAGCTGCGCCGCGCGCAGGTCGATCGGAGCGCCATTGGCTTGCGCCAGCAGCGCCGCGCGCCGTGCCTCCCACTTGTCGGCGCCCTCGTATGCAGGCGCCGCCTGCTCCACGCTTTGGCGCACGGCCTGATACGGCGGCCCCGGCGCCAGCACCTGGACCGCGTTGCCGGCGGCGCGCGGCAGCACCACGCACAACGCCAGCCATAGGGCAAGCATGATGGCCAGCGCAGCGCGCGCGCTCGGCGCCTTGAGCGACACCGTCAGCGCGATCAGCAAAAACGCCAGCAGGTACAGGAACTGCAGCAGCCCCCACACCGCCAGGCGGCCGGCGCCGTGCCAGCCCGCGTCGGGCAAGGCGTGCAGCGTGTACGCCCCGAACAGCGCCGCCGGCAGCAGGGCCACGGCGGCCAACACGCCGGCCATGACGGCGAAGCGCGCCAGCAGCATGCGCGCCGGCCGGCCGCCGTTCCCCATCGCCATGCGCAGGGTGCCGCGCTGGCGGTCCTGGGCGAAACCGGTAAACCCCAGCAGGATAGCGAACAGCGGTCCCAATAACTCCAGCAGTTGTCCGACCGAGGTCGCGCCGCGCATGATCGGGTGGGCGTCCTGGCTTGGCCGGAATATCATCTCGTTGCGCTTGTGCGCCTCCAGCCAGACCGCCAGGCCGACGAAGGGTTCGATCCCCGGCGCCAGCACGGCCAGCGGCGAGGCCGGTTTGACGGCCCAGACGCCGAAGTGGGCGGCGCTGTGCGGGTCCTTCTGTCCCTGCTCCAGCCAGCGTGCCCGCTCGGCGGCGGCGAAGCGCTGGCGGTCGTCGGCCAGGCGCGCGGCGCCGTTCCACGACGACAGGAACACAATCAACAACAGCAAAGGCGCCAGCGCGGCGACCCAGCGCAGGCGCGGCTCGCGCCACAGGCGCCGGGTCTCGGCGCGCAGCAGCGCCAGGTCGGACGCGGCGCTCACCGGCCCAGCTCCGATATGTACAACCGCTCGAGCATCGCGTGGTCGGTGGTTTGCGGATCGATCTCGCTGGCGATGCGGCCGCCGCGCAGGAAGCCGACCCGCGTCGCCACCTCCTTGATGTGGTAAAGGTCGTGGGTGGCCATCAGGATGGCGACGCCCCTTTTTGCGGCGGCGCGCAGGCTGGCCGACAACTCGGAGGCCGCCAGCGGATCGAGGCCGGACGTCGGCTCGTCCAGCAGCAGCAATTTCGCTTCGCGCGCCATCGCGATCGCGATGCCGACCTTCTGCCGCATCCCTTTCGAATAAAAGCGCGCCGCGCGGTCGTGCGCCTCGCGCTGCAGCCCGGCCTCGGACAGCAGGCCGCGCAACTCGCCGTCGTTCAACTCGATCGCCGCCAGCAGCGAGAAATAGCGCAAGTTCTCCACGCCGCTCAGTTCCGGATAAATCGCCACCTGCTCCGGCAGATAGGCGATGTAACGCCCGGTCCCGGCATGGTCGTCGACCGGCTCTCCGCACACCGTGATGGCGCCGCCGTCGGCCCGCAGAAAGCCGAGGATCAGGTTGAGCGTGGTGGTCTTGCCGGCGCCGTTGGGGGCCAGCAGGGCGAACACCTCGCCCTCGTTCAGGGTCAGCGACAGGCCATCGAGGGCCACCCGCTCGCCGAAGCGGCGGCTGACGTTATCCAGCTTAAGTACAGGTTTCATAGTCTCCGTGGGGTGGGTGGTGGCTGGCGTCAAATAAATATTGCGCGGTTCATATTGCCTAGTTCGCAAGGATTATATGATAATGAGAACTTGTTATCAATAAGGACCATCGTGAAACTTCACAAGCTGACCTGCGCCGTACTGTGCCTTTACCCACCTTTCGGCGTCGGAGCCGATGCCGCAGCGGCAGCCGATACCGGGGAAGCCGCCGCCCCGGTGGCCGTGGTGGTGGTTGACGGCGCGCGCGCCACGCATGCCGACGGCGCGGCGCTGGGCAGCCGGCTGGATTTGAGCCTGAGCGAAACGCCGGCCGCCGTCGAACTCATATCGCGCGATTTGATCGAAGCGCGCGGCGCCCGCAATCTGGACGAGGCGGTGCGCGGCGCGGTCGGCGTCACGCAAGGCGGCAATCCCAGCTCGCCGTCGCAAACATCCTCGCGCGGCTTCAGCGCCGGCTTCGTCAGCTACCTGTACGACGGCAGCCGCGTGGCCGTGCCGACCATGAGTGCGCGCACCCAGGACAGCTGGAACATCGACCATATCGAAGTGCTCAAAGGCCCGGCGTCGCTGATGGCCGGCGACGGCGCCATCGGCGGCGCGATCAATTTCGTCACCAAGCGGGCCGACCGCGCCAATCCGATGAGCGAAGCGATGCTCTCGTTCGGCAGCTTCCGGACCTGGCGCATGGGCGTCGGCACCAACCAGGCGTTCGGCGACGCCAGCGCGGTACGCCTCGACTACAGCCGCCAGAAGTCCGACGGCTATATCGACCGCAACCGGCAGCGCTACGACAGCGTGTCCGTGGCCACCACCACCGCGCTGGCATCGGACCTGGTGCTCGACCTGAGCCTGGATGTGCTGGACGACGATGTCCTGCCCTACCAGGGCACGCCGCTGGTGCCGCGCGCTTTCGCCGCCGATCCGGCCGGCGTCGCGGTGGACGGCACGGGCGCCGTCATCGACCGCCGGCTGGCGTCCACAAACTACAACGTCGCCGACGCGGCCATGGACGCGCGCAGCACCTGGGCGCGCGCCAAATTGAGCTGGCGGCTGTCCCCGGAATGGAAGCTGACCAACGAGGCGTCCTACTACACGGCCAAGCGCAACTGGCGCAACGCCGAGAGCCATGCCTTCCGCGCACCCCGGCAGATCGTCCGCGACCTGGTGGGCGTCACCCACGACCATCAGGTGCTCGGCAACCGCTTGGACGTCAGCTACGGCGGCGCCGTCGGCGGCATGAAGCACCGCTTCGCCGCCGGCCTCGAGTACACCAGGACCCGGTTCGACGCCGGACGCACGTTCTCCAACGGTTCGGCGGCCGCCGAAGCGCTGCTTGCGGTCGACGCGCTCGACCCGGCCGTCGGCAACTACGCCGACTTCAACGCCAATCCGGCGCTGTACGCCGGCGCCGGCAACCGCACCCGCTTCGGCACCCGCATTCCAACCCTGGCCATATATGCGGAAGACGCGCTGTGGCTCAGCGACAAATGGACGCTGGTGGCCGGCGTGCGCCAGGACCGCGTCAAGCTCCAGCGCGACAACATCGACTTCAACACAGGCGCCACCGCCTCCTATGCGCAAACGTACTCGCCGCGCTCGGCGCGCATCGGCCTTGTCTACGCGCTCAGCGGCAATACCTCGCTGTATGCGCAGCGCACCAATGCCTCCGCCCCGGTCGGCTCGGGCAACCTGCTGCTGCTCAGCGCCGCCAATGCCGCCTTCGCGCTGTCCAAAGGCACGCAGAGCGAGATCGGACTTAAACAAACTTTGTTGAACGGCAGCGCCGATCTGACCCTGGCGGCGTATTCGATTGATCTGGACAACATCCTGACGCGCGATGCCGCCACGCCCACGTTGACCGTCAACAACGGCAAGCAGTCATCCAAGGGCGTGGAACTGGCGGCGGGATGGCGGCCGACGCGCCGGCTCGCGGTCAGCGGCAATATCTCCCTGCTGCATGCGCAGTTCGACCAGTTGATGGAAGCGGGCAACGTCTCGCGCGCCGGCAACGTGCCGCCCAACGTCGCCAGGGAAATGGCCAACCTGTGGACCGATTACACGCTCGAGGCGGCGCCGCTCAGGCTGGGGATGGGTCTCAACTATACGGGAGACCGTTACACCAACACGGCCAACACGGTGTTGATGCGCGGCTTCACCACAGCCGACGCCTACGCCAGCTGGCGCCTGCCGCGCGGCGAGTTGACCTTACGCGTGCGCAACCTAGGCGACAAGCTGTACGCCAGCTGGAGCGGCGCCAACGCCAATCGCCAGGTCATCCTGGGCGCGCCGCGCAGCGCCGATTTGACCTATCACGTCAAGTTCTAGTCCGGTTCGAAGGCGTCGCGGCGCCCGTGTCACGGCATCGCGGTGATGGTATAGCCGCCGTCGACCAGCACAGTCTGGCCGGTCACGAAACGCGCCTCGTCGCTCGCCAGCCATACCGCGACATCGCCCACGTCCGCTGATTCGCCCACGCGGCGCAGCGGCGTGGCGGCGGCAAAAGTCGCGCTCAGATCGTCGTTGCCACCCAGCCGGTCGAACATCGGCGTCGCGATGATGCCCGGCAGGACGGTGTTGACACGGATGCCTTGCGGCCCCAGCTCGACCGCCAGCGCCCGCGTCATGGCCAGCAGCGCCCCCTTGCTGGCGGCATAGGCGGACGACCCGCCCACCGAACGGTCGGCCAGCCATGACGAAGTATTGACGATGGCCCCGCCCCGCTCCTTCATGGCAGCCGCCTGATACTTGATCGACAGCCAGACGCCCTTGAGGTTGATGCCGACGACATGGTCGAAATCCGCCTCCGACAACTCGCCGATCGGGGCGAACTTGCCTTCGATGCCGGCATTGTTGAACGCCGCGTCCAGCCGTCCGAACTCGGCGGTGACACGCGCCACCATCGCCTCCACCTCTCCGGCGACGGCGACATCGCAGCGGATCGCCAGCGCCCGGCCGCCGGCCGCGCCGATCTGGCGCACAGTCTCGTCCAGTTCGGCCACCCTGCGGCCGGCGACGGCAACCATCGCGCCCTCGCGTCCATAGGCCAGCGCGGCGGCGCGGCCGATGCCGCTGCCGCCACCGGTGACCAGCACGGCGCGTCCCGCAAATCGTTGAGCAATTGTCATTGTCTATCCTTGGTTGAGATGATGCGAACAAGTATAGACAGCGCGATTGTTGTTGATAAGCCGTGCTATATTCACTAATCTGATGAGCCACAGCCACCAATATGCGCGCCAATGATTTCGCCGAACTGAGCAGTTTTGTCGCCGTTGCCGAGGCACGCAGCTTCCGCAAGGCCGCCGCCGCCCTGAACCTGACACCCTCGACACTGAGCCACTCGCTGCGCGCGCTGGAGCAACGCCTCGGCGTGCGGTTGCTGAACCGCACCACCCGCTCCGTCTCCGTCACCGAGGCCGGCCAGGCCCTGCTGGACCAGGTGGCGCCGGCGTTCTCGCGCATCACCAGCGCCATCGAGGACGTCAACAGCTTCCGCGACCGGCCGCAAGGCACCGTGCGCATCAACTCCTCGCTACTGGGCGCGAAGATGGCGCTGGCGCCGCATCTGGGCGGCTTCGCGGCGGCCTACCCGGACGTCACGCTGGAGGTGGCGGTCAACGACGGCTTCGTCGATATCGCGCGCGACGGCTACGACGCCGGCATCCGCCTGGGCGAAAGCGTGGAACAGGATATGAGCGCGGTGCGCGTGACGCCGGATCTGCGGCTGGCCATCGTCGCCTCGCCCGGCTACCTCGCGCGCCATGCGGCACCGCTGACGCCGCACCAGTTGACCGGGCACAATTGCATCGGCTACCGCGAGATCGCCGGCGGCAACCTGTGCCGCTGGGAGTTCGAAAAAGACGGACGGCCGCTGACGGCGCAGGTGTCGGGCTCCATGATCCTCGGCACGCCGGAACTCATGGTCGATGCGGCCCTGGCCGGCGTGGGCTTGGCCAGCGCCATCGACACCACCGTCACCGAACACCTGGCGGCCGGGCGGCTGGTGCGGGTGCTGGAGGACTGGTGCGCGCCCTTCCCCGGGTTCAACCTGTACTTCTCGTCACGGCGGCAAACGCCGGGGGCGCTGCGGGCACTGATCGACTTCATCCGCCTACCCGGCCACAACCCGCCCCAAGCTTGACCCGGCACAGCACCGGCTCGCCTGACGTCTTGCGCCTCATGGCAGCGCGGACGCACCCGGCATCAACGGGTGATGGTCGCCGCCTGACCCAGCGCCTGCTGCAGCGGCTCGGACTGCGGATTGCTGACGGTGCCCGCCGCGATCTCCCTTGGCGACAAGGTCCGGCCGTAATAGGCATTGGTCAGGCTTTGGTTGAAGCGGATATCATTGATCCCCACCGCCGCCACGTCGCCGAACAGGCCCTTGGTGCCGCTCCACGCCACGACATCGCCGGTGCCCGCCGTTCCCTGAGCCAGCCGGCTCCAGTTCAGCACGGTGAGGCCGGCATCGGCGCTCAGGGCAAGATTGTTCTTCTTCATGAACTCATTGACCGCCTTCTCATTATTGAGAACCAGCGCCATCGGTCCGCCTTCGGCGCCGGCCTGTAGCCCGACCGTCAAGCCGCCGAGATCGTAGAACGCCGGCCCGCTCCAACCTCCGTCGGAGCGTTTGAGCAGCAGCAGGCCCGCCCCGCCATGGGCGCCGACGCCCAGTGCCGCCCTACCATACGACGGCACAATCAATACGCCTTTTGCCTGTTGCAGCAATTGCTTCATGCGCGGCTCCGCTTCCAGCTGGCGCACCACGGACAGGGCGTCGCTGACGCGTTGCGATGCGCGTTGGGCGGGCTTGGCGCCGAGACTGGTCGCGTCGCTTTGTCCGCTGCGGGCGCTGTCACCGTTCTGGCCGCCCGTGCCGGCCGAGCCACTCGTGCCACCCTGCCCGCTCGATCCGGTTTGTCCGCTTTGTCCGCTGGCGCCACTTTGGCCGCTCTGCCCGCCTCCGGACTGGGCCACCGCCGCGCCGGACATCAACATCGCGACTATCGCTGCAAGCGCCCTCGCCTGCTTCTTACGTTCGATCATCATATCTTCCCCCTTTGTGCGCTCCATACAATGTCGTACGCAGGTGCGTACCCAATTGATGCTAGCGCCGGAGGTCCGGCAACGCCTTTGATCTCACACAAAGTGTGCGGAAAAACCGGTCATCATGTGATGGAACACAAGAGGATCCTGTCTTGAGTCTGCTATGCGCGCGACCCTGCGTTGCGCGTGCGACAGCGTACATCGCTTAAAATTGAACAGAGGCATACTTATCGTTATCCCGAAATAACTTCATGAAGGCGAGACATGGCAGAGAATGAAAAGGCGGCATCGCCCACCCCGGCGATGGACGCGGAAACCCTGGAATTCATACGCGGCGTGTTTACGCTGGTGCGCGCCGGCGAAGCGGAACGCCTGGCAGGCATGGTGGCCAAGGGCTTGCCCGTCAGCTTCCGCAACGAAAAGGGCGACAGCCTGATCATGCTGGCCTGCTATCACGGCCACCTGGACACGGCGCGCGTGCTGCTCGAAGCCGGCGCCGATCCGAACGTGCCGAACGATCAGGGACAGACCCCGCTGGCGGGCGTCGCCTACAAAGGCTACCTGGACATCGCCGAACTGCTGCTGGCGCACGGCGCCGATATCGAAGGCGCCAGCCCGGACGGCAAAACGCCGCTGATGATGGCGGCCATGTTCAACCGCACCGACATCCTCAATCTGTTCATCGAGCGCGGCGCGGCCGTCGACGCCGTCGACAGCCGGGGCATGACCGCAAGCTCACTGGCGGCGACGATGGGTGCTAAGGATACCGCCGCCCGCCTGGCCGAGTTGGCAAGCGGGCCAAGCGCCGCCACCAGCGCCTGAGGGCGTCAGTCTATTTCCGCGCGGCGGCGCGCTTTTCCCAGAACGTCGCGTTCTTGATGCCCAGCTTGAGCGGATCGAACGTGATCGGTCCGCCCGCTTTCAACTGCGCCTCGTAGTCGCGCAGGCAAACCATCGTCGGCCGGGACACGAAGAAGATCACCAGGATGCCGACGATGTTAATCCACGCCATGATGCCGACGCCGATATCGCCCAGGTTCCAGATGTAACCGGCGCTGTTGATCGTACCGAAGGCAACCATCACCATGATCAGCAGTTTGACGACCACCAAGGGCATGCCGCGCTTGAAGTATTGGTTCAGGTAGGCGACGTTGGTCTCGGCGATATAGTAATAGGCGACGATGGTAGTGAACGCGAAGAAGAACAGTGCCAGCGCGACGAACGCCGGGCCGAAGCCGCCAAAGGCGCTCTGCAAGGCCATCTGGGTGAACGCGGCCGAGCCGATCTCGGTCGTGGCAGGTAGGTTTTGCACGATGAACTGGCCCGCCGGCAAGGTGCCCTGGATATTGTACTGGCCCGTGATGAGCACCATGAACGCGGTGGCCGTGCACACGAACAAGGTATCGACGTAGATCGAAAACGCCTGCACCAGCCCCTGCTGCGACGGATGTTCGGTTTCGGCCGCCGCCGCCGCGTGGGTGCCGGTGCCTTGGCCCGCCTCGTTGGAATAGACGCCGCGCTTGACGCCCCAGCCGATGGCCGCGCCAAATCCCGCTTGCGCGGTGAATGCGTCCGAGAAAATCAGCGTCAACACGCCGGGCAACTTGTCGATGTTCATGCCGATGACGACCAGTGCCAGGATGATGTAGCCGAGCGCCATGAACGGCACGACATACTCGGCGAAGTTGGCGATGCGCTTGATGCCGCCGAAAATGATGACCGCCAGGGTGGCCAGGATCACGACCAAACCGATCAGCTTATGCGTGCCGACGGTGCCCATGAAGGTCTCGACCATCGTGCCGTCGCCGAAAATCTGTGTGACCGCGTTGCCAACCGCGTTCGCCTGCACGCCGGGCAGGAAGATGCCGCAGGCGATCACCGCCGAGACGGCGAACAGCCCGCCCAGCCACGGCCAGCCGAGGCAGCGCTCGAAGAAGAACGCGGAACCGCCGCGATACTGGCCGTTTTCCTCGACCTTGTACAACTGGCCCAGCGTCGACTCCGCATACGCGGTGCTGGCGCCGAGGAAGGCGACCACCCACATCCAGAAAATCGCACCGGGACCGCCGAAGCCGATCGCGGCGGCGACGCCGGCGATGTTGCCCACGCCAACCCGACCGGACAACGACACGGCCAAGGCCTGGAAGGACGAAATCCCGGTTCCCCCATGGCGCGGCTTAAACAATAGACGCAGCATTTCCTTGACGTGCCTGACCTGGGCAAAACGGGTCTGAATCGAATAAAACAGACCGGCGCCCAGACACAAATAGATCAGCGCCGAACTCCAGACGATGTCGTTTAAACCACTGATAAAAGCTTCCATGCGACTTCCTTTCCTGAGAGACTGGAACGCATTCTGCTGCAATTTTTGCATAATCACAATAGATGCAGGCCCCGGGAGGGCATCCGCCGGGGCTTGGAACATCGACAACAGGAAGTCAACGGCAACGTTGCCGGGCTGCCGACAGGCGCCTCACGCCCCGATCAGGCCCTGCCCGCACACCCGCAGGGTCGCCCCGCTGATGCCGAACGCGGCCGGGGTGGCAAGGAAGGTCACCAGCTCGGCGACATCGCGCGGCTGCCCGCTCTGTTTCACGGAATTGAGGCGCCGGCCGATCTCCCGCACGACCATGGGCATAGCGTCGGTCATGGGCGTATCGATAAAGCCCGGCGCCACGGCGTTGATGCAGATTCCGCGCGGCGCCAGCAACGGCGCCTGGGCCGCCACATAGCCGATCAACGCGGCCTTGGACGCGGCGTAGTTGGTCTGCCCGAAATTGCCCGCGACGCCGCTGACCGAGGACAGGCAAACAATCCGGCCGTCGCCGCGCAGCACCCCACGCTCCAGGAAGCGCTGGTCGACAGCGATCACGGCGGCCAGGTTGACCTGCACCACCAGATCCCAAAGATGTTCCTGCATATTGGCCAGCGTGCGGTCGCGCGTGATGCCCGCATTGTGGACCACGATGTCGACACCGCCGAAGCGTTCGAGCAAGAAGTCGGCGAGACGCCCGGGGGTGTCCGGCGCTGCGATATCGGCGAGGAAGGGAACGGCGGCGAACCGCTCGCACGCCTTGTGCAGCTCGTCCGCCGCGCCCGGCATGTCGAGCGCGACGACGGTGGCGCCCTCCTGCGCCAGCCGCTCCACCACGGCCAGGCCGATGCCCCGGGCAGCGCCGGTGACCAGCGCGACCTTGCCGGACAAGGCCTGCGTCGACGGCATGCCAGTGGGTGCGGCCACGCGGGAGGCCAGGTGGAACGCCTGGCCGGTCACATAGGTGGTGCGGGCGCCGCAAAAGAACCGCAGCGGACCGTCAAGGCGGTCGAGCGCGTCGCCGGCCACATAGCCGAGATTGACCGTAATACCTTTTGCGCCGAGTTCCTTCGCCAGCGAGCGCACAAATCCTTCCACACCACGGGCAACGGCGGCGGCAACCGGCGTGGCCGCCTCGCCGGGATCGGCCGCGAGTATCAGCACCCGGCCATTCCGGGCCAGCCGCCGCACGACGGGATGCAAGCCGTCATACAACGCCCGGTAATCCTGCGGCGTCGCGCAACCGGTCGCGTCCATCGCGACGACATCGAGCGGCACGGCACCGGCGGGCGGCGTGTCCGACGCCGCCGCGCCGGCGCGCGCGAAAGCCGCCGCCATCGCCTCGGCCGCATAACCGCCGGCGGTACGGCACAACAAAACACGCTTGCCGTCAAAGGGGCGTTCCTCGTACGGACCCGCCTCCCGCGACAGCGGCACGGGATTCGGCAGGCCGATGGCCTTGGCGATGGCGCCGGTGAGCGGGTTGCCGTTCAAGCGCATTAACAAGTCAGACATGTGTTTCTCTTCGTTGCGGGTAACCCAGTATTATGCCCGCATCGGCGGCTGGCGCCGTTCTAGCCCGGCTTGCCGTCCAACCGCGCATGGGTCAGATACGGCCGGTAGACGAACGCGTACAGTCCGAATGCGACCGCCCAGCAGGCGGCGCTGGCAAGCAGCAATGCGCCGCCCGCGTTGTCCCAGCCCAGCGCCGACAGCACGCGCGACAAGGCGCTGAGCTGGATCAGCACGAACATGGCACGCTCGGCGCGGCCCGCCTTGAGCGGACGTCCGGTGTGGCCCAGGGTTGTGCGCGTCATCATGCCCAGGATCAGTCCCGCCATCGATCCGACGGCCAGCGCGTGGAAGCCGGCGCTGGCGCTCACCAGTTGCCAGCTCGCCAGCGCAAGCAGCACGAAACCGACCGCGATCCACGCGTACGACAGGTGCATGATCCACAGCAGCGGCACCGACAAGGTGCGCAAGGCCTGCCAGCGCCACAGGCGCAGCAGCACCAGCGCGGCAGCGGCCAGCGCCAGCGGCGAGAACAGCCAGGCCGGCGCCAGCGCCAGCCACGCCAGCGCCGAAGCCGCCAACAGGCCGAGCGAGATACGGTCGAGCTTGGGTTGCACCAGCGGCGTCGTTCCCGGCGCGCCGTTGCGGGTGAACATGGGAATGATGCGCGTGCCGATGGCCGTCTCCATGATGACGATGACCAGGATCGCCGCCTCCACCGGCAGCACCGGGGTCAGTGCCAACCAGCCCAGCGAGATGGCGTGGAACACGCCGTTGGCCATCGCCATCAGGCCCAGCAAGACGACCAGGAAGTAATTGCGCTTGTTGCCGGACTGGCGCATCACACGCCACAACGGCCAGGCGGCCAGCGGCAGGAATAGCCAATCGATAACGGCGGCCGCCAGTGGCGGCGCCAGCAGCATCGCCACCCGGCCCAGCAGCCACAGCATCACCAGCGCGGCCAGCTTGCCGCGCACCGGCGTCCACAGGCCCGTCCAGTTGAACGCCGCCGTGTAAAGAAACCCCACCACCACGGCGGCGGCCATGCCGAACACCATCTCATGCATATGCCAGGCGAAACCGACATGCAGCAGGCTGGCGAGGTCGCCCCTTATCCAGCCGAAATACTGCGCCATCCACAATGGGATGGACAGTGCCGCGAACAGCGCCGCGCCGAGGTAGAAGGGACGGAAGCCCAGCCGCCATATGGGATGGCCGGTGTGCCAGGCGCCCGCTCGGGTCGCGGGTTCTTCGATATGGAGCAAGGTCATGATCGTCATCCTTAAGAGTTCCGACACATTGTCTGCGCGGTGTCAGTGGCTGTGAAGCCCAGCGCCCGATTCGCATAACTTAGATCAAGGAAATCGGAAATACCAGCCGCGATCGGCTCGGAAGCATCGACCGCCGCTGCGCTTTCGCTTAGCCTGTAGGGGTTGTTTCAATCAATAGACCACGAGAGGAAATGCGATGCACACCACAGTACTGAAAATTGACGCCATGGATGGCGAAGCCTGCGCCGACAAGGTTGCCCGGATTCTCAATGACACCGACGGCGTCAGCGAAGTGAGCGTGTCGCTGCGCGACGGCATGGCCATCATGCGCGTCGACGAGACGCTAACGTCGCCACACCTGCTCACGCGCGCCCTGGCGCTGGCCGGTTATCCGTCGTATCCGAACGGCGGCGCGCCGGAGCCAGCCGTCGCTGCAAAACCCAACGCCGGGGGCTGCTGCGGTGGTTGCTGCGGCTAATGCCGATGTTACCAAATTCGTAGGGCGGATTAGGCGGAACGCCGTAATCGGCCATCCATGAGCCGTCGGGACGCATACATGGCCGATTACGCTTCGCTAATCCGCCCTACAGGATCAGGCGGCGCTTCAGCCGCCGCCCTGCATGCGGTGCTCGACGGCGTAAACCGCCGCCTGCACGCGGCTGCTGAGCTTGAGCTTTTTCAGCACGTTCTGGACATGGATCTTGACCGTGCTTTCCGCCAGTTCCAGATTGCGGGCGATGCTCTTGTTGCTCTCGCCGCGCGCCAGGCAATCGAGGATCTCCCGCTCGCGCGGCGTTAGCTTGTCGAGCTCGGAAGCCACCGGCGCCGCCGCCCCGCTTTGCAACTGCGCCACCAGCTTGGCCGTCATCGCCTCGGCCACCACGGTCTCGCCGGCGGCGGCGCGGCGGATCGCGCGGGTCAGATAGTCGGTGTCGATATTCTTGAGCAGATAGCCGCTGGCGCCCGCCTTGAGCGCCACGCTCAGGTCCTCGGCATCCTCGGACACGGTCAGCATGACGATGGCGGTATCGGGGCAATCCTGGCGCATCAGTTGCAGCGTTTCCACACCCGACATGCCCGGCATGTTCAGGTCGAGCAGCACCACCTGCGGCTGCAACTGCAGCGCGCGCTTGATGCCCTCGAAGCCGTCGGCGGCCTCGCCCACCACGTTGAACTCCGGATGGCGCTGGAGCAGCGAGCGTATGCCGCTGCGGAACAAGGTGTGGTCGTCGACCAGCAGCACGCTGATGGGGTTGGAATCCGGGTTCGTTTGCATGGGTGTGGCCTCTCTTGAATGATTACGCCGCGCGCCGCTGGGCGCGGCCCAGGTGCACGCGCACCTCGGTGCCGGCGCCGGGGGCGGACTCGACGTCCAGCCGGGCGTCGATGCGCTGCGCGCGTTCGCGCATGATAGTGATGCCGACGTGGGCGCCGCCCTTGGCGTCGAGTCCCTTGGGATCGAAACCGTGGCCGTCGTCGCGGATGCTCAGGTCGAAATCCTCGCCGTCGGTGAGCGCGATGCGCACCTGGCGCGCCGACGCGTGCTTGCGCACGTTCGACAGCGCCTCCTGC
The DNA here is from genome assembly GCA_024123915.1 of Oxalobacteraceae bacterium OTU3CAMAD1. NCBI lineage: Bacteria > Pseudomonadati > Pseudomonadota > Betaproteobacteria > Burkholderiales > Oxalobacteraceae > Oxalobacteraceae bacterium OTU3CAMAD1. The sequence continues at coordinate 3,829,119 of CP099650.1, read as the reverse complement.
ACGATGAACAGCAGTTGCAGCTGGTGCTCGCGCGGGAACGGCGCGCCGTCGCTGTCGGCGGCAAAATCGACGGCGATGCCGCTCTGGCGGCGGAACTTGTCGACCACCGTTTCCAGCGACGTCACCAGGTTGCCTTCCTGCAGACGGGTGCGGAAGTTGTGCAGCAGCTCGCGCACGTCCTGGTAGCTCTCCTCGACGCCCGCGCGCAGGGCCGGGACGATGCCCTCGATCTCGTCGACGCGACCGACCTTGAGCGACTGCTCCAGCATCTGCACTTGCAGGTTCAGGAAGTTCAAGCCCTGGGCGATGCTGTCGTGCAGCCCCTGCGCGACCAGGTTGCGTTCTTCGGAAATGGCCAGTTCACGGTCGCGTCCCTGCAGGCGCTGGTTCTCGATGGCCGTGCCCAGCAGTTGGCCCAGGGTCTCCAGCAAGGCCGTCTGCGCCGCGCTGAACACGGTCGTCCTACGGAAATGCAGGTTGAAAAAGCCCAGGTGCTGGCGCTGCGCGAAGATATGGAAGATCGAGATCGTGGCAAAGCCCTCGCGGTGGCACTGCAAGGTGTGGCCCCGATCCATGCGGCGCAGGTCGTGAATCACCGCCAGCTTGCTGACCACGGCCTCGCCGCACAGGCACTCGCCCACTTTGAGGCAGCGCTCGGTCTCGACCAGCTTCTCGGAAATGCCATGGTGCACCAGCATGTGCAGGTTGCCCTGGTTCGGATCGAGGACGCGCACCGAACCGCCGTCGGCCTTGAAATAGTCGCTGATGCGCGTCAGGAAGCCTTCGCACATCGCCTCGGCCGATTGCGGCTGCTGCAGGAAGGCGGCGCTGTCGTACAACAGCGCCAGTTCGCGGTTCTGCTGCTCCAGCTCGGAGGTCTTGGTGTGCACCCGCTCCTCGAGGTTGGCGTAGGAATCCTTCAGCTTGTCGGCCATCTGGTTGAAGCCGTTCGCCAGCGCGCCGAATTCGTCGCTGCCGTCGACCGGCAGGCGCACGCTGAAGTCCTGCTCGCGCATGCGCTCCATGCCGCCCTGCAAGCGCGTCACCGGCGCCACGATCATGTCGAACAGCAGGTAGATGATGCTCACCGTGCCCACCAGCGCCAAGGCCAGCAGCAACAGTTGCGAGGCACGCAGCCAGAACGTGCGACCCTCGCTGTCGCGCTCGATATGCTGGACCAATTGGTCGACGCGGTGCACGAAACGCTCGCCGAGCTGCTGTTGCAGCGCGAGGACCTCGGCCGGCGGCGTCGGGTAGCGGGCCAGCAAGGCGCCGGTGCGCGGTGCCAGCTCGGTGCGCCACTGTTGACGCACCTCGGCGAACACGCGCTGGATGACGTCGGTCGACGGCAGGATCAACGGACGCTGAGGGTCGCCGTGCTCCAGCAGCGCCAGCGTGGCGTCGATGCGCTTCATCTGCGCGCCCACCAGGCTGGCGGCGGCCGGATCGGTGCGGCCGGCGGGCGTGTCCAGCTGGCCGGCCAGCATCGCCAGCCGGTAGCTGTCCATGCGCAGGCTGCCGGCGACGTTGATTGCGGCAGCGCTGCCCTCCAGCTGCCAGGACAGCAACAGTGTCGAACCGATCACGAGCAACGCCACCGCCAGGAAACCCAGCAGCAGGCCGACGATGCGGGTCGACAGTTTTTGCCAGCCGGCGAACAGCGCGGTTTTCAGCACAGGCGTCAGCACGGCGGCGAACGCCGGAAAGATGGGGCGGGATGCGGCATCGACGACTCCGTTAATCGGTTAATCAGTTACAAGGGGGAAGTATAACTGGCGGCAGAGGCCGTCAGCCACCGGTTTGCGACATGAAGCGCACGATCTTCTCCGGCTGGCGGCCGAAGTCGTGCTCCTGCGGCTTCAGTTCGATGGCCTCGCGGATCGCCTGCTCCAGTTCGGCGTCGGTGGCGCCGCCCCGCAGCAGCGGCCGCAGCGGGAATTGCTGTTCCTGGCCCAGGCACAGGTACAGGGTGCCGTCGACCGACAGGCGCACCCGGTTGCAGGTGGCGCAGAAATGCTGGGACAGCGGCGTGATGTAGCCGATGCTGGCGCTGCCGTCTTCGGTGCTCCAGTAGCGCGCCGGTCCGCCGCCCAGCTCCAGCGCCTGCGGCCGCAGTCCAAACTTCTCCGCCAGCCGCGCCTGCACCGGCGCCAGATTCATGTAAGCGGTGTTCTGGCCGGTCTCGCCCATCGGCATGACCTCGATCAGGCGCAGCATGAAGCTTTGTTCTATACAAAAGCTTGCCATCGCGTCGATCTCGGCCTCGTTGACGCCACGCATGGCAACCATGTTGATCTTGACGGGCGCCAGGCCGGCGGCCTTGGCCGCCTGCAAGCCTTCCAGCACGGCCGGCAGGCAGTCGCGGCCGGTGATGCCGGCCATGCAATCGCGGTCCAGGGTATCCAGGCTGACGTTGACGCGCGTGACGCCGGCGGCCTTCAATGCTTCGGCGTGGCGGGCCAGGCGCGTACCGTTGGTCGACAGCGACAGGTCGCGCACGCCGGGCAAGGCCGACAGGCGCGCGGCCAGTTGGGGGATGTGGCGCCGGGTGAGCGGCTCGCCGCCGGTCAGGCGCACGCGCGAGGTGCCCAGGCGCGCGAAGGCGGCGACGACGCGTTCGATCTCGTCGAAACTGAGCCAGTCGGGCGGGTCTTCGTAGCCTTTGAAGTCCTTGGGCATGCAATACGTGCAGCGCAAGTCGCAGCGGTCGGTGACCGATACCCGCAGATAGTCGATCGATCGACCAAACCGGTCGCTTAACATCGTCGCTCTCCTGTTGTATGGTGTGAGGCCATTGTAGCGGCCGCCGGTGCGCTTGGCACTGGGCATGAGGGGCTAGGTGGGATAGTTCTTTGTGACTAGCCCGCCTGTTGTTACTGCACCAACGGCGAGCTGGCCCCCTCCAGGTCGACACCCTCGATGCCGGCCTTGCCGACCAGGATATGCATATACTGGTGCAGCGCCCGTTGCCAGGACTGCCGCTGCAACTCGTCGGCGATCTGCGCCCGCACGGTCTCGAACGGAATCAACTTGCCGTCGATGCGGCGCTGCGCCTGCACGATGTGCAAGCCAAAGCGCGTCTCCAGCAGACGCCCCGCCAGCTCGCCCTGCCGCAGGCGGAACAGCAACTCGTCGAACTCCGGCACGCACTGCCCGCGCGCCAGCTGCCCCAGGCTGCCGCCGACCGCGCCCGACGGACAGTTCGAATACTGCCGCGCCAGCTCGTCGAAACGCTCCGGCCGCGCCTGCAGCTCGGCCAGGATCAGCTCGGCCGTCTGGCGCAGCAGCTCCAGCGGCGCCGCCGGCGTCACCTGGAACAGGATGTGGCGCGCCTCGACCAGGTCGCCACTGCGGTAACGCTCCGGCTGGCTCTGGTAAAAGCGCAGGCAGGCCGCGTCGTCCGCCTTCGGCACCGTCACCTCGCGCACGAACAGCGCCTCGATGCGGTCGTCGTCGCTGTCGCCCTCGACGCCAAGCCGGCGCGCCTCCTGCAACAGCACCTGGCGCAGCACCACTTCATGCACCGCCTCGCGCAGCGGGTTGTCCGCGCCCTGGTGGTGGCCGATTTCCGCCTCGATGGCGCTGTCGTCGATGTCGACGCCGTTGACTGCGATACCCATATCGTTCTCCTCTTAGCGCGAACGCACCAGTTGATAGGCGCGGCCCAGGTAGCCGAGCGCGCCGAAACCGCTCCACACGTGCACCAGGCGGGTGAACGGGAAGATCACGAACAGCGACATGCCCATGAACAGGTGCAGCTTGAACACCAGCGGCGCGTCGACGATGAAGCCGGCGGCGTCGCCCCGGAAGGTGACGATGTGCTGCGCCCAGCTCATCAACAGCACCATCATGTGGCCGTCCATATGGCCGGCCGAGGCGAAGATCGACGACAGCCCCAGCAGCAAGGTCGCAAGCAGCCACAACAGCACCAGCTTGTCCTTGAACGTGGTGCGGGCGCGCACGCGGTCGCTGCTGAAACGGCGTGCCAACAGCATCAACAGGCCGACCAGGCACAGCGTGCCCATGACGCCGCCGGCAATCATCGCCACCAGTTGCTTGGCGCCGTGGGTCACGCCCAAGGTGTCCCACACCCAGACCGGCGTCAGCAGACCGGCGGCGTGGCCGAAGAACAGGCCAAGCACGCCGACGTGGAACAGCGGACTGCCCAGCCGCAGCATGCCGGTGTTGAGCGTCTGGCTGGATTCGGACTTCCAGCTGTATTGCTCGCGGTCGAAGCGGATCAGGCTGCCCAAAAAGAAGATCGCCAGCGCGAGGTAGGGATAGATTCCAAACAAAAATTGATGCAGGTAGTTCATGGCGCTCTCCTTCAGTGACGCTGCGGCGCTGCCGCCTTGGGATAGAAATTGACCGGCTGGACGCCGCCCGGCAGCTGCATGTGCGGCTTGAGCAGCGGCTCGACGCCGTCGGCGCCGGGGCCGAAGGTTTCCAGTGCCTCGTCCATGTCGTGCACCGGCGGCTCGGCCAGTTCCTCGGCCTGTACCGGCGTGAGCGTCTGCAACAGATCGAACACGCAGGCGTACGGGCTGCCGTTGGCGCGCAGCTTGCGGCCGATATAGGCCAGCACGTGGATGGCGTCGCCCAGCAGACGCTCGGCCTCGTCCTTGTCCTGCTGCGACAGGAATTCGAGGAACAGCGGCACGTAGTCCGGCAGGTCGTCGCCGACCATTTGCAGGCCGTGCTTGCTGTACTCGGCCAACAGATCGACCATGGCCTGGCCCCGGTCGCGCGACTCGCCGTGGATGTGCTCGAACAAGTGCAGCGAATGCGACGGATTGCGGTCGAACGTCATCACGTATTGCTGCTGCAGGTCGATCAGGCGCTCGCCGCCCAGGTGGGCGAACAGCGGTGCAAGCTGCACGTGCCACTGCGGCAGCGTTTCCAGCAGCAGCTGGTTGAGCTGCGCCTGCTCGGCCAGCAATTCAGGCTCCGGATACTGTAGCAGCGCCGACAGCACCTGATAGCCATGCGCGTGGAGTTGGATATCAGACATCGACGTTCTCCTTCTTTTTCCGTGATTTCGGCATCGACATGAAGATCTCCGAGCCATGCTTGCGTTTGCCAAACAGGCTGGCGTCGCTGACGCCATCCGAACAACCGTTGCCGAAGCTAAAGCCGCAGCTGCCCTTCTCGTTGAAGCTGTCCTCGGCCATTTCCTTGTGGCTGCTTGGGATGACGAAGCGGTCCTCGTAGTTGGCGATGGCCATGATGTGGTACATATCCTCCACCACCTCCGGCTCCAGCCCGACCTGCTTGAGCACCTCCAGGTCCGGCACGCCCAGCACGCTCTTGCTGCGCATATAGGCGCGCATCGCCAGCATGCGGTCCAGCGCCTTGATCACCGGCGGCTGGTCGCCCGCCGTCAGCAGGTTGGCCAGGTACTGCACGGGAATGCGCAGGCTGGCGGTGTCCGGCAGGATGCCGTTCTTGCCCATGCGACCCGACTCGGCGGCGGCCTGGATCGGCGACAGCGGCGGGATGTACCACACCATCGGCAAGGTGCGGTATTCCGGATGCAGCGGGAACGCCACCTTCCACTCGACCGCCATCTTGTACACCGGCGAGCGCTTGGCCGATCCCAGCCAGGAGTCGGGAATGCCCTGGCGGCGCGCCTCTTCGATGATGGCCGGATCGTGCGGATCAAGGAACAGACCCAGCTGCGACGGATACAGGTCGCGCGGATCGGCCACCGAGGCCGCCGCTTCGATCTTGTCAGCGTCGTACAGCAGTACGCCGAGGTAGCGGATGCGGCCGACGCAGGTCTCGGAGCACACCGTCGGCTGGCCCGCTTCGATGCGCGGATAGCAGAAGGTGCACTTCTCGGCCTTGCCCGACGACCAGTTGTAGTAAATCTTCTTGTACGGGCATCCGGAGATGCACATGCGCCAGCCACGGCACTTGTCCTGGTCGATCAGCACGATGCCGTCGTCCTCGCGCTTGTACACCGAGCCCGACGGGCAAGAGGCGACGCAAGTCGGGTTCAGGCAATGCTCGCACAGACGCGGCAGGTACATCATGAAAGTGTTCTCGAAGGTGCCGTACATCTCCTTCTGCATGTTGTTGAACAAGGTGTCCTGGCTGCGCTGGGCGAATTCGCCGCCCAGGTCGTCCTCCCAATTCGGACCCCACTCGATCTTGTCCATCTTCTTGCCGGTGATGACGGAGATCGGACGGGCGGTCGGCGGCGTCTCCGACAGCGGCGCGTTCTGCAGGCGCTCGTAGTCGTAGGTGAACGGCTCGTAGTACTCGTCGATCTGCGGCAGGTTCGGATTGGCGAAGATCTGGGCCAGGATCTTCAAACGGCTGCCCTGGCGCGGCTCGATCTTGCCGGCGTCGGTGCGGCGCCAGCCGCCGTTCCACTTGTCCTGGTTTTCCCAATGCTTCGGATAGCCGATGCCGGGCTTGGTTTCGACGTTGTTGAACCACGCGTACTCGACGCCGTCGCGGCTGGTCCAGACGTTCTTACACGTGACCGAGCAAGTGTGGCAGCCGATGCACTTGTCCAGGTTCAGCACCATGCCGATTTGCGCTCTGATTTTCATACCATGCTCCCTTGTTCTTCTTTCAGCGGGCCTTCCAGCCAGTCGATCTTGTTCATCTTGCGGACCAACACGAATTCATCGCGGTTCGAGCCGACGGTGCCGTAGTAGTTGAAGCCCCACGACAGTTGGGCGTAGCCGCCGATCATGTGGGTCGGCTTGGTCACCGCCCGCGTCACCGAGTTGTGGATGCCGCCGCGCTTGCCCGACTGCTCCGAACCCGGCACGTTGACGATCTTTTCCTGTGCGTGGTACATCAAGGTCATCCCTTCCGGCACGCGCTGGCTGACGATGGCGCGGGCGGTCAGGGTGCCGTTGACGTTGAACACCTCGATCCAGTCGTTGTCGACGATGCCGGCTTCCTTCGCGTCGGTCTCCGACAGCCACACGTGCGGACCGCCACGGGACAGGGTCAGCATGCGCAGGTTGTCCGAATAGGTCGAGTGGATGCCCCATTTCTGGTGCGGCGTGATGAAGTTCAGCGCGATTTCCTTGTTCCCGTTCGGCACCGCGCCCAGCATCTGCGTGGTGGTCTTGGTGTTGATCGCCGGCTTGTACACGCACAGCCCCTCGCCAAAATCCCGCATCCAGCGGTGATCCTGGTAGAACTGCTGGCGGCCGGTCAAGGTGCGCCATGGGATCAGTTCGTGCACGTTGGTGTAGCAGGCGTTGTAGCTGACCTCTTCCGACTCCAGCCCCGACCAGGTCGGCGAGGAGATGATCTTGCGCGGCTGGGCCTGCACGTCGCGGAAGCGGATCGTGTCATGCTCGCGCGGCAGCGCCAGATGCGTGTGGTCGCGGCCGGTAATCTTGGACAGCGCGTCCCAGGCCTTGACGGCTACGTGGCCGTTGGTTTCGGGCGCCAGCGACAGGATCATCTCGGCGGCGTCGATCGCCGTATCCAGGCGCGGCTGGCCGTGCGCCACGCCGGGCGCCGTCACCGTGCGGTTGATGCCGCGCAGCACCTCGACTTCGTGGCCGGTTTTCCAGCCGATGCCCTTGCCGCCGTTGCCCAGTTTTTCCAGCAACGGGCCGATTGAGGTGAACTTCTGGTAAATCTGCGTGTAATCGCGCTCCACCACCGTAAAGTTCGGCATGGTCTTGCCGGGGATCGGCTCGCACTCGCCGGCGCGCCAGTCCTTCGGATCGAACGGCTGGCCCAGTTCGCCGGGGGTGTCGTGCATCAGCGGGGTCAGCACCAGATCCTGCTGGGTGCCGAGATAGGCGCCGCCGATTTCCTCGAACTTCTTGGCGATGCCCTTGTAGATCTCCCAGTCCGACTTCGACTGCCACAGCGGTTGCACGGCCTCCGACAGCGGGTGGATGAACGGGTGCATATCGGACGTGTTCAGGTCGTCCTTCTCGTACCAGGTGGCGGTCGGCAGCACGATGTCGCCGTACAGGCAGGTGGTCGACATGCGGAAGTCCAGCACCACCAGCAGATCGAGCTTGCCTTCGGCGGCGGGACGCACCTTGACGTCGCGCGGCTTGATGCAGTTGTTCTCATCGCTCATCAGCGCGTTCTGCGTGCCGAGCAGGTATTTCAGGAAGTACTCGTGGCCCTTGCCCGAGCTACCCAGGATATTCGAGCGCCAGACAAACATATTGCGCGGGAAGTTGGCCGGATTGTCCGGGTCGTCGCAGGAGAACTCGAGCTGCTTGTTCTTGATCTGGCCGACCGCGTAATCGATCGGGCTCACGCCGGCGGCGGCCGCAGCGCGGGTCACATCCAGTGGATTGGTTTGCAGCTGCGGCGCCGATGGCAGCCAGCCCATGCGCTCGGCCTTGGCGTTGTAGTCCAACAAGGTCATTGGCGCGACGTCGGGACCGGCCGTTGGCGACGAGATTTCCTCGGTGTGCAGCTTTTCATGGCGCCACTGGCTGGTGTGGTTGTAGAAGAACGAGGTGCCGTTCATCTGGCGCATCGGACGGTTCCAGTCCTGGGCGAACGCCAGCGGGGTCCAGCCGGTTTGCGGACGCAGCTTTTCCTGGCCCACGTAGTGCGCCCAGCCGCCGCCCGATTGGCCGACGCAGCCGCACATCATCAGCATGTTGATGATGCCGCGATAGGTCATGTCCATGTGATACCAGTGGTTCAGCGCGGCGCCGACGATGACCATGCTCTTGCCACGGGTCTGGTCGGCGTTCTGGGCGAACTGGCGCGCCACGGTGATCACGTCCTCGGCCTTCACGCCGGTGTGCTTGACCTGCCAGGCCGGCGTGTACGGGACGTCGTCGTCGTAGCTCATGGCGACGTTGCCGCCGCCCAGGCCACGGTCGATGCCGTAGTTGGCCAGGGTCAGGTCGAACACCGTAGCGACCAGCACGCTGCTGCCGTCGGCCAGGGTCAGGCGCTTGGCGGGGACGTTACGCATCAGCATGTCGCTGCTGTCCTTACCGCCGAAATAAGGGAAGCCGACGGCCACCACCTCGTCGCTGGTGCCCAGCAGGGACAGTTGCGGATCGACAAGGGCGTTGTTGCCGCCCTCCTTCATCTCCAGGTTCCATTTTCCGGCCTCGCCCCAGCGGAAGCCGATCGAACCGGCGGGTGCCACGATGCGGCCGCTGGTCTCGTCGATGACCAGGGTTTTCCAGTCGGGATTGTTCGTCTCGTCGAGGTTGTTGGCCAGGTGGGAGGCGCGCAGGAAGTATTCCGGCGCCAGGGTGCCGTTTTGTTCTTTCAGCAGCACCAGCATCGGGAAGTCGGTGTACTGCTTGGCGTACTCCTTGAAGTACTGCGACTGCTGCGCGGTGTGGTATTCGTTCAGGATCACGTGGCCCATGGCCATCGCCAGCGCGGCGTCGGTGCCCTGCTTCGGCGCAAGCCAGATATCGCCGAACTTGGCCATCTCGCCGAAGTCGGACGACACGGCCACCGTCTTGGTGCCCTTGTAGCGCACTTCGGTGTAGAAGTGGGCGTCGGGAGTGCGGGTCATCGGCACGTTCGAGCCCCACACCATCAGGTAGGTCGAGTTGTACCAGTCGGCCGATTCGGGCACGTCGGTTTGTTCGCCCCATACTTGCGGACTGGCCGGCGGCAAATCGCAGTACCAGTCGTAGAAGCTCAGCGCCACGCCGCCGATCAGAGACAGGTAGCGCGTGCCGGCGGCATAGCTAACCATCGACATGGCGGGAATCGGCGAGAAGCCGACGATACGGTCTGGGCCGTATTTCTTGATCGTCAGCGCGTTGGCGGCGGCGATCATCTCGTTGCTCTCGTCCCAGGTAGCGCGGACGAAGCCGCCCAGGCCGCGAATCGACTTGTAGCGGGCGGCGCGTTCGGGGTTTTGGCTGATGTAGTCCCAAGCGGTGACCGGGTCCATGGTCTTGCGCGCTTCGCGCCACATTTCCATCAGGCGCCCGCGCACCATCGGGTACTTGACGCGCTGGGCCGAGTACACGTACCAGGAATAGCTGGCGCCGCGCGGGCAGCCGCGTGGCTCGTGGTTCGGCAGGTCCGGGCGGGTGCGCGGATAGTCGGTTTGTTGGGTTTCCCAGGTGATCAGGCCGTTCTTCACGTACACCTTCCAGCTGCACGAGCCGGTACAGTTGACGCCATGGGTGGAGCGCACGATCTTGTCGTGCTGCCAACGCTGGCGGTAGGCGTTTTCCCAGGTACGGTCCTCGTGCACGACGGCGCCGTGGCCGTCGGAAAAAGTCGACGTGGTTTTATTGAAGAACTTCAGGCGATCCAGAAAGTGACTCATGCTGCCTCCTAACTTGCACCCGGCGGTTGCCAGGTATGCGGTCGCATGCGACATGCACGGACTCGACTATGGGACACAGTCTACGGAGCGCAACACGTGGTGTGAATCGGCAAGAAGGTGGCTGCGCGGTGGGAGAAGGAGTAGACGGTCTAGGCAGAAGTGACTAGTTGGTGGGCTATCACGCGCCGCAATCGCCCCGCGCGCACGCCCGCAGCAATTGGGCGTAACTGAGCACAGCCGCCCCGTCCAACGCGTACGCCAGCGCCACACCACCCTGCCCGCGCACATAATGCGCATCACGCGCGTCAACCCACTCTCCCTCGCTGGTCAGCACGTGCACCGCGCGGACCAAGCCCGGCTGCTCCAGCGCGCCCAGCTGCGCAAACATCGATTGCAAACCGCAATAGCGCAGCACCAGCCCGCTGTCATACCGTATCTGCGCCAGGATGGCGGTCTGCCCGAATGATGGCCGCGCCTGCGGTGCGTCACAGCGCGCGTCCGACGGCGGCGCCGGCGAACCCACATCCCCCGTTCCATATCCCTGAAATATTGCCGTAGTGACTAAGGCCACGCCGACAGCGACCACACCGGCGGCGCGGCGACTCAATTGTCTCGATCTCATGCTTCCCTCTCGTTCCGGCCACAGGCTGTGGCGCGCGAGCACATTGTCGAGTGACGGTCAGCTCCCGATCCATGATGTGCATCAAGCATTTCCCGCCGCCCCGCACGGCAAACGAACTAGGCGAACTAGTCATTCATGGCGATATCACGGCCCACGGCGCCCCTGTATAACGAAGGCTGAGGACCATCGGTCCGGGCCGCCATGTCGCGCGCGCCCTCCCCAACCCACGAGGAACCCATGAATATCGCCACTTTTGAAGAATTACTGATCGCCGCCGCCGTGCAGTCCCAACCGCAACGCCTGCTGATGACGTTCGCGGTCGCCGAGCCGGAGGAAGGCGCCGCCATGGGCCGCACGACGCTGGTGCCTGTCATGTGCGTCGACAAGCAAGTCGGCGAGCTGGACACCTTTGACAACCTGGCCGAGGAAGCCGGCCGCATGGGTCAGCCTTGGGATGTGGTGCTGGTGACCACGCTGTCCGGCCAGGGCGGCGTGCTGCCCGACCACAAGCAGACCGATGCGGCGTTGAACAAGATGCTCGCGGCGATCCAGAACGGCCAGATGGACCGGCTGCTGGCGTTCGACCGCAGCGGCGACCTGCTACGCCACGCGTAAGGCGGCCGCCATGGCCAAGATCTTTCCGCTGCATCCGGCCAGGCCGGAGTTGATTTGCTGGGGTTGCGACAAATATTGCGCCGCCAGCGACATGGTCTGCGGCAACGGCTCGGACCGCACGCAGCATCCGGTGGAGTTATTCGGCGAAGATTGGGATACGTTCGGATTGAACGCAAAGGACGACCCTCAGCCGGAGCCGAAAAAGTCCGATTCATCGGAGTGACACGTAGGGCGGATTAGGCGGAACGCCGTAATCCGCCAATCTACGAGCCGTCGAAACGCATGCATGGCGGATTACGCTACGCTAATCCGCCCTACGTGTCGCCGTTGTTACGCAGGCACCTCGTCCAGCGCGCGGCGGGCGGGCAACGGGCATACCAGCGGCAGGAATTGTTGTTGTCTGGCCGAATACGCCATCAACGCGCCGCTCTCCAAATCGAAGTACCAGCCGTGCAGCTTGAGCTTGCCTTCGTCGACGCGGCGCTTGAGCCAGGGATACGTGAGCAGATTGTCCAGCGACAGCAGTATGCTGGCCAGCTCGCACGCGTGGTGCTGCTCGGCGCTGTCACGGTGCCCCAGGTCGCGCCGCACCCGCGCGGCCACCGGTTCCGCAATGCGCATCCATTGGCCGACGAAGTCCGTCTCCCGCTCGGCTTTACGGGGCGCCATCAGCGCGCGGATGCCGCCGCAGCGGGCGTGGCCCAATACGATCACGCGCTCAACCTCCAGCTCGCAGACGGCGAATTCGATCGCCGAACTGACACCAGCCGACGCCGTCGGCGTGCACGGCGGCACGAGGTTGGCGATGTTGCGCACGACGAACATGTCGCCGGGGTCGCTGCCGGTCATCAGCACCGGATCGACCCGCGAGTCGCAGCAGCCTATCAGCAAGGTACCCGGACGCTGTCCAGCGCGCAGATTGTCGTACAAGGATTGGCTGTCGTTGAAATAGTGCTGTTGGAAGCGGCTGAAACCGCTAATGAATTTTTCGATGTCCTGCATGATGTTCTTTCAGCCGGCGCAGCGGCGCAGCGCGGCGGCGTCGGCAATGTTGATCTTGCGCCCCTTGACCGCGATCAGCTTCTGAGTGCTGAGCTCCGTCAGGATGCGGGAAAAATGCTCGGGTGTGAGGTTCAGCCGCGACGCCAGCACGGCCTTGGTCACCGGCAAGGTCAGCTCGACCGGCCCGTCCTCGGCCAGCTCCTTGAGCAGGTAGCCAACCACCCGCTGCGTGCCCGAGCGCAGGGAGTACGATTCCATGTCGCACATCAGGCTGTGCATGCGCTGGCTCAGGCCGGCCAGCATCTTGCAGGCGAATTCCGGGTCGTTGTGGACCTCGCGGTAAATCGCCGCCTTCGACACGTGCAACAGCAGCGTGTCCTCGGTGGCCTGGGCCGAGACGATGTAGGGACTGCCCATGAACATCAACGCCTGCCCGAAACTGTGGCCCGGCCCGATCAGCTCGATCACCTTCTCGCCGCCCGACACCGATGTGAACGACAGCTTGACCTGGCCGTACAGCACCTGGTGGAAGCCGAGGCATGGCTCGCCGCGCTGGAAGACGATCTCGCCGCGCTCGACGTGCCGCTCGGTGGTGCCGAGGGCCAGGCGGTCCAGCTCCTCCGCGCCCATCGAGTTAAACAACGGCATTCGCGTGAGGAAGGTCTGCACCTTGATGTGTTTCTTGTCCATGCAAATAGCCTCAAATGGTTCGCGAATAGCGCGCCAGCGCCGGCCCTTCCGGCAGCGGCGCGTGCAGATAGCTGTCGAACGCCATGCAGATATTGCGAATCAGCAGGCGGCCGCGCATCTTCACCTTCAGACCCTTGCTGCCGATGCACAGCAGGCCCTCGTCCTCCAGCGGCTTCAAGCGTTCGATCTCGGCGGCGAAGTAGATGCGCGCGTCGACGCCGCCTGGTATGGTCAGCCGCGCGTAATCGAGTTCGAAATCGCACATCAGCTGGCCGATCACGGCCCGCCGCAGCAGGTCGTCCTCGCTCAGGCCGATGCCGCGCGAAATCGGCAACTCGCCCCTGTCGAGCCGCTCGTAATACGCCAACAGGGTCTTTTCGTTCTGGCTGTAGCTGGCGCCGACCGCGCTGATGGCCGACACGCCCAGCGCCACCATCGGCGCGTCCGCGTGGGTCGAATAGCCCTGGAAGTTGCGCTGCAAGCCGCCCTCGCGCTGGCTGCGCGCCAGGTCGTCCTCGGGCAGCGCGAAGTGGTCCATGCCGATGTAGACGTAGCCGGCGGCCGTCAGGCGCTCGATGCACAGGCCCAGCATGGCCAGCTTGGTCTCGGCGTCGGGCAACTCGTCCTCGACGATCAGGCGCTGCGCCTTGAACAGGCGTGGCATGTGCGCGTAGTTGTAGACGGCGACGCGGTCCGGCCGCGCGGCGACAATCTTGTCTAGCGTCGGGCCGAAGCTGGCCACGCCTTGCAGCGGCAGCCCGTAAATCAGATCGACGCTGATCGAACGGAAACCGCAGGCGCGCGCCGCCTCCAGCACGGCGATGGTCTGTTCATGCGATTGCACGCGGTTGACAGCGCGCTGCACCGCCGGATCGAAATCCTGGATACCCAGGCTGATGCGGTTGAAGCCTTGACGCCGCAAGGTGGCGACGCGTTCCGGCGTGACGGTGCGCGGGTCGACCTCGATCGAGAACTCGCCCTCGTCATCGGCGGCGAAGTCGAAGTGCGAACGCAAAGTGGCCAGCAGCTCGTCCATCTGCCCGTCCGTCAGGTAGGTTGGCGTGCCGCCGCCGAAGTGCAGCTGGTCGACCCGCTTGTGCCCGGCCAGCAGCGCGCCCTGCATGGCGATCTCGCGATATAGGTAGCCGAGGTATTCGACCGCCTTGGTCTGGTCCTGCGTGATGATCTTGTTGCAGCCGCAGTAGTAGCATAGCGACGCGCAGAACGGGATGTGCACATACAGCGACAACGGCGAGCGGTTGCCCGCCGCATCGAGGCTGGCGACGGCGTCCCGGTATTGTCCGGGGCCGAAGCCGCCGCTGAAGCGGTCGGCGGTCGGATACGAGGTGTAGCGCGGTCCGGTCTGGTTGAGCTTGCGCACCAGCGCGGCATCGAATTCCACCGACGGGGTCAACGGAATCACCTTGGCGGCTGGCGTGGTGCCTGGTTTGGCGTCGGCTGGCATGGTCAGGCTCCCCTTAGCAAGGCATGTCCGCGTTCTTGCGGGCGTAGCACCACCATGTGATGGCGATGCAGCTGACGTAGAACGCGATGAAGCACCACAGGGCGGCGTCCGGACCGCCGGTCATGGCGATCGAAGTGCCGTAGCTCTTCGGAATGAAGAAGGCGCCGTAGGCGGCGACGGCCGAGGTGAAACCCAGCACGGCGGCGCCCTCCTTGTTGGCGGCGACGATGGCTTGCTGTTGCACTGCGGCGGGCTGGCCGGCGGCGGCGCGTTGACGCTCCGTCAGGAAAATGATCGGAATCATGCGGAAGGTCGAGGCGTTGCCGACGCCGGTGCCGGCGAACAGCAGCATGAACATCCAGAAGAAGCCGTTGAAGTTGCCGCCCGTGCCGCCCTGCGGCAGGAAGGTGATGACGCCGTAGACGGCGCCGATCATGGCGGCGAAGGTCCAGACGGTCACGCGGGCGCCGCCCAGCTTGTCTGAGATGATGCCGCCGATGACGCGCGCCAGCGCGCCAACCAACGGCCCGAGGAAGGCGTATTGCAGCGGATTGACGTCCGGGAACTGGGTCTTGATCAGCAGCGGGAAGCCGGCCGAGTAGCCGATGAACGAGCCGAAGGTGCCGGTGTAGAGCCAGCACATGAGCCAGTTATGCTTGCGCTTGAAGATCACGGCTTGGTCGGCGAACGAGGCCTTGGCCGAGGCCAGGTCGTTCATGCCGAACCAGGCGAACAGGCTGCTGACGACGATGAACGGCACCCAGATGAAGCCGGCGTTCTGCAGCCACAAGGTGGTGGTGACGCCGGCCTTGACGGCCGTTTGCGCCTCGCCGCCGATGGCGCCGAAGACGCCGGCGGTGATCACCAGCGGCACGATGAACTGCACCGCCGACACGCCCAGGTTGCCCAGGCCGGCATTCATGCCGAGCGCGTAGCCCTTCTTGGCCTTGGGATAGAAGAAGCTGATGTTGGCCATCGACGAGGCGAAGTTGCCGCCGCCGAAGCCGCACAGCAGCGCCAGGATCAGCATGGTCGGGTAGCCGGTGGTGACGTCCTGCACCGCGAAGCCGATGCCGATGGCCGGAATCAGCAGCGAGGCGGTCGAGATGGTGGTCCATTTGCGGCCGCCGAAGATCGGCACCATGAAGGAATAGAAGATGCGCAAGGTGGCGCCGGACAGGCCGGGCAAGGCCGTCAGCCAGAACAGCTGGTTGGTGCTGTACTGGAAGCCGATGGCTGGCAGGTTGACCACTACCACGCTCCATACCATCCAGACGGCGAAAGCGAGCGCCAGCGCGGGGATCGAGATCCACAGGTTGCGGTTGGCGGTGTTGCTGCCGCCGCTGCTCCAGAACTTGGCGCTCTCGGGCTCCCAAGTGTTGATCATGTATTTGCTCATTTTGTTCTCCTTGAATCGTTGTGGCTTTCGACCGTGTGGTTGGCGGCTCATACATGGCGGATTACGGCGTGCCGCCTAATCCGCCCTACGTGGTTGTTGGGTTATGCAGTTGCCGCGGCCCCCGCTGGCATGTTCGCGACTGCTGGTTGCGTGGCGGTTGGACGGAACGAGTAGTGCATCCACACCAGCGAGACGCACACCGTGCCATACAGCAGCATGAAGGCGCTGGAACGCACGCCGGTGAGGTCAAGCAGCGCGCCGAACATGATCGGCAGCACGAAGCCACCCAGTCCGCCGGCCAGGCCGACCACGCCCGAGACGGCGCCGATGTTGTCGCTGAAGTCGTCGGCGATGAATTTGAAGACCGAGGCTTTGCCGATCGCCATCGCGGTGCCGACCACGAACAGCAGCGCGGTGAAGACCCATGGCGACAACGCCAGATTCATGTGCACGTCGCCCTGCGTGGTTTTGATGATCATCGCGGTGGGCGGATACGACAGCAGGAAGAAGCAAACCCAGCACAGCCACATCACCCACCAGGTGACCTTGTAGGCGCCGTAGCGGTCCGAGATCCAGCCGCCCAACGCGCGCAGCACGCCGCCCGGCAGCGAGAAGCAGGCCGCCAGCAAGGCCGCCAGGCCGAGGTCGAAGCCGTATTCGCCGACGTAGTATTTGGTCATCCACAGCGCAAGACCGACGTAGCCGCCGAACACCACCGAGTAGTACTGGCAATAACGCCATACGCGGCGGTCCTTGAGCACCTTGACCTGCTCGGAAAACGGCACGCTGGCGCCGCTCTGGTGCGACGGATCGGTGGCCGAGAACATCCAGAACAGCAGCGCCGTCACCAGCATGGCGACTGCGTAGACGGTCGGCAGCGTTTGCCAGCCCCAGGTCGCGATGATGGCCGGCGCGACGAACTTGGTCAGCGCCGAGCCGGAATTGCCGGCGCCGAAGATGCCCATCGCCAGCCCGCGCCGCTCACGCGGGAACCAGCGCGCCACATAGGGCGTGCCGACCGAGAACGAGCCGCCGGCCAGGCCGATAAACAGCCCCAGCACGAGGAACTGCCAGTATTCGGTGGCCATGCCGATCAGGTAGATCGCCGGCACCGTGGCCAGCATCAGCAGGAAGAAGACGATGCGGCCGCCGAACTTGTCGCACCAGATGCCCAGCGGCACCCGCACCAGCGAGCCGCTCAGCACCGGCATCGCGGCCAGAAGGCCGAACTCGGTTTCGTTCAGGCCGAGCATCTTTTTAATGGGAATGCCGAGCACGGCGAACATCATCCAGATCGCGAAGCAGATCGTGAACGACACCGTGCTGCTGGCCAGCACCTGGATTGCCTTATTGTTATTTGACACCTTGATTCTCCTGATACACGTAGGGATGGCATCAGGTTACGCGGCGCCGCCCAGGCCGCCAATCGGCAGGACGGCTATCCGCGCCACGGCAAGCAGTCTAGCCGCCTATGCCGAAATGACTAGGTCGTATGGGCGGGATTGACGGGCCCGCCATTTGTTCATAATCTGGATCAAGGAAAACATGCATCGCATATACATGTTTAAGCGCGGCGCCTAGAATCGACGCCATTACCCCGCACGGCGATCCGCTGCGGGGTCGTACCCCAGGGGGTACGACCCCTCTTTCGACGTGCGGGTTGGGCGCAAGCCCCCCTCATCCAGCAACCTTAAGGAACCATGTCATGCACGCTACACGCAAGCTCTGGACCTGGCTCGCCGTCATCTGCGTCCTCTCCTTCGCCGTCCTCGGCTGGGTCGGCGCGGAAATCTACCTGACCGCGCCGCCGATCCCCAAACAAATCGTCAGCGTCGACGGCGATGTCCTGTTCGACGAAGGCCAGGTCGACCGCGGCCAGCAGGCCTGGCTGTCGGCCGGCGGCCAGCAGCTCGGCACCGTCTGGGGCCACGGCAGCTATGTCGCCCCCGACTGGTCGGCCGACTGGCTGCACCGCGAAGCGCTGGCCTTGCGCCAGATCTGGGCCCAGCGCGACCACGGCGTCGACTTCGATAAGCTCGACAAGCCGAAACAGGCCGCGCTCAACGCCCGCCTGAAGGACGAAATGCGCCGCAACACCTACGACGCCGCGCGCGGCGCCATCGTGCTGTCGGCCGACCGCGCCGCCGCCGTGCGCAGCGTGGCCCGCCACTACACCGACCTGTTCGGAGACGCCCGCGAGCTCGACGCCCTGCGCGAGCAGTACGCGATGACCGCCAACGCGGTGGTCGACGCCGACGACCTGCGCGCGCTGCCGGCCTTCGTGTTCTGGTCGTCGTGGGCCGCCTCCACCGATCGTCCCGGCGAGGCCGACCTGAGCTACACCAGCAACTGGCCGCACGAGCCGCTGATCGACAACCGTCCCAGCGCCGGCGCGGGCATGTGGTCGATCGCCAGCATCATCCTGATGATCGGCGCCATCGCCGGCATGGTGATGGTCCACTCCACCGCCAAGGAGGAAGCCGATCCGGTGCCGCCCAAGGACGATCCGCTGTTCCACCTGAAGCCGACGCCGTCGATGCGGGCGACCAAAAAGTACTTCTTCGTCGTCATCGGCCTGATCCTCGCGCAGGTCGGCATGGGCGTCATCACCGCGCACTACGCCGTCGAGGGCAACAGCTTCTTCGGCTACCCGCTGGCCGAGATCCTGCCGTTCGTCGTCAGCCGCACCATCCACACCCAGTTTGCCGTGCTGTGGATCGCCACCGCCTGGCTGGCCACCGGCCTGTACATCGCACCGGCCATCTCGGGCCACGAGCCGCGCTTCCAGAAGCTGGGCGTGAACGTGCTGTTCTACGCGCTGCTGTTCATCGTCGTGGGCTCGACCGCCATGGGCTGGCTCGGTTCGCTGCAACACAAGGGCACCGGCTTCGCCTTCTGGCTCGGCAACCAGGGCCTGGAGTTCACCAGCATGGGCCGCACCTGGCAAATCCTGCTGTTCGTCGGGCTGCTGTTCTGGGTGCTGCTGCTGGGCCGCGCGCTGTGGCCGGCGCTGAAAAAACCGTCGGAAAGCCGTGGCCTGATCGTCATGGTGTTCCTGGCCGCGCTGTGCATCGGCGGCTTCTACGCCACCTCGCTCACGTGGGGCCGTCACAGCCACTACTCGATGATCGAATACTGGCGCTGGTGGCTGGTGCACCTGTGGGTCGAGGGCTTCTTCGAAGTGTTCGCCACGGCCGTCATCGCGCTGCTGTTCACCCGCCTGGGCCTGATCCGCGCGGCCGCCGCCAACAGCGCCATCGTGCTCGAGACCATCGTGTTCCTGTTCGGCGGCATCCTCGGCACCTTGCACCACCTGTACTTCACCGGCACGCCGACCTTTGTCATCGCCATCGGCTCGATGTTCTCGGCATTGGAAGTGGTGCCGCTGTCGCTGATCGGCGTCGAAGCCTGGCGCAACTACCAGCGCTCGAAGTCGGCGCCCTGGGTGCATAGCTACAAGTGGCCGATCCTGTGCTTCATCGCCGTCGGCTTCTGGAACACCATCGGCGCCGGCCTGCTGGGCTTCACCATCAACACGCCGATCGCGCTGTACTACATGCAAGGGCTGAACATGACGGCCGCCCACGGCCACGCCGCGCTGTTCGGCGTCTACGGCATGCTCGGCATCGGCCTGCTGCTGTTCTGCCTGCGCGGCCTGAGCGACCGCCTGGCCTGGTCCGACCGGCTGCTGTCGCCGATGTTTTGGTGCCTGAACATCGGCCTGGCGATGATGGTGTTCATCTCGCTGGTGCCGGCCGGTATCTACCAGGCCTGGGCCAGCATCACCACCGGCATGTGGTTCGCCCGTTCGCCCGAGGTGGTCCACTCCAAGTTCATGGAAACGCTGGTGTGGATGCGCGTACCGGGCGACGTCGTGTTCGCCGTCGGCACCTTGTTCCTGGCGCTGTTCGCCTGGCGCCTGCTGACCGGAGTGAAGAAAAAACCCGGTCATATCAAGGAATTCCAAAGTCATCGCGTCGTTGATTGACAGGCACAGCATCTAGTATTTAACCTGCCGTCATCCACTACATACAGTATCCAAGGAGAGAGCGTGAAAGAGGAATTCACAAGCACGATGGTCACAAAGCGCGACGGCGGCGCCCAGCCATTCAGACGCGAAAAGATCGAGGCCGCGCTGCTGCTGGCCGGCCGCGCCAGCGGCGAGTTCGACCTGCGCGAGGCACGCCAGCTGACCGATTGCGCACTGCTGCACCTGGCCTCGGCGCGCACGCCCGACGCGCTGACGGTCGAGCAGATACAGGACACCGTCGAAGGCGTGTTGTACGATGCCGGCTACCGCCAGACCTTGCGCCGCTACGTGGTCTACCGCGAGCAGCACGCCACCTTGCGCCAGGACCGGCAGTCGCTGGTCGACGTCGAAACGTCGATCAATGAATACCTCGACCGCCAGGACTGGCGCGTCAACGCTAACGCCAACCAGGGCTACTCGCTCGGTGGCCTGATCCTGAACGTGTCGGGCAAGGTGATCGCCAACTACTGGCTCAACCACGTCTATCCGCCCGAGGTGGGGCAGGCCCACCGCCAGGCCGACCTGCACATCCACGATCTGGACATGCTGGCCGGTTACTGCGCCGGCTGGTCGCTGCGCACCTTGCTCAACGAAGGCTTGAACGGCGTGCCGGGCAAGGTCGAATCGAGCCCGCCGCGCCACATGTCGAGCGCGATCGGGCAGATCGTCAACTTCCTCGGCACCTTGCAGAACGAATGGGCCGGCGCCCAGGCCTTCAGCTCCTTCGACACCTACATGGCGCCTTACGTGCGCAAGGACAGCCTGGGCTACACCGACGTCAAGCAGTACATGCAGGAGCTGATCTACAACCTCAACGTGCCGTCGCGCTGGGGGACGCAAACGCCGTTCACCAACCTCACGTTCGACTGGGTCTGTCCCGAGGATTTGCGCGAACAGATCCCGCACATCGCCGGCGAGGAGATGCCGTTCGCGTACGGGGATTTGCAGCAGGAGATGGATATGATCAACCGCGCCTACATCGAGATCATGATGACCGGCGACGCCAAGGGCCGCGCGTTCACCTTTCCCATCCCGACCTACAACATCACCGAGGACTTCGCCTGGGGCAGTCCCAACGCCGAACTGCTGTTCGAGATGACGGCGCGCTACGGCCTGCCCTACTTCCAGAACTTCATCAACTCGGAACTGAAGCCGAACATGATACGGTCGATGTGCTGCCGCCTGCAGCTGGACCTGCGCGAGCTGCTCAAGCGCGGCAACGGCTTGTTTGGCTCCGCCGAGCAAACCGGATCGCTCGGGGTGGTGACGATCAACTGCGCGCGCCTGGGCTATCTGCACCGGGGCGACGAGACGGCGCTGCTGGCGGCGCTGGACCGGCTGCTGGAGCTGGGGCGCGACAGCCTGGAGATCAAGCGCAAGGTGATCCAGCGGCACATGGACAACGGGCTGTTCCCGTACACCAAGCGCTATCTGGGCACCTTGCGCAACCACTTCTCCACACTGGGCGTCAACGGCGTGAATGAGATGATCCGCAACTTCGATCCCGACGGCCGGCACGACATCACCACGCCGTTGGGCCGCGCGTTCGCGCTGCGGCTGCTCGACCACGTGCGGGCGCGCATGATCGAGTTCCAGGAGCAGACCGGCCATATGTACAACCTGGAGGCGACGCCGGCCGAAGGCACGACCTACCGCTTCGCCAAGGAGGACCGCAAGCGTTATCCGGATATCCGCCAGGCCGGCACCGAGCAGATGCCGTATTACACCAATTCGTCGCAGCTGCCGGTCGGTTATACGGACGATCCGTTCGAGGCGCTGGAGCAGCAGGACGAGCTGCAACGCAAGTACACGGGCGGCACGGTGCTGCATTTGTATATGACGGAGGCGTTGTCCAGCGCCGACGCCTGCCGCACCTTGGTACGGCGCGCGCTGGGGCGTTTCGGGCTGCCGTACATCACGGTCACGCCGACGTTCTCGATCTGCCCCAAGCACGGCTACCTGAACGGCAGCCACAAGTTTTGTCCGAAGTGTGACGCCGATATTCTGGCGCGCAAACAGCTCACCAGCTGTTCCACGTAGGGCGGATTAGCGAAGCGTAATCCGCCAATGCATGCGCCGTCGGCGGCCCGAAGATGGCCGATGGCGGCGTTCCGCCCAAAGTGCTTCCCCGTTTTCTCAACTGTTAGAAAGGAATTACCATGACAACCACCAAACTACCTATCGAGCTAGATGACGCCGAGCGTCAGCCTTGTGAAATCTGGACCCGCGTGATGGGCTACCACCGCCCCGTCTCCTCGTTCAACACCGGCAAGCAAGGCGAGTTCCACGAGCGCACCTACTTCCGCGAAGCGGCCGTCACGGCAGCCTGACATGGACGGCAGACCGCTCAAGGTGGGCGGCTACACGCCGTTCAGCACCACCGATTATCCCGGCCAGCTGGCGGCGGTGGTGTTTGTGCAGGGCTGCCCGTGGCGCTGCGGCTACTGCCATAACCCGCATCTGCAGGAGCGCACCCGCGACAGTCCGCTGTCGTGGCGCGCGCTGCTGGAGGGGCTGGAGCGGCGCGTCGGCCTGCTCGACGCGGTGGTGTTCTGCGGCGGCGAGGCCACCATGGACCCGGCGCTGGGCACGGCAATTCAGCAGGTGCGGGCGCTAGGCTTCAAGGTCGGCCTGGAAACCGCGTGCATCTACCCGGACAGATTGCGGAAGGTGCTGCCGTCTCTGGATTGGGTAGGGTTCGACGTCAAGGCGCCGTTCGACCGCTATGCCGATATCACCGGCGTCACGGGCAGCGGCGCGCCGGCGCGCGCGAGCGTCGAGGCGATCCTCGCCAGCGGCGTCGCTTACGAGTGCCGCACCACCGTGCATCCGGCCCAGTTGCCACCATCGGTATTGATCGAGTTGGCCGGGACGCTGGCCGCCATGGGCGTGGCCAACTACGTGCTGCAGGAGTTCCGCGCCACCGGCTGCGACAACGAAGCGCTGGTGTCCGCCGCCATCGCCGGCTATCCCGGCAAGGAGACACTGGCGAGGATCGCGCCGATGTTCCCGCGCTTCGCG
The DNA here is from genome assembly GCA_024123915.1 of Oxalobacteraceae bacterium OTU3CAMAD1. Taxonomy (NCBI): domain Bacteria; kingdom Pseudomonadati; phylum Pseudomonadota; class Betaproteobacteria; order Burkholderiales; family Oxalobacteraceae; species Oxalobacteraceae bacterium OTU3CAMAD1. Next base: position 3,806,011 of record CP099650.1, on the reverse strand, counting down.
ATGCGCCGCAGCCACTGATGCCCTCGCGCGCACGCCTTCTTCTAAACCACGTAGGGCGGATTAGCGAAGCGTAATCCGCCAAGCTCCGTCGGCGGCTTATGGCGGATTACGGCGTCCCGCCTAATCCGCCCTACGAAAATCACGAAAGCACGAAGATCACCAAGATCACATCGGCGGCCCTCGGAACCCCGGCAAAGACCGCACAAGCCGCAACAACGCCTGCCTGCCCAACTCCGTCAACGGCACATCCACCGCGTCCAGCGTATTCTTGACCAGCAGCCCAAGCTCCGTATCGCCCTCCATCGACAACCGCCGCGAGAAGAACAGCGTATCCGGATCTTGCTCGCGCCGCGCCAGCGCCACGAAATCCCGCGCACCGGCCCCGATCTCCAGATCCGGCACAGGCCCCGCCCGCAGTGCCGCGAACCCCGTCTCCCGCCAAGTGAAGTCGAAAGCCACGCCCGCATCCTTGACATGCACGCGCAGATGCTTGCCACGCAAGCTAGCCCGCACGTCGTCAGGCAAATGCTGCCGCAGCACCAGGTTCAACGCGGTCACGCACAGCAGCGATCCCGGCCACGCCGGCAAACGCCGTCCCAGCGCGCCCAGCAACGGCGGCAGCGACGACGGCGCCTGCGCGCCGCCGGCAATATGTGGAGTACCCGGCGTCATACCGCAGCCTCCGTCAGATGCTCAAGTCCCGGCTTGCCATACCAATAACCGTTGCAAGCCGGCGCCGGCAACAGCGGCGCCACCATGCGCGCGCTGGCCGCCGCCGGCGCCGTACCGCGCCGCACCGCGTCGAACGCGCCAATGATCTTGCCCATGTGCTGAGACTGGGGACTGAGCCGCACAACGTCGACACCCAGCTCGCGCAACTGTCCCAGCTCGCCCAGCAAGTTATAGACCAGCGCCGACTGGCTCTGGATACCGTTGAGGACCAGGAAATCCTGCTTCTCGCGGGTGCGCATGACCAGGCCATCCGGATGCTCGATGCAGCTGAAGCGGCAATCGTCCTTGGGCAGGTTGCGGTTGCGCGCCGTGAAGCAACGCGCCGAAAACGCCAGCGGCATGCGGCCGAAGCCGAATACCTCGGTCTCGATGCCGGCCGGGCGTTCCCGCTGCATGTGCCGCAAACCGTCGCGGCCCATCTCCAGCGGCATGACCCAGCGTCGCGCACCCAGTTCGGCGAGCAGCGACAAGGTCGGCGGATTGTAGATGTTCAGGTGCGGGCCGGCGACGAACGGCGCCTGCCCGGCCAGCAACTGCACCGCGCCCATGTCGCTGGCCTCGACGGTGAAGTGGCCGTTGGCCGTGTGCCGTCGCAGCGCCGTGACGTCCGCGCTCGACTCGATCAGCGCCAGGGTCGACATCACCACCTGCTTGCCTTCGGCCTCCAGCATCGCGCCCAGCGCCAGCCAGTCGGCGGCGCGCAGTTCGTGGCGGCGCGAGCAGACCGTCTCGCCCAGGTAGACGATGTCCACCGGCGAGGCGGCGACCTCTTCGTAAAACGCCATCACCTTCTCGCGCGGCCAGTAGTACAGCAGCGGTCCCAGGGCAAGTTTGAGCATAGTTTTTCCGTTGTTCATGTCGTCATTTCCAGGCGCGGTGATAGGCGCCCAAGGTGTGCTGCTGGCCCTCGGCCAGCGTGTTCAGTTCGGCCATCCAGCCCGGCTTGACGGCGTAGCGCGCGGCGTTGCGCAGGCATTGGTCGAGCGCCTCGCGCCACACGCGCGTGACCTGCGCCACGTAGGCGGGACTGCGCTGGCGCCCTTCGATCTTGACGGCGCGCACGCCCATCGCCAGCAGTTGCGGCAGCAGTTCCAGGGTGTTCAGGCTGGTCGGTTCCTCGACCGCGTAGTAGGTCTCGTCGTTGACCTCGAAGCGGCCCTTGCACAAGGTCGGATAGCTGGCGTTCTCCTGCGGCGTGTAGCGGTCGATCAGCACGCCGTTCAGACGCGATTCCAAACCGCGCGGGTTTTGCTGCCAGCGCACCGCCTTGGCCGGCGAGCACACGCCGTGGGTGTTGGGCGACTCGCCCGTCACATACGACGACAATGCGCAGCGGCCCTCGACCATCACGCACAGGCTGCCGAAGCCGAACACCTCGATCTCGACGTCGGTGTTGTTGACGACGTGCTCGACCTGCGCCAGCGACAGCACGCGCGGCAGCACCGCGCGCGCGATGCCGAACTGGCGGTGATAAAAATTGATCGCCTCGGCGTTGGTGGCCGATCCCTGCACCGACAGGTGCAAGCGCAAATCGGGATAGTTGTCGGCGGCGTAGCGCATCAGGCCGGGATCGGCCAGGATGACGGCGTCGATGCCGGCGGCGGCCGCGCGGTCGATGGCGCCGCGCCACAGCGCGCTCGTCTCCGGTTGCGGATAGGTGTTGAGCGCCAGCAGGACCTTGCGGCCGCGCGCATGCGCGTAGGCGATGCCTTGGGAGATGGCGGCGTCGTCGAAATTGAGGCCGGCGAAGTTGCGCGCGTTGGTGGCGTCGCGAAAACCGAGGTAGACGCAGTCGGCGCCCAGGTCGACAGCGGCCTTGAGCGCCGGCAGGCTGCCGGCCGGGCACACCAGCTCGATGGGCGGCGCGGATGAAGCGGATTCAGCGTGGATCATAGGAAGGCGTGAAGCTAAAAAGTCGATGCCGGATGGCGGACGAACTGTATCGCGCCGTCAAGCCCGGAATCCTTGATGTGAATCAAAGAAATTGTGCTTGGGCGAATGGGACAATGCCGTTCAGCACATAACCGAGGACAACACGATGCACAACACACATGGCGGCAATGCGCGCCTGCTTGACGTCGGCGGGCTGGAGCCGCCCCAACCCATGGTGCTGATCCTCGAGGCGCTCGACACACTGGGGCCGGACGAACGGCTGCGCGTGCTGATCGACCGCGATCCGGTGCCGCTGTACCAGGTGCTGCGCCGCTACGGCTTCGCGCACCGCACCACGCCGTGCGAGGCGCGCTATGAAGTGCTGATCTGGCAGGTGCCCGACGGCGGTGACGCATGAAGCTTGCCGCTGCGCCGCGCCGCGCGCTCTCGTTCGACAACAACCCTTCGCTGTCGCTGCCGCTGCGCTACTTCCTCACCGCGCCGCTGTTCGCCGCGCTGGCGGCGGGCCTGCTGACGTGGCAGGGCGAGGCCGCGCTGCTGACGCGCTGGTCGCCGCTGACGTTGGCGCTGACGCATTTGATGGTGCTCGGCTGCCTGAGCATGACGATGATCGGCGCGCTGCTGCAAATGCTGCCGGTCGTCGCCGGCATCACCGTGCCGCAGGTGGGTAAGGTCGGCGCGGCGGTGCACCTCGGTTTGAGCGCCGGCACGCTGCTGCTGGCGTATGCCTTCTGGTCGGAGCTACCGGCGCTGTTCGCGCTGGCGATGGCGGCGCTACTGGGATCATTGCTGCTGTTCCTGGGCGCCTGCACGGTGGGCATGTGGCGTCCGCACGCCAACGGCTCGGGCGCGGTGGTGGCCGGCATCCGGCTGGCGCTGACGGCGCTGGTGCTGACCGCGGCGCTGGGCGGCATGCTGGCCGGCGCCTTCGCCTGGCCGGAAGCGGCGCAACTGCCCCTGATGCGCCTGACGGACCTGCACGCGATGTGGGGCCTGCTCGGCTGGGTGGGGTTGCTGGTGATCGCGGTCGCCTTCCAGGTGGTGCCGATGTTCATGCTGACCGAGCCCTACCCGTCGTTCCTGACCGGTTCCTACACCACCTGGCTGTTCATGCTGCTGGTGGCCGCGTCGCTGTCGAGCGGGCTGCCCGGCGCCGGGCTGCTGTTCCACCAGCTGTGCCTGATCCTGCTGGCGGCCGGATACGCGCTGTTCGCCGGCACCACGCTGTACCTGCTGGCGCGCCGCAAAAGGCCCCAGGCCGATCCAACAACGCTGTACTGGCGCGTGGCCATGGCCAGCTTGGCGGCGGCACTGGCATTGTGGCTGTGGCCGCAGGACAAGGTATCGAACGCCACGCCTTTGGCGCTGGGCGTGCTGCTGATCGCCGGCTTCGCGCTGTCGGCCATCAACGGCATGCTGTACAAGATCGTCCCCTTCCTGGCCTGGTACCACTTGCAGGACGAGATGGCCGCCAGCGGCCGCAAGCTGCCGGCGGTGAACAAGATCATTCCCGAGGGGCTGGCCAAGTGGCAATTCGGCGCGCACATAGCGGCCCTGCTGCTGTTGCTCGGCGCCTGCTACCAGCCGGCGCTGGTACGGCCGGCGGCGGCGCTGATGTGCCTGGCCTGCATCGGACTGTGGCGCAATCTGTGCGCCGCCGCGCGGTTAAAGCACCGGATGCCAAACCCGGCCTAGTCCTTTTTGCCGATGGCGCAGCAAGGCCGGCGGAAGCGACAATGGCAACCACGAGCCGGGCATCTGATAAGAATCGCAAGGTAATCGCAACAGAAGGAACATCATGGAACAACTGGCACAAGACATCTACGACGGCCCCACGCTGAGCACGACCATCAACCGCGAAGGCAACCGCGTCCACCGGCTGATCGACGACACCATTTACCCGTTGCGCGCCAACGCGGTGGTGGTGCGCCGCGATCCGATGGTCGCGGCGCTGTTCGGCGCGGTCAAAAAGACCGCGCCGGCGCCCTGACTTACTTCTGCAACTTGTAGCGCTGCTCGCGGTACAGGATGGACGGCAGCACCACGTGCGACATGGCCTTGTCCACCAGTTGCGGATCGGCTGGCGCCGAACTCGTGGTCAAGGTCTTGGTGGCGGCGTCGTACTTGCCCAGCAACGGCTCCTGGCCCGGACGCAGGATGGTGGCCGACGAGCCCTCCAGCCAGGCGAAGTAATTATCGAACTGGATCAGCGCCCGGCCCGGGGTTTCGCTGTCGCGCGCGAAGTCGCGGCCGATCATCGGGTGCTCGCTCGACACGCCCATCAGCGACAACATCGTCGGCGCCAGATCGATCTGGCTGGCGATGGTCTTGATGACCTTGGGCTGGATGTCGGCGCCCATGATCAGGCCGGGAATATGGAACTTATTGATGGGCACCAGGCTGTCGCCGTAAACCCGGTTGTCATGGTCGGCGACGATCAGGAACACGGTGTCCTTCCAGTAAGCTTCCTTCTTGGCCTGGGCGATGAAGCGGCCCAGCGCATAGTCGGCGTACTTGACGGCGTTGTTGACGGTTTGCTTCTCGGCGTCGTGCAACTGGATGCGTCCGTCCGGGAACTGGAACGGCTCGTGGTTGGACGAGGTGAAGATCAGGCTGAAGAACGGCTTGTTGGCCGCGTGCAGCGTCTTGAGGCGCTCCAGCGACTTGTCGAACAAGTCCTCGTCGGAGGCGCCCCAGCTGCCTTCGAACACCGGCTTCATGTCGCGCCGGTCGACCACCTTCTGGAAGCCGTTACCGGTAAAGAAGCCGCGCATATTGTCGAAGTGCGCTTCGCCGCCGTAGACGAATTCGGTGTGGTAGCCCTTCTGGCCGAGGCCCAGCGCCAAGGTGTAGAAGTTCTGCTGGGCCAGCGACAGCTTGACCACGCTGCGCGCCGGGGTCGGACCGTAGCCGGCGACAACCGCCTCGATGCCGCGCACCGAACGGGTGCCGGTGGCGTACAGCTGCTCGAACCACCAGCCTTCCTTCTTTAACTTTTCCAGTTCGGGGGTGACCGGCACGCCGCCGAGCGATTCGACGAAGGTCGCGCCCAGGCTCTCCTCGAGCACGATGACCAGGTTGAGCGGACGCTCGCGCTGGGCGGTGGCGACCTGCTTGTGCAAGGTCGGCAACTCGGCGGAGGTGAACTGCGCATCCTTGAGCCACGGCGCGCTCTTGACGACCTGGAAGACTTTCTCGCGCGGATACTTGCCGTAGATCTCGGACGAATTGGCTTCCTTGCTCATCGAGTTGAGCGCGTCGAACACCGACCACGGCGAGTTGATGATGAGCGAGTTCACCATCGAATCGCCGGTCAGCGCGAACAGAGCCGGATTAGCCGGGCGGTGCGCGGTGGTCGAGCGGATCTGCACGAACACGAGGCACACCAATACCGGCCACACCAGCAGCAGCTTCAGCGGACGCCATACAGCCATGTTGGCCGAGGCGGCCTTGAGCAGCCGGTACAAGCCCACGCCCAGCAGGATGGTGGCAATCACCCCCAGCACCAGGGCGATGCGGAAGCCGTTCCACAAGGTGGCGATGACCTCGTGCGGATACGACAGGTACTCGATGAACAGCCGGTTCGGCCGCACGTCGAACTGCATGATGAACTGCGGCGTGGACACTTCCATGAACACGATGAAGATCAACGCGAACGTGGCCCAGCCGACCGACAACAGGCGCCACAGGCGCTGCGTGCGCCGGTGCGCCAGCAGCGGCGCCAGCACCAGCGGGATCGCCAGGAAGTAGCCGAGCAAGATCAAATCGGCCCGCACGCCCTGGACGAAGATCCGCAGCGGAATGCCGGTGGGCGCCACCCTGCTCCACTGCCAGGCGACCAGGCCGGCGCGCGACAAGGTGAGGATGAGCAGCCCGAGCAACAGCAATTGCAGCAAGCTGGAGAACGGACCGGCCCAGGCGGTCAGCCTTTCGAGTCTTGCCGCGCAGCGGTTCAACAGGCTATTCGAACGTAGTGTCATGACGGTCCCTGTCCGGTACGTTAATCGGCGGAGGTGCCGGTGACCATGGGATGCGATGCCATGTACTGCGGCGCGCCGGCGCCGGCGCTCATCAGCCAGGCGGTGAACAACAGGAACACGACCACCATCGCGAACAAGGTCGACACGCGGCGGGCGTCGGCCGGCTGCGCGAACACCGGCGGCTTGCCGTAGCCGACGCCGATGTAGTAGGCGGCGAACACGGTGGTCATGTAATGGACGGCGCCGAACATCTCGCCCAGCTCGCCCTTGCGCGGGTGATCGATGACCAGGTGCGACAGCGCCACCAGGGCGATGTAGATCACCGACGCCGACAGCGGCGGCAGGTACAGGCCGAAGCTTTCGACGAAACGCTGGATGCCCGGACGCTTGCGCGCCAGCAGCGGCAAGATGATGTTGTGGGTCAGGCCGACGATGGCGATCACCTTCAGCAGCACGGTCTTGTGCAGGCTGGCGTTGCCGACGGCCAGGTTGTGCAGATTGGTCTCCGACTGGCGGTTATTGGCCAGGAAGTACTCGGGCGAGGCGATGTGCAGGATGCGCTGGAACCAGCTGATTTCCTCCAGCGCGGCCAGCGCCACCAGCGCCGTCAGGCCGACGAAGGCCAGCAGTTGCAGGTTGATCTTGGGCGTGCGCTGCCATTGTTCGACGGCGAGGAAGCCGAGCATGCCGGCGGTGACGGTGAAGCACAGGAACTGCATCCACTCGACGATGCCGTCCTCCACGACCAGGCGCCAGATCGCCGTCTGGTCGCCCTTCCACAGGATCGCCAGCGCCATCACGAAGATGTTGACGAGGACCCCGACCGCGATCACCGGATGAACATACCACTTGTTCTTTACCATGCACTACTCCATTGCTGATTAAATTTGTTCGTTAGCGGCCGCGTGCGCGAGCACCGGTTCCGGGATCGGCGACGTCTCTAGCTCCGCCAGCGGCGACACCAGCTCGGTGCGGCGCGCGGCGCGCTGCCGGAACAGCGCCACGACCGTCGAGCCCAGCGCCCAAGACCACAGCAGCGGGTCGAGCAGCGCGTCCCACAGGTTGCCGGAAGGCAGGCGCAGCACCGAAAACAGCAGCACGGCGACCAGCAGCGCGGCGGCGCCGGCGACGGCGCGGCCGCGCACGATGGCCACCGCGCAGGCGATGGCGACCGCGCAAGCGGTCAACGGCGCGGCGACGGCGCCGAAGCCGCTGGAATACAGGCCGAGGGCGAGCACGCCGAAGGCGTCCAGATACAGCACCAGGCCGGCGACAACCAGCGGCACCGCCAAGCCTGCGGGCATGACCAGACGGACCGGCCGGCCCTGCCAGCGCGCGTGCAGCGACACCAGGCTGAAGCCGACCAGCAGCCCGCTCGGATATTGGAACACCAGGGTCAACCAGTAGGCCGGCGACGCCGCGTCGGGCAAGGCCATCAGCACCACCGTGGCGAGGACCACGCCGGGAACGAAGGCGGCGTTGGCCATCGAGCGGCGCGGGCGCAGCGCGAAGACGGCGGGCGACGGTTTGGGGGCGAGCTTGGACAGCCAGGTCGACAACAGCGCCGGCTTCAACACGGGCAGGATCGCCAGCAGCATCGCGGCGGCAACCAGCGCCCAGGCCAGGCGCCCGTAGACGATCTGCAGGGCGAGATCAGGCAAGCTCATAGCAGGTCCTTCCCGGGATGGATTTTCAGGCGGTGGTGCGCGATCGCGCGGCGCTGGTAAGTGTAGGTGATATGCAGCTCATCGCCGACTTGATACATCGCCGGATACGAAAACTCGTCGCCGGGCTTGCCGCTGACGATATCGGTCAGCGGGCGCCACGCGTGGGCGTCGGTCGAGATCGACAGCGACAAGGTGCTGCGCGCCATGTTGCCGGCGGCGCCCTCGTTGCGCAGCATCAGGAAGCTGCCGTTGGTCAGGCGCAGCACGGCCAGCGCGGTGCCGTGGTTGGACATCGGGGTCGCGTCCATGTCTTGCCAGCTGTTGCCGCCGTCGCGGCTGAACGCCTGCTGCACGCGCCGATCTTCGCCTGCATCGCGCATCCACGCGCGCACCTCGGTCGCCGACACCGGCACCAGGGTCGGCTGCAGCGATTGCGTGCGGGCGCCGATGCGCGTCAGGCGCTGCGGCGCACCGCTGGCGTCGAACGCCATCAGCATCGGGTATTTGTTGCCGATCTCAAAATAGGCCGGCAGCCACCAGCCGCCATCGGCCAGCCCGATGGGCGTCGAGCGCACCAGCACGCTGGTATTGAAGACGGGGGACATCGGCAGCACGCGGCGCACGGTGAAGTTGGCGCCCTGGTCGCGCGACTCCATCTGCACGATGCGCGAGGCGGCCCAGCCGCCCAGGCCGGTGGCCACCACGTACAGGTGGACGGTGCCGTCGGTGGCGGTCCAGGCGACGGGGTTGCCGATACGGCGCACGCCGTGGCCGAGCACGGCGCCCAACGATTCGCGGCTGGCCACTTCCCAGTTATCGCTCCATTTTCCGTGCGACCAGCGCGAGGCGTAGACCTTCACGTCCGGGCCGCTCTCGCGGCTGCCGGCCCACCAGAAGGAAATCAGGTCGCCGCCGGGCAGGCTGGCGAGCGCGCTGGCGTGCGCGGACGGCACGCCCTTGGGCATCGGAATGATGGCGCGGGACAATTCGGTCAGGGTGGGATCGGTCGGCGCGGCCGTTGTGTGGGCGGCGGCTGGCTGGCCGCCGGGCTGGGCAGCACGCGACCAGCGCCAGGCTTCGGCCGCCACCGCGGTGGTCACGGCCAGGACACATGCCAGTATGATCAGACTGGCTGCCCGCTGTAAAGGTGGGCGCGAAGCTCCCATTCCGTCTCCAAGAGATCGGGACATGAAGGAAGCACGTGCAATGATCCTCTTGCCCTAAATTAACAACCCTCCGCGCGCGGGTTGCGGCGGGAGGTAACACTAGCACTAGCAGTTTTCGCCCAGCTTTACTTTGGCGAATCCGGTATCGTACATGAAAACACGAAAGAAATGTTAGAGCACGGCACTTGTCTCCGAGGGCCGATCCGGTGGTGGGACATCCTCCATTCGCGGTGCCGGACCGCGCCAATCAGATCGCCCTTGTTAAATCGTAATTTCTAGGGTGTAATCTTGCCTGGATTGCATCTGTCACTCAGACGATGCCGCGCATCAGGAGGAAGTTTGGAGTCGCCGAAGCCCAATAAGAAAATGTCCGGGGTGGTTGAGATTTTTCAGAAGGACGTACCGGCCTCGAAGGCTACGATCGCGTTCAATCTGATCAAAGCGCAGTATTCCGACGCCATCGAATATAGAGGCATCATGGATGGAGTAAGGGGACTCCTGATCTTCCTCGGACTTGCAATGTTGGCTATGGCCGGAATGGTCGTGGTTGACTCCATTTCCTTTTCAGTAAATGCAAAATCTTTCTCGGTGTCCAGCCTGATCATAACGATATTTGCCGTAGGCATCTTCACCCCGGTCGGCATATTTCTGTTCCTCTGGTGTGTTCGACTCGAGCTGTTCCGGCCAGCGGACGAACCCATCATTTTTGATCGCAAGAACAGGAAAGTGTACAGAATTTTCCGAGAAGTTCAGCCTGGCTGGAGGGGGTTGCTTAAACATTGGCCACTGAGATCGGCGACATACGATTGGAACCTGATAGATGCCGAACACCATGCCGTGGTTAACGCAAATACATCGACAGTGAGTCGTATGCACTCGCTGGTTTTCATTGTTCGCCAGAGCCCAACCGATGCGACTGTTGTTGACGCTTTCACATTGGGCGGCAGCATGCTGCTTGGTGAGGTAACAGTCGCCCCCATGTATGAGCATGTACGTAAGTTCATGGAGGACGGCGGCCCGCATTTATCGCCGGGCGAAGTGCTATCCAATAGGGAAAATCCCGTCACCTTCCTGCAATGCATGGCCCGCATGGGTCCCTACGGCGACACGTTGAAGCTGTGGTGGGCGCAGGCCTGGGTGTTAACGATCATCCGCTTTATCCTGTTTCCCATATCTTTCCCGATTTTGACGCTCCTCGGCATTTTCTCGTGGTTCAGCTATTCCACATCGATCCCCATCAAGTGGTCCGACGAGGTGCTGGCGGCGGTCGGCCCGCCGGTTCAATTTGCTGACCAGCCAAGCACAGAAGCGTCGTTACGTGGCACTGGAACAGCATCTTGAACGACCTCGATTTAATCAACCCTGCGTTTGCAAAACCCAGAAACATGTGTTCGCTCGGCGCGGGGATTCCTCTGATCATGAGTCTTTGTTCGATCGCGCTGTCGTCGGGAGCGGCACCGGATACGCCCTACTTGCAAAATCCCTTGACGTTGTTTTTTACACTTACATTAACCATTTCACTCGCTCTTGTGTGCTTACCCCGAATATTTAACTGGGGCTGGTCCGTTGAATATTTCTTCGTGGCGTCAATCCAGCTAGCCTGCATCGGTATGTTAGGCGGGACCCCTTGGCTCTGCTTTTTGCTGTACGCCTCCATTCCTTTGCCATATCGGCTCGTGTTCTTCATTGTTTATCTGGGTGTCATTGCCACGCTCAGCACGAAAATCTGGCGCATGTACCAGGATGTCAGGAACGATCCGCAACTGCTGGGCCAGCTTTATCAAGTCCGGAACAAGCAAACGTTCTATCTGCAGAAGAATGATGTGCGCCTATTAGAGAAGAAATATAGGCTCAGTCTATTTCCGAACGCAGGATATTTTCTCTTATTCGCCGGCCTAGCCTTCGGCACAATGCCATTTGCAAAAACTATCGTGGGATTTGTAGGCCTGCCTTTCCCGCACATTTTCCTTGGAATTTTCTCAATTCCTATCGATATGATGGCTCTGGCTTTTCTGACGAGGGGATGGTTCGTCTATTACCACTTGCCGAAACATTTCGACCCGCAGCGTCCGACGGTCTACGTGGACATGGTAACCAAGACCAGGCGCTAGATCACAAGACCCAGGCCATATTGTGCGTGACCCTAAGTGACAGACTCCCGTTCTGCCACCTCTTCAATCGAATCGCACTTGTCAAACAGTACTTTCTAGGGTGTAATCTTGCATGGATTATATCTAGCCCGGCGTTGGAGGTACCAGCGCGGCATATCTGGAGTAGAAGTAACATGTCAGAACCGGTTTCGTCGCAAAACAGCTCGTCCGCCTCCCTGCTCGCCGGCTTCACGCAAAGTACGCGGATACTTAAACTCACCACGCCACTCGGCGCCGACGTGCTGCTGGCTGAATGCGTGCGCGGCGAGGAAGGCATCGGCATCGGCTTCAGCTTTAAGATCGCTGCGCTGTCGACCGACGCCGCCATTTCGCTGAAATCGCTGATCGGCCAGCCGGTGCTGCTGGAACTGATGACCGCCGCCAGCCGCGACCAATTGCGACCGTTCCACGGCCACGTCACCGCCATCGACATGGCCGGCGCCAACGGCGGCTTCGCCCGTTACAACCTCACCGTCGAACCCTGGACCGCCTTCCTCGCGCGCGGGCGCGACAGCCGCATCTTCCAGGACATGACGGTGTTCGACATCCTCGATACCATTTTTAGCGCCTACCAGGGCCAGGGCAAGCTAGTGCCGGCGTGGCGCTTCGACATCCTCGACCGCGCCGTCTATCCCAAGCGCAGCATCACCACCCAGTACCAGGAAAGCGACCTCGCCTTTGCCCGGCGCCTGATGCACGAGGAAGGCCTGTTCGATTATTTCGAGCACACCGGCGACGCCGCCAGCCCCGGCCTGGGCAGCCACACGATGGTCATCGCCGACCACAACGGCAGCTTCAAGCCCAACGCCCAGGCCAGCATCGCCTTCAGCCAGCCCGGCGCGACGATGCGGGAGGACACGCTGGACCGCTGGCGCACCGAGCTGCGCCTGCAAACCAACGCCATCGAGCTGAGCAGCTGGGACTACCGCTCGCTCGACACCCGTCCGGTCGGCGCCGCCAGCGCGGACGGCGGCGACAGCGCCCCGCTGGTCAGCCGCGACGCCCCGGGCGCCTACGCATACCAGTCGCGCGAACAAGGCCAGCGCATCGCCGATAACCAGTTGCAGGTCTTCGAGGCCAGCAAGGAGATCCATGTAGGCGCCGGCACCGTGCGCACGCTCGCGCCCGGTACCACGTTCGCCCTCACCGGCCAAGCCCAGTTCGATCTGGCCGGCAGCGACGACGAACGCAGCTTCCTGATCGTGCGCACAGTACACCTGATGCATAACAATCTCAGTGCGGACCTGAAGTCGAGCCTGATGCAGCGGCTCGGCCAGGGCCTGCTCGACGCCTTGATCGGCGAGGAAGAAAAGACCAGCCTGCACGCGGTGGGCAAAGCCATGGGCGAACGGCCTTTGTACCGCAACCGCATCGACGCCATCCGCAGCAACATCCCATACCGCTCCAGCGGCACGGACGCCCACGGCCAACTGCTCCATCCGCGCCCTACCATTCACGGGCAGCAGACCGCCATCGTGGTCGGCCCGCCCGGCGCGCCGATCCACACCGACCGCGACCATCGCGTGAAGGTGCAGTTCCACTGGCAGCGCGGCGCGCAAAGCCACAGCCGCCTGGCGCATCCGATGCCGGACGGCCACACCGGCGCGCCCGGCGACGACCAGGCGGGCACGTGGGTGCGCGTAGCCACGCCGATGGCGCCGGTGGCCGGCGCCAACTGGGGCAGCAGCGCCCTCCCCCGCATCGGACAGGAAGTGCTGATCGATTTCCTGGAGGGGAACATCGACCGGCCGGTGGTGCTCGGCACCGTCTACAACGGGCGCGGCCAAGCCGACGCCCAGCATAATCAAGTGGCCGGTGGCGCCGGCGTGGCGACCGGCAACGCCCCCGCCTGGTTCCCCGGCGAGGCCGGCGGCCACGCGCATCCGGCGGCGCTGTCGGGCATCAAGACGCAAGCGATCCAGTCCAGCCAGGGCGGCAGCGGCGCCTATAACCAGCTGGTATTCGACGACAGTCCGGGGCAATCGCGCGTGGGTCTGCAGCGCCACGCCACCGCCCACCAGGGCACAGCAGAACTGAACCTCGGCCACTTGCTGCACCAGAGCGACAACCAGCGGCTGAAGGCGGCCGGCTTCGGCGCCGAGCTCAAGACCGAGCACAGCATAGCGGTGCGGGCCGGCAAAGGCGTGCTGCTATCGACCGACGCGCGCGGCAGCGCCACCGGCAGCCAGATGGACTCGAAGGAAGCCATCACGCAGCTGGAAGAGAGTTTTCAACTGCAAACCGATTTGGTCGAGATGGCGCAGAAACATAACGCTAAGCTCAAGGACGAACCGGCACCGGCGGAACTGCCGTCGATCAAACAGGTGAAGCATGTAGGTGAAGTGCTGAGTGGAACGGATGGCGGATCGTCCTCCGACTCCGGCGGCCAATCCGAATCGCTCAAGGCGGCCGCCTACACCGAGGCCCATGCGCAACTTTCGAGCCCGACCGGCATCGTGGCGGCGACGCCGGCCAACGCCCTGCTCGCCTCCGGCAAAACCGGCAATCTGAGCGCCGGCCATGACATCAATTTCGCGGCCCAAGGCAATACACTCCATGCGGTGGCAGCGGGCATCGGCCTATTTACTTATGGCAAGGCGACCAACGCTGAAAAACCAAACAAGGAAATTGGTATTCGTCTGCACGCGGCCAGCGGCAAGGTCAGCGCTCAAAGCCAGTCGGACGAAACGAAGCTCACTGCCGACAAAGCGCTGACCGTAACTAGCGTGGCGAAGAGCATCACTGCCAGCGCCAAGCAATATCTTGCGCTGACCTCCCAAGGTGCCAGCCTGAAGATGGAGGGCGGCAATATCATGCTTCACGGCCCGGGTACGATCACCTTTAAAGCGAGCAGCAAGGAGCTGACGGGGCCATCTAGCTCTTCGAGCGAGTTGAAGCTGCCAGCCGTCGGCAAGCTGGCTGAATGCTCATCAGCACAATCGGATGCCGCCACGGGGGGCGCCAGTGCAATCTAAGCTCGCTCAGCTACGCGCGAGCATCGATCCTGTCACGCCGCTGTTTGTGCTGGTCGATCCGATGGTTGGCGAACCCCTGCCCGGCATCAGCATCTCCGCCGCTGGATCAGCTGCGACAGATCAGCGCATGCAGGGTTGGGGGCGCGACATCGTCCCGGTGGAGCTTGCCAAGAGCATTACGCTCCCCGCGCACCAACATCCTTACCTGATTCAACTGCTGGGACCGGACGACCCGTTGCTGGAGGTGACACTCGACATCGCCGAAGAAGAGCGCCTCGCGTCGCAGTCTGGCGGACTCGATGGAACAGGCCGCTCAGCCCATCGCATCGGCGGCTGGCTGCAAAGCAGCATGCGCTGGCCGGAGCTCGGTGCGCTTGTTGCGGAAATGTGCCGAGTCAACACCGATGCGAACACCAAGGCGACTTACTTGCGCCTGGGCGATCGCCGGGTGCTTGATCTCTTATGCCACGTCGCCGGCCAAAGCCGTGTCGCCGCGCAATTCGGACGCCTTCAGAGCTGGACCTATTTGAAAGCCGATGGCGATCTGTGCCGTCTGCAATCGCCTGGCGAGCATCGCGAGCGACTACGCCTGGACGAGACTGAATGGCAAAGGATGCTTACCGGCGAAATGCTGCATCGAGCGATGGCCCACTACCTCGGAGAGACGACCTTTACCGATGCCATGATAGCGCCGCCGACCTACTCCTCCGCCGAAACGGCGCGCCTCCTCGCCGCCGATGCTGCGCTCCGATGGCCGCATCGTTTCAAGAGCGACGTCGATGACACCGTATGGGGCGCGCTGGCGATGTGGCGGCCATCGATGGCAAAGCTGCCGGCGATCCAAGAGCTGCTAGAGGACCCAGGTTCGGAAAGCGAGCCTGCCGAGCCGGTGAGCTTTGTGCACCGCGACCTCATCACATTAATACAAAAGGCGGAGAAAACCGCCCGATTTGATTGACCTAAGGATTTAGATACACATGGCCACGACTACCGGTTGCGATGTATGCAAAAAAAGCTCGCTCTCGCTGCTGCTGCTACGCCCTAGCCCCATCTCCAAAAGTCCTCTGCTGCTCGCACCTGACTCGCATAAGGTTGCCGCCGAACCCGCATCCGTCGCCGGCCTGTTGCCTTCGCGCCTGCCAACCGAAGCCCGCTTCGGACTGCGCCTGCTGCGCGCGGGCTATGTGCACGTCTACATTCCCAACCCTCCACCCCGAATGACGCACTGGCGGGTCTACCGGGTGACCGAGCAAGCCGATATCCTCCCGCAAGAACATGCGTTGTTTGACCAGCCGGACAAGCCCTTCACTTGCGAGCGAGAGGTACACATCGCTACAGGCATGAAGGTATTGAATATCCCTCAAGCTGACAAAATCGCTGAAATCTGGATAGCGTACAGCGCCAACCTTTGGAACGACACGTTGCGCAAGAAAAACGGTGGCGATGCAACGGTGATGCAGCATGTCTCCCTGAGAGGGAACGGACCGAACACTTTCACGCCGACCGCGCAAAAACTCAAGGCTCAAGTGCTGGAGTGCGCGTTGACCTCTTACGTTATGGACGGCTCGGCGGAGCAAGATTTTGCGTTTAATAGCGTGGCGAGAAGAGTCGATGAGTTGGCGGCTGGATTGACGGCCGCTGCTGCGAAGCATCCGAAGACTGCAGGCAAGGAGGTTGCGGTTGTATTGCGCGATCCCGTAGGCATCGCTGCGGAACTCAATTCACTCAGGGTTCGACGCAACGAGCCTGTCAAACGGGAATTTGCGAAACCCGAAATCGCACATCCGATTAATAGTTCCAATGTAGTTCTAGGTCTAAAGAAATCTCAAATTGATGCAGCAGACGCCGAAAGTTTTGAGGAAGTTACACCCTTAACCACCATGCGGGCCTTCAAGAATCAAAAGTGGCCTGATGGAACCACTGGCCGGGTGCTCACGACTGCCGAAGCGAATGCGTTGCTTACAGAACCCGGCTTTAGGTTGGCCCCATTTATGCGCAAAGCCATCCTTGATAAAGAGCAAGTTGTGTGGCTTTTTTATCCTAACCACGCGAACCGGCTCCGGGAGTGGACTGAGAAAAAAGCGGCGAAAGGCTGGTCAAAATTTTCGAAATACGTTGACGAAGAGGCGCGATCGAACTGGGTAAACAACTTCAATCAGCGGATGAAAGTCGAGCACTACGACCCACTTCGAAAAATGGAAGAGGACTGGTTCTCGGCCGCCGAAGACCCACAGACGCTGATGTACTTTGTTCGTCATTTCGATCCGCAATCCGAAGTGTCCGCTTCTAATCCTGGCCTCGACAGCGTGATATACGCACATGAAAACCATTTGATTCATACGCCTGCACCAATGACCGCCGGTTCGGTAACCGAGCGTTATGTCGCAATGCTCGATCGACCCATTACAGAAGCGGATGCTTCGGCTGTACGGGCTACTATCGGCAATAAGGAAAATTTGGTCGCGGCTGCGCTTGCCCAATTAAATGGCGATCCTGGTGGTGACGGCATGCGCGACAAAACGTTCGACATGCTGAAGGGATACAGCGAACTTGTAAGATCAGACCGCGTCATGCAATCGCACGGCTGGATCGGTCACGCGTTGGCGCTTTACAGCGTTGGACAAATTACAGCGTTGACGGGCGCGGCGATGTCGATAGCCTCTACTCACCCTACCGCAGCAAAGGCCCTCGAAAAATTACAGACGTTGATGAAATTCCAGAAATTATTGGAATATGCAGTGGAAGGCGCACTTAAGGGTGATGCGCCGAAGCTGCCCGTTTTGATTAGGATGAACGTCAGCCCTGACGAGGCACTTGCGATTTTGGCAGCCCGCCAAGGTCAGAATGTCGGTATAACGAAAACCAGAATCGAAGAGCATCGAACTGCTGGCAAGATGGTGACGTTGACTCTGCTTACCGATACGGAGGCAATAAAGGCTGCCGGGGGTGACGTTTCATCAATGACAACGTCATCTGCCAATGGCAAGGTAAAAATGGGAACCGGCGGCGCCAATGCAGCAACAAAAGCAGCGGCGGGAAAAGCCGCGATTCTTTCCAAACAAGCCTTTTTAGATTTATATCAGCGTCAAGCTAGCATGGCAGGGAAAGCCTCGAACCTTATCCGTAACGCCATTCCCGCGATGAGCAGAACAGCCACCGGGGCCAATCTATTGGAACTATCAAAAAGCTTAGACGGAAGACTGGCTCTTGGAAGCATGGTGATCCAGACTATCGGCATGTGGTATGGGATGGCGGCGTTAAGTAAGGCAGACACCGACAGCGCGAGGCTCGACGCGACGTATGGACTACTGGATAGTATAGTGGGCTTTAGTGGTGGCGCACTGCAGATGTTCGGGGCATACGGACAGATTTACCTGACGCGCAAAGTCGGGACCCACGCAGCCGAAGCGGCAATTGAGAAAAGCATGGGACTCGGAGCCATGCGATTTCTTGGAGGAGTAACCGGCATCGCCGGGGGCTATATCAATATGGTCGCCTCGTATAAGAAGCGAAATGATCAAGCAGACGCAGGCAATACCACCGCTAGCCGGCTCTACCTGCTGTCGGCAGGCGCCTCTTTCGGGACTATGGTCTCTGCAAGCGTCATATCCACGGGCTATGTCGCAAGCAGCCTTTCGGCACGCGCTATAGGCGGCGCCGTCGTCCGAACGGTTGGGGTTCGCTTGGGCGCCAATGCCGTCTTGGCGACCGTAGGCGGAGTGGCATTAACCGCATCTGGCGTCGGATTGGTTTTGCTTGGTGCGAGTGTGGCTTTTCAGGTCGGCGCGATTATCCTCACACCTACCGACTTACAAGTTTGGCTAGCCCGAAGCTATTTTGGACTAGATGGCGGCATCATCTTCAGTGGAAAGCGAGATGACATGTTTCCGAAGGGAGATTGGCCAGCCGAGAAAGCGGCGCTCGATAAAGTGATCGAGCAGTCACGAATAGAGGCGGAAAAACAAAAATCTTGACAATAAGACCCATCGCATAAAAATAGCAAGGAAAATATTTTGAGTTCTTCAACTTCCAAAAATAAATTATCAGGCGTGGTAACAACTTACAAAAAAGGCACTCCAGCATCAACCTCTGCAATCGGACTTAACCTCATAAAGAAGGAATTTCATGATTCAATTGAATACAAGGGGAGCGCCGATGGAAGTAGAGGGATGGTAGCTTTCTTCGGTTCATTGCTCTTACTGGGGGTAGGTTGTGCAGATTTCATGTTTATTGACGGGCTTATTAAGAGATTTTCTTGGTTTGACTTTGTCGTGACGTTTTCCATATTGGCAATTGGGAATACCATTGCGTTTTTTGTTTTCTTAAAGGCACTACGTACCGAATTTTTTCGCCCTATTGACGAGCCAATAATTTTTGATCGAAAAAACAGAAAAATTTACAGAATTTTGAGTGAGACTAAACCAGGATGGAGAGGATTGTTGTCATCGTGGCCACTCAAAGTAGTTATGCATGATTGGGATCTGGTAAAGGCAGAGCACCACGTGGCCTTCAATGCCGACGGCTCCACACTAAATCGTATGCACGCACTGGTTTTCAGCGTTCAGAAGAGTGACCATGATCAAACCATTATCGATAGCTTTATGTTAGGCAACAGTATCCATCATGGTGAGCAGACTGTTCCGGCGGTATATGAACACGTGCGTAGATTTATGGAAGAAGGCGGTCCCCGCTTGCCACCAGGAGAGATGATCACAAATATTGAAAAGCCAGCTAGCTTTATGCAATGTATGGCGCGATCTGGACCATACGGCGAAAACTTCAAAAAATGGTGGAAGAACGCGAGATTCTTAACCATTATTTGGCTATTTTTTTTCCCAATTACGATCCCTATATTTACACTACTTGGAATATTTTCGTGGCTCAGCTACTCGACATCAATCTCAATCAGTTGGCCCGCTGAAGTGCTTACGGCTATTGGACCTGAGCTAAACGAGAAGTAATAATCATGACCATAGTCTCTACCGCTAAAACTTAGGGAAGCGCTGATCAGTTAGCTCTCTGATCGTGCTCCGCGCAATGGTAGTGTTCTCAGGCGCAGGCTTCTTGCTGCGGAAATCAGATTTTCCTGGGTGGTGCTTCTTAGGACGGCATCCTACGGAGTAGTACGGGTTTTGGCTGTAACTGTCGGTATTAGTTGGAAAGATTTTATGTCTTTCTCACGGTACATGGACAAGGTGGTGGCAGCATTAGGGCTCACGTTATCCACACAAATTGATCTATTTAAATCCACGAAAAAATCTGAGAAGCTAGCTAAGCCGTCCCTGCCCATGGGAGCTTATTATTCTAACGAAGCGGGCCCTATGACGAAACTTTGAAGAAGTGTCGCAAAAACGCATGGTTTGGGTTATTTAGGAGATTTCGAGATCTTGAGCCCCCAAGAACTCGGGCGTATTTCGTTCGCCACAATAAATTGAGTCACAGCCACTTGAATAGCACTTCAAGCGCGCCGTAGGGCCAAAAAAGAAGTACCATGCCTTTCGCGATCAAAGCTCATCTCAACTTTCGGATCACATCCGGACAGTCGGCTCGTACTGTGCTTTCCGGCACCACATCCGCGTAATGCTCATTCTTTTCCCAATAACTCAGGCATGTCGTACAACGATAAAGACGCGAGTGGAGCTCTAAATTGATGGCTAACTGACGAGGCCGACGGCCCGATTCCCAAAGACGCCGGCACACGCACGCCCCTTAGTTTACCACGTGGATATGCTCATTGATGAGTAGCAGTCCATATCATCGGAAGGCTGAATACCACCCTCACTGCCCCTTAACTGTACGTTTTATCCAGTTCATACCCCGGTCGTACAACCTCTCAGCCCCGTCCTCGATATCACCAATCTTCTTAGCCCCGGCAGCGGCTGCATCTCTACCGGCCTTGGTTGTGGCGTTATAGGCGCCCTCCACCGCGTCGGATGCCTCCTGCGCTTTCCGTCGCGCATAGGCAGCAGCTTCCTGCGCCTGGTGCTGGGCGGCCTCGGCGGCGTCATTGGCTGCCTTGGCGGTGGCGTCATACGCCCGCTTGGCGGCTGCTGCCGCCTCATCGGCTTTTTGCCGCGCGTAGTCGGCCGCCTCCCGCGCTTTGCGCTGAGTGTAGGCTGCCGCCTCCTCCGCTTTACGCTTGGTGTACGCCGCTGCCTCTTCAGCCTTGCGCTGAGCCGCTTCAGCAGTGTCCTTGGCGGCCTTGGTCGTGGCGTCCACCGCTTCTCCAACCTGCTGTTTGCCGGATTCGTAGGCATCCCCAACGGTCTTGCTCACGGCATCGCTCTTGGCAACGACCCAATTACCCCATTCGGTCCAGACACTGACGTTCGATTCCCAAACGCCCCTTGGTTTGAAGTAGCTGAACGGTTCGATGTTGCCGATGAAGTCGACCTTCGAGTCGTGGATGAACGTGGAGACGAAGTTCACCACGCCGTTGTTCGCCGGCTTATCCCAGGCGGACAATTGCCAGTCTTCGGGTTTAATATACTGAGCATAGCTATTGACGGCACTACCGCCAATCCGCAGCCATTCGCCGGTTTTGGCAACTTCGCGGTAGCGGTCCACTTCCCATGCCATTCCCTTGGGACCCAAGGATTTAAAGGTACTCGCGGCACGGCTGCGAGCGCCCGGCGTCTCGATACCTCGGCGATGTATGGTCCCACTGGCGCTGTAAAACACTTCGAGGTGGCGCTTCATCTGGTTTTCAACCGTCCCGCTCATGGCGCCGCAGGCGGCCATATAGTCGCGATACGCAGCCTCCGTGGTTTCCAGACATTCAAATCGCTCCGTGAACATCGCATACGTCTTGGCCTCAATCTCCTTATAACTCTTCATCCTGACGCCGTTGAAAACGGCCTCGCGCATCATGTCGCGCATCGGAATTCGAGCGTAATTATTCTTGATACCTTGGTCGTCCGCAGCATAACCGCCGCCGACATCGGAGTGGACGCCCGGATAAACGTTCTCCACCCACTCGCCGGCCAGCTTCCCGTTTTTCCTGATCAGATCCACCGGGAATGCGACGCGCACCTCGTGCGCCGCTATATAGTGAACACAACGTTCTATCAACGGCGAAACGACCAGTTCACGATCACGGAAAGGTAGCTGGACATTGTGCGCAGGAAGTCCGAAAGACGCGACGGTGTCGAAAATGCCGAGGAAGCTGGGGCGCATCGGATAATTTTCGAGCAACAGGTCATTGCCGCTTTTCTTACAGTTCGTGATGATGCGATGGGAAAACGCCCTGGCTAGCGCCGCGCCGCGCGAGAAACCGAAGAAGGACATGTCGATCATTTTGATCAGACGGTGTTTTGCCAGGGCTTCGTGGACCTGCGCCATGCCCTTGGCGCTAGCAGCAGCGGCGTATTTTTCCACCTCAAGGCCTTGCGCTTTCGCCTGCGCAAGAAGCGCATCGAACATGCGTTGGTTGACAGCGTCCTCGCCCTGCCGAAGCCTGCGCTCGCCACCACCACCAAAGCCCAAGCCTTCGATGTGATCTTCAATCCACACCCCGGCGGAATCTAACCAATTGCCAGCCGTGCCATTGAATTTCGTACCCACGCCAGAGATGTAGACTGGATATACGTTGTCTTGCTGGCGCATCGCCATCAACAGACGTCCGACATTGCTCCATTTCTTGTCCGCGTTATCGGCCTCGCGATTGTTGCCGGTGCCATCAAAGAACAGACTGATATGCACAACATCGCGGCAGTCCTGGAATGGACCTGCCGGTTCATCGGGAACATCGCGGGAAGCAGCCGCTGCCGCAGGTATCGCTTCATTTGCCATGCCGATCGTCCATTTTTGCGGCTGCCTTTTCACCGCGCGCGGTTGCGCGGGGGAAGTGGGCCGAGGTTACGAGCTCAACTGTGTCGTCAGGATAAATGTGAACGGAGATAAACTTCGCACCGGGTACGATTTCGCTCTGGGTCAGCGCCAAAGCGTTTTTGTTCTGAACCGTTTCGCCGTTACGGGGCGTTCCTTTCGGTCCATCAAGCTTCCAGGTGACGACTTTGGGGCCCAGCGTCAACGCAAAGCCGGTTGTCGTGCTTTTGCCGGTCTCGGGATAGGCGCCAGACACCTCGTAGCCGACGCCATCCACATTCACCGCGAAAATCGGCCGATCCAAGTAGTTGAACAACACCAAATCCAGTACGACACGCATATCCTTAGCCTCGCAAGCGTTAAGTAAAAGAAAACCGCAAGCGGCCAGCATGATGTTGCGCCGCTTTGCTCCGGTAACTTCCGCCACTTTTGTTTTCAACATATTCCAATCCATTATTCAATGGGCCCGAGATCAGTGGTCCATGCGCACCGACTATTCGGGCATCAGACTCATCGCGGCGGCGAACCGCATCTCGCCGCTTTTCACCCGAGCCAACAGCGCTAACAGGTCTTTATCTTCCCGCAGCCGAGCGCCATAGATCAGCGACACGCAAACGTAATTCACCAAATCTTGCATGGTCTCCAGACCAATGTCCCGCGCCCCGGTCAAAGCCCTCGCCACATAGGAATAGTGCTCTTTCGGTGGAATGTCGTTCAATAAGAATGGCTGATTCAAGTCGACATAAAACAGCACGTGATCGGGCAAGCTGGCCTCAACCAAGTCATCCACTTGTCCTTGCCCGAGCATCAATGGTTTTGTCAGGCGAACCGTGAGCGCCGCTCCGTCGATTTCGACGGAATGCTGCGTGCCGTCTCGGTCCCAATACCACCAACCAGACAAGCCGCCGAACAACATCTTGCGCTGTTCCTCATCGAGCACGGGACCTGGTACATGCAAGGTGGGGTCGTCCTTTTGGCCGATCAGCGTGCCGAGGATGGCCGGGTCCCAGAACGCGAAGAACATTTCTGTGCCGTCGGGCAGGCGGATCTCTGCGAACTGTTTTAACTGCTCAAAAAGCACGTCGAACGGCAACCGGCTGGCGACCACGGTCACACAAGGCTGACGCTTGGCCGTTTGGTCAATCCACTCCCAGGCAACACCGCCGCGCGCAGGGCTGGGCAGAGCGACCAGATGGGGCGATTTTTCCGCCAGCGGACTGCCCTGCGTGGCGCCCAGCAGACATTTCACCTCACCGCCAGTTGCCGTCAGCGCACCTGGCAAGGCACTGTTCTGTGCGCTGTCGGCGATGGCGTACCAGTTCCAGTGGGGATGAGTTGACGCCACCGTAGCCAGCGCACCGAGATGCGGATACTTTTCCATACTTACACCCACTTATTTATAAAGGCCGTGCGCTGCTTTGCGCGCTTGGCCAGACATTCGATGCACAGCTCTTGTGGCGGCGCCGGCGTCGGCTTCGCAATGCTGTCACCCTCGCCCGCAGCCACGTCCTTCTTGCCGAAGCCGAAAACCAATAACAGACAACCGGCGGCGCCCAATAGCACGCGCCGGGTAAGCCTTTTAGATGCCTGGATCACGCCTACGCCCCCTTGTTAATGAACGCGGTACGCTGGGCTGCCCGCTTGGCCAGGCATTCCACGCACACCGACTGCGGCAGAATCGGCAACTTATAGTTGACCTCCTGGCCGCCGGAGAAGCTCTTCTTCGCCGCATGAATCGTGATCTTGCCCGGGCACTGGATCGTGATGTTGCCGCCAGTGATGGTGATGTTCGCCCCGCCCGCCGTCGACAGGCTGATGCTCTTGGCCGCAGCCCAGTCGATGTGCGCGTTGGCGCTGACGATGTTGACGTCGTCGCGCGCCTGCACGTTGAGCACGTCGCCCTGCGCCTGCAGATCGATCACGTCCTTGGCCGCGATCAGCTGCAGGCCCATGTTGTTCTCGCCGGCCTTCACCGCCCCGCCCAGCATGCCAATGGCCTGGCCGCTGTGCACGCGCATCTGCCCGCCGGTGGCGAACTGCGTGTCCTGCCCGCTCATCAAGGTGATCGTTTCACCGTTGGCCATTTGCAAATTCTGCCCGGCCAGCACGCCCAGCCCGGCCTTGGCGGCGATGGCGATGACGGCGCCGCTGGTGTGAGGCAGCTTGTCGTCGGCCGGCGCGATCGGCTTGTCCGGCGCGTCGGCTTGTGCTGCTTCGATGCTGTCCTGGCTCAGCATGCCCGAGGCGGCGGTGAGCATCGCCTTCAACGGCGCGGCCTTGTCGTCGAGCTTGCTGGTGTCGGCTTTGGCCGCGCCCAGGTGGCTGGCGTACGCCACCGTTTCGTGGGTCTTGGCCGCGCCGCTGAAGGTCTCTCCCAGCTTGACGGCCTGCTTGAGCAGCGCCATGCCGGCCACATTGTCGCCCGCCGGTTCGCGCGCGTCGGCCGCGTGGGTGATCTTATAGCTCGACACCAGCAAGCCGGCGCCGGCGCGCACGGCGCCGTAGCCGTCGGTGCGCAGTTCAGCGCCCGTGCCGCGCAGGCTGCCGCGATAGTTGTCGGCCGAGTGGATCAGGTGGCCGAGATTCAGTTCGCTGGCCGCGTGGCTGCTCTTGAGCTGGATGCGGCCCTGGTTGTCGGTGTCGTCGAACAGTAGCTGGTTGTAGCCGGAGCCGCCGAATTCCTTGCTGCGGATGCCCCATTGCGCGGCGCTGTTGCGGTGGCCGGCGGTGTCGGCGGCGGCACCGTGCCACAGCGGGCTGTTGCCGCCGGCGACGTTACCCTGCCCCGAGACGCCATGGTCGTGCGCCGACTGGAACACGGCGGTGTCGCTGTCGCGGTCGCTCTTTCCGCCCGGCGTGGGCGCTTGGCCGCCCTCGCCCTGGCCGTTGTACAGCGCGCCGACGATGATCGGTCGGTCGATGTCGTTTTCAAGGAACTGCACCAGCACCTCCTGGCCGATGCGCGGCAGGAACTGGCTGCCCATGCCGCCGCCGGCCGAGCGCTGCGCCACGCGCACCCAGCAGGTGGCGCTGGCGTCCTGCTGCCAGTGGTAACGGATGCGCACCCGGCCCAGCTTGTCGCAGTAGATCTCGTCGGCGCCGTTGGCACTGCTGCCGCCGTCGACCCCGACGACGATGGCGCTCTGGCTGCCGTGCGCGGTCGGTTTCGGGTGGTGGCGCAAGCCGTTCTCGCCCACCACCGGACGCCATGGCGTGTCGGCGGCGATCGCCTCGAAGTGGTTGGCGTAGCCGCTGTCGCTGGCCTGCGCGATGACGGCGGCGAAGTTCTCCGGCTGTTCGCGCAGCGATTCCTCGAGCAATTCCGGGATCGGCCCGAACAGTTCCTCCAGCCCCTGCTTGGCCGGCGTCGGCAGGTTGTTGACGCCCACGCTGACCACGCGCAGCACCACGTAGGCCGCCTCGGCCTCGCCGCCGGCCAGCGGTCCTTGCGTCAACGTGAAACGGGTGCCGGGGCGCAAGGTGCGCACCGTCGAGCGCGCGTCCCACAGGTGGCGGCGCGCTTCGTTGGCCTCCATTTGCAGCAAGGCGTAGCGCTGGGCCTGCTCGCCATCGGCGAAGAAATACTGGCCGGGCGTGTCGTAGCTTTCCAGGATAGGGGCGTTGGCGCCGCCGACCGGTTGGTTGGTCGGCACGCTGGCGCTGACGGCGCTCTTGGCCTTGTAGTCGTAGCTCAAAACGGTGCTGAGCGCGGCGCGCAGGCTGCGGTGGGCGCGCAGCGCCTGGATGGTGTCGGCCGATTCGCCCACGCGCGCGCCGTGGAAGCGGATGCCGCCACCGGCCGCGCTGCTGGCGTCCTCGGGCGTGGCGCTGGTTTCGACGCTGTTGGCGAACAGCACCATGCCGTGGCCTTCGCCGGTTTCCTCGAAGCGCCAGGCCAGGCCCTCTTCGGTCAACAACCGGGTGATGAAGTCGAAATCGGATTCGCGGTACTGGCAGCAATAGCTGCGCGCGCCGGCGGCGGCCATGAACGGCGCCGTCTCGTCGCTCCAGCGCCACACCGCCAGCGGCGCGTGCTCCTGGAACACCGCCTCGACGATCTCGATGACGGTTTTGTCTTGCCATACGCGGCTGTTGCGTACTTGGCTCAGGCGCCACAACCATGGCGTCAAGCGCAGGCGGTAGCGCGCCAGGCCGCCGAAGCTGCCCAGCATCGCCGCTTCACTGACCAAGCCGCTAAAGCGGGCGCGGGTGCCGTCGGCCAGGCTGGTTTCCAGGGTGGCCGGCTTGCCCAGCAAGGGCGCCAGTTCGATGTGGGCGTCGGTCGACAGCGCGATGATGTCGCGCGCGCCGATCGCCTGCAAGCCTTCGTCAGCGGCGAACGCCTCGACCATCAAGGCCGGGCCATCGTCGCCGAAGCTGAGCGCGTACAGCCGGGTGGCGCTGCTGAACTCCGCCAGCGCGCCGACAACCTGGTCCACCAGGGAAAAACTCATCGCGCCACCTTGCAATCGCCGGTTTTGGTGCGGCCTTCGCAAATGCGTGCGCGGCACTCGGCAGCCTTGGTTTTGCCGAATTTTTTGCACTGGGCCAGCTGTTCTTTCACGCTGAGCCTGGGCTTCTTCGCCGTTTCAGCCTTCTCGGCGGCCTGTGCATGCGCGACCAGGGCCGACAGCAAAGCGATGTCGCTTTCCTGCTCCGGCGTGGTGGCCGGTTCGGCCGGGGCCTTTTTGGTTTCCTTGGGCGCCGGCTTAGGCTTGGGCTTATGCACCGGCTTGGCCGCGCTTTTCGCTGGCGCGGGCGTTCCGGCGGACGGCGTTTCCAGCGCTTTGCTGAGCACGTCGTTGCCCGGCTTGGCCGCAGGCGCCGCAGTTTGCCCGCCGGCGTTGAGCATTTCGCTCAGGCTTTCCTGCTTTTCGGGCGCCTGCTGGGCGGCCCGGTCGTCGTTGATGACGGCCGCCGGCGCCGCCGACGCCAGCACCTCGTCGGCCGACACCTCGGCCGCAGCAGCCGGAGCCGGAGCGGCAGCGACAGCCGGCGCAGTTGCCGGCGGCAGCTCCTTGCTGGCCGCGGCAACCGACGTCATCACTTCGCTGTGCGCGGTCTCGCGCGTCACATAAGTGCCGATGCCCACTGCGATCATCAGCAAAGCTACGCCCAATCCCGCCCACACCAGCGGCGAGCGGCCACGCTTGGCGGCCGGCTTGGCTGCGCCACTGCCGGACTCAAGCGTGGATAATATGCGGTTGCGGTCCGCCTCTTCCTGCTGCGCCGGGGTCAACAAACTCGGCCGGGAGGGCTTGGGACTCTCATCTTTTCGTTGCAAAATACGAACTCCTGTCAGTTATTGCAATACTTTACTATATTCAACAGCGATGCGACGCATGTTAGAACGTTAACTGAACGCGCACTCAACATGCGCACAATTGAACCGAATAGTCATCACATTATCAGACTAGTAAGATATACTCTCAAGCAATAATTAATCTAGCAGTAAAGAAAGTTTATAAAAGTGGCCGCCGCGAGGCGCCGATGAACGTTGTCAGGGTTGAGGTAGTCGTGTTTTTACTGGCGGTGGTGCTCTATTTTCTGCTGGCTTGCCTGATCAGCTGGCTGGTGCTATTCCCGGCCGGCCGCGCCTATGTACTGGAGCGGGCGGCGCGAGCCGAATCCGCGCTGCAGCGACGCTTCGCCGGCCTGAAGCGCCGGCAGACGGCCGGTGCGGGAGTGTTGTTGCAGTCGGGGGCGGCGTCCGCGCAGGGCCTTGCCGCGTTCGTCAAGCGCCATTACCGGCTGTGCCTGGCCGGACTCTTGCTGCTCAGCCTGCCGCCGACCCTGGCCTTCCTGGCGAGCGGCAAGAACATGCTGGGCGCCTACGACGTCTCGACGCGCGAGGTGAACAGCCAGGTGGCCGGACTGTTGCAAGGCGAGGAACTGGTGCCGCCGGTGGCGCTGCCGCCGACCGTGTTCGCCACGGCCGAGATCGAGCGCGAGCGTCCGATGCTGGTATCGGCCAGCCGCAACTGGTCGCTGATGGACCCGGAATATACCCAGCGCTTGTTAACGGTATTTAAGATAATGAAAGAGCAACACGGTTATGATATGGCGATCCTGGAGGGCTACCGCAGTCCCGAGCGCCAGAACATGCTGGCCGGCATGGGCAGCAACGTGACCAACGCGGCCGCCTTCCAGAGCTGGCACCAATATGGCCTGGCCGCCGATTGCGCCTTCTTGCGTGACGGCAAGCTGGTGATCTCGGAAAAAGATCCGTGGGCCATGCGTGGATACGAACTGTACGGCCAGGTGGCCGAGTCGGTCGGCCTGACCTGGGGCGGCCGCTGGAAAATGATGGATTTCGGGCACACCGAGTTGCGGGTGGCCGGCGTGATGAAACGAAAAGGTTAAGGAGACGAGATGGCTGGTCCGGTGATACGGTTGGGAGACAAGACGTCGCACGGCGGCGTGGTGGTGAGCGCGTCGATGTTAAGCGACAGCGGCGGAATTCCGATCGCCCGCGTCGGCGACATGGTGGTGTGCCCTATTCCCGGCCACACGCCGGGCGTGATCGTCAGCGGCGACTCGACCATGATCGTCGACGGCATGCCGGTCGCCCGCGACGGCGACAAAACCAGTTGCGGCGCCAGCCTGATCGCCAGCCAGCAAGCCACCAAGGACCAGGTCTAGCCGCATGCACAGTATTCACATGGACGGGCGCCGCTGATGCGCCCCTGGCTCAGTCGTAGCCTGATCGTCGCCGCCGCTTTCGCCGCCTGCTGGCTGGGCGCGGTGTGGTATTGGCGCGAGACGCGCCGCATGCCCGGCACCGACGATCTGGTGATCTATCTGCTGCTGTTGCCGCTGCTGCTGTTGCTACTGGTGTGGGGCGGACGCAAATTGCTGGCCGCCGCCGGCGCGGGTGCGGCCGCCGCGTCCGCCGCCGCTGCCGCCAGTGCCGCAGACGCTGCCGCGCAAAGCGCCCCTGCGGCGCCTGCCGCCGCCCCGCTGACCGTGCTGGCCGGCGCGCTGCGCATGCCGCACGGCGACAGCGCCGCCCGCCTGGCGGACGCGCTGTTGTCGCGCAAGGCCAACCTCGCCCTCGACCCGGAACTGGTCGACGAGAGCGGCTACCCCATCCTCAGCGGCCGGGTCGACGACGTCGACGTCGCCGCCCAGCAGGACGAGATGGCCGACTGGCTGCGCGCCCACCATCCGGAGATCGACTTCGTCGACGAGCAATGGCGCGCACTGGCGCTCGGCAGCGCCGTCGCCGCCGACCTGGCCGCCGAACTCGGCCCGCACCCGGCGCTGCCGGCCTACCTGGACGCGGCCGCCGACGGCAAACCGTTGCCGCCGCTGCCGGCGCTGCACGTGGTCACCCTGCTGCCGGCCGAATGGACCGACACCCAGCGTACCGCCGCCTCCGGCTGGCTGCGCCACATCGTGGCCCGCCACGGCTGGCCTCAAGCCCGCCTGGCGCCGCCGCTGATGGCCGCGCACGCGCAACCGGCGCTGCAGCTGATCCGCCAGTTGGCAATCCAGGCGCGGCAGGACGAGCAACCGTTGCTATGCCTGGTGCTGGCGTGCGGCTCGCGCATCGGCGCGGCCAGCGTGCAGGACTGGGCCGACCATTTCATGCTGTTCGACAGCAATCATCCGCAGGGACGCATCCCGGGCGAAGGCGCGGCCGGCCTGCTGCTGGCCGACGCCGCCCAGGGCGCGCTGTTCGACGCCGCCGACGCCGCGCTGATGTATCCCGCCAGCAGCGCGCTGCGCGCCGCCTCCGCCGACACCAAGCCGCGCGGCGACACCGGCCTGCTGGCCGAGCTGGCGACGCAGGCGATCGCCACGGCCGGCGTCAACGCCGCCGATATCGCCACGCTCACCGCCGACAGCGACCAGCGCGTCGGCCGCATGACCGAATTGCTGGGCATGGCCAGCACCACGCTGCCCGAACTCGACCTGGGCAGCCAGGTGCTGTCGGTCGCGTCCGCCTGCGGCGACGCCGGCGCCGTCTCGATCATTGCCGCGCTGGTGCTTGCGCAGCAGCAGGTCCGCGACGGCAAAGGCCCGGCGCTGTGCGTGACCAATCTCGATCCATTCCACCGTGGCGCCGTGCTGCTGGCGCCGCAAGCGGCTCCGCCATCCACGGCCGAGACCACGGCATGAACCATTTCACTCAACCCAAGTACGCCTTAGCCCCTTTAGCCCCACTATGATGCAACGATTCTGGCACTTTCTCACCGCTCGTTTCAGCCTGGCCGTGATCGGCTTCGCGGCCTTTGCCGCCGCGCTGCTGATCGCCGCCGCCGTCTTCGAGATTTCCTACCAATGGGTACTGATCGTGCTATTGGTCGCGCTGCTGCTGTACGGCGCCGTCTGGCTGTTCAAGCGCTATCGCCGCCAGCGCTCCGGCGCCGCCTTCGGCGGCATGCTCGAGCAGCAGACCGGCGCGTCCAAGGCCGACGCCGCCCAGCGCGAGGAGAACGAGGCGCTACGCAAGCGCATGATGGAGGCGATCGGCACCATCAAGACGTCCAAGCTGGGCCAGCTCTCGGGCGACGCCGCGCTGTACGAATTGCCGTGGTATATGGTGATCGGCAACCCGGCCGCCGGCAAGAGCACGGCGATCGCCAGCTCGGGCCTGCAGTTCCCCTTCGCCGACAGCAAGATCGTCCAGGGCGTGGGCGGCACGCGCAATTGCGACTGGTTCTTCACCACCGACGGCATCCTGCTCGACACCGCCGGCCGCTACTCCGTCAGCGAGGAGGACCGTGGCGAATGGCTGGGCTTCCTCGCCCTGCTGAAGAAATACCGCAAGCGCGCGCCGATCAACGGCATCATCATCGCCGTCAGCGTCGCCGAGCTGACCGGTAGCCGGCCGGAGTTCGCCATCAACCTGGCCAAGAACCTGCGCCAGCGCGTGCAGGAGCTCACCGAGAAGCTGGAAGTGCACGCGCCGGTCTACGTGGTGTTCACCAAGGCCGACCTGATCACCGGTTTCAACGAGTTCTTCCAGGACGCCGAGCGCGGCGAGCGCGATAAAGTATGGGGCGCCACCCTGCCCTACAGCCAGACCAGCTCCAAGCAGGACGTGCTGGAGCAGTTCGACCAGCGCTTCGACGAGCTGTACGACGGCCTCAAGGACCTGAGCCTGGCCAACATGGCGCTGCAATGGCGCGAGCGCATGCCGCCGGGCGTGTTCACCTTCCCGCTGGAGTTCAGCTCGATCAAGGGGCCGCTGCGCACCTTCATCGCCACCCTGTTCGAGGAAAACCCGTTCCAGTTCAAGCCGGTGTTCCGTGGCTTCTACTTCACCAGCGCGCTGCAGGAGGGCGAATCCGTTTCGGCCTCGTCCGAGCGCGTCGCCCACCGTTTCGATTTGCAGATGCTGCCGGCGGCCCAGTCCGAGGTGCAAGACCAGCACGGCTACTTCCTGCTCAACCTGTTCCGCAAAGTGATCTTCGCCGACAAGGACCTGGTGGCGCAGTACGCCAGCCCGGCCAAGACGCGCATGCGCTACGCCACCTTCTTCGGCGCCATGGCGCTGGTCGGCCTGGCGCTGGGCGGCTGGAGCTGGTCCTACCTGGCCAACCGCCAACTGGTCAACAACGTCCAGGCCGATCTGGCGCAGGCCGTCAAGGTGCAGGAAAAACGCCTGGACCTGGCGTCGCGCTTCGAGGCGCTGGAAATCCTGCAAGACCGTATCGAACAACTCGAATCCTATCGCACCGACCGTCCGCTGTCGCTCGGCCTGGGCCTGT
Organism: Oxalobacteraceae bacterium OTU3CAMAD1; assembly: GCA_024123915.1. Lineage (NCBI taxonomy): Bacteria > Pseudomonadati > Pseudomonadota > Betaproteobacteria > Burkholderiales > Oxalobacteraceae > Oxalobacteraceae bacterium OTU3CAMAD1. The sequence continues at coordinate 3,773,902 of CP099650.1, read as the reverse complement.
ACCAGGGCGAGTTCCTGGAGCGCAAGCTGCGTGAGGAATACTTCTCCGGCCTGAAGGAAGTGATGCTCAAGCCGGTCGGCCAGTCGATCGAAGCCTTCCTGGGCGAAGTCAACAGCGGCGCCGACAAGCTGGAGCCGATGTCGCGTCCGCCGCAGTCGGGCGCGCTGAACGCCGCCGCCACCGCGCCGGTGGCCGGTGCCGTCCCTGCCGTCCCCGGCGCCGTCGTTCCCGCCGTCGCGCCTGGCGCCGCCCCGGGCGCGCTGCCCGGCACGGTCGCGCTGTCGCCGGCCGCCGCAGTCAACTTCGGCGCGCTGCAATTCAAGGACGCCAACCCGGCCAACGTCGAGGACGCCTACAACGCGCTCAAGACCTACCTGATGTTGACCGACAAGTCGCGCGCCGAGGCCAGCCACCTGAACGACCAGCTGACCCGCTTCTGGCGCGTCTGGCTCGACAGCAATCGCGGCACCATGCCGCGCGAGCAAATGATCCGCAGCGCCGAGCGCATGATCTCGTTCTACCTGAGCCAGATGAGCGACCCTTCGTGGCCGACCATCGAACCCAAGCTGGCCCTGGTCGACCAAAGCCGCGACAACCTGCGCAAAGTGGTGCGCGGCCTGCCGGCGCGCGAGCGCGTCTACGCCGACGTCAAGGCGCGCGCCGCCACCCGCTTCCCGTCGATGACGGTGGCCCGCATCGTCGGCGAGCAGGACAAGGAACTGGTGGTGGGCAGCTACGCCATCCCGGGCACCTTCACCCGCGAGGCCTGGGACAAGTTCATCCAGGAAGCCTTCCGCGACGCCGCCAACCGCGAGCTGCAAAGCTCGGACTGGGTGCTGAAAACCGCCGCCAAGGACGATCTGACGCTGGAAGGCAGCCCGGAACAGATCCAGAAGGCGCTGGTCGAGCTGTATAAAAACGACTACGCCAAGGAATGGCAGAAGTTCATCCAGGGCGTCAGCATCCGCGAACTGAACGGCTTCGACCAGGCCGCCAGCGCGATGAACCGCCTGGGCGATCCGCAAGCGTCGCCGATCGACAAGCTGATCAAAACGGTCTACGAACAAACCTCGTGGGACAACCCGTCGCTGATCGACGCCGGCCTGCAGCGCGCCCAGCGCGGCGTGGTCGAGTGGTTCAAGCAAACCATCCTGCGCCAGAAGCCGTCCGGCATCGACGTCAACATCAACACCAGCGCGGCCCCTGGCGCCGCACCGATCCCGATGGGTCCGGTCGGACGCGAGTTCTCCGGCGTCGCCAAGCTGGTGGTGAGCAAGGACAAGGGCGCGACCCTGATGGGCGGCTACATGGACGCGCTGTCCAAGCTGCGCGGCCGCTTCAACCAGATCAAGAACCAGGGCGACACCGGCCCCGGCGCCAAGCAGTTCATGCAGCAGACGCTCGACGGCACCGGCTCCGAACTGGCCGAGGCGCTCAAATATGTCGATGAGCAGATGCTGGTCGGCATGACCGACCAGCAACGCCAAGCCATCCGTCCGCTGCTGGTGCGGCCGCTGATGCAAACCTTCGCCGTCATCGTGCGTCCGACCGAAACCGAAGTCAACAAAGTTTGGACCGCGCAAGTGCTGGAACCGTTCAACCGCAGCCTGGCGCTCAAGTATCCGTTCGCGCCGGAATCGAAACTGGAAGCGACCGACGCCGAGATCGGCCAGATGTTCGGCCCGGACGGCGCCATCGCCAAGTACTTCAACACCACCATCGGACCGTTGGTGGTGCGCCGTGGCGACACCCTCAGCGCCAAGACCTGGGCCAACATGGGCATCAACCTGGCGCCTGGCGTGGTCAGCAGCTTCCCGAGCTGGGTGGCCCCATTGTCGGCCGGCGGCGTCGCCGCCCAGGCCGGCGCTTCCGAGTCGCAGACGCGCTTCGACGTGCAGGCGCTGGGCGCCACCGGCGCCACCGAGTTCACCATCGAGATCGATGGCCAGGCGCTGCGCTGGCGCGGCCAGCCGCAGCCGTTCGTCCACATGGTGTGGCCGAATCCGCAAGGCACGCCGGGCTCGCGCATCACCGCCATCACGCCCGAGGGCCGCACCGTGGTGCTGCTCAACGAGCCGGGCCATTTCGGCCTGAAGAAGATGATCGACGCCGCCAAACGCACCCGCAAGGATAGCGGCGTGTTCGAGCTGAGCTGGGAGAACAGCAACGTGGTCGTGCGCGCCAACCTGAAGATCGTGGGCACCACGCAGGCCGCCCCGGCCGCCGCGCCGGCACCGGGCTCCGCCGCCGGCTTCCGCCGCATGCGCCTGCCCGAGATCATCACCGCGCCGGCGCCCGTCGCCGCAGCTGCCGCCCCTGCCGCAGCCGCCGCACCGGCGGCAGCCGCGCCGGCGGCGGCGCCGGCCGCACCAAGGAGCCAGCCATGAGCCGCGCCACCCCGATCTCCATCGGTTACTTCGGCAAGATTCCCAGCCGGGGCGATTTCGTCAAGGCCAGCGAGAACCCGGCCCTGATCAACATCCTCGATGCCTGGCTGGCCCAGGCGATGGACTTGCTGAGCGCCGACACGCGCTGGAAGCTGACCTACGACGCCCTGGCGCCGCTGCATTTCGCCTTCATCGGCCCGCGCCGGGGACGCGCCATCGCCGGCCACATCGTCGCCAGCAGCGACCAGTCCAAGCGGCGCTTCCCGTTCCTCATGATGAGCACGATGGACGTGGAAGACCCGGCCGGCTTCGTGCCGAACAGCCCGCTGGTGCTGTCGCGCCTGTGGAACCGGTTCGAATCGCTCAGCGCCGGCGTGCTGGCCGCGCCCGAGCCGGCCGGCGCGCTGCAGGCGGCCGCCGCCAGCACCATCGACGTGGACTTGCGCAGCGCCGCCTACGAGGCCGCCTTCAACGATTTCCTCGACCTGCAAACCGTCGGCGGCCTGGACGCGATGCTGGCGCAGACCGGCTTCCCCGGCTCGGTGCGGCAAGTGCTGCTCGCGCTCGGCTTGCTGCTGCAGCCGGTCATGGCCAGCAGCTCGAGCCGGCTGGAGAAAAGCCTGGTGCTGCCGCTGCCGTCCGACCCGATGTACCGCAACCTGGTGGGCGCGTTCTGGATGCACCTGATCACGCCGTTCCTGATGCGCGCCGACTTCGAGCTGTCGCTGTTCACCACCCGCCTGGGCGGCCGTCCGGCGCTGGTGCTGGGCTTTAGCGGCGCCTCGGCGCTGACCTTGCAAGCGATCATGGACCCGCAGGCCGGCCTCGAACACCACATCGCCTTCGACGAGCTCGACTGGGTCGAGGAGCAGGTCGACGCCGACTACGCGATCAAAAAGGTCTCGACCTACCTGGCCCAGCCCAACCTTTCACTCAAATCGGCCTGCGACTCCGTGCGCGCGGCCTTTATCGGAACTTGATCATGCGTTTTATCCGGACAGCTGTATTTATTAGTATGACCGTCGGCCTGGCAGGCGTCTCCGGTTTGGCCGCCGCCCAGGCGGTGCCGGCTGCGGCCACGCCGCAGCCCGGCCAGGTGCTGGCCAGCGGCACCGTGCCCGACGAGGCCACCAAGGCCGGCGTGCTGGCGCGCCTGCGCGAAGTCTACGGCGCCGACAAGGTCGTCGACCAGATCGCCATCGGCCAGGTAGCGCAACCGGCCAACTGGAACGCCTACGTGCAAAAACTGATCACGCCCAACCTCAAGCAGATCAGCCGGGGCCAGCTCAAGATCGACGGCAGCACCGTCAGCGTGCGCGGCGAGGTGGCCAACGAGGCGCAGCGGCAGAAGATCGCCAGCGACTTCGCCACCAGCCTCAATCCGACCTACGTGGTCAACAACGGGCTGCGCGTCTCGGCCGCCGAGCAGAACATTCTCGACAACACGCTGGGCAACCGCATCGTCGAATTCGAAAGCGGCAAGGCGACGTTGACGCCGACCGGCCAGGCCATCCTCGACCAGATGGGCGCGGCGATGCAGAAGCTGCAAGGCCGCAAGGTGGAAATCATCGGCCACACCGACAACCAGGGCCTGAAGGCCAGCAACCAGAACCTGAGCCAGGCGCGCGCCGAAGCGGTCAAGACCTACCTGACCGGCAAGGGCCTGAACGGCGACATGCTGACCGCGTCGGGCCAGGGGTCGGACCGCCCGATCGCCAGCAACGACACGCCGGACGGCCGCGCGCGCAACCGCCGCATCGAGTTCCGCATCGCCCAGTAAGTGGCCCACTACATTCAAAGGTAACGTATGTTTTCAGCAGAACAATTGCTCGGCCCGATCAGCCCTGGCGCGCCCAGCGGCGAAGACCTGTCGTTCTCGCCGGACCTGGACGCCATCGCCCAGGCGCGCCGTTTCGACGATCCATCGCTCGACCAGGGCGAATGGGTGACCGAGCTGAAGGAAGCCGACTGGGACTTCGTGGTGCGCCGCTGCGCCGCCCTGTTGCAGGAAAAAAGCAAGGACCTGCGGCTGGCCGTGTGGCTGACCGAAGCGGGCGCCAAGACGGTCGGCCTGCGGGCGCTGGGCGAAGGTTTCAAAGTGCTGGCGGGGCTGTGCCGGAACTTCTGGGACCAGGGCTTGTATCCCGAGTCGGACGGCAACGACCATGACCAGCGCATCGGCAACCTGAGCTGGATACTGGGACGGGTGCCGGCGCTGCTGCGCGAGATTCCGCTGACCGAGGGTCGCGGCAGCGCGTATTCGACGATCGATTTCGAGGTGGCGCGCAAGCTGGCCGCCGCCACCAACAGCACCAGTTCCTCGGGTAATCCGGGCGCCAAACTGGCGGAGATGGAAACGGCGCGCAAGAATAATTCGGCGCAGTTCGCCACGGCGTTCGCGGCCGATGCGCAGATGTGCCTGGATGCGTTGAAGGAGCTGGAACTGGTGGCCGATGAGCGCTTGGGCGTGGATAGCCCGGGGTTCTCGGCGGCGCGCGATGCCTTGCAGACCTTGCAGCGGATGGTGCCGGCGTCGGTTGCCAGTGGCGGCGTTGCGGAGACGGAGTTGGCGGATAACGCTTACGTTGGTTCGGCGGCGGTCGATTTCACGCACGATGGCGGCCAGGTGGCGGTGCCGGCGCCATCCGGTCCTCCGGGTGCGATCCAGACGCGGGCGCAGGCGTTGGCGCAGTTGCGCGCGGTCGCGGCGTTCTTCCGCCGCACGGAGCCGCATAGCCCGGTATCGTATTTCGCCGACAAGGCTGCCGATGCGGGCGAACAGTCGTTGCACGATTGGTTGCGTTCGGTGGTCAAGGACCCGAATTCGATGGCGCACATCGAAGAGTTGTTGGGCGTGAAGCCCGCAGAATAGGATCGGGACCGCGCCGAAACCGCAGAGACACGTAGGGCGGATTAGCGAAGCGTAATCGGCCATGCATGAGCCGCCAGCGACGCATGCATGGCCGATTACGGCGTTCCGCCTAATCCGCCCTACGTGCCTCCTCGAAGTCACACATGAACCGGGCCAACGCGGATGCGTAGGCCTCGGGTCGCACCGGCCACGCGGATACACGTAGGGCGGATTAGCGAAGCGTAATCCGCCATGTGTGAACCGTCAAAGAGCAAGACGCGGCCACCGGCCGCGCCCCACCTCCCATCACTTGATGGTGTACTTGAACTGCCCCTTCTTGTCGGCGCTGACCTTGATCTTGGAGATCGTGGCGCCCTCGGCCATCTTGGCCAGCACCGATTCGGCGACTTCCGGCAACAAGCTTCCATTCAGAATATTGTCGACATTGCGCGCGCCCGAATCCACCTCGGTGCAACGCGCCAGCACGGCCTCCACCAGCGCCTCGTCGTACGTCAACTCCGCCTTGTGATTCTCGGAAATCCGCCGCGCGATCTTGCCCAGCTTGAGCTCGATGATCTTAACCAGCACGTCGTCGGCGATCGGATAGTACGGAATCACCTTCAAACGCCCCAGGAAGGCCGGCTTGAACACCTTCATCAGATGCGGACGAATCGCCTGCTCCAGCTGCTCCGGCGTCGGCATGTCCTTCGGCTCCTTGTTCAGGCAAGCCTGCATCATCGTGCTCGACGCCACGTTCGACGTCAGAATGATGATGGTGTTCTTGAAGTCGATCTCGCGGCCTTCGGCGTCATCCATCACACCCTTGTCGAACACCTGAAAGAACAACTCCATCACGTCCGGGTGCGCCTTCTCGACCTCGTCGAGCAGCACCACGCTGTACGGATTGCGGCGCACGGCCTCGGTCAGCACGCCGCCCTCGCCATAGCCGACATAACCCGGCGGCGAACCCTTCAGGCCCGAGACGCTGTGCGCCTCCTGGTACTCGCTCATGTTGATGGTGATCAGCTTGCGCTCGCCACCGTACAACACATCGGCCAGCGCCAGCGCCGTCTCGGTCTTGCCGATGCCCGACGGGCCGACGAACAGGAACACGCCCTTCGGCTTGTTCGGATCGTCCAGGTTGGCGCGCGAGGTGCGCACGCGCTGCGCCACCGCCTCGATCGCATGCGGTTGGCCCAGCACGCGCTCCTCCAGCATCTCGTTCAGCTTGAGCACGGTCTTGATCTCGTCCTTGACCATCTTGCCCAGCGGGATGCCGGTCCAGCCTGCCACAATCTCGGCCACCACATGGCCGTCGACCTGCACCGGCACCATCGGCGCCTCGCCCTGCAATGCCTTCAATTCCTTGATCAGCGCCTGTACGCCGGCCGCCGCGTTCTTGGCCGGCGCTTTCTCGGCACCGGCCGTTTCCAGTTCCAGACGGGCCGCCTTGATCTTCTCGGTCAGCCCCTTCTCCAGTTCCCAGCGCGCGGCCAGGGTGCCGTGTTCGTCGCTGGCCTTGGCGCGTTCCGAGCGCAGCTCGGTCAGGCGTGCCGAATGGCTGCCGCCGCCGCTTTCCTCACGCGCCAGCGAAGCGATCTCGGCCTCGATGCGATCCAGTTTTTTGACCAGGTTCTCGATCAGGGCCGGCGTGGCGTTCTGCCCTAGCGCGACTTTCGCGCAGGCGGTGTCGAGCACGCTGATGGCCTTGTCCGGCAGCTGGCGGCCCATGATGTAGCGGTGTGACAGGCGCACGGCCTCGGTGATGGCCTCGTCGTAGACGCGCACATTGAAGTGTTTTTCCATCAGCGGCGCCATGCCGCGCAACATGGCGCAAGCCAGTTCCTCGCTCGGCTCCTCGACCTTGATGACCTGGAAGCGGCGCGCCAGCGCGGCGTCCTTTTCGAAGTATTTCTTGTACTCGCCCCAGGTGGTGGCGGCGATAGTGCGCAGCTCGCCGCGCGCCAGCGCCGGCTTGAGCAGGTTGGCGGCGTCGTTCTGGCCGGCTGTGCCGCCGGCGCCGATCATGGTGTGCGCCTCGTCGATGAACAGGATGATGGCGTGCGGGCTTTTCTTGACTTCATCGATGACGTTTTTCAGGCGATTCTCGAACTCGCCCTTGACGCTGGCGCCGGCTTGCAGCAGGCCCATGTCCAAGGTGTGGATCTCCACGCCCTTCAGGACATCGGGCACGTCGTCCTGCGAGATGCGCAGCGCCAGGCCCTCGACGACGGCGGTCTTGCCGACGCCGGCCTCGCCCGTCAGTATCGGATTGTTCTGGCGGCGGCGCATCAGGATGTCGATCGCCTGGCGGATTTCCATGTCGCGGCCGATCACCGGATCGACCTTGCCGTCGCGCGCGCGCTGCGTCAGGTTGGTGGTGAACTGGTCCAGCGCCGGCGTCTTGGACGCGGCCTTGCCTGCCAGCTCGCCGACCGGGTCGCCACCTGCGTCCTGCTCCCCTTCCGGCGCGCCCTCGCCCGTAGCCACGGCTTCCTGCGAGCCCTCGGTCAGGTAATCGAGCTTGTGCTTGATCTCGTCGACGTTGAATTTATTGAACAGTTTGGAGCCGCGATAAGCCAGCTGCGCCAGTTCGCTGTCGGTCAGCAATGCCTGCAACAGATGGCCGCTGCGGATGCTGCTCTGGCGTCCGGCCTGGATGTCGAGCGAGGCGATCAGCCAGGCGTTTTCGAACAGCTTCGGCAGGCGTGCCGAGAACACCGGCGTGCGCGTGTTGCCGGCTTTCAGGCGCGACACCTCGGTTTGCAGGTCCGCTTCCAGCATCGGGATGCTGATGCCGCTCTTGCGGGCGATGACGACGAAGTCGCTCTTCGGCTGCTCCAGCAGCGCCAGGAACAGGTGTTCGAGGTCGACTTCGAACTGGCCGAGGCCGACGCAAATGCTGGCGGCACGCGTGGCGGCGGTGCGGCTGGTGTCGTTCAGCTTGCCGATCAGCGTCTTCAGGTTAATGCTCATAGCGCGGTTTTCCTTGTTCGATTAAATAGGTTCGGGTTTGCACAATGTCGTTTTACAGCGTATGAATTTCGTAGCGCACATCGGCGCGGTCGCGCGCCTCGCCCTCGGTGATGAGGAAACTGTCCCAGCCCAAGCGGCCGCCTGCGCGGTCGTCGCTCAGGGTCACGCCCTCGACATCGGCCGCGCGCAACACCAGCTGCACCTCGTATTCGAGGGACAGCCCGGTGAGCATGGTCAGCATCTTCTCCAGCGCCTTGGCGGCCTTGCCTCCCGGCAGGAACGAATCGAAGCTGGCGCGCGGCAGCGGGCCGACCGTCAGCAACATGCGCAGGTCGCGCTGCCACACCCGCTGGCCGACCAGCGCGCTGGTGCCCAGCTGGGCGTTGGCGCCGCCCAGCGCGCTCTGCTGGCCGGGCGGCACGTCGTACCAGGCGCCGATGAATTGCGTCACCGTCACACGCTGGCCGAAGTATTCGCTCAGCACGTGGCCGATCGACACCGACGACGCCGGCCGGTGCCGCATGGCGGCGGCGAAATAGCCGATCGACTCGTCGAGCACGCCCTCGCCGCCGTCGGACAGGCGGTGCTTGAGCGACTCGTTGCCGACGCCGGCCAGGGACAGCAGCAACGGCAGGAAGCGGTCCTTGCCGTCGATCTGGTATTTCAGCTCCAGCCGGTACTTGCGCCACGATTCATAGAACAGTGCCAGCGCGCGATTGGAAAACGTGTCGAGGAAAGCGCGCGGACCCTCGTCTTTTTCGTACAGCGCGTGCGCGGCCACCCGCTCGGTGTAGTGCGCCGGCAAGGAGCCTGCCGTGCCGAGAAAGCCCATGAAGGCCGGCGTGATACGGATATATTTCAACTCACCGTTGCGCAGCGCCTCGCCCAGCGCCTGGCTGTCGCGGCCGATCTCGCGCGGCTCGGGGTGCATCGCCTCGAGCTGGCTGGCCGGAAAGTTGAGCGACAGCGTGTTTTGGAAGCGCAGGAAGCTGGCCACCGCCTGGTCGTGCGGCAGGCCGTTGCGCTTGAGCCAGAGCTCGAGCATGCGCACCGCCTGGAAGAACTGGAAGCGATACGGCTGCTCGAACAGGCGCTCGATTACACTAGGTTCAAATCGCCGCTTCGTGGTGTGCATCGCAACAGCTCCTCCCCTGATTTTTTGGATACGACCACCAATTGCGTAAAGCTGTTGGCGTGCACGTACAGGCCGAGGAAGCGCTCGACGATATGGGTGAAGGCGTGGATGCCGCTACCGACGAAGGCTTCCTCGTCGATGGTGATGCTGACCTCGGTGCCGCGCACCAGGCAGGCGAACGGATTGCCCGGCAGCCAGTGGTTGGCGGCCTTGCTGTCGATCGCGTGGATGCCGCGGATCTGGCGCTGCGACGTCGGCGAACGCGGCAGGTCGTACAGGGTCAGCATCTCCTGGAAGGCGTCGACGCCGCTGCCGGCCAGCGACAAATGGTTGAGCGACAGGTGCGAGATCAGGCGCCAGTGGGCGCCACGGCCGCGCTCGAAGCGGTGCGAGTCGGTCGGCCGCCGCAGGAAGGTGATGCTGCGCACGCTCGATCCGCCCTCGAGGAACAGGTCGCCGCCGCGCATGCCGTAGGTCAAGGACGCCGGCAGGTCGCGGTTGGTGCAGGTCAGCTCCAGGCTCAGGGTGTCGGTCTCGATGGCGGCCGGATCGAAGTCGATGTCGACGATCGAAATCTCGGTCTCGTAGCCGGGGCTCTTGCGGGCGATGACCTCGTCGCGCCGCATGACCCAGTAATGGCCGTTCTTCTCCGGCGTCTCGCCGTGGCGCAGCGAATAAAACGGCCGGAACTCGATGACAGATTCACCCTGCGGCGTCTGCCGCACCAGCTTGACCGAGTCGATCGATTGCACCTCGAAGGCGTAGGCGCGGCGGGCGTCGGCCAGCACCGGATAGCTGGCGGTGGTGTGGGTGACGCGGATCGGCTCGCCGCGCTGGCGGAACAGGTTGACCACCGGCGTGCAGCCCAGCAGCAGGTTGTTGGTCGACATCGTGCCCAGCATGCGCGCAGTGTTGGAATCGGTGCGCAGGCCGCTCATGCCCAGGTGCAGGGTGAAACGCTTGCAGCCGACCGGCAGCGACACGCCGATCGCCGACAGGTCGATGTCGATGAAATTAAATTTTTCAGGGAAGCAGAAGTACTCGGTCAGCAACCGGTAGGCCGGATGCGAGCGGGCAGAGAACGGGATCAGCGATTCGTCCTCGCCGAAGCCGGCCGGCCACACCGGCACCGCCGCCAGCGACGTCCAGCGGCCGTTCTGTTCCGGCTCGACCCAGGCCTTGACGGTGCGCAGGAACAGCGCGTCGCGCAGCGCGGCGCAGAACGACGGTTCGCCGTCGATGAACACGCGCAGCATTTTGATGCCCAGCTGCGACAGGGTGACCTGCGCGGCGGTCGTTTCGATGGTAATACTGAGGCCGGAGCTGACGTTCGGCGGCAGCATCACCGCCTCGGGCGCGTCGATGATGGCGGCGAACGAGGCGTGCGACAGCGCGATCGGCGCGACGGTGACCGGGTAGGTGGTGCGGAAGGTGCACGCGACGCCCTTGACGGGGCGCGTGTCGAGCTCGGTGCCACGGGCGATCTCGGTGGCCGTGGTCAACTGCGCGGCGGCGGCGCTGTAGTCCATGCGCGCGATCGAGCACGACGGGAACGGCCGCAGGTAGTGCGGGTACAGCACCTCGAACAGCGCCTCGGTGAATTCGGGGTAGTCGTCGTCGAGCCGCTTGGAGATGCGCGAGTTGAGCAGCGCGAACGACTGGATCATGCGTTCGATGTGCGGGTCTTCGCAGACCTCGCCGCCCATCAACAGGCGGCCGGCGATTTTAGGATAGCGCTCGGAGAATTCGCGCGAATAGCGGCGCAGAAAACCCAGCTCCCGTTCGTAGTACGGTAACAGTTCTTCCAAGTCAGACTCCCGGCGACGCCAGACGGCGCGCCTTGCTAATGGTGTAATGCAGGCTCGACGGCTGCAGGACGGCGTCGAAGTTGACCGGCTCTTGCGCCGCGTGCACCACCAGCAGCGCGGTGATGGCGAAGTTGAGGCGGTTGATCGTGCCCTCCTGGATCTCGAGCGAGGCGCGCACGTTGCGCAGGCGCGGCTCGTGGCGGGCGATGGCCTTTTCCAGGCAAGAGCAGATGTAGGCGCGGTCGTCGGCGCTCGACAGGCTGAGTCCGGCAAAATCGTTGAGGCCGTAGGTCAGGATCGAGCGGCCGCATTCGGGGAATTTTTTGATCAGCTCCTCGCTGATGACGGTGCGCGTGTTGAGCAGCGCTTCGAGGTCGCGGGCGACGGTGTCCTTCAGGTCCTCGATCGTCAGTCTGGACACGGTGGCACTGGTGGCGCCGTGGACGGGCGCATCCATCAGGCGGTCGAACAGTCCCGGCGAAAAACCCTTCATGTGCATCCTGAATATCAGTGTTGAAACGTCGGAAATAATGCAGCGTCCGCCGCCGCGTCGGGCGGCGGCGGTTGCCACAATAAGTCCAGCTTTCGCGCCCGTCCCCTACCCGTTCGCGGCGGCATGAAGCCGCCACAAGGGGAGCGGACGCGATGGCGAAGGGGGCGCGGCGAGCGTCATGGCGCACGCGCGTCGTCCCGTATCGCCGGCGTCAATTCCGCGGCGTCCCGACGACACCGTGGAATTCACAACGTATTGGGGTAACTTAGGCCGTCTTGTTGGCCGACAGATCCCAACCGCCCGAGGTGTTGCCACCCGAACCGCCACCGATCTTCTGCTGGGTGTACTTCCACTTCACTTTCGAGTACTTGATCGACACGTGCTCGGACAGGATGTCGCCCGGCTGCACTTGTGGTGCGACGCTGCTGATCAGCACGTTTTCCAGTTCGATTTCGAAGTACTTGATGCGTTCGCCCTGGCCATCGGCGCGCAGGAACTCGAACTTAGCCTTAGGAATGGTTTTACCCGAGGAGCAAGTCTGCAGCAGCAGCGGGGTGGCCAGGTCGGCCAGCTTGGCGATCACGATGTCCTTGTGCTCGGTGCGCTCGGCGGTGTGGCCGCCGGCCGACGACGCGGTAGCCGATTTAGGCTGCAGCACTTCCCACTGGACCGATTTGCACTCGATCCAATCTTTGTGGGTGCTGTCGGCGGACTCGCCTTTGATGCCGTCGATTTGCAGATATACGTCGATTGCCATGGTATTCCTTTCGGTTTTGGATTGAACAACTAAAAATTAAGAAATTAAGACTTGGTCGATTGAGGCAGCTCCGCGACCAGACGGAGTGAAACGGACAGCTCGTCGAGCTGGAAATGCGGGCGCAGGAACGACACGGCGCGGTACACACCCGGACGTCCCGGCACTTCGGATACTTGCACCGACGCTTCGCGCAGCGGGAACTGGGCCTTCTGTTCCTGGCTGGCGTTGTCGTCCAGTAGCACGTATTGGGTCAGCCAACGGTTGAGGAAGTCCTCGACGTTGGAGGCGGCGGCGAAGCTGCCGATCTTGTCGCGCATCATCGCCTTCATATAGTGGGCGATGCGCGAGACGGCGAAGATGTATTGCAGTTGGGCCGACAGCACCGCGTTGGCGTTGGCCGCGTCGGTGTTGTACTTCTTCGCTTTTTGCGTCGACTGCGCGCCGAAGAAGGCGGCGTAGTCGGTGTTCTTGCAGTGCACCAGCGAGATGAAGCCGAGGTCGCTCAACTCCTTCTCGCGGCGGTCGGTGATGGCGATCTCGGTCGGGCACTTGAGCGCCACTTCGCCCTCGTCGGTTTTGAAGGTATGGGTCGGCAGGTCCTCGACCAGGCCGCCGCCTTCGACGCCGCGGATGGCGGCGCACCAGCCGTAGTCCTCGAACGCGTTGGTCAGCTTGGTGCCGAAGGCGTAGGCGGCGTTGCACCACAGGTATTTGTGGTGGTCGGTGCCGTCGACGTCCTCGACGAAATTGAAGCCCTCGACGGTCATGCCGTCGGCCGGATTGAACGGCTGGCGGCCCAGGAAGCGCGGCAACGTCAGGCCGACGTAGCGGGAATCCTCGGACTCGCGGAACGATTTCCACTTGGCGTACTCGACGGTGTCGAACACCTTCGACAGGTCGCGCGGCTTGCCCAGGTCGCTATAAGTCTCCAGGCCGAACAGTTCCGGCGAGGCGGCCGAGATGAACGGCGCATGCGAGGCGGCGGCCACGTGCGACATCTGCTCGATAAAGTACATATCTTCCGGCTGGCGGGTGATCTCGAAGTCGCCGATCAGCGAGCCGAACGGCGCGCCGCCGAACGTGCCGAACTCTTCCTCGTAGACCTTCTTGAACATCGTCGACTGGTCGAACTCGAGCGCGCTCTGGAAATCCTTGACCAATTCCTTCTTGGTCGCGTTGAGCATCTTGATCTTGAGGTTCTGGCCGGTCGAGGAATTCTTGACCAGGTAGTTCAGGCCGGTCCAGCTCGATTCGAGCTTCTGGAATTCCGGCGCGTGCATGATGGCGCTGAGCTGCTTGGAGATCAGGCTGTCGAGCTCGGCGACGCGGGCGTCGATGGTGGCGGCCAGGTTGTCCGACACCACGACGGTGCCCTCCATGACCTGGCTGACCAGCTCGGAGATGATGTCCTTGGCGCGCGCGTGCTCGACGCTCGACTTGGCGACCTTGCTCTGTTCAACGATCTGGTCGAGCAGGGCCAGCTCGGTGGTGGCCGCGCCGGCCGACGATGGGGAAGTTTGGACGGACATGGCTCAATCTTTCTTCGGGGTGGTTTGCTGACCCAGTTCGGCCAGCTTCTCGGTGCTGTGCAGGACGTCGTTGAGGATGTCTTCGAGCTTGTCGTTGCCGGCTAGCTTGTTGCGCAGGTCGGCCAGCTTGGTGCGCGCCTCGAGCAGCTTGCGCAGCGGCTCGACTTGTTCGACGACCGCCTCGGGACGGAAATCGTCCATCGACTTGAACTTCAGGTCGACGGCGAACTCGCCGCCGCCCTCGCCCAGCTCGTTGGCCACGCGGAAGGCGGCGCGCGGCTCGACGCCCTTGAGCACCTCGTCGAAGTTGTCGCGGTCGATGTTGACGAACTTGCGCTCCTTCAAGCGCTTTTGTTCGACTTCGGAGTTGCCGCCGAAATCGCCCACCACGCCCATTACGAACGGCAGCTCTTTATTCTCGATCGAATCGCCGATCTCGACGTCATAGGTCATCTGGACCCGTGGCGGACGCACCTTTTGCAGGCGTTTCTGAACACTCTCTTTTTTCGACATGACATCCCCATTTCAAAAATAAACAGCGGCGTCGCGGCGACGCCACCGGGTGGAATTGCTGAATTACTGACCGTTTCGACCCTGATTACTTCAGCGCGTCGAAGGGGTCGGCCTTCGGTTCGCGGGCGGGCTGCTTGCCGCCCTTTTTATTCGTTGCCGTGTTGCGCGGCGGCGGCGTGGTGGGCTTGGCCGGCGGCACCAGCACCTGCTCGCCCAGGCTCTCGCGCAGCAGCTTGGCCAGGTCCTGCGACTCGGTGCGCAGCGAACCGGACAGATTGTTCTGACGGCTCAGGTCGGCAAGCGCGCGGGTCGACAGGCGCAGGCCGCTGATGGCGATGATGCTGTTGGCCAGCTGGTCGTTGGGGTCGCGCACCAGGATTTCCTGGGCGTTGACGATGGCTTCGCCATATTGGCCGGCCTCGTATTTGGTCTGCGCCATGCGGGTCCACGGGTCCTTGTCGGCCGGGTAGGCGGCGGCGGCCTGCTTCCACAGCGCGATCGCCGCTTCCTTCTGGCCGGCGCTGTCGGCGGCGGCGGCCTTGCCCATGACTTCGGCGATGGTCGGCACCGCCTCAGGCACTTTGACCACCGGCGCGGTGGTGCAGGCGCTCAGGGCCAGGATGCAGGCGGCACCGCCCAACAGGCGGCGAAAGTGGATGGATGTACTCATGTGTTCCTCAAAAGTCAGATGTGTTAAACGCTGGAACAGTTGCCATAAACTGTTGCCAATTTCTCATTTTTCGGCAGAATATCATAAATTTAATAATTTACCTCGTACAATACGAACTCAACCGTACAGCGTTACCGAAAAGAAAGATTATAAAGCTTAGCACGTTACGTAGAAGAAACAGTCACAGTGCGCCAGAAAATGTTATTGTTCTGGCAGTTGTGATTGGGCACTATTTTTTTGGTCCGCAGGCATGAGGCGATAAGGCATTCGATGAGCATCACGGGAAAACTTTTATGGGGTGAAGGACTGTTCCTGCGTCCCCAGCATTTTCAGCAGCAAGACCGCTACCATGAACAGCGGCTGCACGACAGCGTCAAAGCGCTGCACCCTTACGCTTGGGGCGTGAGCCAGTTGCAACTCGACCGCGACGCCCTGCACAACAACACCTTGCGCCTGCTCGACCTGGCGCTGGTGTTCCAGGACGGCGAGATCTACCAGGCGCCCGGCGCCGACGAGCTGCCGGCCGAGATCGACCTGAGCAATATCCCGCAATCGCAGCAGGCGCTGACGTTCTACGCCGCCCTGCCCGCGTTCAAGCATTTCGGCGGCAACTTCGCCCCCGAGGGCCAGCCCAGCAACGCCGCCCGCTACGCCCAAAGCAACCTCGACACGCCCGACCTGTACACCCAGGCCGCGCACGCGCAACTGACCTACCTGAAGAAAACGCTGCGCCTGGTGTCGGAATCGGAACCGCGCGACTCCTATGTCAGCCTGCCGCTGCTGCGCCTGCGCCGGCTATCGACCGGCGGCTTCGAACAGGACCCGTCGTTCATTCCGCCGAGCCTGTCGATCCGCAGCGCGCCGCTGCTGTTCCTGCAACTGCGCCGCCTGCTCGACGCGCTGCAGGCCAAGGTCAACGCGCTGTACGGCCACCACCGCGAGCCGAGCAAGCACGTCATCGAATTCCGTTCCGGCGACATGTCCTCGTTCTGGCTGCTGCACACGGCCAGCTCCGCCTACGCCTCGCTGAGTCACTATTTCCACCACCCGACGTTGCACCCGGAGCGGCTCTACGAGCAACTGCTGGGCCTGTCGGGCGCGCTGATGACTTTCTCCAAGGGCATTTCGCTCAGCGACCTGCCGCAGTACGACCACCTCGATCCCGGTCCCGGCTTCGCCCGCCTGCACGGCATCATCCGCGAACTGCTCGACACCGTCATCTCGTCGAAATACTTCGCCATCGCGCTCAACGAGGTCAAGCCGTCGTACCACCACGGCATGCTCGACTCGGGCAAGATCGACGCCCAGACCACCTTCTACCTGGGCGTCTCGGCCGATTTGTCCGGCGTCGAAATGGTCGACGTGGTGCCGCTGCGCTTCAAGATCGGCGCCCCGGACGACGTCGAGAAATTCGTGCTCTCGGCCATGCCCGGCGTGCGCCTGACCCACGCGCCGCAAGTGCCGGCGGCCGTGCCGGTGCGGCCCGACACCTATTATTTCGCCCTCGAAGCCAAAGGTCAGATGTACGAGCGCATGCTGCAAGCGCAATCGATCTCGATCTACGTCCCGTCCGGCATGCGCGACCTGAAACTGGACCTCGTCGCCGTCACTTCCTGAAGACCACCCCATGACACCTAGCGCCCCTCCTTCCCTGATCCCCGGCGGCCAGCCGGCGTTTTCGCCTGCCATCGCCGCAGGCCCCGGCACCGAACACACGCTGATGGACCTGATGTACGACGGTTTCTACGCCCTGTTCATGCTCAAGAACGGCAACGGCCCGCAGGCCAACGCCGACTTCATCGCCAAGATGACGCAATTCCTCGACGACTTCAGCCGTGGCGCCAAGAAGCAAGGCGCCTCGCCGGATGACATCGACAACGCCAAGTACGCCTTCTGCGCGGCGGTCGATGAGATCATCCTGCGCTCGCCGTACGGCATCCGCGACGCCTGGGAGCGCCGCCCGCTGCAACTGGTGCTGTTCGGCGACCAGCTGGCCGGCGAGAACTTCTTCAACCGCCTCGAAAGCCTGCGCGCGCGCGGCAGCGCCCACCTGCAGGCGCTCGAAGTGTTCCACATGTGTCTGCTGCTGGGTTTCCAGGGCCGCTACATCATCGAAGGCTCGGAAAAACTGGCCTACCTGACGGCGCGCCTGGGCGACGAAATCGCCCACATGAAGGGCAAGAAATCGGGCTTCGCGCCGCACGCCGAACGTCCCGACCAGATCATCCACAAGCTGCGCAACGACGTCCCGCTGTGGGTGCTGTGCTCGGTGTTCGCGCTGATCGGCGCGCTCGGCTACATCGGCCTGCGCAGCATGCTCGGCCACAGCACCGAAACCAGCATGAGCGCCTACAACGACGTGGTCAAGCTCGCTCCTAAGCAGGCCAACCTGACCATCACGTTGCCGTGATGAGCATGCCCGACCTGCCGGGCTCGTCCTTGGTGGACGGGCTGTTCGGAACCGGCCTGAGCCAACACGCGCGCCTGATCACCCTGGCCAGCGCGCAGGACTCCACCCTGCCCGAGTCGCTCATGCCCGAGCGCTTTACGGGCCGCGAAGCCGTCAACGAGCTGTTCCGCTTCGACATCGACGCGCTCAGCACCTCTACCGATCTCGAGCTGGCCGAGTTCATCGGCGAAGAGATCACCCTGAAGCTGCTACAGGCCGACGGCACGCGCCGCGCCTGGCACGGCATCTGCACCGACGCCGCCTGGCTGGGCGCCGACGGCGGCCTGGCGCGCTACCGGCTGCGACTTGAGCCGGGCCTGGCCCTGCTCGGCCTGCGCCGCGACAGCTACATCTTCCAGGACAAGAATGCGCAAGACCTGATCACCGAACTGCTGGCCGATTACAAGCAGGTGCGCTTCGAATTCGACGTCACTCAAACCCTGGTGGCGCGGCCGATCTGGACGCAGTACCGCGAAAGCGACCTCGAATTCCTGCAACGGGTGCTGGCGTCCGAGGGCCTGAGCTGGCGCTTCGAGCACGATCAGGAAGAAGGCGCGGCCGATGCCGAAGGTGGCGGCCAGCAGCAAGCCAAGCACAAAGTCGTCTTCTTCGACAGCAAGGCCGTCGCGCCGGCAACGACAGGCGGCGCCGAGCTGCGCTTCCACGGCGTGCGCGCCACCGACAGCGACGACGCCATCGACGAATTCAACGCGCTGCGCCGCATCCAGGCCAACGCCGTCACCATCAGCAGCTGGGATCCGACGCAACTGGTGGCCCCGGCCGCCGAGCAAGCGACGAGCCTGGACATCGGCGAACTGCCGGCCCTGTCGATCTACGACGGCAGCGCCGAGCGGCGCCACGCCGACAGCGCCGCCGCCGATCCGCACAGCCGCCTGATGCTGCAAGCGCTGGAGCTTGACAACAAACTGTTCGAAGGCCAGGGGTCGGTGCGCCGCTTGGCGGCCGGCCACGGCTTCCAGCTGACCCAGCACGAACACTACGCCGACGGCGCCAACAAATTCACCGCGCTGTGGGTCGAGCACGAGGGACGCAACAACGTCGAACCGGCCCTTGGAGGCTTGGGCAAGTTGATCGGCGCGGCCAAGGCCGGCCTCGCCACCTTGGCAAAGTTCGCCGGCGCGCAACTTGAGGCGGGCACCTACCGCAACCGCTTCGCCTGCGTGCGCGACACGGTCGCCATCGTCCCCCGCGCCAGCGCCGAGCGCTTCAATGGCGCCTCGCTGGGACCGCAAACGGCGCTGGTGGTCGGCCTGCCCGACGCCATCAACACCACCACGCGCGAGCACCAGGTGCGCATCCAGTTCGCCTGGCAACGCGGCGCCGGCGCCAACGCAGGCGGCCTGCCGCACAACACCGACGACAAGGGCAGCGCACCCGGCAACGACGGCTCCGGCACCTGGGTGCGCGTGGCCGAAGCGCTGGCCGGCCCCAACTGGGGCTCGCAGTTCACGCCGCGCATCGGCACCGAGGTGCTGGTCGATTTCATCGAAGGCGACATGGACCGTCCGCTGGTGGTCGCGCAGCTCTACACCGGCGCCGACACCCCGCCCTACTCGGCCGGCGTCGACACCGACATCAACCACGCCGGGGTCATCTCCGGCATGCACAGCAATAACTTCGACGGCGGCGGCTACAACCAGTGGGTCGTCGACGACACACCAGGCCAGCTGCGCACGCGCCTGGCCACGTCGAGCGCCGCCACGCAACTGAACCTGGGTTACCTGGTGCAGCAGACGCCGGGCTCGGCGCAGCGCGGCAACTATCGCGGCCAAGGGTTCGAACTGCGCACCGACGCCTGGGGCGTGCTGCGCTCGGGCGAAGGCATGCTGATCTCGGCCACCGCGCGCGCGCAGCAAGGCGCCGGCGTCACCTCGACCCAGCTCGACAGCGCGGAGGCCACCGGCCTGCTGCGCGCCGCCTCCGAACTGAGCAAGAATCTGGCCGACGCCGCCGCGCAGCAAAACGCGCTCGTCAGCAAGGACGCCAACCAGGCGCAGATCGACTTCATCACGCAGATCGATCCGGAGCAAAAAGGGAAATTCGAGGGCGCCGTCGGCGGGCACGATCCATTGAAGGCCACCGCGGGCGCGCGCGATCTCGACAGCGGCGCGCCGGTGGAAAAATTCGGCCAGCCGGTGGTGCTGATGGAAGCGCCGGCCAGCATCAACTGGGCCACGCCGGCTTCCACAGTGCTGTTCGCCGGCGGGCAGTTGCAATGGACCACGCAGTCCGATATGCACATGGCCGCCGCGTTCACTGTGGCGTCGGTGTCGGCCAACGCGACGGGGTTGTTCACGCACGCCGGTGGCATTCAGGCGATCGCGGCCAACGGGCCGGTGTCGCTGCAGGCGCATACGGATCAATTGGAGATTCTGGCCGACAAGGCGATCACGATCGTGTCGGTCAACGACGTCATCGAGGTCAAGGCCAACCAGAAGATCGTGCTGCAGGCGGGGCAATCGTCGGTGACGCTGGAGGGTGGAAACATCACCTTTGCCTGTCCGGGAAATTTCACGGTCAAGGGCGGACAGCATATCTTCGAGGGCGGCGGCAACGGTTCTGCCTCACTTCCCGCACTGCCTACCGGCAGCGCTATTTGTATCGAATGCTTGAAGAACGCGGCGGCCAAGGCCAGCAGCTTCTTGGTCCGCTAACAAAAGACATTCATGGAAACACAAACCTACACCTATGCTCTGCTCGACTGCTCCGCGCATGAGCATGCTTTCCGCGACCTGACAACGCGCTTCGCAGATGTGCAATGGAAGTCGCTTTTCGACGGCACGCCCGAGGAACATCTAGTGACAGCAGCACCGCTGCTGATTGCCACGCCGCGCGACAACGACAAACTCATCGCATGGCTGGAAGAGTTGGAGCAGGCCTCGCCAAGCGTGAGCTGGATCGGCAGCCCTTACGCCCTGCCCGTTCTTGCCCCCATGCTTACCCGGCGGTTGCAGTGCGAGATCAATGATGATCAGCAAGTCGTACTGCGGTTCTATGATCCGCGAATTTTGCTGGGCCTCCCATCGGCGTTGAACGCGCAACAAAAGCGGTATTTCTTCGCCCCGGTAAGCAGTTGGATCGCGTGGGAGCCGCGCCGCGAAGAACGTTACGCTATTGGTATCGAGCCCGCCACATCGGCTGACATCGCGCGCTTTGCCTTCACGCCAATCAGTCTCACGCTTGCGCAACGCGATCAGCTCATGTACTTCGACAAAGAAAACCTGTATGACAGCATCATCCAGCAATGGCGGGATACCTGTCCGGATGAGATCACTGGCATCAAACCAAACATGTTGCGCGAGATTGCCATTACTGCCGTCGCTCGTGCAAACAGCTACGGCATCAACGATGCTGCGGCCCAGCATCTGTTCGCGGGGTTGATGATGACCGTGTCGCCGTCGTTCGACGACAACGCCATGGTGAAGTCCTACCTCAAAGCCGAGGATGTACCCCCGTCGGATCGGCTCAGCAATATGATCAGTGCCCTGCCAAGCGAAGCTTGGGAGCAAATCACCGCAAGCAAGCGCATGGATGCACTGTTCGAACTTCCGGCCGATCCACACGGCGGGCGCGCATAATGGATCTTACAAACATCACCAAAAAGCTGACCGATGCCACGACGGCGTTGGCCAAAGCGGACAAGGACTTGAAGTTGGAGATTGCCGGCGCTGCGGCCGACGCAGCTGGACTGGTTGATCCGACGCCGACCTCGGACCTTGTCGGCGCGGGTATATCCATTGCAAGGGGAGATTATTGGGGCGCAGCGCTGAGCACGGTCAGCATGGTGCCCTACCTCGGGGACGCGGTTGCGAAGCCGATGAAGGCAGTTCGTGCAACAAAATCTATCGCTGCGCTACAAGCGAAAGTAGCCACGCTGACAAAAACAGTCAACGATCTCAAGAAGGCAAAAAAAGAAGCTGAGGCAATAGAAGCTGCAGCCAAAGAAGCTAAACTCGCTAAAGAGGCCAAGGAAGCTAAAGGCACCAAAGAGGGTCTGACTCAGCAGGAAAAGCAGTCGGTGAAGAAAGACAAAGACTGCGAAGATTGCGCGTCCTCTGGCGTTAAACCTAAAAAACTCCTAGCCACGGAGGGTGACGTAGCGTCATATAAAGAATTAGTTAAGGCAGGAAAAAAGGGCGATAACATTACGCCGAACCATATACCTTCGGCGAAGCATATGGAACAGCATGGAGTTTCCAGAAACGACGGCATTGCAATAAATATGGAGCAACCCGTACCAGGCACTGGTGGACGTCACAGGGAAACATTTACGTATGGCACCACTGCCGACGCCAAAATGCCACCTCGGGATGCTTTAGCAGCGGGTGTGAAGGACGCTCGACAGATCTATCAAAAAGATGGCTTGTATGAACCGAAAATTCGCGAAGGCCTTCAAGACTTAATCAAAAAAAATAAAGAGGGCTTTCC
Source organism: Oxalobacteraceae bacterium OTU3CAMAD1 (assembly GCA_024123915.1). Classification (NCBI taxonomy): domain Bacteria; kingdom Pseudomonadati; phylum Pseudomonadota; class Betaproteobacteria; order Burkholderiales; family Oxalobacteraceae; species Oxalobacteraceae bacterium OTU3CAMAD1. The sequence continues at coordinate 3,751,885 of CP099650.1, read as the reverse complement.
CGAAATATTTAAGAAATCAGGAAAAAAATGAATCCAACTCTTGTATCTGCATTTGAGAAACTTACGTTTGCCATTAAATCCAATGACGAACAATCAGTTAAAAGTATTGACAGCTCACTGGAAACTATCGCTGAAGAAAGAGATCCCGTATCCGTTGCGTTTTTATTGCTATCGCTGGAAGACGATTTTTCGTTCGACGAAGGGATGTTTTCAGTCATCCACACGGCAGAAGCATTTGACGACCAAGAATATGTGGCCGGATTCTTAGCCGCTATACCACATATACTTACTACTGCGCCAAAATGGGCATCAATTGTTTTAATGCGTATATTAAATAGTGAGGAAACAAAACGCGAGCTGATTCGGGCCTTGGTCAAAAGTGACGCAAGTGTAAAAAAATCAGTGGAAGATCTTTGCAACCGAATCAACGGACAAAGCACGGATTTCTTAAGCAAAACCGTAGCAGTGCTCGTAGCGACCAAGTAATTGCTGAAAACGCATTGAAAAATATATCTCGGTGACTATACTTTCGTGGTAAAAATAATTACATTGAAGAAAGCCTTTGCCATCCGCAAAGGCGTGCAGCTGTGGTTGGCGAGTTGATGTGAGGACCAGCAATAGTGAGGCAGTAAATAGCAAGGTCGTGACGGACGAATGTTATGAAAGATTCCTGTTGGAACTAGGACAACAACTTGAATGTGCAGCGATCACCCCCGCCACACTTTCTTGGTGAAGATCGCTAAGCTCGTTTAAAGCATCAGAATGGCCGCCTGCGTGACCGGTGCTATTCAGTCGCTATGAACGCAGGCAGCAGCAAATATTGGGAGTCATATTTACTGGAACGTCCATTGGCACAGCGCTTCCCCAACCATCAAAATCCAAATGAGATATCGATGGAATTTTCTTATACAAAACATCAAACTCCTCGATGCGCCAAGCCTGATGCTGAGATGGGGGATAAATTATATTTGATAAAAAATACATCTCAACTTCGCCTGACTTACCAGATAAGGATGCTGGCCTATATAGCAAAGACCCGCAATAAGAAATTTATCATTCAACTAACCAAAGAGACAAAAGTTCATGTCACGCTCAGGGACTTCGTGAGAAGCATGAACGGCCTCATTAAAATGGAACGAAAATGACATGGGCTTATATCTTTGCGTATTTGATGAAGAAAACGAATTGGAAGGTGTCGACGTCGGCTTATATGCAGACTTCAACTTCTTCCGCGATGCCGTTGCTTCAACTGTTGAAAAAGGCAACATTGGAAGCGTTTGCAAAGTCCTTAATACTCATTCCGACTGTGACGGTGAGTGGACGAGTGAAGAGGCTCGACAGCTGCTTAAAGAGTTGAAACAGGTCAAGGAAACACTGCAGCAATATCCACCTATCGAGCCTAACTCCGAATGGAAAAAAGAGGTGTCGAGAACTTTCGGAATTGATCCAAAGACATTGCTTGAATGTTTTTTTGACATTGATGGCGAGCCACTTGTCGACCGTTTGGAACAGCTTGCGCAAATAAGCATATCGAGCGGAAAACCAATTTTATTTCAGTAGCTGAAGCAGACCAAATTTTGCTCCGATTCTGTGCTTCACAGGAAGTCGTATTGAAGATATGAGCCCATACTTTGAAGAGTTCTTGGTAGAGTTCCCGCGACATGGGGACGCAATGGGCCTAACACTTGGCAGTTTGTGTTGTCCTATCGAGTTATCCAAATATAGAGAAGAGCTTCCGGCGACACTTTTGGAATTTTGGACAGAAGTCGGATGGAGTGGCTACGCCAACGGACTCATGTGGAGCACTAACCCAGATCAATTTACACCCATACTTGACGCATGGCTGGGCTCGCTGAATTTTTTTAAACAAGATAGCTATAATGTCGTCGCAAGAGGCGCGTTCGGGAAATTATATTTGTGGGGAAAAAGTACCGGGAGCAGCATCATAATTGATCCTTTAATTTCGATGATCACCACGGTGGAGCCACGATTGGATCCTTCGAAATCGGACACCGCAATCACATCTTTTTTCCTTTCAAAGGAGAAAAAGAACTTTGATTTTGAGGATCATAAAGAAAAGCCTTTGTTCGCGCGCGCGCTTAAAAAATTAGGGCCTTTAAAAGTTGATGAGATGTATGGATTTGAGCCTGCCCTGAGTATTGGAGGAGTTCCAAAGCTAGAAAATTTAGTTAAGGTTAAAATGATTGAGCATTTGGTTTTACTGTCTCAGCTAGGGCAGATAGAAGTAACTCATTTGGACATCAGTAGACACGTGGGCAGCTAATTCCAAGAGTGCCATATTATGGACAGATATGCAGGCAAGCCTTTACTAAGATTAATCGAATGCTACATATTAGATTCGATAGACCAACTAACATCTGAGCAGGTGGCAACTCTGGTTTCAATGGAGCCAAAACTGAGGGTTGCCCTCGGCGTGACTGGAACGTGGAAAGAGATGTCGCGAAGACTATGGATTTCCCAGATACACTTCTCGCGCAAATAAAAAATATTTGGCAACGAAATCTGGATATGGCTGCAAGCAAAGGGGTGTCAGTTAGCCCCGAAGATTTTGCGAGGACCTTTGTCGATAAGAACTTTTCGTGATCTCAATTGTATAGAATGCGAGCCGGCAATAAAATAAATATGGATGAATGTTTTGAATATTTTCTAGAAAATTTTGGTCCGCAGTTTAATAAGGTTCAGCCATTGCCATCGGATATCAAAAAATTTCGAGGCAAATTGCCTGATAAGTTACTTGAGTATTGGCAGGACCATAATTGGGGCGGTTTCCACAACGGGCTATTTTGGCTGGTAAATCCTAGTGACTACACTAGGGTTGTCGATGCTTGGCTGAGCAACACTGGTATCGAAGGCGTCGATAGCTACTTTGCAATTGCCAGAACAGCATTTGGCCGTGTGTTTTTATGGAATAAATCCACTGGGCAAACCGCCACGATTAGCGGGCTTTTTTCCGAGATAATTACCACGCCGCCGAATAGATCTGTTCTCGCCGGAGATGAGGTAAGTGCTGTAGAGGCATTTATGGCGACGAAGGAGCCCGATGCTTTAGATATTGAAGATGAAAAAGAGAAGAAGATCTTTAAACGTGCCGTAAAAAAACTTGGTGCTTTAAGGGCTGACGAGATGTATGGTTTTGAGCCCGCTCTAGTCATCGGCGGCGCCCCAAAACTGGACAACCTCGTCAAAGTTAAGGTAATTGAACATCTAATTTTACTGCAACAGTTTGGCAAGATTGAAATACTCCACATGGACGTAAGCCGGCACCTCTAGAATTGACAGAACTTACTTATTTCGCTTCAACCCGCATACTCACTCGGCCAGCCGGACGAAAACCTAATTCACTATGATCCGTTGTCTAATGAATTTATAGTATTGACATCACGCGACTTCCCGCTGGAGGAATTAATTGTGACATTTGCGCTATACGGATTATTAACCAATGAAGCGCCGCAGTTGTCATATGAATCCCTTGCAAAAGATCTAAAAAACCAACTTCAAAATGAAAACTTTTCGCTACAGCGCGAAAAGTTGCCTTTTGCAAAAAACGAAACATTGGTCCTCAAGTGGGATAAATGGCTTGCCCGCGTCAGCTTTGAAGAGGGCGAAACAGTTAGGGCGGATTCATTAGAGATTCAAGAAAGGACAAAATCCTTCAATTCATTCGATCTTTCGAGAATTAATCGAAGGATTAGAGTTGTTTTTGGAAATGATGATGGACAACAATACACCAATCAGATAATCTATTTGATGGATTTCCTACGCGAAATAAGAGGCGTAGTAATCTATGATCCCCAACAAAATAATTTTGTTGAGTGATTTTAATGCCTGGAGTGTTCAGACATTCGACTATAGCTTTAGACGACGATACCGAAACCGGAAATAAAACATATGGATGAACGAGAAAAATTCGATAGATTCATTTTTATCATGGACGACCAACTTGAAGGTCTTGAGAAAATTGCCGAGCCATATAGGGGAGATTGTGCGTGAGACTTTTGGTGGAAAATGGCATATCCCGCTGGACAATCCGAAGAATATAAACTTCAACATGCCCGTAATCATCGGCCACACTAAGATAGATGGATTGGAGTTCCCTGCACTAAGTGTCATGCATGCATACTCTCTTAGAAAACGACCTGGTTTGTTACGCAGAGCTGTCATGTCGCAGGTTGAACCTAGGTCCGTAGAGATCGATCACTTAGAAGAAAAATAGATTTGTTTGTATTGGCTGGCTGTAATTCCGAAAACACTGACTGAAACGATGCAACATAAAGTTAGGTTCATATCTACACCATTCTGCGTACAAATTCATCGGGAGGTTTGGAATGGATGAAGATTTTGATTATTTTTTAAAAACCTTTGGTGCAGCGGTCCAATCACAGCAACAGCCACAGCCTAGCGACATAGAGAAGTATCAAGGAAAGTTACCAGTTCGTTTACTGGAGTATTGGAAAAATTATGGGTGGGGTGGCTATAAAGATGGACTTTTCTGGATAGCTAATCCCGCCGAGTTCGAGCCAATCGTGGAAAAGTGGCTCGCGGGATCCGGTGTCGAAGATCGGGATACCTACCACGTCGTTGCCCGCACTGCATTTGGTGAATTATTTTTATGGGGTGAAAAAAGTGGACAAACTGGCACAATAGTCACGCTAGACGCCACCCTATATTCCTATCCAGATGACATAAGAGTACTAACTCGCCCGGATTCCGCGATTGCGTCATTTTTTAGCGATCAGGATCCCGAAGGTCTTGACCTTGAGGACGAAAATGAAAAGCCTCTATTTAAAAAATCCTTAAAAAAACTTGGTAAGTTGAAAGCAGATGAAATGTATGGTTTTGAACCAGCGTTGTGCCTCGGTGGAATGCCGCGCCTGGAAAATCTTGTGAAGGTCAAGATGCTTGAACATCTCCTGTTGCTCAAACAACTGGGGGAAATAGAAATTATTCCTATTGATGTCAGCGGGCAAGTGTCCTGAGCTCGTTTGCCGGCGCACGTGGCGTATGCGGGGCTGTAGCGAAGAGACCTAAGCCTCGCAGCCCCGAGCGCCGCAACTAGCTCAGGCCTGGTAAGGAAGACGCGCAGCTTCTGCACGTTCCACTATTGCAAATTCCATTAGCCGGCGACCTCAACAGCAAACTCACTTCCCGATGGGCTAAGGAAAAAATGGATGAATTTTATCAAGTCTTTATGGATGAGTTCGGTCCGCAAATTAAAAAAGTAGTTCCGAGCGCTGCTCAAGTTGAAAAATATAGAGGTGCCCTACCTGAAGCATTGCTTGATTATTGGCGCATATACGGCTGGGGCGGCTTTCATGATGGTTTATTTTGGATAACGAATCCAGACGAATTATCATTTGCAATTGCAGCTTGGCTTAAACACGTCGAGATCAGCAATGATACAAAATATCATGCTATCGCAAGAACCGCGTTCGGGCAGCTATTTTTATGGGATCAGAGAGCAGGACAAACCATTACCATCTCGCCTCATTACGCACAAATATTCACGTCCCCGCCAGATCTCGATGTGGTTAGCGGAAACTCCGACTTCACAATAAAATGCTTTTTCTCCGGCCAGGTCGCAAGCGCACTAGATTTCGACGACAATAAAGACAAACCTATATTTAAACGAGCTGTAAAGAAATTAGGGATTTTAGAATCTGACGAGATGTACGGTTTTGAACCCGCGCTAACTATCGGTGGGATGCCGAGGTTAGAAAACTTAGTGAAAGTAAAGATGGCTGAGCAGCTTGTTCTATTGCAGCAGCTGGGCGCCGTAGAAGTCCTGCACATCGATGTAAGCAGAAATATTTAACGCTTTGCAGGATCGGCCTTCAGGTATAAGGATAGCTCCAATGCCTAACAACGATAAAGCCAAAGATAAATTTGATCATTTCCTTTTTATCATGGATGACCAACTTGAAGCGGTTGAGTCGGAGGCTGAAAAAAGAAATATTCCGCTTGCCTTGGATATGGCGAGTTTGGAGAATTTAGAAGAACTTTTTTTCCAGGTGACGGAAGATTGCAGTACTGATGAAAAGCAGGGCTGGGTAGTGACGTTTGCACGGTATGTCGGCGAAATCGTCAGAGAGACTTTCGATGGGAAGTGGCACCTCTCTGGGGAAGACCCCAGAAATATTTATTTCGACACACCGGTTATAATCAATCATACAAAGATAGAGAATCTTCAGTTCTCGCCGATATTTGCAGTGCGCGCTGTATCGCTAAGAAATAAAAGAGGTTTGTTACGAAGAATAATCATGGCTGACATAACACCTCGTGAACTGAACATTGATCACTTAGAGGAAAAATGATATTCCGAACAGTATCGTCGCTTTGCCGACCTGAGTTCATCCTTATTCTAGCAATCACTACCAATGGCGGAGAACGCTTGACGCAATAGCCCAACGCTCCAACAGTCGTCGGGGAATACGCTGGCGAACTTATGTAGAGTGGTGCCCTATTAGAATCCGTACCAATATTTTGTAGGTGAAAACATTGCGAGCTACGCCACATCAAAAGATAATAGCTAATAAGATAAGCAGCGAAATATTCTCTGACAGAAAAACTTACACCGATTACTGGGATGACAATCGCGAAAAATCGGTAGTTCTATTTAGAGCAGAAGATAGTCCTCAACGGGGCGTAGATACTTACTCGACAGTTGGCCTAAGCGCTTACCCGCTGCTAAAAGATGAAAAAGAAATTGAAGTTAGGACGGAAATAATTGGTGCTTGCCGGTCTAATTTTAAGAACTTTGATAACATGATAGCCACCGCCGCTTTCTGCATAATTAACACGAAGTGGTTCTGTGCTCCAGGAGTAATTTTCCCAGATATAGTTTCAATGTATCAAGCGTCTAGTACTCTCAGCGATCTATATTTTTGTCCGCCGTTCTTATGGAACGACAGACTAAGTGGACTTACGACAGATGAGAAGGAAATTGCGTGGCTGCTGGCGGTTCCAATTTCCAAAGCTGAAGCCGCTTTTGTTAGTTCGTTCGGCGCCGCACAGCTGGAAAAGTTATTTGAAGAAGCGGATCTAGATATATACGACGCGAATAGAGCATCTGTAGCCTGAATTAACTCATGGGAGGTCCTGAAAATGGATGTTAGCGGCAGCCACATTCTTGCGCCGTACGTTGGGACCCAGCGCGTGCCGTTCTCCACGTCAAAAATCGAGTGTGAGAAGATATTTGGAACTCCAGTTCGCCTTTCAAAGACCCGGGGAAATGAGCTAAAACTTGTTTATGATGAAATTGAATTCATTTTTTCTATGAATGGATCAAAAATATTAGAAATGCTGTTTCGTCCAAATGTTACCTTGCTAATAAATAATATTGACATATTTCATGACAAGACTGCGTTAAGTAAGTTGAGTAAAATTGATTCCCCCTTGGAGTATGCAGGGATATTATTTTTCCCTGCACTTGGAATATCGTCAACAGGGCTACACAATAAAGACGATGTCTCGGTTACTGCGATAGCAAAAGGAAGGTTTGATAAGTTGGTTCATAACTTCCAGCCATATAAAGCATTTGATGTCGCTTGAGAGGAACGCCATGGACGAATTTTATGAAATGTTTCTGTCAGAACTAGGCCCACAGTTCACGAAGGTGCAGCCATCGCCTCAGCAAATAGACAGATTTTCTGGACGTTTACCCGAACAGCTTCTCGAATACTGGAAGCTTTACGGATGGTGTGGTTACTATGAGGGCCTTTTTTGGTTGGTGAATCCAGACGACTACGTTTCAGTCGTCGAAACTTGGTTGGAAAGCACTCAGATCGAAAATAAGAGCGACTATTTAGCAATCGCGCGCACTGCGTTTGGTCGTATTTTCCTGTGGAATAAGGAAGCTGGCCAAACTGTAACAATTGTGTCCCTAGACTCGCAAATTATTACTTCCCCACCTAATAAAAAGGTGGTGGCTGGCGACGACACCATCCCATTACAGTCCTTCCTTATTGGAAAAGAGCCAGATCGTCTCGATATAGAAGATGTGAAAGAGAAGAAATTATTTAAACGGGCGCTGAAGAAACTGGGGCCCGTTGCCGAAGACGAGATGTACGGCTTTGAGCCGGCACTCTGTATAGGCGGCATGCCCGTCCTGGAAAACATTCGCAAATTCAAGACAATTGAACATCTGATACTTTTAGAGCGTTTCGGCGAAATCGAGATAATGCACATAGATGTTGGCCGGCATTTGCAATAGCCGTCGCCGTCGAGAATTCTGCAATCTAATTGCGGTAATCAGCATCGAGAATGAAACATCTATAACTAAGGCATGAAGATGAAAAGACGCGAAACGGATTTGATTTCAGAAATGGGTAAATTATTTGTTGAGAAGGCACAGGAGTTAGATTTTTTATTCCAGCGCGCATTTTACCGTTTTTACGCTGAAGAACGCATGCATGAATCATGCGCGTCGTACACAACCCCAAGTGACGTCTTCATTGTCAGTGCCTTGACTCACGATGATTTTTTCGATGCGATGGACCAACTCTCCTTAGAACTGATAAACGAGATGGAGGATAGCCCTAGATTGCTGCTTTTAACCGTCGATAACAGCTTTGACTACAAAGTCCTATTTGAATATAAAGATATGGGAAAATGGCGTATTAGCCTCGCAGATGGTTGCACAGGCATACCGGCACCATGATCGGCTTCTCGAAAACTGCTGTTCGGTGCGGTTTTTCGGCCATTACAACATAAAGATTAATTATGGATGAATATTTTGAGATGTTCTTGTCAGATTTTGGTCCACAGTTCAGCAAGGCCCAACCTGAAAGTGCAGAGATAGAAAATTTTAGAGGTAGGTTGCCAAACAAATTACTTGAGTATTGGCAGATACACGGCTGGGGCGGATATAACAGTGGACTTTATTGGATTACCAACCCCCAGGATTACCTTCCCGTCGTAGAGGTGTGGTTAGACAGAGCGACCATCAGTGACAAGCAAAATTATTTTGCTATTGCAAGGACGGCGTTTGGCCGTGTGTTTTTATGGAACAAACAAACTGGACAATCTGTAACCATTGATTCATTGTCAGGATTTCTTATCACAACTCCGCCAGACGAGACACTGAACCACGAAGACGACACAAAAGCGCTTCAATATTTTATTAGCGAAAACGAACCAGATGATGTCGATTTTTCCGACGACACGGAAAAACCTCTGTTTAAAAGAGCGTTGAAAAAACTTGGTCCTTTGACATCCGATGAAATGTACGGCTTTGAACCTGCGTTATGCATCGGTGGGATACCTAAGCTTGAGAATCTTGTTAAAGTAAAAATAATTGAACATTTGATTCTTCTTGAGCGATTGGCGGAGGTTGAGATTTTACACGTCGATGTGAGGCGACATCTGTAAGTGCTATCCCCGGTCAAGTCGCCAGTACGCGTCCTCGGTCAGCCATCGTTCAACCGCCAACACAAACATGACGAGGCCCTGCTCCTCCCTCCTACTCGCCTGGAAACAGCACCTGGACCGGGTCTGGAGATCGTCTCCGCAGACAACCGCAAATAGCCGCCTCGGGCATCCCCCACCCCTACGATCAACTTTCTCTTTGTATAATGCTTTTGCCCAGCCGGCCACCGCAAAGCGAAGAAACGCCGGCTATCGAACACTCCAACGAGGCGAAACCTTATGCAAAATAAAGAAAACGACAAAGCATCGCTCGCCAAGGCCGCATCGGGCCAAAGCGCCCCCGAACGCCCCCTCACCCGCCAGGACTACAAAACCCTGTCGCTGGCCGCGCTCGGCGGCGCGCTGGAATTCTACGACTTCATCATCTTCGTCTTTTTCGCCACCTCGATCGGCGCGCTGTTTTTCCCGCCGACGATGCCGGACTGGCTGCGGCTGTTCCAGACCTTCGGCATCTTCGCCGCCGGCTACGTGGTGCGCCCGTTGGGCGGCATGGTCATGGCCCACTTCGGCGACCTGCTGGGGCGCAAGAAGATGTTCAATCTGTCGATCCTGCTGATGGCGGTGCCGACCTTGCTGATCGGCCTGCTGCCGACCTACGCCAGCATCGGCCTGGCCGCTCCCCTGCTACTGCTCTTCCTGCGCGTGTGCCAAGGGGCCGCCGTCGGTGGCGAGGTGCCCGGCGCGTGGGTGTTCGTGTCAGAACACGTGCCGGCGCGCCACATCGGCTACGCCTGCGGCACCCTGACCGCCGGCCTGACCTTCGGCATCCTGCTCGGCTCGCTGGTGGCCACCGGCATCAACAGCGTGTTCACGCCTGCGGAGGTGCTGGACTACGGCTGGCGCCTGCCGTTCGTGCTGGGCGGCGTGTTCGGCCTGGGCGCGATGTATCTGCGGCGCTGGCTGCATGAGACGCCGGTCTTTGTCGAGCTGCAGCAGCGTAAGGCGCTCGCCGCCGAGATGCCGCTGAAGGCCGTGCTGCGTGAGCACCGCAAGGCCGTCGCGCTGTCGATGCTGCTGACGTGGATGCTGTCGGCCGCGATCGTCGTGGTGATCCTGATGACGCCGGCGCTGCTGCAAAAGGTCTACGGCTTCGACGCCCGTACCGCACTCCCCGCCAACACCGTGGCGACCTTGTCGCTGGCTGTTGGGTGCGTGATCTACGGCGTGCTGGCCGACCGGCTTGGCGCGCGACGCATGCTCATCGCCGGCGCCGGGCTGCTGGCAATCTGCACTTATGTGTTTTACACCACGCTCAAAACCCAACCGCAGTTGCTGATGCCGCTGTACGCCCTGCTGGGGCTGAGCGTGGGCGTGGTCGGTGTGGTGCCGAGCGCAATGGTGCGCGCCTTCCCGGCGCCGGTGCGCTTCTCCGGCTTGTCGTTCTCCTACAACGTGGCCTATGCGATCTTCGGCGGCCTGACGCCCATCATGGTGACGTTGATGCTGAAAACCCAGCCGCTGGCGCCGGCCTACTACGTTATGGCGCTGTGCGGCATCGGCGCGCTCACGGCGCTGTTCATCAAGGACCGTCCGCTTAACGCCTGAGGCCGGGCGGCCGCACCGTACGGTACAAACCCATCCCCGGCGAAAGGAAATGCTATCGTTCGCCTATCGGGATGGGTTTGTCCAGAACAAGCCCGCCATCCGCCACCGCCACCGGAAAAGTTAGCCCATGCCGCATCGTCAGTCTCCGCCCCACCCCGCCCACAACATCGCCTTCGCCGCCGGGGGCGGAACCATGGGAGAACTGCTGCGCACGTTCGATTGGGCGGCGACACCGCTGGGTCCGCTTGAGAGCTGGCCGC